>JAIYCR010000087.1 GCA_027487905.1 Rubrivivax sp. | reverse complement strand
TCTCGCGCAGGATGTCGTAGCACACGCTGCGCGCGGTCTTCACCTGGCCGCGGCCCTGGCAGGTGGGGCAGGGTTCGCACAGCATGTGGGCCAGGGACTCCCGGGTGCGCTTCCGCGTCATCTCCACCAGGCCCAGCTGCGTGAAGCCGCTGACGGTGGTCTTGGTGCGGTCGCGCTGCAGGTGCTTGCGCAGCTCGGCGAGCACCTGCTGCTGGTGGTCCTCGCGGGCCATGTCGATGAAGTCGAGGATGACGATGCCGCCCAGGTTGCGCAGGCGCAGCTGCCGCGCGATGGCGCCGGCCGCCTCGAGGTTGGTCTTGAAGATGGTGTCGTCGAAGTTGCGCGCGCCCACGAAGCCGCCGGTGTTCACGTCGATGGTGGTCAGCGCCTCGGTCTGGTCGATGATGAGGTAGCCGCCGCTCTTGAGCTCCACCCGCCGGCCGAGCGCCCGCTTGATGTCCTCGTCGATGTTGTAGAGGTCGAAGATGGGGCGCTCGCCGCGGTAGAGGTCGAGCCGGCCGGCGGCGCCGGGCATGAACTCGCGTCCGAAGGCCTGCATCTGCTCGAACTGCAGGCGCGAGTCGATGCGGATGCTCTGCGTGGACTCCTGCGTCAGGTCGCGCAGCACGCGCCGGGCGAGGTCGAGGTCTTCATGCAGCAGCGTGGCCGGCGGCGAGGCCAGGCTCTTCTCGCGGATGCGCTGCCAGGTGCGGCGCAGGTAGCGGATGTCATCGGCCAGCTCGGCGTCGGTGGCGTCTTCCGCGTTGGTGCGCAGGATGTAGCCACCGGGTGGGGTGATGCTGCCGCCGGCCGCTTCGGCGGCCTGCTGGGCCGCCACCAGGGCGGCCATGCGTTCGCGCAGGGCTTCGCGGGTCTCCGGCGAGCCGATCTTCTGCGAGATGCCGATGTGGTCGTCCTGGGGCAGGAAGACAAGCAGCCGCCCGGCCACGCTCACCTGGGTGCTCAGCCGCGCGCCCTTGGTGCCGATGGCGTCCTTGATGACCTGGACCAGTAGCGACTGGCCCTCGAACACGCGGCGTTCGATGGGCAGCGGCACATGGCCCTCGGGCAGCGGAACGCCGCGACCGGGCACGCCGGGGGTGTGCAGGTCGGCCACATGCAGGAAGGCGGCGCGCTCCAGGCCGATGTCGACGAAGGCGCTCTGCATGCCGGGCAGCACCCGGGCCACGCGGCCGTTGTAGAGATTGCCCACATGGCCGCGCTCGAGCGTGCGCTCGATGTGCAGTTCCTGCAGCGCGCCGTGCTCGACGACGGCCACCCGGGTTTCCTGCGGGGACCAGTTGATCAGGATGTCCTGCATCGCTCGAAGCTTGTGGGGGTCAGGGGTGGGTCACGCGGGCGCCACGCCCGAGCGCTGCAGCAGCCGCGCGGCTTCGAGCAGGGGGAGTCCCATGATGCCCGAATGACTGCCCTCGATGTGCTCGATGAAGGCCGCCGCCCGGCCCTGGATGGCATAGGCCCCGGCCTTGCCGAGCGGCTCGCCGCTGGCCACGTAGCCTTCGATGGCCTCGGTGCTCAGGCGGGCGAAGCGCACCCGCGACACCTGCGTGGCGAAGGCGCGCTCGTCGGCCCCCGGCCCCCAGGCCACGCCCAGGCCGGTGAGGACGCGGTGGGTGCGGCCGGCCAATTCGGCCAGCATGCGCACGGCATCGGCCGCATCGGCCGGCTTGCCGTAGATGCGGCGTCCGAGCGCGACGGTGGTGTCGGCGCACAGCACCGGCGCGCGCGGCAGTTGCCGGCGTTCGAGCCTTGCCAGCGCCGCCTTCAGCTTGGCCTCGACCACCCGCTCGACATAGGCCCGCGGCCGCTCGCCGGGCAGCACGGCCTCGAGCGACTCGGCATCCTCGTCGGCATCGGCCAGCAGCGGTCGGTGCGCGATGCCGATCTGATCGAGCAGCGCCGCACGGCGCGGGCTCTGCGACGCCAGGTAGACGAAGGCCGGTGGGACAGGGTCGGACATGGCGGGAAGCCTGCGGTGGACGGGCAGCGGCGAAGGCGCCAGGCCGGCGCGTCGTGGCTACTCGCGGTGGTAGGGGTGGCCGGTGTGCAAGGTCCAGGCGCGGTACAGCGCCTCGGCCAGCAGCACCCGAACCATGGCGTGGGGAAGCGTGAGGTCGGACAGGCGCAGCCGCTCGTCGGCCGATTCGCGCAGGCGGGGGTGAAGACCATCCGGCCCGCCCACCAGCAGGGCCACGTCGCGACCGTCCTCGCGCCACAGCGCGAGCCGGTCGGCCAGCGCCCGGGTGGTGAGGCGGTCGCCGCGTTCGTCCAGCGCCACCCGCCGCACGCCGCCGCCCGCCGCGGCCGAGACGACCGCCGCGTCGATGCGCTCGGCCTCGGCCGCCATCAACTGCTCCGGGGTGCGCGAGCCGCGGGGCTCGGCCTTGATGGCCTTGAGCACCAGCGGCAGTTCGCGCGGAAAGCGCCGCGCGTATTCCTCGTAGCCGGCCTCTGCCCAGGCGGGGGGCCGCTGGCCCACCGCGCAGAGCAGCAGCTTCACGGCTTGCGGCGCGTCCCGGCGGCGCCGCGGGCGGGCGCGGGTGCCTTGGCCGCAGCCCGGGGCGCTGCCTTGGGTGCCGCGCTGGAGGCGGCCTTGGGTGCGGCCTTGGGTGCGGCCTTGGGTGCGGCCTTGGGTGCGGCCGTGGGTGCGACCTTCAAGCCAGGCGCCGCACGGGTGGCGGCCTTGGGTGCTGCGGCCGGTGCGGCCTTGCGGGCCGTCTTGGCCCCGGGCTTGCCGGCGCTTGCGGTCTTGGGCGAGGCCACCACCACCGTGCGAACCGAGGCCTCCTGCGGCTGCGTCGGGGCGCGGCGGGCGCGGCCCGAGGCGGCCGAAGACGCGGACGACGCGGAAGAGGACGACGAGGACTTCGAGGACGAACGGGTCGTCACGCCGCGTGCGGGCGCCTTGCGGACAGCCGGCGCTGCGGCGGCCTGCGCCGCGCTCTTGCGCGCCGGACGCTTGCGGGCCGGCGGGTCCACCTCGGGCCGCTCAGGGGCGTATTCCTCTTCGGGGCCGGCTTCGGCCCTGCGGCGCGACGGGCCGCCCTTGCCGCGCGCCGGGCGGGCCGCCTTGGCGGCGGGACCGGCACGGCCACGGCCCTTGGCCGCCGCAGCGCTCGCCGGCGCAGGCGCCGCGACCTCCACCTCTTCCTCATCCTCGTCCACCGGCCCCTCGGAGCCCTTGGGCAGCAGGGACTTGCCGGTGCCCAGCTTCATCTTCACCGCCTTGCCGCCCCAGATCTCCTCCAGGCGGTAGTACTCGCGGATGGCCGGCTGCATCACGTGGCAGACGGCCGCGCCGCAGTCCACGATGATCCATTCGCCGTTCTCCTCGCCTTCGGTGCGCAGCACCTCCAGCCCCCGGCGCTTGACCGACTCGCGAACGCTGGACGCGAGGGCCTTGGTCTGGCGGTTGCTCGTGCCCGAGGCGACGATGACCCGCTCGAACAGGGGCGAGAGTTGCTCGGTGTTGAAGACGGCGATGTTCTGCGCCTTCACATCCTCGAGGCCATCGACGATGGCGCGTTGCAGCTTGCGGATGTCCATGCAGCGGGGGGTGTCCGGGTGGGGTGGGTTTCAGGGGAAGGCTCGTCGAAAGCTCAGACGGCCAGGGGAGAACGGTAGAGGGAGTGCGCGGCAATATAAGCCTCGACGGCCGGCGGCACCATGCCCGCGAGCCCGAGGCCCGCGGCGGCGCGCTCGCGCACCGCAGTGGACGACAGCGCCACCGGCGCCAGGGGCACGGTGCGTACCCGCAGCGCGCGGCCGGCGAGTGCCGGGTCCGCGGCGGGGGCCTGGCCATCGCGCAGCGCCACCGCAAAGCCGGTGCGTTCGATCAGTTCGGGCCAGTCGCGCCAGGTGGACAGGCGGGCGAACTGGTCCTGGCCCATGACCAGCCACCAGTCCACCGCTGCATCGGCAGGAGCCGAGGTTCGGTCCTGCAGCGAGCGCAGCGTGTCGATGGTGTAGGTGGGGCCGCAGCGGTCGAGCTCGCAGGGCTCCAGCCGGAAGCCCCGCTCGCCCTCGATGGCCAGTTCCACCAGGGCCCGGCGGTGCTCGGCCGGCGCCAGGCGGCGGGCCTTCTGCCAGGGCTGGCCCGCCGGCACCCACCACACCTCGTCCAGCCCGGCGCCGTCGCGCGCGGCACGCGCCAGCGCCAGGTGTCCCAGGTGCACCGGATCGAAGCTTCCGCCCAGCAGGCCGACCTGACGCCTCACGCCAGCGCCTGGCCGGGTTGCCAGTCGGCCCAGTCGCGCGGGCGCAGGAAGTCGCGGTACAGGCGCGCTTCGGGCGTGCCGTCCTCGGGCGCCCAGCGGTAGCGCCATTTCACGAGCGGCGGCATCGACATCAGGATGCTCTCGGTGCGCCCGCCCGACTGCAGGCCGAAGAGCGTGCCCCGGTCGAACACGAGGTTGAACTCCACGTAGCGGCCACGCCGGTAGGCCTGGAAATCGCGCTCGCGCTCGCCGTAGGGCGTGTCCTTGCGGCGCTCCAGCAGCGGCAGGTAGGCCTCGGTGAAGGCGTCGCCCACCGAACGCATCATCGCGAAGCTGCCGTCGAAGCCGGCCTCGGCGAAGTCGTCGAAGAACACGCCGCCCACGCCGCGCGGCTCACCGCGGTGCTTGAGGAAGAAGTACTCGTCGCACCAGCGCTTGAAGCGCGGGAACTTGTCCTCGCCATGCGGCGCCAAAGCGTCGCGGCAGGTGCGGTGGAAGTGCGCGGCGTCCTCCTCGAAGCCGTAGTAGGGCGTGAGGTCCATGCCGCCGCCGAACCAGTAGACCGGCTCGCGCCCGGCGGGCATCGCGGCGAACAGCCGCACGTTCATGTGGGCGGTCGGTGCATACGGGTTGCGGGGGTGGAAGACCAGCGACACGCCCATGGCCTCGAAGGGGGCGCCGGCCAGTTCCGGGCGGTGCTGGGTGGCCGAAGCGGGCATGGTGGCGCCGCGCACGTGGCTGAAGCTGCAGCCGCCCCGCTCGAGCGCACCGCCCTCCTCCACCAGCCGCGACAGGCCATCGCCCTGCAGCCGTTCGCCGGGGTCGCGGATCCAGCCGTCGCTGACGAAGCGGTGGCCGTCCACGCGCTCGGTGGCGTCGATGATTCGGCCCTGGAGATCCAGGAGGTAGTCGCGGACGGAGGCGAGGTTCATCAGAGGGCTCCTGGGGGCGGGGCCTGCGCCCGACGCCCCTGGCGGTTCAACGCTTGATGGCGTGGTGGCCGATGTCGCGGCGGTACTGGGCGCCGTCGAACTGGATGGGCGCCAGCAGCTCGTAGGCCCGCTGCTGCGCCTGACGGACGCCGTCGCCCAAGGCCGTGGCGCACAGCACGCGCCCGCCTGAGGTCAGCACCTGGCCTTCGTCGCCCAGCCGGGTTCCGGCGTGGAAGACCACCGCATCGTCGCGCTCGGCGGGCAGGCCGGTGACCACGCCACCCAGCCGCGGCTCGGCCGGATAACCCGGGGCGGCCATCACCACCCCCAGCGCCACGCGCCGGTCCCACTGCAGCTCCAGCAGGTCGAGCGTGCTGGATTCGGGGGAGGAAGATGGCGAGGACAGGGGCGCAGTGGCATGCAGCAGCACGTCGAGCAGGTCGCTCTTCAGGCGCATCAGGATGGGCTGGGTCTCCGGGTCGCCCAGGCGGGCGTTGAACTCCAGCGTTCGCGGCTGACCGTGGCGGTCGATCATCAGCCCGGCATAGAGGAAGCCGGTGAAGGGCGTGCCCTCGCGGGCCATGCCGTGGATGGTGGGCAGGATGATGTCCTGCATCGCGCGGGCATGCACATTGGGCGTGACCACCGGCGCGGGCGAATAGGCCCCCATGCCGCCGGTGTTGGGGCCGGTGTCGCCGTCGCCGATGCGCTTGTGGTCCTGGCTGGTGGCCAGCGCGAGCACCTGCCGCCCGTCGCTGATGACGATGAAGCTCGCCTCCTCGCCCTCGAGCACCTGCTCGATGACGACCCGGGCCATCTGCCCGTCGGCCGAAGGCAGCTGGGCACCCATGCCCAGCATGTGGTCGATGGCGCGGTGCGCCTCGGCCAGCGTGGTGGCCACCACCACGCCCTTGCCGGCGGCCAGGCCATCGGCCTTGACGACGATGGGCGCGCCGACCTGGTCGACATAGAGGTGGGCCGCCGCGGCGTTGGAGAACACCTCGAAGGCGGCGGTGGGAATGCCGTGGCGCTGCATGAAGGCCTTGGAGAAGGCCTTGGAGCTTTCCAGCTGCGCGGCCGCCCGCGTCGGCCCGAAGATGCGCAGGCCCCGGGCGCGGAACACGTCGACGATGCCTGCGGCCAGCGGCGCTTCCGGGCCCACCACCGTCAGGCCGACCTTCTCGCGCTCGGCCAGGTCGGCGAGTTCGTCGATGTCCGTCACCGGCAGGTTGCTCAGGCGCGGGTCCCGCGCGGTGCCCGCATTGCCGGGCGCCACGAAGACCTTGTGCACCTTGGGCGACTGGGCCAGCTTCCAGGCGATCGCGTGCTCACGGCCGCCGCCACCCACCACCAGCACCTTCATCGGCGCCCTTTCAAGGGTTGATCTCGGCGTTGTGGAACACGTCCTGCACGTCGTCGAGGTCCTCGATGACGTCCAGCAGCTTCTGCATCCGTGCGGCGTCGTCGCCGGTGATGGACACGGTGTTCTCCGGGCGCATGGTCACCTCGGCCACCGCCGGCTCGAGGCCGCTGGCGACCAGCGCATCGCGCACCGCCTCGAAGGCGGTGGGCGCGGTGATGACCTCGATGGAGCCATCCTCGCCGGTGACGACGTCGTCGGCCCCGGCCTCCAGCGCCAGCTCCATCACCCGGTCCTCGCAGGCGCCGGGGGCCAGCACGACCAGGCCGCAATGCTTGAACTGGAAAGCCACCGAGCCTTCGGTGCCCAGGTTGCCGCCGTACTTGCTGAACGCATGGCGGACCTCGGCGACCGTGCGCACCCGGTTGTCGGTCATGCAGTCGACGATGACGGCCGCGCCGCCGATGCCGTAGCCCTCGTAGCGGATCTCCTCGTAGTGGGAGCCATCGGCGTTGCCCGTGGCCTTGTCGATGTTGTACTTGACGCGGTCGGCGGGCATGTTCGCCGCCTTGGCCTTGTCCATCGCCAGGCGAAGGCGGGGGTTCATCGCCGGGTCGCCGCCACCCTGGCGGGCGGCAACCGTGATCTCACGGATGACGCGGGTCCAGACCTTGCCGCGCTTCTCGTCCTGGCGGCCCTTGCGGTGCTGGATGTTGGCCCACTTGGAATGTCCGGCCATCGGGAAGCGGCTCCTTGCCGGCGGCTGGCGCCAGCGGCGCTCCGCCCGCGGTCTACGGGTGTCGGGGAACCCAGGATTCTAGGCGACCGACCCGGCCGCCCGGCCGACACCCGTGCGGCGCACGCTCAGCCGCGGCCGTGCTTGGCGATCAGCGAACGCGCGGACTCCAGCAGCTGCGCGCCGTTGAAGCCGCGCTTGTTCATGTCGGCCACCCACTCGTCGTCGATCGCCGAGGACAGCTTGATGAACTCCTGCGCCTCGGCGGTGGACAGCGTGAGGATGGTGTTGTTGCGGTCGGTGGCGGACTTTCGGCCCACCGGGTCGTTGCCCTGCTGCGTCTTGCCCAGGAAGGCCGAGGTGGCCAGGCCCGAGTTGGCATCGATGACGCGCTTGAGGTCCGGCGGCAAGCTGTCGTAGCGGGCCTTGTTCATCGCCATGACGAAGGTCGTGGTGTAGAGCGCCGGCCCGGTGGACGGGAACTCGGTGTGGAACTTGGTGAGCTCGTGCACCTTGACCGAGGGCACCACCTCCCAGGGAATGACGCAGCCGTCGATCGTGCCCTTGCTCAGCGCATCCGGGATGCCCGGCAGCGGCATGCCCACCGGCGTGGCGCCCACCGAAGCCAGCAGCTTGGTCACCTGGCGGGTGGGTCCGCGCACCTTCATGCCCCGCAGGTCCGCGGGCGTGCGGATCTGCTTGTTCGCCATGTGGAACATGCCCGGGCCGTGCACCTGCAGCGCGAGCACCTGGGTCTCCTTGAACTCGTCGGCGGCCTGGGTCTGGTAGTACTCCCACAGCGCCTTGGAGGTGGCTTCGGCGTTGTTCATCATGAACGGCAGCTCGAAGGCCTCGATGCGCGGGAAGCGGCCCGCGGTGTTGCCCGGCAGCGTCCACACCACGTCGACGACGCCGTCGCGGGCCTGGTCGTACAGCTGCACCGGCGTGCCGCCGAGCTGCATGGCCGGATAGCCCTCGAACTTGATCCGGCCGCCCGAGTCCTTCTCGACCTTGTCCATCCACGGCTTGTGCATGGAGAGCCAGACGTTGCTCATCGGCGCCATGAAGGTGTGGAACTTCAGCGTCACCGTCTGCTGGGCGAAGCCCACCAGCGCGGGGAAGCCGAGGGTGGCGGCGGTGGCGCCCTGGATCAAGGTGCGGCGTTTCATCGACGGATCTCCTGGGGTGAGCGGATCGGGGCGGGCAATTCGGCGCGCACCGGTGCGATGCCGCGCAGCCCGCGACGCTAGCCGCAAAACGGCAACAGGGTTTTCCGGTTTTCCCTGAAGCGGCGCGGCCGCAACGTCGAATTCAGGACACGAACTGCACCAGCCACAGGGAGATGGACGGGAAGACGAGCAGCAGCACCAAGCGCACCGCGTCGCTGGCCAGGAAGGGCATCACGCCGCGGTAGCTCTCGGCGATGGGCACGCCGCGGCTCATGCCGTTGACCACGTACACGTTCAGGCCCACGGGCGGTGCGAGCAGGCCGAAGCTCACCGTCATCAGCACCAGGATGCCGAACCAGATGGCCACGCTTTCGCGGGGCATGCCGAAGTCCAGCCCCATCACCACCGGGAAGAAGATGGGGATGGTCAGCAGTAGCACGCTGAGCTCGTCCATCAGGCAGCCCAGCGCGATGTAGAACACGACGATGGCGGTGACCACCCAGATCGGCGAGACATTCCAGCCCTGCACCAGCGAGGACAGCTGCGCAGGAACCTGGGTGAGCGCCAGCGCGGAGTTCATGATGTCCGCGCCCAGGAAGATCATGAAGATCATCGCCGACGCCTCGGCGGTGGACAGGAAGCACTGGCGGAACTTGGCCAGCGTCATCTCGCGCTTGAGCAGCGCCGCCGCGAAGGTGCAGGCCGCGCCCACCGCAGCGCCTTCGGTGGGGGTGAACTTGCCGCCGTAGATGCCGCCGAACACGATCAGGAAGATGACCACGATGGGCCCCACGCCCAGCAGCGCAGAGCGGCTCAGGCGCGTGCCGGCGGCGCTGGCCTCGGGCGCCTGGCCGGGGACGAGGCGCACGTAGATCGCGATGGCCGCCAGGTAGCCCCCCATGGCGATCAGGCCGGGGATCATCGCCGCGGCGAAGAGCTTGGCGATGTTCTGCTCGGTGAGGATGGCGTAGATCACCAGCGGCACCGACGGCGGGATGAGGATGCCCAGCGTGCCGCCCGCGGCCAGCGTGCCGGTGGCCAGCCGCCCGGAATAACCGTGGCGCTTCATCTCCGGCAAGGCCACCGAGGTGATGGTGGCCGCCGTGGCCACCGACGAGCCGCAGATCGCTCCGAAGGCCGCGCAGGTGAGCACCGAGGCCATGGCCAGGCCACCCTTGAAGCGTGCCATCGCCCCGGCGGCCACCTCGAACAGCGCCCGGCTCAAGCCACCCTGCGTGGCGAAGTTGCCCATCAGGATGAACAGCGGGATGACCGACAGGTCGTAGCTCGCAAAACGCGCGAAGGCCTGGGTGTTGAGGAAGTTGCTCAGCGGCAGCCAGCCCGCCTGCAGCCAGTAGCCGGCCACGCCGGCGGCGAACATGGACACCGCGATCGGCACGCGCACGGCCATCAGGCCGATCATCACGGCGAAGATGAGCCCGGTCAGCTGCAGTCCGCTCATGCGCGCTCCTGCAGGGTGGGCGCCGCCACCGGCGACGAAGGCTCTGGCGTGTCGAAACCCTGCACCGCCTGGACCAGCGCGATGAGCGCCGTCAGCCCCAGCGCCGGCACCATCGCCGCATAGGTGATCCATTCCGGGAAGCCGAGCATCATCGAGCCGGACTGGCTCTTCCACGCGCTCAGCCCGCCCAGGCCGGTGCGCCAGGCCAGCAGGCCCATCACCAGCGCGACGGCCAGTGCCCCCAGGCGGTCCAGCCTCGCCCGGGTGGCCTCCGAGGCCCCGCCGGTGAAGAAGTCCACGATGATGTTGCCGCGCCGGGCCTGGCACCAGGGCAGGAAGAGCGCGATGGCGGCCCCGGCGGCCGCACCGGTGAGCTCGAAATCGCCCACCAGCGTCCAGCCGGTGGTGTTGCGGCCCACCACGCTCACGCAGGTCAGCAAGGTGATGAGGGTCAGCAGCAGGCCGGCCAGGACGGCGCAGCACTGCGCCAGGAAATCAAGCCACTTCAAGGCATCTCCCGAGGGAAGGTGGGATGGGGCGGCGCGGAGCTCGCGCCGGGTTCAGTACTGGGTGGCGGGCAGCCGCACTTCAAGGCCGTCGAGCGCGGCGTCGAGCGTGAGCTGGCAGCTCAGGCGGCTGCCCGGCTCGGCCGGCGTGGCGGTCATCTCGAGCATCGCGCGCTCGTCGCCGGACGGCGCGGGAAACCGCCCGCGCCAGGCCTCGTCGACGATCACATGGCAGGTGGCGCAGACGAGGCTGCCGCCGCAGTCCGCGGCCACGCCGTCGATGCCGGCGTCCACCGCGGCCTGCATCAGCGTGCGGCCGGTCGCGGCCTGAAGCGTGTGTCGCCGGCCGCCGGCTTCGATGAGGTGAATGGTGATGTCAGCGGGCATCGGTCGGGTGTCCATGAAGGGAAGTCAGAGGCGTCCGAGGTATTCGCGGCGCATCCATTCGACGCGGTCCTCGGCGGCCTGGTGGCGGGCCGATTCGGCCCGCTTGATGGTGGTGAAGAGCGCCACGAAGCCTTCGCCCAGCGCGTCGCTCCAGACGGGGTCCTGTTCGAGCGCGGCCAATGCCTCGTCCAGTGTTCGGGGCAGGCGGTCGGTGGGCGGGGCGTCGTCCGCCCGTGCGTAGGGGTCGGTGCAGGGGGGCGGGGGTGCCAGCCCGCGCCGCAGCCCGTCCAGCCCGGCGGCGATCTGCGTGGCGATGTACAGGTAGGGGTTGGCCGCGGGTTCCCCCAGCCGGTTCTCGATGTGCCCGCTCGCCGGCGCCGAAGCATGGCCACCCACCACCCGCAGCATGGCGCCCCGGTTGTCCAGGCCCCACACGCTG
>JAIYCR010000083.1 GCA_027487905.1 Rubrivivax sp. | reverse complement strand
TGGTGTGCAGCAGGCCGTCCTTGCCCGGCAGGATGTTGACCAGGGCGCCGAAGTCCAGGATCTTGGTGATCGGGCCTTCGTAGACCTTGCCGATTTCAACTTCGGCGGTGATCTGCTCGATGCGCTGCTTGGCCACATCGGCCTTGGCGGCGTCGGTGGCGGCGATGGTGATGGTGCCGTCTTCCTCGATGTTGATCTGGCAACCGGTTTCTTCGGTCAGCGCGCGAATGACGGCGCCGCCCTTGCCGATCACGTCACGGATCTTCTCGGGGTTGATCTTCATGGTGTACAGCTTGGGCGCGAAGTTGCTCACTTCGGCCTTGGCCTCGCCCATGGCGTCTTGCATCTTGCCCAGAATATGCATGCGCGCCTCTTTGGCCTGGGCCAGAGCGACCTGCATGATTTCCTTGGTGATGCCCTGGATCTTGATGTCCATCTGCAGGGCGGTGATGCCGTTGGTGGTGCCGGCGACCTTGAAGTCCATGTCGCCGAGGTGATCTTCATCCCCCAGGATGTCGGTCAGCACCGCGAAGCGGTTGCCTTCCTTGATCAGGCCCATGGCGATGCCGGCCACATGCGCCTTGAGCGGGACGCCCGCGTCCATCAGGCTCAGGCAGCCGCCGCAGACGGAGGCCATCGACGACGAGCCGTTGGACTCGGTGATCTCGCTGACCACCCGCATCGAATAGGGGAAGTCGCTGCGGTCGGGCAGCACCGCGACGAGCGCGCGCTTGGCCAGACGGCCATGGCCGATCTCGCGCCGCTTGGGGCTGCCCACGCGGCCGGTCTCGCCGGTGGCGAAAGGCGGCATGTTGTAGTGCAGCATGAAGTGCTCGCTGAACTCGCCGGCCAGCGCGTCGATCTTCTGCGCATCGCGGTCGGTGCCCAGCGTGGCGGCCACCAGGGCCTGCGTCTCGCCGCGGGTGAAGAGCGCGGAGCCGTGCACCCGCGGCAGCACGCCGGTGCGGATCTCGATGGGGCGGACGGTGCGGGTGTCGCGGCCGTCGATGCGCGGCTCGCCGGCCAGGATCTGGCTGCGCACGATGCGGGCTTCGATGTCGAACAGCAGGTTCTCGATCTTCACCGCATCGAAGGCAGCGCCTTCAGCGGTGAGCGCGGCCTTGACCGACGCATAGGCCTCGCGGCAGGCCTGGGTGCGGGCCTGCTTGTTGCGGATCTGGTAGGCCGCGCGCAGCGGGCCCTCGGCCAGTTCGCCGACCTTGGCGATCAGCGCCTCGTCACGGGCCGGTGCGGCCCAGTCCCAGGCGGGTTTGCCGGCATCGCGGACCAGCTCATGGATGGCGTTGATGGCGATCTTGCCCTGCTCGTGGCCGAAGACCACGCCACCGAGCATGATCTCCTCGCTCAGTTGCAGCGCCTCGCTCTCGACCATCAGCACGGCGGCTTCGGTACCGGCCACGACGAGGTCCATCGCCGAACGGGTGAGCTCGGTCTTGCCCGGGTTCAGCACGTACTGGCCGTCGATGTAGCCCACGCGGGCTGCACCGATGGGACCGTTGAACGGCAGGCCGGAGACGGCCAGTGCGGCGCTCGCGCCGATCAATGCGGGGATGTCGGCCTGCACCTCAGGGTTGAGCGACATCACGTGGATGACGACCTGCACCTCGTTGTAGAAGCCCTCGGGAAAGAGCGGCCGCAGCGGGCGGTCGATCAGGCGGGAGGTCAGGGTCTCGAGTTCGCTCGGACGGCCTTCGCGCTTGAAGAAGCTGCCGGGGATCTTGCCGGCGGCGTAGGTCTTCTCGAGGTAGTCGACGGTCAGGGGGAAGAAATCCTGGCCGGCCTTGGCGCTCTTGGCGCCCACCACGGTGGCAAGCACCACGGTGTCGTCGACATTGACGACCACCGCACCGCTGGCCTGGCGGGCGATCTCGCCCGTTTCGAGGACCACCGTGTGGCGGCCCCACTGGAAGGTCTTGGTGACTTTGTTGAACATGCTCATGGGGTGTCTCCTGGGAGTCGGGCGCGAAAGGGGCCGCGCCGCCGGCCTGGAACCGCATCACCCCGCCGGATGCCATTCCGGCTGGACCCGCCGCAGCGGATGCACCTGGAATGACACATCGCGATCAAGGAGCGAGGTTCCGACGAACCGGGGGCGCCAGGCCCCCGGGCAGAACGGACGCTGACCGCGCTTACTTGCGCAGGCCGAGCTTCTGGATGAGTGCGGTGTAGCGGCTGACGTCGGTCTCGCGCAGGTAGGCGAGCAGGCGCTTGCGGCGGTTCACCATCTTGAGCAGACCGCGGCGACCGTGGTGGTCCTTCTGGTGCTGCTTGAAGTGGGGGGTGAGATCGTTGATGCGAGCGGTCAGCAGGGCTACCTGGACCTCGGGGGACCCGGTGTCATTGGCGCTGCGGGCATTGCCCTGGACGATCTCGGCCTTGGTGGCGGCGGTGGTGCTCATGTGGTTTTCGGAGGAAGCGAAACCGCATGCCACGAGGCACCGGGCGCTCCTGTGGAGCCTCCGGATTGCGGTTTCCGTTGAACTTGCGGTCGCCAGTGAAACCAACCGACGCCGTGCGGATTCCCTCGCAGGGGCTACGCGCTCCTGTCTGGGAACCCAGGATTCTAGCGCGAAGGGGCCGCGGCGGGACCGACCCGCACGCGCGGACCGCCAAGACCGGCGTCCGAAAGGTCCCAGCGGGGGTGCACCGCGAAATCGCCGGCCGGGCGCAGCGCAGCCAGGCCGGCCTGCGCCCGCAGCGCCGCCGCGAAGCCGATCATGGCGGCGTTGTCCATGCAGAAGCGCAGGTCGGGAAAACGAAGCTCGAAGCCCCGCTCCTGCGAGGCCTGCAGCAGGCGCTCGCGCAGGCGCCGGTTCGCACCGACCCCTCCGGCCACCACCAGCCGCGGGTGGGCGGTGCGCCGCAGCGCCTGCAGCGACTTGCTGACCAGGACATCGACGATCGCCGCCTCCACCGAGGCGGCCAGATCGGCGCGAAGCGCTGCGTCGAGGCCCTCACCTTCGGTCGTCGACAGGCGCTGAACCCGGGTCCAGAACGAGGTCTTCAGCCCCGAGAAGGAGAAGTCCAGGCTGCCGTCATGGGCCAGCGGGCGGGGAAAGGCGAAGGCGTCGGCGCGGCCACCCTCGGCCAGGCGCGACAGCGCGGCACCGCCCGGATAGGGCAGCCCGAGCAGCATGGCCGACTTGTCGAAGGCCTCGCCCGCGGCATCGTCGATGGACTCGCCCAGCAGCTCGTAGCGGCCCACCCCCTGCACCGACATCAGCTGCGTGTGTCCGCCCGACACCAGCAGCGCGACGAAGGGAAAGGCCACCTCGCCGGGAGCCGCGTCGATGAAGGGCGACAGCAGATGACCCTCCAGGTGGTGCACCGGAAGAACCGGCAGCGCAGCGGAGAAGGCCACCGAGTGGGCCATCGCCGCACCGACGAGCAGGGCTCCGGCTAGGCCCGGCCCGGCGGTGTAGGCCACGGCATCGAGCTCGCCGATGCTCAGACCGGCCTGCTTCAGCGCCTGGCTGGCCAGCGGGGCGATGCGCCGGACATGGTCCCGCGAGGCGAGTTCAGGCACGACGCCGCCGTAGGGCTGATGCAGGGCGATCTGGCTGTGCAGCGTGTGCGCGCGCAGCCGCGGCGGCAGCGAACCGGGCCCCAGCTCGCACTCGACGACCGCAGCACCGGTTTCGTCGCAGGAGGACTCGAAGGCAAGGATGCGCATGGCCGGGAGCCCACAGGTGCAGCGCGCTTCGTTCGCCCGCCGTCAGTGCCGCTCGCGGGCGTGGTTGATGGTGTAGCGCGGGATCTCGATGGTGACGTCCCGGTCGGAGAGGATGGCCTGGCAGGACAGCCTGGACATCGGCGTCAGGCCCCAGGCGCGGTCGAGCAGGTCTTCCTCGCTCTCGTCGACCTCGCCCAGCGAGGACAGGCCCTCGCGCACGACCACGTGGCAGGTCGTGCAGGCGCAACTGAGCTCGCAGGCGTGCTCGATGGGAATGTCGTTCTCGAGCAGCGCCTCGCAGATGGAGGTGCCCGACGGCGCGCTGACGCTCGCGCCCTGCGGGCAGTACTCCGGGTGCGGCAGGATCTTGATGACGGGCATTCGGCTAGAGCTCCTCGACGCGGCGGCCGGACAGGGCGCGCTGGATGCCGCGGTTCATGCGTTCGGCGGCGAAAGCCTCGGTACCCCGGGCGAGCGCCTCGACGGCAGCGGTGATGACATCGGCGTCGGCATCCGCCGGCTGGGCGGCCTCCCGGGCGGCCGACACCAGCGCCTGGACGGCCTGCCGCTCGGTTTCGGACAGCAGATCGCCGTCTGCCGCGAGCGCGGCTTCGGCCGCCAAGGTCAGGCGTTCGGCTTCCACCCGGGCTTCCTGCAGGCGGCGCGCCTGCATGTCGGCCTCGGCCTGGCCGAAGCCCTCCTGAAGCATGCGGGCGACCTCGTCGTCGGCCAGTCCGTGGCTCGGGCGGACGGTCACTGCCGCTTCCACCCCGGTGGATTCCTCGCGGGCCGACACCGTCAGCAGCCCGTCCGCATCGACCTGGAAGGTCACCCGGATGCGGGCCGCACCGGCCACCATCGGGGGAATGCCGCGCAGCTCGAAACGGGCAAGCGAGCGGCAGTCCGACACCAGCTCGCGCTCGCCCTGCACGACGTGCAGGGCCATGGCCGTCTGGCCGTCCTTGAAGGTGGTGAATTCCTGGGCGCGAGCGCTCGGGATGGTGCTGTTGCGAGGCAGGATGCGCTCGACCAGCCCGCCCATGGTCTCCATGCCCAATGACAGGGGAATCACGTCGAGCAACAGGTGCTCGTCGCTGCCGGCGTTGCCGGCCAACGAGTGTGCATGGATGGCAGCACCCAGCGCGACGACCTCGTCGGGGTTGAGGTCGGTCAGCGGCGGACGTCCGAAGAATTCGGCCACGGTACGCGCGACCATGGGCATGCGGGTGGCTCCGCCCACCAGCACGATGCCGGCCACGTCGGCCGCCGATACGCGGGCGTCGCGCAGCACGCGGCGCAGCACCTGCAGCGTTCGGGCGAGCAGTTCGGCACCGACCGACTCGAAATCGGCGCGGGTGAGTTCGATCCGTAGCTCGCCGGCGTCGAGCGGGCAGACCATCTGGGTGGAGGCCTGAAGGCTCAGCCGTTCCTTGACAGCCCGGGCCGCGGTCAGGATGGCCCGCTTGTCGGCGTCCGATGCGGCTTGCAGGCCTGCACGCTGCAGCGCGAATGCAGCCAGCGCAGCATCGAAATCGTCACCCCCGAGCGCGGTGTCGCCGCCCGTGGCCACCACCTCGAAGACGCCGCGCGACAGGCGCAGCAGCGACAGGTCGAAGGTGCCGCCGCCCAGGTCATAGACCGCATAGAGGCCCTCGGAACCGCGCTCCAGTCCGTAGGCGATCGCGGCTGCCGTCGGCTCGTTGATGAGCCGAAGAACGTTCAGTCCCGCCAGCCGTGCGGCCTCCTTGGTGGCCTGACGCTGGGCTTCGTCGAAGTAGGCCGGCACGGTGATGACGGCACCGAACACCTCGTCGTCGAAGCTGTCCTCGGCGCGCTGGCGAAGCGTCGCGAGGATTTCCGCGGACACCTCCACCGGCGACTTGTCGCCACCGGCGGTGCGAACCCCCAGCATGCCCTCGCCGTGGTCGACGAAGGCATAGGGAAGGCGCGCGGCGTCGACGATGTCGGACACGCTGCGGCCCATGAAGCGCTTGAAGGACACCAGCGTGTTGGCCGGGTCGGTGGCGGCGGCGGCCAGCGCGGCGTGGCCGATGTCGCGGCGACCATCCGGCCGGTAGCGGACGGCCGATGGCAGCAGCACCCGGCCCTCGTGGTCGGGCAGGCACTCGGGCACGCCATGCCGCAAGGCGGCGACCAGCGAATGGGTCGTGCCCAGGTCGATGCCGATGGCCAGGCGACGCTGGTGAGGGTCGGATGACCCGCCGGGTTCGGAAATCTGCAGTAGCGCCATGGTTCAGGCGTCCAGGGCCTCGAGACGGCGATCGACGTCTTCAAGGAAACGGTCCATGAATAGAGCGGCGCGGACATCGTCAGCCGCCGCGGGGGGATCGAGCCGGCGGTCCAGCGCGTCGGCGATGCGCTCGAGCGTGTGCACACGCACGGCCCGCACGGCGCTGGCCAGCGCCTCGACCGACGCGACATCGGCAGCATCTTCCAGCTGCTCGCGCCACTGCATCTGCTGCATCAGGAATGCCTGCGGCATGGCGGTGTTGCGCTCGATGGCCAGGTCCACACCGGCCAGCTCGCAGAGGTAGATCGCCCGACGGACCGGGTCCTTCAGTCGCGCGTGCGCCTCGTTGACCCGCACCGACCACTGGACGGACAGGCGCCGCGCGGCGGCCGCGTCGGTGGCGAAGCGATCGGGATGCACCTCGGCCTGCAGGCTGCGCCGACGCTCGTCGAGCGCTGCGGCATCGACGCCGAAGCGTCGTTCGAGACCGAAGATCTCGAAGTCGTCGGCGTCGAGCTTCAAACCCGGAACGACTCGCCGCAACCGCAGCGATCCTTCTCGCGCGGGTTGTGGAACTTGAAGCCCTCGTTCAGGCCGTCGCGCACGAAATCGAGCTCGGTGCCGTCCAGGTAGGGCAGGCTCTTCGGGTCGATCAGGACCTTGACCCCGTGACCCTCGAAGACGATGTCCTCCGGCGCCACCTCGTCGGCATATTCGAGCTTGTAGGCCAGGCCCGAGCACCCGGTGGTCTTCACGCCCAGGCGGACACCGACGCCGCGGCCCCGGCGGCTGATGTAGCGCGACACATGCCGCGCGGCGGATTCGGTGAGCGTGACAGCCATGGGTGCAGTGGACTCGGAGGCGATTCAGGTCGCGGCGCAGGCCGCGGGAAAGGGGTTCGGCAGGGCGAGGCTCGCTCAGGCCTCGGCGGTGCTGGGGCCCGACTTCGCCCGGTAGTCGTTGACGGCTGCCTTGATCGCGTCCTCGGCCAGGATGGAGCAGTGGATCTTCACCGGCGGCAGCGCCAGTTCCTGCGCGATGTGGGTGTTGCGGATCTCGAGCGCCTCGTCGAGCGACTTGCCCTTGACCCACTCGGTGACGAGCGAGCTCGATGCGATGGCCGAGCCGCAGCCGTAGGTCTTGAACTTCGCGTCCTCGATGAGGCCGGTGGCGGGGTTGACCTTGATCTGCAGCTTCATCACGTCGCCGCAGGCCGGCGCGCCGACCATGCCGGTGCCCACCGTGTCGTCGCCGCGCTCGAAGGAGCCGACGTTGCGCGGGTTCTCGTAGTGGTCGACGACCTTTTCGCTGTATGCCATGGTGCGGACTCCTGGTGTGCTTCAGATGGGGCGGGCGGCATGTCCGTCAAGCCGCGTCGCCGGGGCTGCCGTCAATGCGCGGCCCACTGGATGGTGCTGAGGTCGATGCCGTCCTTGTACATCTCCCACAGCGGGGACAGCTCGCGCAGCTTGGCCACGTTGTGGCGGATGGTGCTGACGGCGTAGTCGATCTCCTCCTCGGTGGAGAAGCGGCCGATGGTCATGCGCAGGCTGGAGTGCGCGAGCTCGTCGCTTCGACCCAGTGCGCGCAGCACATAGCTCGGCTCCAGGCTCGCGGAGGTGCAGGCCGAGCCGGAGGACACGGCCAGGCCCTTGATGCCCATGATCAGCGACTCGCCCTCCACGTAGTTGAAGGACATGTTCACGTTGTGCGGCACGCGCTGCGTGGGGTGTCCGTTCAGGAAGGTCTGCTCGACATCGGAAAGCCCGTCGATCAGGCGTCGCTGCAGGGCCGCGATGCGCTGGCCTTCGGTGTGCATCTCTTCGGCTGCGAGCCGGAAGGCCTCGCCCATGCCCACGCACTGGTGGGTGGGCAGCGTGCCCGAGCGCATGCCGCGCTCGTGACCGCCGCCGTGCATCTGCGCCTCCAGGCGCACCCGGGGCTTGCGGCGCACATAGAGCGCACCGATGCCCTTGGGACCATAGGTCTTGTGGGAGGCCAGGCTCATCAGGTCGATGGGCAGGGCCGTCAGGTCGATGGCCACCTTGCCCGTGGCCTGGGCCGCGTCGACATGGAACACGATGCCCCGCTCGCGGCACAGGTTCCCGATGGCGTTCATGTCCTGGATGACGCCGATCTCGTTGTTGACGAACATCACCGACACGACGATGGTGTCGGGGCGCAGCGAGTCGCGCAGCAGGTTCAGGTCGAGCAGGCCATCAGGCTGCACATCGAGGTAGGTGACCTCGAAGCCCTGCCGCTCGAGTTCGCGGCAGGTGTCGAGCACCGCCTTGTGCTCGGTCTTCACCGTGACGATGTGCTTGCCGCGGGTCTGGTAGAAGTGGGCCGCGCCCTTGATGGCCAGGTTGTTCGACTCGGTGGCACCCGAAGTCCAGACGATTTCCCGCGGGTCAGCACCGATCAGAGCGGCGACGTGCTCGCGGGCCTTCTCCACCGCGGCCTCCGCCTCCCAGCCCCAGGCGTGGCTGCGCGAGGCCGGGTTGCCGAAGTGCTCTCGCAGCCAGGGAACCATGACATCCACCACACGAGGGTCGACCGGGTTGGTCGAACCGTAGTCGAGGTAGATCGGGAAGTGGGGCGTCATGTCCATGGGCGGGTCACCGGAGTTCAGGCGTCGATTGTCCCTCCAACTTGGTAGGACATCTCAGGGGTGTGGTCTTCGGATCTCGAGGGCTACTTCGCCATGGCCGAACCCAGCGCGAAGACCGAGTTGGGTGCCGTGACCTTGATCGGCTTGACCACGGGCTGCGAGGAGATCGCGCGCTTGACCGGGGCCTCCTCGATGGAGATGCCCTTGGCGATCTGCTCGTCCACGAGCTTCTTGAGCGACACCGAATCGAGGTACTCGATCATCTTGGCGTTCAGGCTGGCCCACAGGTCGTGCGTCATGCAGCGGCCGCTGTCCTCGCCCATGCAGTTCTCCTTGCCGCCGCAGCCGGTCGCGTCGATGGGTTCGTCCACGGCCACGATGATGTCGGCCACGGTGATCTGGTCGGTCGGGCGTCCGACGGAGTAGCCGCCGCCCGGGCCGCGGGTGCTCTCGACCAGTTCGTGGCGGCGCAGCTTGCCGAACAGCTGCTCCAGGTAGGACAGCGAAATCTGCTGCCGCTGGCTGATCGCGGCCAATGCAACCGGCCCGTTGTGCTCGCGCAAGGCCAGGTCGATCATGGCGGTGACTGCAAAACGTCCCTTGGTGGTCAAACGCATGGGTTTTCTCCTGAGCCGCTACGGGCGTTGCCGGAAATGGACCGAAATGGACCCTGTCGCGCCGTGGATGACCCAAGACCGGAGGCTTCCGGTCGCCGCTCAGGCTTGATACCCGAGTGATTTAGTCAATCATACACATCGCCGAGCGTTTTGGTCGAGATTTCCCCAGGAAGTTCCCTGAAACGAAATCTTTTTGTCCTGGACAAAAGCTGGACCAACGCGCAGTTCCGATCTTGGATCAACCGAGCGGATTGGTCAAACATGGGTCAGACCCGATGTGCCGCCCCTAGGAGCGGGCCGAGGACAGCGGCACGACGTTGTCGGTTCCGGTGGCGCCGAAAGCCTGTTCGCGCAGCAGTGCGAGCTGGTCGCGGGTGCGGGCCGCCTGCTCGAACTCGAGCTTGCGGGCGTGCTCGAGCATCTGCTTTTCCAGCTGCTTGATGCGCTTGCCCAGGTCGCGCTCGCTCAGCGACTCCACTTCCGCAGCCGCGCGGGCGGCCTGCAGGTCGTCCTTGCCCGAACGGTCGGCATAGACCCCGTCGATGAGTTCCTTGACCTGCTTGACGACGCTGCGCGGCGTGATGCCGTGCTCCAGGTTGTGGGCGGTCTGGCGGGCCCGCCGGCGCTGCGTCTCGTCGATGGCGCGGCGCATCGAGTCGGTCATCACGTCCGCGTAGAGGATGGCGCGGCCATTCAGGTTGCGCGCCGCGCGGCCGATGGTCTGGATCAGGCTGCGCTCGGAGCGCAGGAAGCCTTCCTTGTCGGCATCGAGGATGGCCACCAGCGACACCTCGGGAATGTCCAGCCCCTCGCGCAGCAGGTTGATGCCCACCAGCACATCGAAGCTGCCCAGGCGCAGGTCGCGGATGATCTCCACCCGCTCCACCGTATCCACGTCGGAGTGCAGGTAGCGCACCTTCACCCCGTTGTCGGTGAGGTAGTCGGTCAGCTGCTCGGCCATGCGCTTGGTCAGCGTGGTGATCAGCACCCGCTCGCCCTTGTCCGCCCGGATGCGGATCTCCCCGAGCACGTCGTCCACCTG
>JAIYCR010000051.1 GCA_027487905.1 Rubrivivax sp. | reverse complement strand
GTCGCTGCTGCGCCTGCGGGCCTCGGGCCTGCTTCAGGGCATCGGCGAGCAGGCCACGGCGTCGACGTCGCCGGTGACCCGGCCGGGCAGCGCCTGAGCCGCGGTCCGATGGCTGGCCTGCCGGCCGAGGCCGGTGGAGCGCTCACGCAGGGCGTCGGCGTCACCCCGATCGCCACAGGCACACAGGACGTCGGCCAGGCGAGCGAGCACGCTGGCTTCGCGCGTGGCGGGCAAGCGGCCTGAGGCCAGTGCGGCCGCCTGGAAGGCCAGATCTCGGGCGCGTTCCAGGCAGCTGTAGCGGTCGGCTGCGTCGACGCAGTCCTGCGAGCGCAGCGACAAGGTCGAGGCCAGGCCCGTCAAGGCCTGGACCAGCGGCTCTGCCCCGGGCAGGTGACGCGTGGCCGCCAGGGCCTGCCGGTAGTACCACTCGGCGGTGTCGTGCATGCCGAGCTCGGCATAGCAGTGGGCGACGCCCAGCGTGCTTCGGGCCAGCTCATCGGGGCGGGCGAGGTCCTCGGCCCGGTCCAGTTCCTGCACCGCCAGGGCCAGACGATCAAGCGCCTGGGGATCGCGAACCGTCTGGGCGGCGACCCGCCGCTTCGGGCTTGCAGCGTCGTGCTGAACCATTCCTACCCCCTTGTGCCGACCGTTGGATGCCACTCTAGGCAGGGGGCTGCAGCGCGCCTCCCCCGCGAACGGGTGGCAAGCTCCATGCCAAGGGCACGAACGTGCGGTACTGCGCGGCGAGCCCCGGGGGCTCAGATCACGCCGCGGTCGCCGCTGGCACCGAAGAGGTCGAGCGAGGCCCCTCCGCCGGGGTTGCGCAGGCCCTTGCGCCGCATCAGCTTGCGCTGCGCCTCGGGCGGGAGATCGCTCAGGTTGATGAGGTTGCGCGCGATCAGCGCGTCGATGACGTCCTCGATCACTCGGACGAAATCGGCATCCAGTTCGTTGAAGCCCGCCAATGCCGGGGCTGGGGATGGGGCTGGAGCCGGGGCGGCGCTGCCGCCGACGAAGCTGAGCAGGTGCTCGTCGCCGGGTTCCATCCATTCGGACACCCCGACGGCAGCCTGCTCATGGACGGAGACGATGCGGCCGTCAGGCCCTCGCGACACGAAGGGCATGTCAGGCAACCGCCTTCATCGCCGCCAGCCGCCCGGCGGGCATCACAGCGTCCCGTAGGAGTGCAGGCCCGACAGGAACATGTTCACGCCCAGGAAGGCGAAGGTGGTGATGGCCAGCCCCACCAGCGCCCACCACGCGGACGCGACGCCGCGAAGCCCCTTCATCAGCCGCATGTGCAGCCAGGCGGCGTAGTTCAGCCAGACGATCAGCGCCCAGGTTTCCTTCGGGTCCCAGCTCCAGTAGCCGCCCCAGGCCTCCGCCGCCCAGAAGGCCCCGAGGATGGTGGCCACGGTGAAGAAGGCAAAGCCCACCGCGATGGCCTTGTACATCACGTCGTCCAGCACCTCGAAGGAGGGCAGGTGCGCGGCGATGCGGCGACGGCCGAGGACGATGCTGCCCACCAGCAGCGCTGAGGTGCCGAAATAGACCGCCCAGTAGCTGCTCAGCCCCTCGATGCCGCCCTGGCGGAACACGATGGGCTCCAGGCACAGCATCATGCCGAGCACGAACAGCGGTGCCAGGCGCACCCACCGCGTCTCGGCGGCTGCGCTCTTGACCAGGTAGGCGAAGGCCACCATCGCCGCGATGGCGAAGGTGCCGTAGCCCACGAAGTTGGCGGGCACGTGCACCTTCATCCACCAGCTTTGCAGCGCGGGCACCAGCGGCTGGATCTCGTGCGCCTCGCGCACCACGCTGTACCACAGCAGGAAGCCCACGGCGGCGCTGACGACGAGCATCACGAAGGCGCCGAGGCCGCGCACCCCGGGTCGATCGGCGTAGCGTTGCTCGAAGTAGAGGAAGAAGCAGGCGGTCATCCACACGAACAGCACGAACACCTCGTAGAGGTTGCTGACCGGGATGTGGCCGATGTCCGGGCCGATCTGGTGGCTTTCGAACCAGCGCACCAGGCTGCCCACCAGCCCCATGAACACGGCGGCCCACACCAGCCGCGAGCCCAGCAGCTGGGCGGTGTTGGACGAGCCGGCGCCGGCGTGCTCCGCACCGCCCGACGCCGCCAGGCGGGGCGCGACGAAGAAGCCGATCCAGTAGAAGAGGGTGCTCATGAACACCAGCACGCTCATCCAGAGGATGGCGCTCTGGCTGGACAGGAAGTACTTGAGCAGGAAGACCTTGTCGGCCTGGGCGAGGTCCGCACCGAAGTCGTCCGGCGTGCGGGCATACAGGCCGATGGCCAGCAAGGTGGCCGCCCCCACGCCGAGGCTGAGCGTGCGAAGCGGCGCCCAGAACCAGCCGAGCGCGATCATCGACGGCACGCTGCCCCAGAGGATCCACTTCTCGTAGACGTCCATCGACGCGCCGTAGCGCATGAAGGCGTAGACGGCCCCGGCTGCGACCGCCACGGCGAACAGCCAGTCGTAGGCCGTGCGCTGGGTGATCCAGCCGATCCGGGAGGCCCGGCCGAGGGTGAGCGTGGTGGTGTTCATGCGGGCGAACCCTTCATCAGGGTGGACTTCAGTTGCTCGAATTCCTCGTCGGCGTCGAGCGTGCGGCGCGTGGTGGACAGGGCCGCGGTGATTCTCGTTTCGTCGCCCACCGGCTGCAACCAGACCCACAGCCGCCGTTCGCGCACGTACAGCATGGCGAAGACGCCGACGATGAGCAGCACGCAGCCCAGGTAGACGAGGGTCTTGCCGGGCGCTCGGGCCACCTGGAACACGCTGGCCTGGACCTGGGTGAAGTCGGTCAGCTCGAACAGCACCGGCGCCGGGTAGAAGAAGCTGTCGGACAGCGAGACCACCGCCTGCGTCATGAAGGCCTGCACCCGGGTGTCCGGCGGCAGCGGCTTGAGCCCGGCCTGCTCGCGCGACAGGTTGAGCAGTTCGAAGAGCGAACCATTGAGCACCCGCAGCAGCACCTCGGAGATGCGGCCGCGGTCCGATTCGGGCACGTTCGCCTCGAGGAAGTCGGAAATGGAGGCCAGCCCCCCCGGCGGGCGCTGGCCTTTGACCACCGGCTCCGCGCCGGCGAAGAGCGCCAGGCTGCGCTCGGCGGTGGCCCGCAGCTGCGCGGCCATCTCGGGGCGGTCGGTCGGAGTGGCGATCGCCACGTAGCGCAGCGCTGCCTTCTCGCGCAGGGCAGGGTCGGTCAGCGCCTGGCGCAGGCGCACCCAGCCCTGCACGCTCTCGTTCTCGTCCGCCGGGATGCGCAGGTAGCGGAACTCCTGGCCCACATCCTCGCGCACGCCCGCCAGGAACACCCGGGTGCCGTCCATTTCCACCGGCAGCATGTAGTTCTGGAACTCGCGGGCCTGGCCCGCGGAGTCACGCAGCTTGTAGGTGATGGACGGACCCACGTTGCGCAGTTCCTTGTGGGTGCGCACCTTGGCGCCCGAGCCCAGCTGGCCTTGCAGCGAGTCCACCAGGTTCACCGAGCGCACGTCGGTGGCCACGCCGGGGGCGGCGCCGAAGTTCTCGACGTTGATGACCCGAAGCGCGGTGTATTCGAGGGTGAGCTTCTCGCCGGTGGAGTCGCTGCTGAGCTGGGTGTTGCCGCCGATCTGCCCGTCCACCTCGAAGCTGCGCCCGCCGGCCATGGGCACGGCGCGCAGCTTGACCGTGGAGCCGCCGTCGTCGAAGCTGCTCTGGTAGATGGTCACGCCCCGGTGGACGGCAGGCTTGTTGACCTCGATGCGGTGCTCGGTCTTCTCGCCCGTCGCGTGGTCGTGGATGACCACTTCGCTGGCGAAGAGCTTGGGCATGCCGGTGCTGTAGTAGTCGACGATGAAGCGCTTGAGCTCGACGTCGAAGGGCAGGTCCTGCAGCACCACGCCGGTGGGAAAGTTCAGCAGCGCGGTGCCCGAGCGTCCGCCTTCGGGCACCAGCAGGTTGGCGCGGAAGGTGGGGTTGGAGGGGCTCAGCCGATGCTCGGGCGGCACGGCGGCGACCAGGCCGCTGCCGCCGAAGGGCGTCTTGCCGAACAGCGCCATCTGCGCGCGCACCACCAGATCGCCGTCGAACAGGCCGCCGATGCAGATCAGCACGATCGAGCTGTGCGCGGCGATGTAGCCCAGCTTGTTCGCCGAGCCCTTGCGCGCGGCGATCATGGTGCCCTTCAACTGCTCGCCCTCGCGGCGCTGCTGCACCTTGGCGCGCCAGCCGCGGGCCACCAGCAGGGCGCTGATGCGCTCGTAGGCCGCCGCGGGCGTTTCGGCGAGCTGGCCGCTGGCCTTGTGGTGGAAGGCGTTCAGGCTCTGCTCGCGCACCTGCTCCTTGTAGTTGCGCAGGTCTGCCAGGATCTTGGGCGTGTTGCGCGTGATGCACAGGCTGGTGGACAGCACCAGGAAGGCGAGGATGAGCAGGAACCACCAGGCGCTGTAGACGCCATAGAGGTTCACCGAACCGAAGACATCGGCCCAGAAGGGCCCGAACTGGTTGACGTAGTTGTTCGGGGGTTCGTGCTGCTTGACCACCGTGCCGATGACCGAGGCGATGCAGATCACCGTCAGCAAGGAGATGGCGAAGCGCATCGAGGACAGGAGCTCGATGGCTTCCTTCATCGGCCTCGAGGCGGCGCGGATTTCGATGCCGGAGGTGCTGACGGCCATGGACGGGATGGAAAACGGGTACGACAGATGCGAAAAAGCCGGCCCGAGGCCGGCTTCATCGGGAGGGGGCAGCGCGCCGGAGCTCAGCGCAGGCCGGCGATGTAGTCGGAGACGGCCTTGATTTCGCGGTCGTTCATCTTGGCAGCCACCCCGATCATCACCGCATTGTTCTTGCGCGTCCCGGCGCGGTAGGCGATCAGCTGCGCTTCGGTGTATTCGGCGTGCTGGCCCGACAGACGGGGGTACTGGGCCGGAATGCCGGCACCGGCGGCGCCGTGGCAGGACGCGCAGGCGGCGATCTGGCGGTCGGCGATGCCGCCGCGGTAGATGCGCTCGCCCAGGCGGACGAGATCCTTGTCGCGGGCGTCGCCGAGCACCGGCGCCTTGGAGGCGTAGTAGGCGGCGACGTGGCGCATGTCGTCGTCGGACAGCGTGGAGGCGAAGCCGCGCATGATGGCGTTCTCGCGCGCTCCGGACTTGAACTCGCGCAGCTGCTTGACGAGGTAGTCGCCATGCTGGCCGGCCAGGATGGGGTTGGTCGCCGCGCCGCGGCTGCCGTCCACCGTGTGGCAGGCCACGCAAACCGACGTGGCGATCTGCTGGCCGCGGGCGAGGTCGATCTTGCCGGCGGGCGGAACGCCCGCAGCGAATGCCGAGGGGGCCAGGGCGGCGAGGGAGAGGGCTGCAAACAGCGACGCGACGAACTTCATGAGCGGGACAGTCAGACGACCACCGAAGGTTCAGAACCCCTGAACTTTACAATCATCCGATGTTGCCGAAGCTGACGCCGGCTGCGGACCCTTCCGGCAGCTCCCTTTCTTCCCCTTCCGGGGCCCTGTCCGAAGATCCGTCCGCCCGGCAGGAGCCCCCTGCGGCCCCGGCAGCCACCCCGCGCGAGGCGCTCGCCTGGCTGCATGGGGCGCGCTTTCTCACCACGGCCAGCAAGATCGAGCAGCTGCAGCCGAGCGAGCTGCCCGAGATCGCCTTCGTCGGCCGCTCCAACGCGGGCAAGTCCACCGCCATCAACACGCTGACCCAGCAGCGCCGGCTTGCGTTCGCCTCGCGCACCCCGGGCCGCACGCAGCACATCAACCTGTTCGAAGTGGGCCCGCGCGAGGCGGCCGACGCCTGGCTCGCCGACCTGCCGGGCTACGGCTATGCGGCGGTTTCCCGTTCGGCCAAGGTGCGCTGGCAGGAGGAGATGGCGCGCTACCTGCAGCAGCGCCGGTCCTTGTCGGGCCTGGTGCTGATGGTCGATTCGCGCCTCGGGCTGACCGACCTGGACCGACAGCTGCTCGCCTTCGTCGAACCCCGGCTGCGCAGCGGCGAGGTGAGGCTGCTCACGCTGCTCACCAAGCGCGACAAGCTCAACCGGCGGGAAGCCGACTCGGTGCTCGCCCGCACCGGCGACGAGCTCGGCGGCTTCGCCGGGGAATCGTCCGACGTCTCGGTGACGCTGTTCTCGGCGCTGAGCAAGGCTGGCGTCGAAGACGTGGCGCAGGTGCTGCACGGCTGGCGCGAGCCTCGCACGCCGTTGCAGCCCCAGCCCCAGCCCTCGACCGAGGCGGCCTCAGACGGGTGAGGGCGCCAGCCGGCTTGCGCTGGCTTGCAAGGTGCGGCCCAGCAGGCTGGTGGCCGCGTGGATGGCGTCGATGGTGGGCGTGGGCACGCCGGTGATCCGGCCCAGCTCGATCACCGCGCCCACCAGGGCTTCAAGCTCCAGCGCGCGTCCGGCCTCCACGTCCTGCAGCATGGAGGTCTTGTGGGCACCCACCGCTTCGGCACCTGCGATGCGCTTGTCCAGGCTGATCTTGAAGGCCACGCCCAGCCGCTCGCCCACCGCCTGCGCCTCGGCCATCATGCTTGCCGCGAGCGCGCGGGTGGGCGGGTAGCGGCAGATGTCCTCGAGGGTGGCGTGCGTGAGCGCGCTGATGGGGTTGAAGCTCAGGTTGCCCCAGAGCTTCACCCAGATCTCGCCGCGGATGTCGCGCGCCACCGGCGCCTTGAAGCCGGCCTTCATCAGCGCCTGGGACAGCGCCTCGATGCGCGGGCTGCGGCTGCCGTCGGGCTCGCCCAGCGTGAAGCGGTTGCCTTCGATCACCTTCACCACGCCGGGTGCGAGGAGCTCGGCGGCCGGATAGACCACGCCACCGATCACGCGTTCGGGTTCGATGTGCGCCGCGAGCTGACCGTCCGGGTCGACGCTGCGCAGTTCGCGCCCGTCGTATTCCCCGCCCAGCTTGTGGAAGTACCACCAGGGCACGCCGTTGATGAAGGTCACCACCGCCGTGTGCGGGCCGAACAGGCCCCGCAGGCCGGGCAGGAGGTCGCGCACCTGGTGGGCCTTGACCGTGAGCAGCACCGCGTCCTGCGGCCCTGCCTCGGCCATGTCCTGCACCGCGCGCACGGCGGTGGTCACCTGCTCGCGGCCGTCTTCCTCGATGAGGCGGAAGCCGTCGCGCCGGATGGTCTCCAGGTTGCGGTTGCGGGCGATGAAGGTGACCTCCTCGCCCGCCAGCGCCAGGCGGGCGCCCAGGTAGCCGCCGATGGCGCCGGCGCCCACGATCGCGATCTTCATGCTCTGTCCTTCTGAACGGGGTGTCCGATGTTCAAGGCCGTCCTTCGGCGGGCTGGGCCGGGTCCACCGCCGGCAGGGGTGCCGCCGCCGCCACCGCACCCGACGCCCGCCGGGCCATGGCCGCCTGCTCGCGCGAGCGGGCCACCGACTTGGCTGCGCCCCACATCGGCCAGGCCAGCATCAGCAGCGCCAGCCCGGTGATGGTGCCCACCAGCGGGTTGCTCCAGAAGATGGCAAGGCTGCCCTGGCTGAGCAGCATGGCCTGCCGGAAGCTCGCCTCGGCCATGTCGCCCAGCACCAGCGCGAGCACCAGCGGTGCGAGCGGGTACTTGAGCTTCTTGAAGAGGTAGCCCACCACGCCGAAGACGACCATCATGTACACGTCGAACATCGAATTGTGGACGGTGTAGGCGCCGATGGCGCAGATGACGAGGATCACCGGGCCGATGACGGTGAAGGGAATGCGCAGGATGGCTGCCCACCAGGGCACGGTGGTCAGCACCACCAGCAGCCCGACCACGTTGCCGATGTACATGCTGGCGATCAGGCCCCAGACGAACTCCTTCTGCTCGACGAAGAGCATGGGCCCGGGCTGCAGGCCCCAGATCAGCAGGCCGCCCAGCAGCACGGCCGCCGTCGGCGAGCCGGGAATGCCCAGCGTGAGCATGGGCAGCAGGGCGGAGGTGCCCGCCGCGTGGGCCGCCGTCTCGGGCGCGATGACGCCTTCGATGCGGCCGCGGCCGAACTCGTCGGGGGTGCGGCTCATGCGCCGGGCCATGCCGTAGCTCATGAAGGAGGCCGGTGTCGCGCCGCCCGGCGTGATGCCCATCCAGCAGCCGATGGCGGTGGAGCGCAGGAAGAGCTTCCAGTGCCGGCCCATCTCCTTCCAGGTCTCGATCACCACCCGGGGGCTGATCTTGGCCCGCTTGCCCTTGAACTCCAGGCCCTCCTCCATGGTCAGCAGGATCTCGCCGATGCCGAACAGGCCGATGACCGCGATGAGGAAGTCGAAGCCCTTGAGCAGTTCGGGCACGCCGTAGGTCATGCGCAGCTGGCCGGTCACCGCGTCCATGCCCACCGCGGCCAGCGCGAAGCCGAGCATCATGGCCGCGAGCGTCTTGGCCGGCGGCTCCTTGCTCATCCCGAGGAAGCTGCAGAAGGTGAGCAGCTGCACCGCGAAGAACTCGGCCGGGCCGAACTTCAGCGCGAACTGCGCCAGGAAGGGCGCGAGGAAGGTGATCAGCACCACCGCGAACACCGCACCCACGAAGCTGGAGGTGAAGGCCGCGGTGAGGGCCTGGGCCGCCTGGCCCTTCTGGGCCATCGGGTGGCCGTCGAAGGTGGTGGCCACGCTCCACGGTTCGCCCGGGATGTTGAACAGGATGGACGTGATCGCCCCGCCGAACAGCGCACCCCAGTAGATGCAGGTCAGCATGATGATCGCCGACGTCGGGTTCATGCTGAAGGTCAGTGGCAGCAGGATGGCCACGCCGTTGGCGCCGCCCAGGCCGGGCAGCACGCCGATGAGGATGCCCAGCGTGATGCCGATGAGCATGAAGCCCAGGTTGGGCAGCGTCAGCGCGATGCCGAAGCCGCCCATCAGGTTGGAGAACTCTCCCATGTCGGGCTCCGGTTCACAGGCCGAAGAGCCGCTCGATGGGGCCCTTGGGGAGCAGCACCACGAACCACTTCTCGAACACGAGGTAGAAGAACAGCGGCACGCCCACCGCGACGGCCAGCACCGAAGGCCACTTCCAGGCGCCATGGCGGCGCATGAAGAAGGCGATCAGCAGGAAGGACGACAGGTAGATGCCCAGCAGGGCGATCGCGCCGACGTACACCGCCATGGGCCAGGCGATGGACCACACGCTGGCCAGCTGGGCGCGGCTGGCGAACTCGGGGTCGTCCCGGGCGCCCTGCAGCAGGCTGTGCAGCAGGATGAAGGCGGCCGAGCCCGCCAGCAGCAAGCCGATGTAGAAGGGGAAGTAGCCCGAGCGGGGCCCGTCCTCGGCCCAACCGATGCCCACGCGCAGGCTGTCGGTGATCACCAGCGCGCCCAGTCCGAGCAGGCCGGCGGCGACGATGCGTTCGGGCAGGCGCGTGCCGGGGCCCGCCGGCTGCGAGCCGGCGTCCTGAGGGTTGTTCATGGGACGCTCCTTCCTACTGGGCGAGGAAGCCGGCTTCGCGCATCAGCACGCGGTGCTGCTGCTCGGTGCGGCCCAGCCAGTCGACGAAGGGCTGGCCGCTCATCACCGTTTGGTTGAACGCGCCCTTGTTCATGAAGTCCTTCCAGTCGGGCAGCGCGCGCACCTTGGCGAGCAGGTCGACGTAGTACTTCGTCTGCTCGGGCGTCACGCCCGGGGCCATGAAGATGCCGCGAAGCATCGTGTATTCGACGTTGATGCCCTGGGAGATGCAGGTGGGGATGTCGTTCCAGCTTTGCGTGTCGGTGAGCTTTTCCTTGTAGGGCATGCGCTCCTTGTCGAACACGCAAAGCGCCCTGAGCTTGCCTGCCCGCCAGTGGCTTTCGGCCTCGATCGGGTTGTTCACCGTGGAGCTCACGTGGTTGCCCACCAGCTGCACCGCCACGTCGCCGCCGCCACGGAAGGGCACGTAGGTCATCTTCTTGCCGGCGGCCCGCTCCATCATCACGGTGATGATCTGGTCTTCCTGGCGGCTGCCGGTTCCGGCCATGCGGAACTGGTTGGGTGTGCCGACCTTGATGGCTTCGAAGTAGTCCTTGCCCGTCTTGTGGGGCGACTCGGCGTTGACCCACAGCACGAACTGGTCGAGCGCCATCATCGACACCGGCGTCATGTCGCGCCAGTTGAAGGGCACGGCGGTGGCCAGCGGCGTGGTGAACAGGTTGGACAGCGTGATGATGATCTTGTGCGGGTTGCCCTTGTCGCCCTTGACGTCGAGGAAGCCCTCGGCGCCGGCGCCACCGCCCTTGTTGACCACCACGATGGGCTGCTGGGTGAGCTTGTGCTTGGCCGCCACGCCCTGGATGAAGCGGGCCATCTGGTCGGCGCCGCCGCCGGTGCCGGCCGGAACGACGAACTCGATCGGCTTGCTCGGTTCCCAGGCGTGGGCGGGCCCCGGGGCGAGCAGGGCTGCGGCCGCCGCTGCGCCCACCAGGCCGAGCGAGTCCAGGAGGCGACGGGCGCGCTCGGCGAGCGCGGACATCGGGCGGGTACCGGGGGTTCCGGCGGGGTGTTGCGTACGGCTCAAGCGCATGTCGTCTCCTAGATTCAGAGGGAAGTCACATGGTTGAAGGACTCCGCCGGCGTCGGAACGGACGCCGGTGGGGGGCTGCCGCAGGCCCTGTCTGTACTGCTGTGTTCGCGGCGGGTCAGTCTCCGGAGGTCAGAGTCGGGTTCGAAGGAGGTGACAGGAGCGGTGTCGGAGGCGGTGTCGCGGGCGGTGTCAGAGGCCGAGCGGCCCGGCGAGCTTCTGGGCCAGGCCGATGCGCTGCAGCTTGCCGGTCGCCCCCTTGGGGATGTCGTCCATGAAGAGGACCTTGCGCGGCACCTTGTAGTCGGCCGCACGCGCGGACACGAAGGCCTGCAGGTCGCGCTCGGTGAGCTGCGCGCCGTCGCGCAGCACCACGCAGGCGGCGACGTCCTCGCCCAGCTTGGGGTGCGGCATGCCGAAGGTCACGACCTGGGCAACGGCCGGGTGGTCCATGATGATCTCGTCCACCTCGCGCGGGCTGACCTTCTCGCCGCCGCGGTTGATGATCTCCTTGAGGCGGCCGGTGATCGACACATAGCCCTCGGCATCCATCACGCCCTGGTCGCCGGTGCGGAACCAGCCCTCGACGAAGGCCTCGGCATTGGCCTTCGGGTTGTGCTCGTAGCCGGCGGTGACGTTCGGCCCGCGGATGACGATCTCGCCGGTGCTGCCCCGGGGCAGCAGGCTGCCGTCGTCGGCCATGATGGCGATCTCCGGGCCGGCGGCCACCCCCACGGTGCCCGGCTTGCGCACGGCCGGGGGCAGCGGGTTGCTGGCCATCTGGTGGGTGGCCTCGGTCATGCCGTAGCTCTCGATGAGCGGGGCCTTGAACACCTCCTCGAGCTCGGCGATGACCTGCGGCGGCATCGAGCTGGAACTCGAGCGGATGAAGCGCAGCGGATTGCGCCCGATGGTGTCCATGTTGCGGCTCGCCCGCGCCAGGATGGCCTGGTGCATGGTGGGCACCGCGGTGTACCAGGTGGGCGCGCACTGGTCCATCCAGGCGAAGAACTTGAGCGCGTTGAAGCCGGGCGTGCAGAACACCTGGGAGCCGGCGGCCAGCGGCGCGAGGATGCCGGCGATCAGCCCGTGGATGTGGAACAGCGGCATGATGTTCAGGCCCCGGTCGTCGGGCGTGAACTGCAGCGTGCGGCCGATGTGCACCGCCGAGGCGCACAGGTTCTTCTGCGCCAGCGGCACGATCTTCGGGCGCGAGGTGGTGCCCGAGGTGTGCAGCACCATGGCGATGTCGTCGGGCTGTGACAGCCCGCCGCCGCCGGCGGGCAGCGGCGCCAGCGCGGGCAGCGTCGCGTCCTGCAAGGCGAGCGTGAAGGCCCCGGCGCCGGCGCCGGCGGGCACGTGCAGTTCGAGGATGCGCACCCCCAGCCTCGCAGCCACTTCGACCGCGGGCGAGGCGCTGCCGGCCGCCACGATCAGCGCCTTGGCATTCAGGTCTTTCAGATAGAACTCGAACTCGTCGGCGCGGTAGGCCGGGTTCAGGGGTGCGCTGGTCACGCCGCAGGCGCAGGCGATGAAGGCCGCAGCCATCTCCGGTCCGTTGTCCAGCACGATGGCCACGCGATCGTTGCGGCCGATGCCCTGCGCGTTCAGCCAGCCCAGCGTGCCCGCGATCAGCTCCTGCAGCCCTCCGTGGGTGAGCGGCGGGCGGTCGGGGGCGGTGAGCGCAATCGAGCCGGGCTGGCCGCTCGACAACAGGGCCTTCAGTTGCTGCTGCATGAAACGAAAATCCGTTTAAGGTTTGTCTAGGACAATCCGAGGTTATAGCCCGGTTTCAAGGCTTGGCCCTAGGGTAGACCCTAGACGGCGGGTCGAAATCCGGTGGAAGGCCGGCGGCGTTTCCGTCAGCGGCGGTGGGCCCGGCGTCAGATGCGGGTCAGAGCGGCTCACCACACTGGGTCGTTCGCATGATCGCCGCACCGCCCGCACGCCCTCAGTCGGCCCGAACCGGAGTTGCCATGACCGCCTCGTCCGAGCGCGGCTCGATGAGCCTTGAACAGAAGAAAGTGGTGCTCGCCTCCAGCCTGGGCACCGTCTTCGAGTGGTACGACTTCTACCTCTTCGGTTCGCTGGCGGCCATCCTGGCCCACCAGTTCTTCGCGGGTTTCGGTTCGCAGTCCGCCTTCGCCTTCGCCTTGCTGGCCTTCGCGGCGGGCTTCGTGGTGCGGCCCTTCGGCGCGCTGGTGTTCGGCCGCCTGGGCGACCTCATCGGCCGCAAGTACACCTTCCTGGTCACCATCCTGGTGATGGGCCTGTCCACCTTCGCGGTGGGCGTGCTGCCCTCGCAGGAGGCCATCGGCCTGGCCGCGCCCATCATCCTGGTGGTGCTGCGCATCGCCCAGGGGCTGGCCCTGGGCGGGGAGTACGGCGGCGCGGCCGTCTATGTGGCCGAACACGCGCCGCAGGGCCGCCGCGGCGCCTACACCGCCTGGATACAGACCACTGCCACGCTCGGCTTCTTCCTGAGCCTGGTGGTGGTGCTGGGCACGCGGCTGCTGGTGGGCGAGGCTGCGTTTGCCGACTGGGGCTGGCGCATTCCCTTCGTCGGCTCGGTCGTGCTGCTGGGGCTGAGCGTGTGGATCCGGCTGTCGCTGACCGAGTCGCCGGTGTTCCGGCAGATGAAGGAATCCGGGCAGACCTCGCGCTCGCCGCTCGTGGAAAGCTTCGCCGAGCCGGCCAACCTCAGGCGGGTGCTGCTCGCGCTGTTCGGCATCGTCGCCGGGCAGGCGGTCGTCTGGTACACGAGCCAGTTCTACGCGCTCTTCTTCCTGACCCAGGTCATGAAGGTGGATGGCACCGCCGCCACGGTGATGATGGCGGTGGCCCTGCTGATCGGCACGCCCTTCTTCCTCGTGTTCGGGGCGCTGTCCGACCGCGTGGGCCGCAAGCCGGTGATCCTGGCTGGCTTCGCCCTCGCGGCGGTGGCCATCTTCCCGCTGTTTTCCCTGCTGGCCGCGGTGTCCAACCCGGGCCTGGCCCTGGCGCAGGCGCGCGCGCCCATCACCGTGCTGGCCGACGCCTCCACCTGCTCCTTCCAGGGCAACCCGCTGGCGCGCGAGGCGGACTTCACCAGCGGCTGCGACATCGCGCGCCGGCACCTGACGGCCGCCGGCCTGGGCTATTCCACCGAACACCGGCCCGGCCCTGGCGCGACCGTCAGCGTGGGCTCGCAGGCGCTGGCCGTGCCGGATGCAACGCTCCAGCCCAACCGCCACCGCTACGACGAGGACAGCGTGCGCGCCATCGCCGTTTTCCACGCGGGCCTGGTGCAGGCCACCGCCGACGCAGGCTACCCGGCCGAGGCGCAGGCCATTGCCATCGGGTCGCTTCGCTGGTGGCAGATCGTGGGGCTGCTGACGGTGCTCGTGCTCATGGTCACGCTGGTCTATGGCCCGCTGGCGGCGACGCTGGCCGAGATGTTCCCCACCCGCATCCGCTACACCTCCATGAGCCTGCCTTACCACCTGGGCAACGGCTGGTTCGGCGGGCTGATGCCCACCATCGCCTTCGCGCTGGTGGCCCAGCACGGCAACTTGCTGCAGGGGCTGTGGTACCCGGTGGGCGTGGTGATCGTCAGCGGCCTGGTCGCCCTCTTGGGCGTTCCCGAAACGAGCCGCCGTTCGCTGGACGCACGGGATTGATCCCTTCGTGGCGGCTGCTTGTCTCTTTCAAGTGTCATTTTTGCCACCTTGACCCTTGTCATTTCGGGGTCTAGGAGCCTTTGTCAGCTTCAGGAAAGCCCGGTGTCAGCCGTTGTTGGCGGTGCGTCAGAGCACGGTCAGAGCCCGGGAACACCATGCCGGCAAGCCCCGCAAGGGTCACTTCCTGTCCGAGGAGACAACATGGACGACGCACTCGTATCGCGGATCACCGCGAACCCCAAGTACCAGGAACTCAAGGCCAAGCGCTCGAGCTTCGGCTGGACGCTCACCATCGCGATGCTGGTCGTGTATTACGGCTTCATCCTGCTGGTGGCCTTCAACAAGCCCTTCCTGGCCACCCGCCTGGGCGAGGGCGTGACCACCACCATCGGCATGCCCATCGGTCTGGGCGTGATCGTCTTCACCGTGGTGATCACCGCCTTCTATGTGCGCCGCGCGAACGCCGAGTTCGACGCGCTGTCCGACGCCGTGGTGAAGGGGGCGCTGAAATGAGCCGCCTGAGCAACCCCGTCCGCCAGCTCGTCACGCTGGTCGCGCTGTTCGGCGTCGCCGCAGCGGCAGTGGCCGCCGGTGCCGACCTGGGCCAGGCGCAGAAGCAGGCCACGAACTGGACGGCCATCGGCATGTTCGGCATCTTCGTGATCGGCACCCTGTTCATCACCAAGTGGGCCGCGGCCAAGACCAAGAGCGCCGCCGACTTCTACACCGGCGGCGGCGGCATCACCGGCTTCCAGAATGGCCTGGCCATCGCCGGCGACTACATGTCGGCGGCCTCCTTCCTGGGCATCTCCGCGGCGGTGATGGTGGGCGGCTTCGACGGCCTCATCTACTCCATCGGCTTCCTGGTGGGCTGGCCGGTGGTCACCTTCCTGCTGGCCGAGCGGCTGCGCAACCTGGGCAAGTTCACCTTCGCCGACGTGGCCGCCTTCCGCTTCTCGCAGACCCCGGTTCGGGTGTTCGCGGCCAGCGGCACGCTGGTGGTCGTGGCCTTCTACCTGATCGCGCAGATGGTGGGCGCGGGCCAGCTGATCAAGCTGCTCTTCGGGCTGGAGTACTGGATCGCGGTGGTCATCGTCGGCGCGCTGATGATGGTCTACGTGCTCTTCGGCGGCATGACGGCCACCACCTGGGTTCAGATCATCAAGGCCTGCCTGCTGCTGGGCGGGGCGAGCTTCATGGCGCTGATGGTGATGTGGCAGTTCGGTTTCAGCCCCGAGGCCATGTTCAGCAAGGCCGTGCAGATCAAGACCGACCTGGCGGTGAACGCCGGCAAGACGCCGGAGGAAGCGGCCAAGCAGGGCTTCAGCATCATGGGCCCGGGCGGCTTCATCAAGGATCCGATCTCGGCCATCAGCTTCGGCATGGCGCTGATGTTCGGCACCGCCGGGCTGCCGCACATCCTGATGCGCTTCTTCACCGTGCCCAATGCCAAGGAGGCGCGCAAGTCGGTGCTGTGGGCGACCACCTGGATCGGCTACTTCTACATCCTCACCTTCATCATCGGCTTCGGCGCCATCACCTTCGTGCTGACCAACCCGCAGTTCCTGGACGCCAAGGGCGGCCTGCTGGGTGGCGGCAACATGGCGGCCATCCACCTGGCGAATGCGGTGGGCGGCAACGTGTTCCTCGGCTTCATCTCGGCGGTGGCCTTCGCCACCATCCTGGCGGTGGTGGCCGGCCTCACGCTGTCGGGCGCCTCGGCCGTGTCGCACGACCTCTACGGCACGGTGATCAAGGGCGGCAAGGCCGACAGCGCGGCCGAGCTGCGCGTCTCCAAGATCACCACCGTCTGCCTGGGCATCATCGCGGTGGTGCTGGGCATCGCCTTCGAGAAGCAGAACATCGCCTTCATGGTGTCGCTCGCCTTCGCCATCGCGGCGTCGGCGAACTTCCCGGTGCTGCTGATGAGCGTGCTGTGGAAGGGCTGCACCACCCGCGGTGCGGTGATCGGCGGCTTCCTCGGCCTGATCAGTTCGGTGGTGCTGACGGTGGTGTCGCCGGCGGTGTGGGAGGCCACGCTGGGTTACCCCAAGGGCTCGGCGCTCTTTCCCTACGCGTCGCCGGCGCTGTTCTCGATGACCATCGGCTTTGTGGGCATCTGGCTGTTCTCGGTGCTCGACGGCAGCCAGCGCGCGGCGGTGGACAAGGCGGGCTTCCTCGCCCAGCAGGTGCGATCGGAGACGGGCATCGGCGCGTCGGGCGCATCCGGCCACTGATCGCCCGAAGGGCCCAGGCCGCTGGCCATCCTGACGGGTGGCGGCCTCGGCCACCTTCTGTCCTCGAGGGGGCTGCGGGCGTTTCGCTCCCAGCCCCCCTTTCCTGTTGCAGGGGCGGCCCACGATGAGCGATGCATCCCCCGAGGCAGACAAGGCAGACGGTGCCGGCTGGCCGCAGGCGCCGGTCCCGGACGCAGCGCGCGGGCCGGCGCAGGCGGGCGTGGCCGGAGAGCTGCTGCTCTTCGCCACCGCCCGCGTGCGCGACCTCTACGTGCGCCGCCCGGTCTATGTGGACGGCAGCGACGACCTGGTCAGCGTGTGCCGGCAACTCGCCGAGCAGGGCGCCACCCACGCGCTGGTGCGCGATGGCGAGCGGCTGGGCATCTTCACCACCACCGACCTGCGCGACGCGCTGCTGCGCGAGCAGCCGCCGTCCGAGCTGGCGGTGCGCGACATCGCCCGCTTCGACCTGGTGTCGGTGTCGCCCCAGACCGAGCTCGTCGAAGCCCTGTGGCTGATGGTGCGCCACCGGGTGCACCGCCTGCTGGTGCGCGACGGCCCCACCGTCGTGGGGCTGCTGGGGCAGCTCGATCTGGTCAGCTTCGTGGCCAACCACTCGCACATCGTGGCGCTGCAGATCGACGAGGCCCGCACGGTGGACGACCTGCAGGCGGCCGCCGGCCGCATCGACGCGATGGTGCAGGTGCTGCACGAGGGGGGCATCCGCGTGGAGCGCATCGCCCGCCTGGTGGGCGAACTCAACGGCCGGCTTTTCAAGCGGCTGTGGACGCTCGTGGCGCCACCGGCCCTTGTGGCCAACAGCTGCCTGCTGGTGATGGGCAGCGAGGGGCGTGGCGAACAGATCCTCAAGACCGACCAGGACAACGCGCTGCTGATGCGCGACGGCTTCGAGATCGACGCGGCCGAGCTGGCCGCGGTGGCGCAGCGCTTCAACCAGGCGCTGGCCGGCTTCGGCTATCCGCTGTGCGCAGGCGACATCATGCTGACCAACCCGCTGTGGCGACAGCCGCTGGCCGGCTTCCAGGCCGCCATCGGCCAGTGGCTGCACGGCGCCGGGGCCGGGCCGGACCTGCAAGGGCCGATGCACCTGGCCATCTTCCTGGACGCCGCCGCGGTGGCCGGCGACGCTTCGCTCCTGGAACAAGCCCGTTCGCACCTGGACCGCCTGCTGGTGGACAACGATGCCTTCCTCGCCCGCTTCGCCCAGGCCACCGACCAGTTCGGCGACGGCCCCTCCTGGTGGGCGCGCCTGGGCTTTCGCCGCGACGAGCAGGACATCGACCTGAAGAAGCTGGGCATCTTCCCCATCGTCCACGGGGTTCGCTCGCTCGCGCTTCGACACCGCGTGAGGGCCTGCGCCACGGTGGACCGGTTGTGCTCGCTGGTGGCGGCGGGCGGCATCGACGCCGCGTTGGCCGATGACCTGCAGCAGGCGCTGCACTTCCTGATGGCGCTGCGACTGAAGCACCAGCTGCGCCAGCGCCACGCGGGCGGCGCGCCGGACAACCGCGTAAGGCCCAGCGCCCTGGACACCCTGGAGCGCGACCCGCTGCGCGACTCGCTGGCCATCGTCAAGCGCTTCCGTGCCTTCATCGCGCAGCAGTTCCGGCTCGAATCGCTCTGAGGCCACGACCTCATGTTCAAGGGACTCCGATCGCAACGCCTGCTCGCGCTTTTCGCGGCCGCGATGGCCTTGATGAACTTCCCGCTCGTGGCGCTGTGGGACCGCGCCGGCACCGTGTTCGGGCTGCCGGCGGGGCCGCTGGCGCTCTTCGTGCTTTGGGTCCTGCTGATCGCCGCGCTGGCCGTTCTGGCCGAGCCCCCCGACGGGCCGCGCTGAGTTGCGATGCTCTCGTCCACCACGGTCCTGCTCGCGTCCTTCGGCTATCTCGGGCTGCTCTTCGGGGTGGCCGCCTGGGCCGACCGCCGCGGTGCAGCGGGCCGCAGCGTCATCGGCAACGCGTGGGTCTATGCGCTGTCCATGGGGGTGTTCTGCACCGCCTGGACCTATTTCGGCAGCATCGGCCGCGCCGCCACCGGCGGCGTGTGGTTCCTGCCCATCTATCTGGGGCCCACGCTGGCGATGGTGCTGCTGGCGGTGCTGCTGCCGCGGATGATCCGCATCGCCCGCACCCACCGCATCACCTCCATCGCCGACTTCATCGCCAGCCGCCACGGCAAGAGCCCGGCGGTGGCCGCTGCGGTCACCGTCATCGCGGTGGTGGGGCTGGTGCCCTACCTGGCGCTGCAGCTCAAGGCGGTGTCGGTGGCCTATGCCACGCTCACCCAGGCGCCGGGCAGCCTGTCGGCCATGGCACCCGCAGCGCCCTGGTGGGCCGACACCACCTTCTTCATCGCCTGCGGGCTGGCCGGTTTCACCATCGTCTTCGGCACGCGCCATCTGGACGCCAGCGAGCGGCACGAGGGCCTGGTGGCGGCCGTCGCCCTGGAGTCGGTGGTCAAGCTCGTGGCCTTCATGGCCGTGGGCGTGTTCGTCACCTGGGGCCTGTTCGACGGACCTTCGGCGCTCTTTGCCCAGGCGCAGGCGGTGCCCGCACTCGAGCGGCTGTGGCAGCTGCCGGCCGGCACGCCCGCCGCGGCGGGCGGCGCCCCGGGCAGCGCGCCAGCGGCCTGGTTCGCGCTGATGCTGCTGGCCATGCTGTCGGTGCTGATGCTGCCGCGGCAGTTCCAGGTGATGGTGGTCGAGGCCGTGGATGAACGCCATGTGCGGCGCGCGGCCTGGGTGTTCCCGCTGTACCTGCTGCTCATCAACCTCTTCGTGCTGCCGGTGGCGGTGGGTGGCCTGCTGCTGTCCGGGGGCGCCACCACCGGTGCCGAGACCTTCGTGCTGAGCCTGCCGCTGCGCTCGGGCCACACGGCGCTGGCGCTGCTGGCCTTCATCGGCGGGCTGTCGGCCGCCACCGGCATGGTGATCGTCGAGACCATCGCCGCATCCACCATGGTCTGCAACGACCTGGTGCTGCCCGGCCTGCTGCGCAGCCGTCGGGTGGCCCGCTGGATCGGCGGACGAGGGCATGACATCAGCGCTCTCCTGCTGGGCATCCGGCGCCTGGCCATCGTGGGGGTGCTGATGCTGGGCTATGCCTACTTCCGCCTGGCCGGCGAGGCCTATGCGCTGGTGAGCATCGGACTCATCAGCTTCGCTGCGGTGGCGCAGCTCGCGCCGGCCCTGCTCGGCGGGCTGCTGTGGCGCGGCGGCACGCGTGACGGGGCGATGGCCGCACTCGTGGTGGGCGCCTGCACCTGGGCCTACACGCTGATGCTGCCGTCGATCGCCAAGTCAGGCTGGCTGGATGCGGGCTTCCTGGAGCATGGCCCCTTCGGCTGGACGCTGCTGCGGCCCGAGCAGCTCTTCGGCCTGAGCGGGCTGGACCCGCTCACCCATGCGCTGTTCTGGAGCCTGCTGCTCAACGGAGCGGCCTATGTGGGCGTGTCGCTGGTGCGCGGGCCGAACGCCCGGGAGGCCGCCCAGGCGCTGCTGTTCCTGCAGGCCAGCACCGAAGTCTCCGAGGCGGCGGCGCCGGTGTTCTGGCGCGGCAGCGTCCGCCCGGCGGAGTTGCTCGCGCTGCTGCGGCGTTTCATCGGGCCTGCCCCCGCCAATCGCTTCTGGCGCGAGCAGTCCCTGCAGCGCGGGCTGACCGATGCGGGCCGGCTGCAGCCCGACGCAGCATTGGTGCAGGCGGTGGAAACGCGGCTGGCCGGCGTGATCGGCACCGCTTCGGCGCGGGTCGTGGTGGCGCAGGTGGCGCGCGAGGACCCGCTGGGCATGGCCGACGTGATGGGCATCCTGGAGGCCACCTCGCGCGAAGCCCGGCAGCTGCGCGACCACTCCCAGCAGCTGGAGGCGCAGCGCCGTTCCCTTCAGCAGGCCGGTGACGCACTGCGCGCGGCCAATGAGCAGCTGCAGGGACTGGACCGTTTGAAGGACGACTTCATGTCCTCGGTGACGCACGAGCTGCGCACGCCGCTGACCGCCATCCGGGCGCTGGCCGAGCTGATGCGCGACGACCCGCAGATGCCCGCAGATCAGCGGCAGCCCTTCCTGGAGATCGTCGTCGCCGAGGCCGAGCGCCTGTCGCGCCTGGTCAACCAGGTGCTCGACCTGGCGAAGATCGAGTCGGGCCAGGGCCACTGGCAGGACGCCGACATCGACCTGAAGGCGCTGCTGGAGCGGGCCGCGCAGGCCACCGGCGAGCTGTTCCGCGAGAAGCAAGCCACGCTGACGCTGGACCTGCACACGCCTTCGCGGCCGATCCGCGGCGACGCCGACCGCCTGATGCAGGTGGCCATCAACCTGCTGTCCAACGCGGTGAAGTTCGTGCCCCGCCCCGATGGGCAGGTGCGGGTGGCGCTGCGCGAGGGCCCCACCGGGCTGCGGGTGTCCGTCCGCGACAACGGGCCGGGCGTACCAGCGGCGCAACGGGCCGTGATCTTCGAGAAGTTCCGCCAGGGCGGAGATGCGGCCAACCGGCCTGCCGGTACCGGCCTGGGCCTGCCCATCAGCCGGCAGATCGTCGAGCACCACGGCGGGCGCCTGTGGCTGCAGTCTGATCCAGGGCAAGCAACCGCGGCGGCCCCGGGTCAAGATCCGCAGGGCGCTGCGGTGGTGGCCGCCCCGGGCGCCGAGTTCTGCTTCGAGCTGCCGTGGGCGGGGGCGGCCCTGACCCGGGCACCGACCCCACCACCGGCGGCCAGCGCACCGCCAGGAGAGCTGCCATGACCCACACCGTGCTCGTCGCCGACGACGAGCCCAACATCCTGCTGTCGCTCGAGTTCCTGATGAAGCGCGAGGGCCACCGGGTGCTGGTGGCGCGAGACGGGCCCGAAGCCCTGGCCACCATCCGGGCGCAGCGGCCGGACCTCGTGCTGCTGGACGTGATGATGCCGGGCCTGTCGGGCTTCGAGGTCTGCCAGGCCGTGCGCGGCGACGACGCGCTGGGCTCGGTGCGCATCCTCATGCTCACGGCCAAGGGCCGCGACACGGACGTGTCCAAGGGGCTGGCGCTCGGCGCGGATGCCTACATGACCAAACCCTTCGCCACGCAGGAACTGGCCGCCGAGGTGCGCCGCCTGCTGGCTCTCGGCCGGCCATGACCCGCCTGGGCGCGGCAGCCGCGGCCCGGTGGCCCTGGGCGCTGGTTCCCGGAGCGGTGCTGGGTGCGGGGCTGCTGCTGGTGCTGGGCTTCCTGGGGGCGAGTGCCGACGGCGCCGACCGGGCGGCGCTCGTCGGGTTTCTGGAGCCGCGCCTGGCGGTGGTGGTGCTGGCCTGGGCGGGCGCATCGCTCGCGCTGGGCGTGCTCGGACTGCGTCTGCATGAAGCGCTGATCGCGGCGCCGCGGCGGCTGGCCGAGCGGGCGCGGGTCGTCGTGGCGGCGTTCGATGCACCGCTGCCCGAGCCGGTGGGTCACGTCGCTGCCGATGGTCTGCTCGAGGTGGTGCAGGCCCTGGCCGCCGAGCGCCGCTCGCTGCGCGAGGACATGCAGCGGCAGGTGCGCGAGGCCAGCCGCGACATCGAGCAGGAGCGCAACCGGCTGGCCGCGCTGATGTCCGAGCTGACCCAGGCGGTGGTGGTGTGCAACCTGGACGGCCGCATCCTGCTCTACAACAGCCGGGCCAGGCAGCAGTTCAGGGCGCTGTCGGATGCGCCCGACCTGGCCGGCGGCGGCCATGCGCTGCTCGGCCTGGGCCGATCCATCCACGCGGTGCTCGACCGCGCGCTCGTCGACCACGCGCTGCAGGGCGTGGTCGAGCGGCTTCAACGCGGCGCCGCCGACCCGGCGGTGCAGTTCGTCACCACCACCCCGGGCGGCCAGTTGCTGAGCGTGCAGATGGCGCCCGTCCGATCGGTGCTGGACGGGAAGGAAACGCCGGCAGCCAGTGCGCTGCCGGCCCTGAACGGCTTCGTGCTGATGCTGCAGAACATCACCCGCAGCTTCGAGGAGGACAGCGAACGCGACCGCCAGCTCGAGCGCCTGTCCGAGGGCAGCCGGGCCTCGCTGGGCGCCTTGCAGGCGGCGGTGGAAATGCTCGAACTGCCCGACCTGGATGCCCGCAGCCGGGAAGGCTTCCAGGCGGTGATCCGCGAGGAAGTGGCGCGCATGGCCGACCGGCTGCGCGAGGTGTCCCGCCAGACCACCGGCAACCCCGGGACGCGCTGGCCGCTGTCGGACATGCGCGGCCGGGACCTGGCCGCAGCCGCCGCGCGCAGGCTGCAGTCCCTGGACGGGCTGCAGGTGCGGGTGGACGAGGCCCCCGCCGACCTCTGGCTGCGGGTGGACAGCTTCTCGCTGCTGCAGGCCTTGGGCTTCCTCGGCGGGCGGCTGCACGATGAGTTCGGCATCCGGCGCCTGAGCCTGCGACTCAGTCGCGCCGAGCGACCGGAGGGCACCGGTGGTGCGGCCCGGGCCCACCTCGATCTCGTCTGGGCCGGCCAGGCGATGAGCACCGAGACCGTGATGAGCTGGGAGCTCGACCCCATGGTCAGCACGGCAGCAAGCCCCGGTGCCGGCACCGGCACCGCGCTGAGCGTGCGCGACGTCGTGGACCGCCACGGCGGCGCGTTCTGGTTCGAGCGTGAACGCACGCGCCACGAAGCCTTCTTCCGCTTCCTGCTGCCGCTGGCCGGCGAGCCCGAGGGGGCTGCGGCCGCCGAGCCTGCCCGCCCGGCGAGCCGGCCCGAGTACTACGACTTCGACCTCTTCGCGGCCAGCCCGCAGGCGCATGACCTGGCCGACACGCCGCTGGCCGACCTGGCCTACACCGTGTTCGACACCGAGACCACGGGCCTGAACCCGTCACAGGGCGACGAGATCCTGCAGATCGGGGCGACGCGCATCGTCGGTGGCAAGCTGCGCCGCCAGGAGAGCTTCGAGCAGCTCGTCGATCCGCAGCGCGACATCCCGCCCGCGGGCATCCCGATCCACGGCATAACGCCTTCGATGGTGGTCGGCCAGCCCACGTTGGCCCAGGTGCTGCCCGCCTTCCACGCCTTTGCCCGCGACACCGTGCTGGTCGCCCACAACGCGGCCTTCGACATGCGCTTCCTGCAACTGAAGGAGGCCGGCACCGGCGTGCGCTTCGACCAGCCGGTGCTGGACACGCTGCTGCTGTCGGCAGTGGCGCATCCGGAGCAGCCATCCCATGCGCTGGAGGCCATCGCCGAGCGGCTGGGCGTGGCCATCCACGGCCGCCACACCGCCCTGGGCGATGCGATGGTCACCGCCGAGGTGTTCCTGAAGCTGCTGCCGCTGCTGGCCGGGCGCGGCATCGTCACGCTGGGCCAGGCGCGCGAGGCCGCCCAGCGCACGCAGTACGCGCGGCTGCAGTACTGAGCGTCAGCGGCCTTCCCGGCTGTCGTCGGGCAGCGCGGGCAGGCCCCCGGCACCGCCGGAGATCAGCCCGGCCTTGGCATAGATGCCCAGCTTGTCGCGGGTGTCCACGATGTCCAGGTTGCGCATCGTCAGCTGGCCGATGCGGTCGGCCGGGCTGAAGACGGATTCGCCCTTTTCCATCGTCAGCCGCTCGGGCTTGTAGGTGAGGTTGGCGCTTGCGGTGTCGAGCAGCGAGTAGTCGTTGCCGCGGCGCAGTTCGAGCGTCACCTCGCCGGTGATGGCGCGCGCCACCCAGCGCTGGGCGGTCTCGCGAAGCATGATGGCCTGGGGGTCGAACCAGCGGCCCTGGTAGAGCAGCCGGCCCAGGCGCCGACCGTTGTCGCGGTACTGCTCGATGGTGTCCTCGTTGTGGATGCCGGTCACCAGCCGCTCGTAGGCGATGAACAGCAGCGCCATGCCCGGGGCCTCGTAGATGCCCCGGCTCTTGGCCTCGATGATGCGGTTCTCGATCTGGTCGCTCATCCCCAGGCCGTGTCGTCCGCCGATGCGGTTGGCCTCCAGCATCAGGGCCACCGGGTCGGCGTATTCCACGCCGTTCAGCGCCACCGGCATGCCCTCCTCGAAGCGCACCCGCACCTCCTCGGCCTTGACCGCCACGTCGTCGCGCCAGAAGGCCACGCCCATGATGGGGTTGACGATGCGCAGTCCGCTGGACAGGTGCTCCAGGTCCTTGGCCTCGTGGGTCGCGCCCAGCAGGTTGCTGTCGGTGGAGTAGGCCTTCTCCGCGCTCATCTTGTAGCCGAAGCCCTCCTTCGTCATGAAGGCGCTCATCTCGGCGCGGCCGCCCAGTTCGTCGATGAAGGCCTGGTCCAGCCAGGGCTTGTAGATGCGCAGCGACGGGTTGGTCAGCAGCCCGTAGCGGTAGAAGCGCTCGATGTCGTTGCCCTTGAAGGTGCTGCCGTCGCCCCAGATGTGGACGTCGTCCTCCTTCATCGCGGCCACCAGCAGCGTGCCCGTGACCGCGCGGCCCAGGGGCGTGGTGTTGAAGTAGGTGACGCCGGCAGTGCTGATGTGGAAGGCCCCGGCCTGCAGCGCGGCCAGGCCCTCGCCGACCAGCTGGGCGCGGCAGTCCACCAGGCGGGCCTGTTCGGCGCCGTAGAGCATCGCGCGGCGCGGGATGTCGTCGTAGTCGGGCTCGTCGGGCTGGCCCAGGTTGGCGGTGTAGGCATAGGGCACGGCGCCCTTGTTGCGCATCCAGCGCAGCGCGGCGCTGGTGTCCAGGCCGCCGGAGAAGGCGATGCCGACCTTCTGGCCGGTGGGGAGGGATTGCAGGATGGTGGGCATGTCAGGCGCAGCGCGGTGCGGTGGAGAGATGGGGTGATTGTCGCGGCCCGCAGGCCGCCGGGTTCAGGGCTCGACGCGGCCGCGCAGGGCCTTGGCCTGTCCGTGCCTGACCTTGCTGTCCACGCGCCGGCGCTGGGAGGCGCGGGTCGGGCGGGTGGGGCGGCGCTGCACCGGCACCTCGGCCGCCTCGGCCACCAGCGCGCGCAGGCGGTCCAGTGCGTCCTCGCGGTTGGCCTCCAGGCTGCGCGACGACTGGGCCTTGATGACCACCACGCCGTCGCGGGTGATGCGCTGGTCGGAGCGGGCGAGCAGCCGCTCGCGCACCGCCTCGGGCAGCGTGGCGCGGTGAAGGTCGTAGCGCAGGTGCACCGCGTTGGACACCTTGTTCACGTTCTGCCCGCCCGCGCCCTGGGCGCGGATGGCGGTGATCACCACCTCGTGCTCGAGGATGTCGATGGGCCGTTGCATGGCGGGGTGGCAGGGGCGGCGCCGGGGCCAGGCCTCACTGCGGCACGAAGCCGGTGGCCTTGATGACCCGCGCCCAGGTGAGGGCGTAGGCCCGTTCGCGTGCGGCCAGCTGGGCCTGGGGCATGAAGCCCACCGTGAGACCCATGGCGGTCAGCCGCTCGCGCACCGCGGTTTGTTCCACCACCCGAGCCAGTGCGTTGGAGAACTGGTCGATGGCGGGCTGGGGCGTGCCGGCGGGCGCGAACACGCCGTAGTAGGGCACATCCTCGAAGCCCTTGAGGCCCAGTTCGGCCAGCGTGGGCACCTCGGGCATCACCGCCTGGCGCCGCTCGCCCATCACCGCCACGACCCGCAGCTTGCCGGCCTTGTGCTGCTCGATGAAGTCGGGGATGGAGCCCACGCCGGCGCCGATCTGGTTGCCCAGCATGTCGGCGATCATCGGCGCGCTGCCCCGGTAGGGCGCGGCCACCAGGTCGAGCCGGTTGTGCTCGGCCAGCACCTTGACCAGGAACTCCGGCACCGAGGCGGGGGCCGGAACGCCCACCACCCCCTTGCCGCCACCGGTCGACTGCACCCAGGCGACGTACTCGCCATAGCTGCGTGCAGGGGTGCCGCCGGACACGGCCCAGGCGTTCACGAAGGTGGCGAAACCGGCCACCGGCGTGAAGTCGCGGGCCGGGTCGAAGCCGGGGGTCTTGACCACCAGCGGCAGGATGGACACCGTGTGGTCGTGGGTGAGGAAGAGCGTCAGCCCGTCCGGTGCGGCGGCCTTCAGCGCCTGCGCGGCCAGCTGGCCGCCGGCACCCGCGCGGTTCTCCACGATCACAGGGGCGCCCAGTTCGTCCTTCAGCCTTTCGGCCAGCAGCCGGGCGATGGCATCGGTGCCGCCACCGGCCGGAAAACCCACCAGCAGGCGCACCGTCTTGCCGGAGAACGCCGGCGCCACCGGCTGGGCCTGCACCGGCTGCAGGGCCAGCGGCCCCAGGGCGGCCAGCGCGGCGGCCGATGCGATGAGGTGACGGCGGGTGGTGGCAGTCATGCGGGCTCCGGACAAGGTTGAAGCCTGCGATTCTGCGTCCGCGCCCGCCGGCGCTGCCTTACTTGCGGTTGGCCTTGAAGTCGGTGAACACACGCGTCTGCACCCGGCGCGCGTCGTTGGGCAGGTCCTTCATCACCGCGAGCTTCCTGATCTCGGCTTCAGGCGGGAAGATCGTGGGGTTGCCGGCCAGTTCGGGCTTGACGAACTGCTTGGAAGCCGCGTTCGGGTTGCCGTAGAAGACGGTGTTGGTCAGCGACGCATGCACCTCCGGCCGCAGGATGTAGTTGATGAAGGCGTGGGCGTTGGCCACGTTCTTCGCGTCCTTCGGAATGGCCATGCTGTCCAGGAACATGGTGGCGCCGCTCGGCGGGATCAGCGGCTTGATGGTGAAGGGCTTCTTGGCTTCCTTGGCGCGCTGGTTGGCGATGTTGAAGTCGCCCGAGTAGCCCAGCGACACGCAGATCGAGCCGGAGGCCATGTCGTTGATCGGGCCGGGCGAGAAGATGCGGGTGACGTTCGGACGCGCGGCCATCAGCACCTGGCGGGCGGCGTCGTAGTCCTTGGGGTTGGTGCTGAAGCCGTCCTTGCCGGCGTAGATCATGGCCACCGGCACGACCTCGCTGGCCGAATCGAGCACATGGATGCCGCAGCTCTTGAGCTTGTTGGAGAACTCGGGCTTGAACACCAGGTCCAGCGGGTTGGCCGGCATCGGGGTGCTGCCCAGCACCTCCTTGACCTTCTCCTCGTTGATGCCCACCGTGACGAAGCCCCACATCCAGTTGACGAGGAACTTGTTGCCCGGGTCCGCCTCGGCCATCTTGGCCAGGATGGCCGGGTCGAGGTTCTTCCAGTTGGGCAGCAGCTCGCGGTTCAGGGGCTGGAAGATGCCGGCCGGGATCTGCTTGGCGGCGAAGTGCGCGCCCGGCACGACGATGTCGTAGCCGGTGCGGCCCGCGACCAGCTTGGCATGCAGCGTCTCGTTGCTCTCGATGGTGGCGTCGTACTTGACCTTTATGCCGGTCTCGCGCTCGAAGTTGCGGATGACGTCCGGGCCGATGTAGTCGGCCCAGTTGTTGATGTTCAGCACCTTCGAGCCGGCCGGCGCGGCGGCCGCCTGGGCCTGGGCTGCCGTGGGCATCAGGGCACTGGCGGCCAGAGCCAGCGCGCCCAGGGTCAGGCCGGCGAGGGCGGAACGGCGGGCCGGGGCGGAGGACCGGGCGGCAATGGCGGGGCGCGAAGGGGTCACGAAGGGGCTCCTGGGCTGAAGAGGGCGGGTTGGGGCGATGGCGGGCGGGCGGGGCCCCGCACGGGTCGTCGACCGGGGCGGATTGTGTCGCGCCTTGCCGGCTGCCTCAGCAGAATCCCTGATGCCGGTGAAGTTCCCCGCAGGGCAATCCCGGCGCCGTGTCCGGGGCGATCGGACTAGCGTGACATCACCCAACCGGGCAGCAGCGTCAGCGCGGTGATCGTGGCGGCGTACAGCACGGCGGTGAGCAGCACGCTGCGCCGCAGCCGGCGACGCCGGCCGGCCAGGCGCGCCTGGAAGTCGGCACCGGTGCCGCCGGAGGGGGAAGCGCAAGCCTGGCGAGAATTCGTCGACATGGCGGGCCGTGCAGGGTTCGGGGTCGGTGCCGGGGAACCGGATTGAAGCCGCCGGCCCGGCGCCGCGGAAGCTCCTTTGTTACCTCCGGTGTGGCGCGGCGCCGGCCGGTTGCCGATGGTCACGGCTGCGGCCTTCGCTTACCCGTTCGTCGGCAGGGCCCCACGCCCCCTTCCCCTCAACGCACGAAGGTGTCGGCCAGTTGTTCGCGCAGCCGGTTCTTCTGCACCTTGCCCATGGCGTTGCGGGGCAGTTCGTCCAGCACGAACACCCGCTTGGGCACCTTGAAGGCCGCGATCCGGGCCTTCATGGCGGCGATGAGTGCCGCGCCATCCGGCGCCTGGCCGGCCCGGGGCACCACGGCGGCCACCACGCCTTCGCCGAAGTCGGGGTGGGCGACGCCCACCACCGCGCTCTCCGCGACGCCCGGCAACTCGTTGAGCAGCGCCTCGACCTCGGCCGGGTAGACGTTGTAGCCGCCGGTGATGATGAGGTCCTTGCTGCGCCCGACGATGGTCAGCACGCCGCGATCGTCCACCCGCCCGACGTCGCCGGTGCGGAACCACAGGTCGGCGGTGAAGTCCTCGGCCGTCTTCTCCGGCATGCGCCAGTAGCCCCGGAACACGTTGGGGCCCTTGACCTGCACGCCGCCGATCTCGCCGGTGGCGCAGGGCTGGTCCCGTTCGTCGACCACCCGCAGCTGGACACCCGGCAATGCCCGTCCGACGGTGCCGGCGATGCGCTCGCCGTCCTCGGGGCGATAGGGGTTGGAGGTGAGCATCACCGTCTCGCTCATGCCGTAGCGCTCGAGGATGGTGTGGCCGGTGTGCTCGCGAAAGGCATTGAAGGTTTCGGGCAGCAGCGGCGCGGACCCGCTGATGAACAGGCGCATCCCCGCGCAGCGCTCGCGGGTGAAGGCCGGCTCGGCCAGCAGCCGGGTGTAGAGGGTGGGCACGCCCATGAAGACGCTGGCCTCGGGCAGGCGCTCGGCCACCCGGCGCGGGTCGAAGCGGTTGAACCACAGCATCTTCGAGCCGTTGAGCAGCGCCCCGTGCGAGGCGACGAACAGCCCGTGCACATGGAAGATGGGCAGGGCGTGCAGCAGCACGTCGCCACCTTGCGCGGGGCTGCGCCAGCCCCAGTGCTCCTTGAGCACGCGGGCGTTGGACAGCAGGTTGCCGTGGCTGAGCATCGCCCCCTTGCTGCGCCCGGTGGTCCCGCTGGTGTAGAGGATGGCGGCCAGGTCGTCGGCCCGCCGGACGGCGGCGGCGTGTTCGTCCGGATGCACCGCAGCCCGGTCGAGCAGGCTGCCGTCGCGCTCCTCGCCGAGCGTGAACACATGCGCGACGCCGCCCTGGAAGGCGATGGGCCCAACCCAGCCGAAGCTGCGCGGGCTGCACACCACCACGCTGGGCTCCGCGTTGCCGATGAAGTAGCGCAGCTCGTCGGCCTGGTAGGCGCTGTTCAGCGGCAGGTAGACGAGCCCCGCGCGCAGCACGGCCAGGTACAGCAGCAGCGCCTCCACCGATTTCTCCGTCTGCACCGCCACCCGCGCACCGGCGGGCAGCTGCAGGAAGTCCAGCAGGTTGGCGATGCGGGCACTGGCCCGGTCGAGGTCGCGCCAGGTGTAGTACAGCGGCCGGGCGGTGTCGCAGGTCTCGATGGCGGTGGCGTCCAGGTCGGCGGGGAAGGCCTGGCGCAATGCGGTGAAGAGGTTGCCTTGGTGCATGGGAAGCGGATGCGCGCGGGCGACCGCGCGCGGGTCGGAGGTTCAGTCGAGCTTGGCGCCGGAGGCCTTGACCACGGCCGACCAGCGCTGGATCTCCTGGCCGACGAATCGGCCGAAGGCGTCGCCCCAGAGGTCCGGCGTCTCGGTGCCCAGGCTCGTCCAGGTGGTGCGCAGCTCATCGGACTGCAGCGTGCGGCGCAGCTCGCCCTGCATGGCCGTGACGATGGCCGCGGGCGTGCCCTTGGGCGCCCACAGGCCGTACCAGGTGGCGACGTCGTAAGTGGGAACACCACCTTCGCCGGCGGTGGGAATGTCGGGAAAGCCCGGCGCGCGGCGCCCCGAGGCCACCGCGATCGCCCGCAGGCGGCCCGAACGGATGTGCACCGCTGACGAGGCCAGACCGTCGAACATCAGGTCGACCTGTCCGGCGATCAGGTCCTGCAGCGCAGGGCCGGCGCCGCGGTAGGGAATGTGGGTGATGAAGGTGCGGGTCTGCTGCTTGAAGAGCTCTCCGGCCAGATGGTGCGAGGTGCCGTTGCCGGCCGAGCCGTAGTTCAGCTTGCCCGGGTTGGCGCGCAGGAAGGCGAGCAGTTCGGGCAGCGTGCGGGCGGACACCTTCTGCGGGTTGACCACGATCACCTGTGGCACGCTGGAGATCAGGCCCACCGGGATGAAATCGGTCTCGATGTTGTAGTCCAGGCGTGGGTACATCGCCGGCGCGATGGAGTGGTGCACGGCGCCCATGAACCAGGTGTAGCCATCGGGTGCGGCCTTGGCCGCCAGGCCCGCGCCCAGCGTTCCGCCGGCGCCGCCCTTGTTGTCGATCAGGAACTGCCGGCCTCCCCGGCTCATCGCGGCGAACAGCGGCCGCGCGAAGGTGTCGGTCCCGCCCCCGGGCGGGAAGGGCACGATGGTGCTCACCGGGCGGGACGGCCAGGCGGCCTGTGCTCGGGCCATGCCGGGCAGGCCGGCCACGCTGCCCAGGCCGACGGCGCCGGCCAGGCCCAGCCCGCGCGCGAGCCAGGCACGGCGGCCGGCGTCGGTGCCGTGCTGCGGGCCCCGGGCGTCGAGCCGGGCGTTGTGAGGGTTCGGGGCGTCGGGCATCAGCGCATCGGTGGCGTGGCGGTGCGGGGCTGGCATGGGGTCTCCTGTGGCGGAACCCGGCTCGATGGGTGCGGCGTCGAGGCCGCAGGTGGCCGGGGCCGGCGATCATGCCGCAGCTCCAATGGCCCGGGTGCTGGGGTTGGCTAGCATGTCCGGGACTCTTGCGCCCGTTCCCGACCGTTCCCGACCGTTCCCGCCCGCAGGACCCTCGCCGTGACCCTCCAGGACCGCCGAACGCCCCGAGCCTTGCCGGCCGACTCGCGCAGCGTGCTCGCGCTGGCGGCGCGCTCGATGTTCGACCTCTTCGCACAGGCCTCGATGGGCATGCTGGTGGTCGACCGCGAACACCGCGTGGTGTGGATCAGCAACGGCTACAAGCGCTTCCTGCCGGCCTTGGGCACCGACGAGTCGCACTTCATCGGTCGGCGGGTGGAGGAGGTGGTGCCCAACACGCTGATGGCCCAGGTGGTGGACAGCGGACAGCCCATCCTGGTGGACCTGCTCACCAACAGCGCGGGAACCTTCCTCGTCAGCCGCCTGCCCCTGCGCGACGAGGGCGGCGAGGTCATCGGCGCGGTCGGCATGGTGTGGATGGACCACCCCGAGAGCAACATGCAGCCGCTGATCGGCAAGTTCGCGCGGCTGCAGCGCGAGCTGGACACCGCGCGGGCGCAACTGGCCGCGCAGCGCCGCCCCAAGCACACCATCGCCAGCTTCATCGGCTCCAGTGCGCGGGCGATGGAGGTCAAGCGCCAGGCGCGCCGGGTGGCGACGGCCGACGGGACGGTGCTGCTGCTGGGCGAGACCGGCACCGGCAAGGAACTGCTGGCCCATGCCATCCACGCCGCCGGCCCGCGCGCGGATCGGCCCTTCATCGGCGTGAACATCGCCGCCGTGCCCGATTCGCTGCTGGAAGCCGAGTTCTTCGGCGTCGCGCCCGGCGCCTACACCGGCGCGGAGCGCCGGGGCCGGCAGGGCAAGTTCAAGCTTGCCGACGGCGGCACGCTCTTTCTCGACGAGATCGGCGACATGCCGCTGAACCTGCAGTCCAAGCTGCTGCGGGTGCTGCAGGAGCAGGAGGTCGAGCCGCTGGGCAGCAACCGGGTGGAGCGGGTGGACGTGCGCGTCATCGCCGCGACCAGCCACGACCTGGCGGCCCGCGTGGCCGAGGGCGCGTTCCGGGCCGATCTCTTCTACCGGCTGCATGTGCTGCCCATCCGGCTGCCCGCACTGCGCGACCGGCTGGAGGACCTGGATGCGCTGTGCGAGGCCTTGCTCGAGGACATCGCCCGCCGGGCCCATCGCCCGGCCAAGTCGCTGGCCGCCGACGCAATGTCCGTGCTGGCCACGCACGACTGGCCGGGCAACATCCGGGAGCTGCGCAATGTGCTCGAGCAGGCCGACCTGATGAGCGACGAGCAGGTGCTGGGCGCGGCCGCGCTGGGCCCGCTCGCCCGCAGTGCAGGCCCGGTCGTGGCGGGCGCTATGCCCGCCGCTGCGAAGGGCGGCACGCCCGTGGCCGCCGACGCCCCCGACAGGGATGCCACCGCCCCGGTGGACCGGTTCGCCGACCCGCCCGCTCCGAACCCGGCTGCCTCCGGCGCGCTGCCCGGCTGGCTGGACGGGCATTCCCTGCCGCAGGCACTGGCCGCCCTGGAGGCGGCGGCCATCCGGGCCGCGCTGGTGGACAGCGGCGGCAACAAGATGGCGGCTGCCCGGCGCCTGGGCATCTCCCGGGCCACCCTGTACGAGAAGTTGGCCACCGCCGCCCTGAGAAACGGCTGAACTCCGCTGCAGGGCGTCCGACTCGCTGACAGTGTCCATTTATCGGACGGTTCGCCAGGATTCCGAACGTCCGAACTTCAGGCAGGTGGGGTGCGGGATTACCCGCGAACCCTTGGGGATAACGCTTGGTTTGCGGCCGATCGGCGCGGGGTTCGAGGCTGGCACGGCCATTGCGCTCAGCAGGGCGAACAACACCCCGGAGACACCATGACCACCGACTCCCTTGCCCCCAACGTTCGTCGTGTCGTTCGCCGTGCGGCGACGGGCCTTGTCGCCGGCGCCGTGCTGGCGGTGTCCTGGCCGCTGGCGCTCGCGCAGGCCGGCGCGGCCCGCGACATCCGCATCGCCCACATCCACAGCAAGACCGGGCCGCTCGAGGCCTACGGCAAGCAAAGCGCGGTGGGCTTCCAGATGGGCCTGCAGTACGCCACCGGTGGAACGATGGCGGTGAATGGCCGCAAGCTGGTGGTGATCGAGCGCGACGACCAGGGCAAGCCCGACGTGGGCAAGAGCCTGCTGGCCGCCGCCTACGGCGACGACAAGGCCGACATCGCCGTCGGCCCCACCAGCAGCGGCGTGGCCCTGGCCATGCTGCCGGTGGCCGAGGAATACAAGAAGATCCTGCTGGTCGAGCCCGCCGTGGCCGACAGCATCACCGGCGACAAGTGGAACCGCTTCATCTTCCGCACCGGCCGCAACTCCAGCCAGGACGCCATCTCCAACGCGGTGGCCCTGGACAAGGCCGGCGTGACCATCGCCACGCTGGGCCAGGACACCGCCTTCGGCCGTGATGGCGTGAAGGCCTTCAAGGAGGCGGTGAAGACGGCCAAGATCGTCCACGAGGAGTACCTGCCCGCTGCCACCACCGACTTCACCGCCGGTGCCCAGCGCATCATCGACAAGCTCAAGGACCAGCCCGGCCGCAAGGTGATCTGGATCATCTGGGCGGGCGCGGGCAACCCCTTCAAGATCGCCGACCTGGACCTCAAGCGCTTCGGCATCGAGATCGCCACCGGCGGCAACATCCTGCCGGCCATGTCGGCCTACAAGCAGTTCCCCGGCATGGAAGGCGCCACCTACTACTACTTCGGCATCCCGAAGAACCCGGTCAACGAGTGGCTGGTGGCCAACCACTACACCCAGTTCAAGACGCCGCCGGACTTCTTCACCGCCGGGGGAATGTCCGCCGGCATCGCGGTGGTCGAGGCGCTCAAGAAGACGCGTGGCGACACCACCACCGACAAGCTCATCTCGGCCATGGAAGGCATGAGCTTCGAGACGCCCAAGGGCCGCATGACCTTCCGCAAGGAGGACCACCAGGCGATGCAGGACATGTTCCATTTCCGCATCAAGGTGGACCCGGCCTTCGCCTGGGGCGTTCCCGAACTCGTCCGCGTGATCAAGGCCGAGGACATGAACGTGCCCATCCGCAACCAGCGCTGAAGCGCCGGCCCCGTGCGCAGGAGGAGTCCACCGCCATGAGCGCCGTTCTGGAGGCCCGCGGGCTGGGCGTGCGCTTTGGCGGCCATGCGGCCGTCGACGGGGTGAGCTGCGCGTTCGAGCCCGGCACGCTCACCGCCATCGTGGGCCCGAACGGCGCGGGCAAGACCACCTTCTTCAACCTGGTGAGCGGGCAACTCGCCGCCACCGAAGGCAGCGTGCACCTGGCCGGCCGCGACATCACCCGGCTGGGCGCGGCCGCGCGCACCCACCTCGGCCTGGGCCGGGCCTTCCAGCTCACGCAGCTCTTTCCCCGGCTGACGGTGTTCGAGAACGTCCGCCTGGCGGTGCAGTCGCGCGCGGGCACGGGGCTTCGGCTGTGGGCGCTGTGGAGCGATCACCGCAATGCGCTGGAGCGCACCCACGAGCTGCTCGAGCGGGTGCGGCTGGCCGACAAGGCCGACGCGCTCGCGGCCAGCCTGCCCCATGGCGACCAGCGCAAGCTGGAAGTGGCCATGCTGATGGCCCTCAGGCCCCTGGTCTACATGTTCGACGAGCCCACCGCCGGCATGAGCGTGGACGACGTTCCGGTGGTGCTCGACCTGATCCGCGCCATCCGCCGCGACGCGACGCGCACGGTGCTGCTGGTGGAGCACAAGATGGACGTGGTGCGCGAACTGGCCGACCGCATCGTCGTGCTGCACAACGGCCGCCTGGTGGCCGACGGCGAACCCGCGGCGGTGATCGCCTCGCCTGTGGTGCAGCAGGCCTATCTGGGCGTGGCGCCTGCGGGGGCGGCGGCATGAGCGGGGCGCAGGCGCTGCTGCAGCTGGCTGGCGTGCACACCCACATCGGCGCTTATCACATCCTGCATGGCGTCGATCTGTCGGTGCCCGAAGGCGAGGTGACGATGCTGCTCGGGCGCAATGGCGCGGGCAAGACCACCACGCTTCGGACCATCATGGGCCTGTGGGCGCCCTCCCGGGGCGAGGTCCGGCTGGCCGGCGAGTGCATCGGTGGCTCCGCGCAGCGCTTCGGCCGCCCGGGCGAAGCCGGCACCGCCACGCCGGACATCGCCCGCCAGGGCGTGGCCTACGTCCCCGAGAACATGGGCATCTTCAGCGACCTCACCGTGCGCGAGAACCTGCTGCTGGCTGCCCGTGGCGCCCGCCGCATCGAGCACCTGGACAGCGCCCGGCTGGAGTGGCTCTTCGGCCTCTTCCCGGCGCTGCGCACCTTCTGGCTGCACCCGGCGGGCAAGCTTTCCGGCGGCCAGAAGCAGATGCTGGCCATCGCCCGCGCGATGATCGAGCCGCGTCGGCTGCTGCTCATCGACGAGCCGAGCAAGGGCCTGGCGCCGGCCATCGTGCTCAACCTCATCGAGGCGCTGCGCGAACTCAAGCGCACCCGCACGACGGTGCTGCTGGTCGAGCAGAACTTCGCCGTGGCCCGCGCGCTGGGCGACCACGTGGCGGTGATGGACGACGGCCGCGTGGTCCATGCCGGACCGATGCAGGCGCTGGCCGGGGATGAAGCCTTGCAGCGTCGCCTGCTGGGCCTGTCGCTGGGGGCGCACGCATGAGCACCGAACCGCTGAGCGCTGCCTTGCCCGGGCCCGGCGAACCGGCCGATGCCCCGCCGCCGCGCCCGCCGCGCGCCCGTTTCGATGCGCTGCCGCTGCTGCTGGTGCCCGGGCTGGCGCTGGCGGCACTGCCGCTGATCGGCTCGGGCAGCAGCTGGCTCACGCTGACGGTGGCCGGGCTGGCCATGGGAATGATCGTCTTCATCGTGGCCTCCGGGCTGACGCTTGTCTTCGGGCTGATGGACGTGCTCAATTTCGGCCACGGGGTGTTCATCGCCTTCGGTGCCTTCGTGGCCACCAGCGTGCTGGGCGCGATGACCGGCTACACCGAAAGCCCGAGCATGGCGCTCAACCTGGTGGCCGTGTTCTCGGCCATGGTGGCCGCCATGGCGCTGGCCAGCGCCATCGGCCTGGCCTTCGAGCGCGTGCTGGTGCGCCCGGTCTACGGCCAGCACCTCAAGCAGATCCTCATCACCATGGGCGGCATGATCATCGGCGAGGAGCTGATCAAGGTGGTGTGGGGACCGCTGCAGATACCCCTGCCGCTGCCCGAGGGGCTGCGGGGCTCCTGGCTCATCGGCGAAGGGGCTTCCGCCGCGGCGGTGGAGAAGTACCGCGTGGTGGCGGTGGTCATCGGCCTGGTGGTGCTGGGCGCGATGCTGTGGACGCTGAACCGCACCAAGCTGGGCCTGCTCATCCGGGCCGGCGTGCAGGACCGGGAGATGGTGGAGTCGCTGGGCTATCGCATCCGCCGGCTCTTCGTGGGCGTGTTCGTGGCTGGCTCGGCGCTGGCCGGCCTGGGCGGCGTGCTGTGGGGTCTGTACCAGCAGAACGTCACGCCGCAGATCGGCACTCAGGTGAACGTGCTGATCTTCATCGTCATCATCATCGGCGGCCTGGGCTCGACGGTGGGCTGCCTGGTGGGGGCGCTGCTGGTGGGGCTGCTGGCCAACTACACCGGCTTTCTCGCGCCCAAGCTTGCCCTCTTCTCGAACATCGCTCTGATGGCTGTGGTTCTGCTGTGGCGCCCGCAGGGCCTCTACCCGGTGGCCAACCGATGACGCCGGGCCAAGCCAACCCGCTGTGGCGGCTGCTCTCCGACGACCGGCCGCGCAGCCGCTGGCTGGCCGTGCTGCTGCTGGCCATCGTCATCGGCCTGGCCCTCACGCCTTACATCTTCCCCGGCACCAAGGCGCTGAATGTCGCGGCCAAGGTGATGATCTTCATCGTGCTGGTGGCCAGCTACGACCTGCTGCTGGGCTACACCGGCATCGTGAGCTTCGCCCACACGATGTTCTTCGGCATCGGCGCCTATGGGGTGGCCATCGCGAGCAGCCGCATGGGCCCGGGCTGGGATGCGGTCGGCCTGGGGCTGGGGCTGGCGCTGGCCGTGTCGCTGCTGCTGTCGCTGGCCATCGGCCTGTTCAGCCTGCGGGTGAAGGCCATCTTCTTCGCGATGATCACGCTGGCGGTGGCCTCGGCCTTCCTGACGCTGGCCAGCCAGCTCAGCGAATTCACCGGCGGCGAAGACGGCCTGAGCTTCAAGGTGCCGGCGGCCCTGCAACCTTCGACGGTGCACCTGGAGGACATCGGCTTCGGGCTGTCGCTGGATGGACGCCTGCTCGGCTACTACGGGCTCTTCTGCTGCACGCTGCTGATCGTGCTGGTGCTGCTGCGCATCGTGAACTCGCCCTTCGGCCGGGTTCTGCAGGCCATCCGCGAGAACGACTTCCGCGCGGAGGCCATCGGCTACCGGACCGTGGTCTATCGCACGCTGGCCAGCGTGATCTCCGCGCTGGTGGCCACGCTGGCCGGGGCGCTGCTGGCCCTCTGGCTGCGCTACAACGGCCCGGACACCTCGCTGAGCTTCGAGATCATGCTGGACATCCTGCTCATCGTCGTCATCGGCGGCATGGGCACGATCTACGGTGCGGTGATCGGCAGCGTGCTCTTCGTGCTGGCCCAGAACTACCTGCAGGACCTGATGAAGCTCGCCTCCGCCCAGGCCGAGACGGCGCTGAGCGCGGTGCCGGTGCTGGCCTCGCTGCTCTCGCCCGACCGCTGGCTGCTGTGGCTGGGCCTGCTGTTCGTGCTGTCGGTCTACCACTTCCCCACCGGCGTGGTCGGGCGCCTGCGGGAGCGCGCCGCTCGAAGGCGACCCCCGGGAGGCAAGGCTTGAACCCCACCGCTTCCCCGGCCGCGCCTGTGTCGCGCTACCTGCGCTGCGCGGGCCGCGAGCTGCACTGCATGGAGTGGGGCGCGCACCTGCCGGCGGGCTCGCCGGTGCTGCTGGCCTGGCACGGATTGGCGCGAACCGGCCGGGACATGGACGACATCGCCGAGCACCTGAGCACGCGAGCGGACCGGCCCTACCGCGTGCTGTGCCCGGACACCATCGGAAGGGGCCTGAGCCAATGGAGCCCGAAGCCCGAGCAGGAGTACTGCCTGGCCTTCTACGCGCAGCTGGCCGCCGCGCTGCTCGACGGCCTGGGCATTGAGGCGGTCGACTGGCTGGGCACTTCGATGGGCGGGGCCATCGGCGTGGTGGCGGCCGACGGCGTGCTGCGCGATCGCATCGGCCGGCTGGTGCTCAACGATTCCGGCCCCGAGCTCGCGGCCGGGGCGATCGCCCGCATCCGCAGCTACGCGGGCAGCCCCAGCGCCTTCGACACGGTGACCGAGCTGGAGCAGTACTTCCGCACCGTCTACCGGCCCTATGGCTGGCTGAGCGATGCCCAATGGCGCCGTCTCACCGAAACCTCCATCCGCCGACTGAGCGACGGACGTGTCACGCCGCACTACGACCCGGCGATGGTGATGCAGTTCACCCACCATGCCGACGACTACGCTCGCTGGCCCGAGTGGGACCGGCTGAGGCTGCCGGTGCTGTGCCTGCGCGGCGAGAGCTCCGACCTGCTGCTGCCCGAATCGGCCGAGGCCATGCGCCACCGCGGCCCGTGCGCCGAGGTGGTGACGGTGGCCGGTTGTGGCCACGCACCGGCACTGAACACGCCCGAGCAGTGCGCGCTGGTCGCGCGCTTCCTGGACGCCTGAGCCGCCGCCAGCGGTCTTGGCCCGGGCATTGGCCTTCAGCCGCGGCTCGCGGCCAGCAGGCGGGTCAGGCCGTGCAGCGCGTCCACCTGCGGGGTGGCCACGCCCACCGCCGCGGCGATCTCGCGCACCGCATGGACGATGGCGTCCAGTTCGAGCGGTCGTCCCGCTTCCAGGTCCTGCAGCATCGACGTGCGGAAGGCCCCGAGCCGGCGGGTGACCGCATGGCGTTCCTCGGGCGTCTGCTCGATGGGGCAGCCGATGCGCGCACCGGCCTCGGCCGCCTCGCGCATGGCCGCGCTGCAGAAGTCCCGCACCAGCGGGTCGTCCAGGATGCGGTCGGCGGTGGCGCGTGTCAGCGCGGACACCGGATTGACGGTGAGATTGCCCCAGAGCTTGAACCACAGGTCGCGCTGGATGTGCGCCGAGACCGTCACCTCCAGGCCGGCCCTGGCCAGCAAGGCTGCAGCCGCGCCCACCGCGGGATCGACGGGGTCGGCCTGGCGAGGATCGCCGATGACCAGCCCCAGGCCGCCGCGGTGAAGCACCTCGCCGGGCGAGGGGCAGGCGGCGCTGGCGTGCACCACGCCGCCGATCACCCGTTCGAGCGGCCAGCGTTGCAGCAGCAGGCCTTGTGGGTCGACGCTGCGAGGCGGGCAGGCGGCCAGCGCCGGCAGGCTCGGTCCGAACCACCAGGGCACGCCGTTGAGCAGGCTGAGCACGCGCGTGTGCCCGGCCATCAGGGGCCCGATGTCCCGGGCGATGTCGGCCAGTGCGGTGGCCTTCACCGTCAGCAGGATCAGGTCCTGCGGCCCGAGTTCATCGGGCGAACCCACGGCCGCCGGCCGGGCCGACCACTGCCGACCATCCGGGTCGGTCAGCCGAAAGCCCTCCCGGCGCAGCGAGTGCAGCGTGGCGCCCCGGGCCCACACCGAAAGCCGGGTGTCGGCCTGGCGGGCCAGCCGCGCCCCGATCAGCCCGCCGATGGCGCCTGCGCCCACCACCGCCACGCGTGCGGGCAGTGCCAGGGGCGATGGGGACGCGGCGCTCGTGGCCATCAGCGTTCGGCCATCCGCAGGTGGCGCACCACCGCCTGCTTCAGCGCGTCGAAGTGGATGGGCTTGGTGAGGTGATCGTCCATGCCGGCTGCCAGGCTGGCCTCGCGGTCGCCCGGCATCGCATGGGCGGTCAGCGCGACGATGGGGAAGGGCGCGAGGCGGCCCTGGCGCTGCAAGGCGCGCAGGCGCTGCGTGGTCTGAAGGCCGTCCAGTCCGGGCATCTGCACGTCCATCAGCACCAGGGCGGGCGCATCCCGCTCGCAGGCAAGGATGGCCTCCTCGCCGGAGTCGGCGTCGTCGCATTCGATGCCCATCGAGGCCAGCATCTCGCGCACGATCAGCCGGTTCACCGGGTTGTCCTCGACCACCAGCACCCGGCCCGGCGGCGCTGGCGGATCGGCTGGGCCGGGCGGAGGCACTGTCGCCACGCCGGTCGGGCGCGGCTCGGCGGGGGTCGCCGTCATGGAGGCCGCTGGCGCCCGAGGCCTGAGCAGGGCTCGAAGGTCGTCGGCGGTGTAGGGCGCCAGGCTCACGCCGCAGCCCACCGCCTCGGCGCTGGCCAGCACGTCGGCTGCAGGGTAGTCGGGCCGGACGAGCAGGGTGACCGGGGTGGTGGCGGGCACAAGCCCCACGAGTTCACCCAGGCTGCCTCCGGCCTCAATGGCCGGCTCGGTGACCAGCACGGCCCCGGGTGGATCGGCCGGGTCGGCCGTGATCGCCTGGACGGACGCCTCGATGCTGGGCAGCACCCGCACCCGCCAGCCCAGGCGTTCCAGGCGCCCGGTCAGCCAGGGTGCGAGTCGCTCGTCGCGGTGGACCACCCAGACCGACCCGGTCGGTGGGCAGCCCGGCCGGGCCACGGCCGGTGCGAGGGGCAGTTCCAGTTCGATGCGGAAGGTCGAGCCTTCGCCCAGGCGCGTCTGCACCGACACCTGCCCGCCCATCAGGTCGGCCAGCATCCGCACGATGGACAGCCCCAGGCCGGCGCCGCCGTGCCGGCGACCGATGGTGGCGTCGCCCTGCTCGAAGGCTTCGAAGACCCGCTGCGCGGTGTCGGGGTCCATGCCGGGGCCGGTGTCGGCCACCTCGATGCTGAGCAAGGCCCGGCGCGGCTTGCCAGCGGCCGGCGGCAGCATCTGCAGCACCCGGCCCTGGACCGACACCCGTCCCGAGTCGGTGAACTTCACCGCATTGCCGATGAGGTTGGAGACCATCTGGGCGATGCGCGACGCGTCGCCGATGAAGTCGACCGGCTCGCCGATGTAGTCGAACAGCATGCTCAGCCCCCGCTCGCGCACACCGGGCATGAACTCGCGGAAGGTGTCGGCGAGCAGCCGTGCGAGATCGAAGGGCTGGGGGTCGAGGGTGAGCCGGCCGGCCTCGGCGCGGGCGAAATCGAGCAGGTCCTCGACCACATGCAGCATCGAGCGGGCCGATTGCTGGGCCAGGTCGAGGAAGCGCCGCTGCTCGGGCGTGACGCCCGAGCGCAGCACGAGTTCGGTCATGCCGATGACGCCGTTCAGCGGCGTTCGCAGTTCGTGGCTCATCTGGCCGAGAAAGCTCGCCTTCGCCCGGTTGGCGCCCTCGGCGGCCTGCCGCTGGGCCTCGGCCAGGCGCAGGGCCTCGGCGAGCTCGGCTGTGCGCCGCGCCACCCGCGACTCCAGCCGTTCGGTCTCGCTGATGGTTTCGGTGATGTCGGCGATCAGCCCCCACACCCGGATGCGGCCATCGGCCTCGCGCGCGGCGGTGCCGCGCTCGCGGAACCAGCGGAACTCGCCCTGGCGGTCGAAGCGCTCGGCGCGGAACACCGACTGCCAGCGGGTCAGGCCGGCCACCGCGGCGGCCACGTCCTGGCGCACGGTGTCCAGGTCTTCGGGGTGGATGCGCCGGCGAAGTTCGGCATAGGCCACCTGGCTCGGGCCCGGGGCCAGGCCCATCAATTCGCGGGCGCGATCGCTGAGGTAGACCTTCTCGTTGCCCCACACCGCATCGAAGAGCCCTTCCTCGGAGGCGGCGATGGCGCGCTCGAAGCGCTGGGTGACGGCGCCCAGTTCGGCCACCGTGCGCACCTCGTGGTCCACATCGTGCAGCGTGCCCACCAGGTGGGTGGGCCGGCCGCTGGCATCGGGCCAGACCCGGATGCGGGTGCGGAACCAGCGCCAGTGGCCATCGCGGCACAGCAGGCGCATGGCATGCGCGGGCGGCAGTCCGCCGTGCACCGCCCGCTGCCGCACCGCATCGAAGCCGGCCAGGTCGTCCGGGTGCACCCGCAGCCGCAGCACCGAGGCGTCTTCCGGCCACTCCGAACCGGCAAAGCCCAGCAAGTGCCGGAAACGCCGGGAGTACCAGGTGGCGCCGGTCACGAGGTTGTGTTCCCACAAGCCCTCGTCGACGCTGCCCAGCAGGCGGTCGAAGCGGGGACCGTCGGGCGCGCGGTCGGTGTCCGGGGGTTCTCGGTTCGGCATGCCGGCTGCCATTCAACCAGAAGCCGAAGGCCGTTCCCTGCATGGCCCTGTGACGCTTCCTAGAATCCCCGGTCGTTCTTCGCGGAGCCCTTCCGGCACCGGACGAGCGGCAGCCGCCCGGGGCCCTCGCCGGCCCGACATTCCATGACCTCCGGCCTCATCCGAATCCGCGGCGCCCGCCAGCACAACCTCAAGAACCTCGACCTCGACATCCGCACCGGCGAGCTGACGGTGGTGACCGGCCCCAGCGGATCGGGCAAGTCGAGCCTGGTGTTCGACACCCTGTATGCGGAGGGCCAGCGGCGCTACGTCGAGACCTTCTCCGCCTACGCCCGCCAGTTCCTCGACCGCATGGACCGTCCGGCGGTGGACCGGGTGGACGGCGTGCCGCCGGCCATCGCCATCGACCAGACCAACCCGGTGCGCACCAGCCGCAGCACGGTGGGCACGATGACCGAGCTGAACGACCACCTGAAGCTGCTCTACGCGCGCGCCGCCGAGCTCTTCGACCGCCAGACCGCCCGGCGCGTACGGCACGACACCCCGCAGACCATCCTGGACGACCTGCGGGCGCGGGCCGCCGCCGCCGGCGACCCGCGCCTGGTGCTGACCTTCCCGGTGGAGCTGCCCGCGGCCACCACCGATGCCGACATCGAGCAGTGGCTGGCGGCCAGCGGATTCAGCCGGGTGCAGTCGCGTCGGGAGGTGGCCTCGCCGACCGGCCCGCGCCTGGTGCTGGACGTCGTGGCCGACCGCTTCCGCATCGGTGCGGTGGAAACCGTGCGGGCGGTGGAGGCCATCGAGCTGGCGCTGCGCCGGGGTGGCGGCCGCCTGGACGTGCTGGTCATGCCCGCCGAGGGCGCTGCCGCCGATGCACCCGAGCAGCGCTGGCGCTGGTCGACCGGCCTGCACTGCCCGGAAAGCGACCTTCGCTACAGCGAGCCGCAGCCGTCGCTGTTCAGCTTCAATTCGCCCATGGGCGCCTGCGACACCTGCCGCGGCTTCGGCCGGGTCATCGGCGTCGACTGGGGGCTGGTCATCCCCGATGCGCGCAAGACGCTGCGCAACGGCGCCATCAAGCCCATACAGACGCCGGCCTGGGCCGAGTGCCAGGGCGACCTGGTGGAGTACGCGGGAGATGCCGGCATTCCCCGCGACACACCCTGGGCGCAGCTGACCGAAGCGCAGCGCCACTGGGTGATCGAGGGTGCCCCGAACTGGAAGGGCGACTGGAACAAGCAGTGGTACGGCATCCGGCGCTTCTTCGAGTACCTGGAGAGCAAGTCCTACAAGATGCACATCCGGGTGCTGCTGTCCAAGTACCGCAGCTACACGCCCTGCGGCGCCTGCGGGGGCGCGCGGCTGCGCACCGAGGCGCTGCTGTGGCGCCTGGGCGGGCAGACCGAGGCCATCGTGCCGGCGGCGCGCCGCTTCCTGCCCGTGGGGGTGGCCTGGGGCCGCGACGCGCTCGAAGGCCTTCCAGGTCTGACGGTGCACGACCTGATGCTGCTGCCCATCGAGCGCCTGCGCCGCTTCTTCGACGATCCGCAGGTGCTGGGCGAACGCGCGCTGGACGAGGCGCTCAAGCTGCTGCTCGACGAGATCCGCACGCGGCTGCGCTATCTGTGCGACGTGGGCCTGGGCTACCTGTCGCTGGACCGCCAGAGCCGCACCTTGTCCGGTGGCGAGGTGCAGCGCATCAACCTCACCACCGCGCTGGGCACCTCGCTGGTGAACACGCTGTTCGTGCTGGACGAGCCGAGCATCGGCCTGCACCCCCGCGACATGGACCGCATCGTGCAGGCCATGAAGCGACTGCGCGACGCGGGCAACACCCTGGTGGTGGTCGAGCACGACCCGGCGGTGATGCTCGCGGCCGACCGGCTCATCGACATGGGGCCGGGCCCCGGCGAGAAGGGCGGCTCCATCGTCTTCGACGGCACGCCCGACGAAGCGCGCGGCGCCGACACCCTGACCGGCGCCTACCTCGGCGCGCGCAAGACGGTGGGCATGGGCCTGAAGCGCCTGGTCAACGAAGCCACGCCGCGGCTGATCCTGGAAGGCGCGCGCGAGCACAACCTGTGCGACGTCTCGGTCGAGTTCCCGCTGCAGCGGCTGGTCACGGTGACCGGTGTGTCCGGCTCGGGCAAGAGCACGCTGATGCAGGATGTGCTCTACCCGGCGCTGGCGCGGCATTTCGGCCGGGCCACCGAGACCCCCGGTGCGCACGACCGCCTGCTCGGTGCCGACTGGCTGTCCGACGCCGTCTTCGTCGACCAGAGCCCCATCGGCAAGACCGCGCGCAGCAACCCGGCGAGCTACGTCGGCGCCTTCGATGCCATCCGCTCGCTCTTCGCCGACGCACCGCTGGCGGTGGAGCGCCGCTATGGCGCCGGCATGTTCAGCTTCAACGCCGGCGACGGGCGCTGCCCGACCTGCGGCGGTTCGGGCTTCGAGCATGTGGAGATGCAGTTCCTGTCGGACGTCTACCTGCGCTGCCCGGACTGCGACGGCCGGCGCTACCGCGCCGAGATCCTGGACGTGAAGATCCTGCGCGGCACGGGCACCGATGCCCGTGACCTGTCGATCGCCGACGTGCTGGAGCTCACGGTGAGCGAAGCCGCCGCGCTCTTCGCGTCCGACCGCGACGTGCTGCGCGTGCTGCAGCCGCTGGTGGACGTGGGGCTGGAGTACGTGAAGCTCGGCCAGCCGGTGCCCACGCTGTCCGGCGGCGAGGCGCAGCGCCTGAAGCTTGCCGGCTTCCTGGCCGAGGCCGCGCAGTCGGCTGCGTCGAGCCGCCAGGCCCTGGCGCGCAAGGGCACGCTCTTCCTCTTCGACGAGCCCACCACCGGCCTGCACTTCGACGACATCGCCAAGCTGATGCGCGCACTGCGCAAGCTGCTCGATGCCGGGCACTCGCTGATCGTCATCGAGCACAACCTGGATGTCATCCGCTCCAGCGACTGGCTGATCGACCTCGGGCCCGAAGGCGGCGAGGGTGGCGGTCAACTGGTGTGCGCCGGCCCGCCCGAGGCCGTCCGCCTGCACCCGACGAGCCACACCGGCGCGGCGCTGGCCGCCTACGAGCTGGCCCTGGGCGAGGCGACGGTCGCCCGGGAAGGACGCCCGCTGCAGGCCATGCTCAAGGCCGCGCGCGATGCCGCCCGCAGCGCCGACGACGAGTCCATCCGCATCGTCAATGCCCGCGAACACAACCTGAAGTCGCTCAGCGTGTCGGTGCCGCGCGGCAAGTTCAGCGTCGTCACCGGCGTGTCCGGGTCGGGCAAGAGCACGCTGGCCTTCGACATCCTCTTCAACGAGGGCCAGCGGCGCTACCTGGAAAGCCTGAACGCCTATGCCCGCAGCATCGTGCAGCCCGCCGGCCGGCCCGAGGTGGACGCCGTCTATGGCATCCCGCCCACGGTGGCCATCGAGCAGCGGCTGAGCCGGGGCGGGCGCAAGAGCACGGTGGCCACCACCACCGAGGTCTGGCATTTCCTGCGGCTGCTGTATGTGAAGCTCGGCCTGCAGCACTGCGTGAACGACGGCGCGGCGGTCAAGCCGCAATCGGCGGAGAGCATCGCCGCGCAGCTGCTGCGCGACCACGCGGGCCAGCATGTGGGGCTGCTGGCCCCGCTGGTGGTCAACCGCAAGGGCCTCTACACCGATCTGGCCAAGTGGGCCAAGGCGCGCGGCCACACCCACCTGCGCGTGGATGGCGCCTTCGTCAAGGTGGACCCCTGGCCGCGCCTGGACCGCTTCAAGGAACACACGCTGGAGCTGCCGGTGGCCGACTTCGTCGTCGACCCCGCGCAGGAGGGCGAACTGCGCGAGGCGCTGGCCCGGGCACTGGACTTCGGCAAGGGCGTGATGCACCTGCTGGCGCCGCTGGATGGCCTGGCCGCCGCCATGGAGGCCGGCGGGCCCACCGAAGGCATCGGCCAGGTCAAGGTGTTCTCCACCAAGCGGGCGTGTCCGGTGTGCGGCACCGGCTATCCCGAGCCGGACCCGCGGCTTTTCTCCTACAACAGCAAGCACGGCTGGTGCACCACCTGCGTGGGCACGGGCCTGGCGCTCACCCGCGAGCAGCGCAAGGCCTTCGACGACTCGGTGCGCGACGACGACAACAAGGGCCGCGAGCAGAGCTTCCCGTCCGAGGAACCCGAGATCGACGGCCTGGCCGGCGAGGCCTGCCCCGACTGCGCCGGCACGCGCCTGAACGCCGCCTCGCGCGGCGTGACCTTCGAGGGTCATTCCATCGCCTGGGTGGCGCAGTGGTCGGTGTCCGAGTGCCGGCGCTGGGTGTCGTCGCTCGCGCTGGCCGGGCGCGATGCCGAGATCGCCCGCGACGTGCTCAGCGAGATCCGCGGCCGGCTCGAGTTCCTCGAGCAGGTGGGCCTGGGCTATCTGACGCTGGACCGTGCAGCGCCCACGCTGTCCGGCGGCGAGGCGCAGCGCATCCGCCTGGCCGCCCAGCTGGGCAGCAACCTGCAGGGCGTGTGCTACGTGCTGGACGAACCCACCATCGGGCTGCACCCGCGGGACAACCGCATCCTGCTCGATGCGCTGCACACCTTGGGCGACAAGGGCAACACGCTGGTCGTCGTCGAGCACGACGAGGACACCATCCGCCGCGCCGAGCACCTGATCGACATCGGCCCGGGCGCCGGCAAGCGCGGCGGCCGGCTGGTGGCCCAGGGCAGCGTGGCCGACCTCAGCGCCGCGCCCGATTCGGTGACCGGCCGCGTGCTGGCGCATCCGCTGCGCCACCCGCTGCAGCCGCGCCGGCCGCTGGGCTCGGGTGAAGCGCCGGCGCTGCGCATCGTCGGCGCCGACCTGCACAACCTGCAGTCGGTCGACGTGAGCGTGCCGCTGCAGCGGCTGGTGGCCGTCACCGGGGTCAGCGGCTCGGGCAAGAGCACGCTGGCCCGTGACGTGCTGCTGGCCAACCTGCAGTTCATCAACGTGCGAGGCGCCAAGCCGTCATGGCGCGGCTGCGAGCGCATCGACGGCTGGCAGTCGGTGGAGCGCGTCCTCGAGGTCGACCAGACCCCGATCGGCAAGACGCCCCGCTCCTGCCCGGCCACCTACGTCGGTTTCTGGGACGCCATCCGCAAGCTCTTTGCCGAGACGCTGGAAGCCCGCGCGCGCGGCTACGGGCCGGCGCGCTTTTCCTTCAACACCGGCGAAGGGCGATGCCCGGTGTGCGAGGGCCAGGGCCTGCGCACCATCGAGATGAGCTTCCTGCCCGACGTGAAGGTGCCCTGCGAGGCCTGCCACGGCCAGCGCTTCAACCCCGAGACGCTGGCCGTCACCTGGCGCGGCCGCAGCATCGGCGACGTGCTGCGCATGGAGGTGGACGAGGCGGTGGACTTCTTCGCCCCGATGCCGGCCATCGCCGCGCCGCTTCGTCTCCTGCAGGACGTGGGCCTGGGCTACCTGACCCTCGGACAGCCCAGCCCGACGCTGTCCGGTGGCGAGGCGCAGCGCATCAAGCTCGTCACCGAGCTCAGCAAGGTGCGCGACGACATCACCCGCCGCGGCCAGCGCCCGCCGCACACCCTGTACGTGCTGGACGAGCCCACGGTGGGCCTGCACATGGCCGACGTGGAACGCCTCATCCGGGTGCTGCACCGCCTGGTCAACGGCGGCCACAGCGTGGTCGTCATCGAGCATGACCTGGACGTGGTGGCCGAGGCCGACTGGATCATCGACCTCGGTCCCGAAGGCGGCTCGGGCGGGGGCAGCCTCGTGTCCGAGGCGACGCCCGAAGGGCTGGTGGCGGTGCCCGCCAGCCACACCGGCGCCGCGTTGGCACCGGTGCTGGCACGCGGGCTGCCGGCGCAGCCGCAGGAGGTGGTGACTTGAACAAGGCCTTCGTCAAGGAAGCCGACGGCGACGACGAGGAAGGTGAAGACGGCGCCCCCGGCTTGCCGCCGCTGCCGGCGGGCACCCGCAACTACATGACGCCCGAGGGCTATCGCCGACTGCGCGGCGAACTGCTCGAGCTGCTGGACGTGGAGCGCCCGAAGATCGTCGAGGTGGTGTCCTGGGCTGCGAAGAACGGCGACCGCTCCGAGAACGGCGACTACCTCTACGGCAAGAAGCGCCTGCGCGAGATCGACCGCCGCATCCGCTTCCTCACCCGCCGCCTGGACATCGCCGAGGTGGCCGACCCGTCTGCCCACCACGGTGGCGACCAGGTCTTCTTCGGCGCCACCGTGACCTACGCGGGCGACAAGGGCGAGGAGCGCACCATCACCATCAAGGGCGTGGACGAGGCGGACAGCCTGGCCGGCGAGGTCAGCTGGATCGCCCCCATCGCCCGCGCCTTGCTCAAGTCGCGGGTGGGCGACGAAGTGACGCTGGCCACGCCGGCGGGCGTGGAGCGCATCGAGGTGCTGGCGGTGCGGTATCCGGCGCCGCGCTCGTCCGGCGGTTGAAGCCGCACAGCCTGGCCTGGTTTCCGTGGTCACCGTGCTGTCACGCGTGGTGGTTTCAATGAAATCCTTTTCATTGACGGCCAGACCAGGCCGGTGCCATGACCCTGCGACGCGCCTCTGCCCGGCCCGCCACCACACTGCACGACGTCGCACGGCAGGCGGGGGTATCGGCGGCGACCGTGTCGCGAGTCTTCAACGATGCGTCGCTCGTCAGCGCACGCACGGCGCAGTCGGTCCGGGCGGCCGCTGAAGCGCTGGGATTTCGGCTCAACCCCATGGGGCGCGCGCTGCGCGCCGGCCAGACCCGCGCGGTCGGCGTGCTGCTGCCCACGCTGCTGCATCCCGTCTTCGCCCACTGCCTGGGCGCCATCGAGGTCTCAGCCCGAGCCGCAGGCCATTCGGTGAGTTTCGCCGCCACAGGCTACGACCCGCAGAACGAAGATCAGGCGAGTGAACTGCTGCTGCAGCAGCGGGTGGATGGCCTGTTGCTGACGGTGGCCGACGCGGCGCGCAGTCCGCTGCTTGAGAAGCTCGAGCGCGAGGGCAAGCCCTTCGTGCTGCTGTACAACCAGCCGTCCGGGCGCGGACGCGCCCGCGCTCGGCCCAGCGTGTCGGTCGACAACCGCCTGGCTGCCCGCCACATGGTCGAACACCTGATCGACTGCGGACACCGCCGCATCCGCATGGTGGCCGGCAGCTTCCGGCAGTCCGATCGGGCCCGCCTGCGGTTCAACGGCTATCGCGAGGCCCTGAGCCAGCGGGGGCTGCAGGCGCTCGAGCCGCTGGAGACGCCTTTCATGGTCGGCGATCTGCGGCCGCTGCTGCAGGACGCGATGGGACGTCTCGACGCGCCGACGGCGCTGTTCTGCTCCAGCGACCACCTGGCGCTGATGGCCATGCGCGACCTGCGCCGGCTCGGCCTGAACGTGCCCGGCGATGTGTCGGTGGCCGGCTTCGATGGCGTGCCGCTGGGCGAACTCGTCAACCCGGAGCTGACCACTGTTGTGCAGCCCACTGCCGACATCGCTTCGATCGGCTTTGATCTCCTGCGCAGCCTGATGGGTGGCGAGCGCTTCGCCGGATCCTCGCGCCTGCACCACACGCTGCGCCTGGGTGCGAGCGTCGCACCTGCGCCATCTCCCAGGTCCGCAACGGACCGTCCCGTCCGGGCCGCGTCGGCTCGGCTTGTTCCCCCCTGAACCCGAAAGGTCCAGCATGAAACGTCGTCAAGTCCTGCAGTCGGCGAGCGCCGCCGCGTTGACCGTCCTGGCCCCCGTGGCCGCGCACGCACAGTCGGCCCGCGCCGTCTGCTACAACTGCCCGCCCGAATGGGCCGACTGGGGCGGCATGCTGCGCCTGATCGGTCAGCGGCTGGATATCCTGGTTCCGCCGGACAACAAGAACTCCGGCCAGGCGCTGGCAGCGCTCATTGCCGAGAAGGCCAAGCCGGTCGCCGACATCGTCTACCTCGGGGGTCAGGTCGGCCCGCAGGCGCAGGCGGCCGGCGTGCTCGCGCCGTACAAGCCCCGGCGCTTCGAGAGCGTGCCCGCTTCGCTGAAGGAGGCCGACGGGCACTGGTGCACCATCCATTCCGGCACGCTGGGTCTGTTCGTGAACACAGCCGCCCTTCGCGGCAAGCCGGTGCCGCGTTCCTGGGCCGATCTGCAGAATCCGACGTACAAGGGTCTGGTGGGCTATCTGAACCCGGCCAGCGCTGCGGTGGGCCAGGTCGGGGTGATCGCGGTGAACCTCGCGCTGGGTGGCAGCTACGACAACCTGACCCCCGGCATCGAGTTCTTCAAGAAGCTGCAAGCCAACCAGCCGATCGTGCCCACCCAGACCGCCTACGCCCGGGTGCTGTCCGGAGAGATCCCCATCCTCATCGACTACGACTTCAACGCCTACCGCGGCCAGTACAGCGACAAGGCACCGGTGCAGTTCGTCATCCCCGCGGAAGGCACGCAGCAGCTCCCCTACGTGGTCGGCCTGGTCAAGGATGGTCCGAATCCGCAGCGGGGGCAGCAGATGCTCGACTTCGTGCTGTCCGAGGAGGGACAACGCCACTGGGCCAATGCCTACCTGCGGCCGGTGTTCCCCGAGGCGATGAGCGCGGACATCCGGTCCCGCTTCCTGCCCGACAGCGACTATGCGCGGGCCCGCGCGCTGGACGTCGCGCGTCTGGCCGGTGCGTCGCGCGCCATCGGCGAGCGCTATCAGAAGGAAGTCGGCTGATGCGGCGCGGGGCGGCCCTCGGAATCCGGGCGCCCCGGCCATCGCCCGGAACACCGCGCGCAGGCCGACGATGCTGAAGGACCGCGCGCTGCTGCTGGCGCTGGCGGCTCCGGCTGCCATCTTCTTCATGGCCTTCTTCCTGCTGCCGATGGCGCGGCTCTTCCTGGTCTCGGGCGAGGGCGAAGCGGACTGGGCGGTCTACCGCGACGCGCTCTTCGAGCCCCGTTACTGGCGCAGCCTGGTGAGCACCGTCGTGCTCTCGGCGGTGACCACCGCCCTCACGCTGGTGATCTCCGGCATCGCCGGCGTCTTCCTTGCCCGGCATCGCTTCGTCGGGCGCGACTGGCTCACCGCGATGCTCACGCTGCCCCTGGCCTTCCCCGGCGTGGTGATCGGCTTCATGGTGATCATGCTGGGTGGGCGGCAGGGCTTGGTACCCGACCTGACCGAGGCGCTGGGCCTGGGCCGGGTGGTCTTCGCCTACTCGATGCTGGGTCTGTTGGTGGGCTATGTCTACTTCTCCATCCCGCGCACGGTGTTCACCGTGATGGCTGCGGCCGAAAAACTTGATCCTCGCATCGAAGAGGCGGCCCGCTCACTGGGTGCGAGCCCGCTTCGGGTGGTGCTGGACGTGACGCTCCCGGCCTTGCGGCCCGCGCTGCTCGCCGCCGGCGCGATCTGCTTCGCCACCGCCATGGGGGCGTTCGGAACGGCCTTCACGCTGGCCACCCGCATCAACGTGCTGCCGATGGTGATCTACACCGAGTTCACCCTGCAGGCGAACATCGCGATGGCCGCGGCCCTGTCCTTCCTGCTCGGCCTCATCACCTGGGCTGCGCTGGCGCTGGCGCGCACGCTGGCTGGCGGCACTGTCGCGGCGTCCGCATGAAGCGCAGTCCCTCCTTCTGGCCGCTGCTGGCCTTCACCGCGGCGGTCGCCATCTTCCTGATCGCACCGGTGGTCCTTTCGGTTCTCGCGGGGCTCACCGCGAACTACCTGGTCGGTCTGGAAAGCGGACTGACGCTGCGATGGGTGCTGAAGGTCTGGAACGACTACCGTGGCCCGATCGGGCTGTCGCTGGGCATCGCGCTCGCCTGCCTCTTCCTGACGCTGCTGCTGGGCGTGCCGCTGGCCTATGTGCTGGCCCGGCAGCAGGGCCGTGCGGCGAGGTTGATCGAGGAGTTCCTGATGCTGCCGGTGGCCCTGCCGGGTTTGGCCACCGCGCTGGCGCTGATCGTCGCTTACGGCGCGGTCGGCGGCTTCCGCAGCCACTGGACCTTCATCCTGGTCGGGCATGTGCTGTTCACCCTGCCCTTCATGGTTAGGGCAGTGCTGGCGGTGATGCACGCGATCGACATGCGCACCCTGGAGGAGGGCGCCCGCAGCCTGGGTGCGTCCTTCGGCCAGCGATTCTTCGGCATCGTTCTGCCCAACTGCCGCTCGGGCATCGTCGCCGGGTCGCTGATGGTGGTGACCCTGTCGATCGGCGAGTTCAACATGAGCCTGCTGCTGCACACCCCCTTCACCCAGACACTGCCGGTTGGCTTGGCGGACGCCTATGCGTCCCTGCGCATCGAGGTGGGCAGCGCCTACACGGTGATTTTCTTCATCCTGATCGTCCCGCTGCTGGTTGCGCTGCAGCGGGTGGGGCGAGCGCCGAGGAGCGGGTCAGCATGAGAACAGGAGATGCTTTCGGCGTGGCGGTCCGCTTGCGCGGGTGTGCCAAGACCTTCCAGGGCCATCGGGTGCTCGAGCCCATCGACCTGGACATCGCTCCTGGCGAGACGCTTGTGCTGCTCGGGCCCTCGGGCTGCGGCAAGACCACCACGCTGCGGATCATGGCCGGACTGGAGTCGCCGGATGCGGGCGGCCAGGTGTGGTTCGGCGATCAGGACGTGACGCGCCTGCCGATCGAACGGCGCCATGTGGGCATGGTGTTCCAGAGCTATGCCCTCTTCCCCAACCTGAGCGTGCGCGAGAACGTCGAGTACGGTCTGCGCATCCGGCGGGTGGATCCGGCCGAGCGCCGTCGCCGGGTGGACGCCATGCTAGAGATGACCGAGATCACCGCCTTGCAGCACCGCCGGGTGGATCAGCTCTCCGGGGGGCAGCGGCAGCGGGTGGCGCTCGCGCGGGCGGTGGCGCCGCAGCCCCGGGTTCTGCTGCTGGACGAGCCGTTGACCGCGCTGGACGCGCGCCTGCGCGAAAACCTGCGGGTCGAGATCGACACCCTGCTGCGTCACCTGGGCGTGACCGCGGTCTATGTCACCCACGACCAGTCCGAGGCGATGGCGCTGGGCGACCGCATCGCGGTGATGAACCACGGCCGGATGGCACAGATCGGCACGCCGCGGTCAATCTACTTCGAGCCTGCCGACGATTTCGTCGCCCACTTCATCGGGACGCTCAACGTGGTGCGCGACCTCTTCGGCCAAGGCCGCACCGTCGCCTTTCGTCCGGAGGACGTGACGCTGTTGTCAGAGGCTTCCCCAAGCATGGACGCCGCTTACCGCATGCATGCCGACGCACCACGCGGTCAGGTGACCGCGAGCTTCTTTGTCGGCGACCATGCCAAGGTGCTGGTCGAATTGTCCTCCGCAGCCGTCGTCGCCGCGGCCCCTTCTTCGGGCGGACCCCTACCCAAAGCGGCTGCACCGCAGGTCATCACCGCCCGGGTGTCGCCCCGCCAGAGCCCAAACGTCGGCGACACCGTCAGGGTCCTCGTCAGCCCTGACGCCCTCAGAAACCTCGCCCACAGTCCCGCCTCATGACCTTGCTCGTCCAGCTCAGTGATCTGCACATCAAAGCCGGCCGTCGCCTGGCATATGGCCGGGTGGACACTGCCGCCTTTCTCGAGGCCTGCGTGGCGCGAGTGGTGGCGCGCCACCCCGATGCCGATGCGGTGGTCATCACCGGCGATCTGGTGGACCACGGCACCCCGCAGGACTACGCGCTGCTGCGCGAGCTGCTGCAGCCCTTGCTGCGCGAGCATCCGCGGCGGCCGGTCTATCTGCTGCCAGGCAACCACGATGAGCGCCGGGCGCTGCGTGAGGCCTTTCCTGAGCACCCGCACCTGCAGTCCGGCGGGTCATTCATCCAGTACGAAGCCGCGGTGGGGCCGCTGCGCCTGCTCGCGCTGGACACGGTGGTGCCCGGCGAAGGCGGGGGTTCCCTGTGCGCAGAACGCCTCGCGTGGTTGTCGGAGCGCCTGGCGGCAAGCGACTGGCCGGCGGTGCTGCTGATGCACCACCCGCCCTTCGACACCGGTATCGGCCACATGGATCGGCTGGGCTTGCAAGGTGCCAGGGCCTTCGAGGCGGTGGTGTCATCCCATCCGCAGGTCCAGGCCATCCTGTGCGGGCACCTGCACCGGACCATCCACACCCGGGTGGGCCGCACGCCGGCGAGCACCTGCCCGAGCCCGGCGCACCAGGTGGCGCTAGACCTGAGGGCCGGAGGACCGGACTGCTATGTGATGGAGCCGCCGGGCTATCAGCTGCACCGCTGGGACGGACGGCGGCTGGTCACCCATACAGCACTGGTCGATGACTTTGCCGGCCCTTTCCCCTTCCGCGAGGCGGGTCGGCTGATCGACGGATGAGCGAAGGGGTTCGGTCGGGCAATCGAGATCACCCCGGCCGTGCCCGCCCCACCTTCTCCACCGCCGGCGAGCGGCGCAGCGCGCGCATCACGTCGGCCAGGTGGTGGCGGTCGCGCACCTGCACCAGCAGCTTGAGTTCGGCGACCTGGCTGGCGCGGGGCTCGCCCATGTCCACATGGAGGATGTCGGCCTCGGCGGCGCTGACGGCACTGGCCACCTGGGCGAGCACGCCCTTGCCGTCGCGCACCAGCACGTCCAGGCCGGTGTCGAAGGCGCGGGTGGGCTCGTCGGCCCAGGCCACATCCATCCAGCGCTCGCTGTCGCGCACCTTCAGGCGGCGCCCGGTGCTGCAGTCGCCGGTGTGCACCAGAAGGCCCTCCCCGCGGCCGAAGTAGCCGGTGACCGGGTCGCCGGGGATGGGGCGGCAGCACGGGGCCATGCGTACCGAGGTGCCTTCGCTGCCGTCGATGACCACGCCCGGGTGGAGGTTGCCGCCTTCGTCGCCGCCGAAGCGTCCGAGGGTGAGCGTGACCGCGTCGGGCCGCGCACCGCGCTCGGCCAGCAGGCGCGCCAGCTGCTTGGCCACGATGGTGGCGATCTTGCGGCCCAGCCCGATGTCGGTGAGCAGCTCGGCTGCGCTGCGGTTGCCGCTCCAGCGGGTGAGCTGCTGCCACAGTGGCTGGTCGGCTTCGTTGTCGGGCTGATGGTCGGGCAGGCTCAGGCCCTCGGCCCGCAGCGCCTGCGCGAGCAGCTTGCTGCCCAGGTCCTGCGATTCCTCGGACTCGAGCGTCTTCAGGAAGTGGCGGATCTTCGAGCGCGCCCGCCCGGTGCGCACGAAATTGAGCCAGGCCGGGTTGGGCCGCGCATTGGGCGCGCTGAGGATCTCCACCACGTCGCCGCTGCGCAGTTCGGTGCGCAGCGCTGCGGGCTCGCCGTTGATGCGCGCGGCCACGCAGCGGTCGCCCACGTCGGAGTGGATGGCATAGGCGAAGTCCACCGGCGTGGCGCCGCGCGGCAGGGCCAGGATGCGCGACTTGGGCGTGAACACATAGACCGCATCGGGGAAGAGGTCGATCTTCACGTGCTCGAGGAACTCGTGGGCGTCGCGCGTCTCGTCCTGGATGTCCAGCAGGCTTTGCAGCCACAGGGTGCCCAGGCGCTGGGCTTCCTGCGCGGAGTTGCCGCCCAGGCCCTTGGCCTTGTAGATCCAGTGCGCGGCGATGCCCTTCTCGGCCACCGCGTGCATCTGCTCGGTGCGGATCTGGAACTCCACCGCCGTTCCCAGCGGGCTCACCAGCGTGGTGTGCAGCGACTGGTAGCCGTTGGCCTTCGGGATGGCGATGTAGTCCTTGAAGCGGCCCGGCACCGGCTTGTAGAGCTGGTGCAGCGCGCCGAGCGCCAGATAGCACTCGGGCAGCGTGTTGACCACGATGCGAAAGCCGAAGATGTCGCTGACCTGGGCGAAGCTCAGGTGCTTCTCGCGCATCTTGCGGTAGATGGAGAAAAGCGTCTTCTCGCGCCCGAAGACCTGCACGCGCAGGTTCTGGCTGGCGAACGCCCGCTCCACGTCGCGCTGGATGCGGTCGATGGCATCGCGGCGGTGGCCGCGCGAGCGCTGGATGGCCTTGGTGAGGGCCGCGTGGCGCCACGGCTGCAGCAGCCGGAAGGACGATTCCTGCAGTTCGCGGTAGCTCTGGTTCAGGCCCAGCCGGTGGGCGATGGGGGCGTAGATGTCCAGCGTCTCGCGCGCGATGCGGCTGCGCTTGGCCGGCGCCATCGCGTCCATGGTGCGCATGTTGTGCATGCGGTCCGCGAGCTTGATGAGGATGACGCGCACGTCGCGCGACATCGCCAGCAGCATCTTGCGGAAGGACTCGGCCTGCGATTCCTCCCGGGTGCTGAACTGCAGCTTGTCCAGCTTGGTGAGGCCATCGACCAGGTCGGCCACCGGGGCGCCGAAGCGCTCGATGAGCTCGACCTTGGTGATGCCGCAGTCCTCCATCGCGTCGTGCATCAGCGCGGCCATGATGGCCTGGGCGTCGAGCTTCCACTCGGCGCACAGGCCCGCCACCGCGATGGGGTGGGTGATGTAGGGCTCGCCGCTCGCCCGGAACTGGCCGAGGTGGGCCTCGTCGGCGAAGCGGTAGGCGTCGCGCACGCGGCGGATTTCCGCGGCGTCGAGGTAGTCGAGCTTGATCGTCAGCGCCGCGAAGGAAGCGGCAGCGGCATCCGCCGCCGGGCTGGTGGCCGCAGTGGCCTGAAGGGTGCGCGGATCGCGTCCGCGTAGCTTGGCCACCGACGCGGCGGCGGCGTCGGGGCGGGGTGGGGCATCAAGGGCGCGCGATCCCATGCCCCGAATTTAGCTGCTCGCGCGCCGGCGTGGCGGTGCGGGCTCGGGAAGGCTCAGATCGGCACGCGCTTGAGCATTTCCACGCCGACCTCGCCGGCGGCGATTTCGCGCAGCGCGGTCACGCCGGGCTTGTTCTTCGTCTCGATGCGCGGGGCGTGGCCCTGGCTCAGCATGCGGGCCCGGTAGGTGGCGGCCAGCACGAGCTGGAAGCGGTTGGGGATCTTGGCGAGGCAGTCCTCGACGGTGATGCGGGCCATCCGGAAACCTTTCGGTGGGTGCGCGAAGCGCACGGGGAGCGGGAGCGAACGGGTGGCGCGTCGAACGTGGCGGCGGGGTGGCGAGGGGCTTACTGCAGCCCCAGGGCCGTGAAGACGGCAGCCCGGGTTCGACGCAAAGCCGAGTATTTTAGCCGTTGCGAGTGGACGATGGCCTTGAGGTCGAAAAGCGCGGTCTCGAAGAGCGCGTTGACGATCACGAAATCGAAGTGCCGCGCCTGCGCCACCTCCACCCGCGCGTTCTCCATGCGGCGCTGGATCGTCTCCGGACCATCCTCGCCCCGCCGCAGCAGCCGCTGCTGCAGCTCCTGCCAGCCGGGCGGCAGGATGAAGATCAGCACGGCCTGGGGGAAGAGCTTCTTGATCTGCAGCGCGCCTTGCCAGTCGATCTCCAGGATGATGTCGTGGCCTTCGGCCATGCGCTGCTCGATGGCGGCGCGCGAGGTTCCGTAGAGGTTGCCGTGAACCTCCGCCCACTCGAAGAAGTCGCCCTGGGCGGCCTTGGCGCGAAAGCTCGGTTCGTCGATGAACCAGTACTCGCGGCCGTCCACTTCCTGGCCGCGCGGCGCCCGGGTGGTGTGCGAGACGGACACGGTGAGGTGGGAGTCCAGTTCGAGCAGCGCCTTGACGAGGCTGGACTTGCCCGCGCCGCTCGGCGCGGCGACGACGAAGAGGTTGCCGGGAAATTCCATGTCGAAGGGGATGCGGCCGGGGAGGGCATGATTGTCGACCACACGCCCGCCCATCCGTTTCGCGCCTTCCCCCGCATGATCCTGCTCGCCCCCATGGAGGGCCTCCTCGACCCCATCCTGCGCGACGTGCTCACCCGCGTGGGCGGCATCGACCGCTGCGTCAGCGAGTTCATCCGCATCACCGACCAGCTGCTGCCGGCGCGCGTGTTCACCCGCCTGGTGCCCGAACTGGCAGCGGGCGGTCGAACGCCGGCCGGCGTGCCGGTGCATCCGCAGCTGCTGGGCTCCGACCCGGTGTGCATGGCCGAGAACGCCCAGCGGCTGGCCGCGCTCCAGCCACAGGGCATCGACCTGAACTTCGGCTGCCCGGCCAAGTGCGTGAACCGCCATCGGGGCGGCGCGGTGCTGCTGGACGAACCCGAGCTCATCCACGCCATCGTGGCGGCGGTGCGCCGCGCGGTGCCGCCGCACATCGCGGTCACCGCCAAGATGAGGCTGGGCTTTCGCGACGGCGCCCGTGCGCTGGACTGTGCCCAGGCCATCCATGCCGCCGGCGCCTGCGAGCTGGTGGTGCATGCCCGCACCCGCGACGACGGCTACCGACCGCCCGCCTACTGGGAACGCATCGCACCGCTGCGCTCGGCCCTGCCGGCTTCGCTGGTCGTCGTGGCCAATGGCGAGATCTGGACCCCGGACGATGCCCGCCGCGCCCGCGAGGCCAGTGGCTGCGAGCCCCTGATGCTGGGTCGCGGGCTGGTGGCGGACCCGGCGCTCGGGCTGCAGGTGGGTGGCCACAGGCGTGGTCCGTTGCCCTGGGCAAGCCTGCTGCCCGTGCTGCAGGACTTCTTCACCCAGGTGCGTCGGGTCATCTCGCCGCGCCACCAGGGGGGCCGGCTCAAGCAGTGGCTTCACTACCTCAGGCGCTGTTATCCCGAGGCCGAATCGATGCTGGCAGAGCTGCGGACCGAGAACGATCCCCAGCGGTGGTCCGAGGCCTTGGCGCGGGCGGCGGCCCGCTGAATGGCCTCAGGCTTTCGGCTCGCGCAGCAGGATCTCCACGCGTCGGTTCTTGGCCCGCCCGGCTTCGCTGGCGTTGTCGGCCACCGGCTCTCGTGACCCGCGACCCTCGACGGTCATTCGCGAAGCGGCAACGCCGCGACTGTCCAGGTAGTCGCGGACCGTCTGTGCCCGACGCAGCGACAGCGGATCGTTGATCGCGTCGCCGCCCGAACTGTCGGTGTGCCCGATCACCCGCACCGCGAGGCTGCCGTCCAGGCCCTGGGCGAACTGGTCGAGCACCCCACGCAGTTCAGGCCTGAGGCTGGCCGACCCGACGTCGAAGGAGAGATCGCTGGGCACGCTCACCTTCAGCTGGTCGTCGGCCGTGCGCTCGACCTGGATGCCTGTGCCGGCGGTCGCCCGCTCCATGGCCAGGCGCTTGTCCTCCATGCGCTTGCTCCAGAGGTTGCCGGCCAGGGCTCCGAGCGCGCCGCCGATGAGCACGCCCGTTCCCGCCCGGCCGCCCGTGGCCGAGCTCAGCGCCGCGCCGGCGACCGCGCCGATGGCGGCGCCCGATGCCGTGCCCTTCTGTCCGGGCGACATTGTCTGGCAGGCACTCAGGACGAGGGTGGCGGCCAGTACGGACGCCACGGTGGAGCGGGTTCTGCGTTGCATGGGCATGGGCCTCCTGCTGGGGTGGTGGAAGTCGTTCGATCAGGGTCGACCAAGGAAGAGGTAGAGCGCGCGATTGCCGCTTTCGCCCAGCCCAAGGCCAACGTAGGCGGGGCCCAGTGCGGTGGACGCGCCCAGGTAGACGGCACTTCCCAGGCGTGAAAGGTCATCCCCGCCGCCGATCGGCGAGCGGATGCGGGCCGCCTCGAGCGAGACGCCGGCAAACAGCCCGGAGCCGAACGGCTGTGGCAGGGCCAGCATGCGGCGGAAATAGGACAGCGACGCGATCGTGGCCCCGCTGCCCAGGAATTGGCCATCCTGATAGCCGGACAGATCCTGGAAACCGCCCACGGCGACGACGTCGCGGCGGGTGCGGGATTCGCCGCCGATTTCCGTCCACCGCAGCCTCGCCCGGACGGAATGCTCGCCCCAGGTGCGGGCACCGATCCACTCGGCTTCGTCCCGTCGGTAGTCGGAGGCCGCGCCCATCGAGCGCATCGCGCCGAAACTGCGCAGGCGCAGGGCCTGGCCACGGCGGGAGAAGTCCAGGTCGTCGAGCTGGTCGTAGTCCAATGCCACCCGCAGGCCGCTGATGTCGGAGCGGGAGCGCTGCACGTCGACGAAACCGATGATCGGCCTGGCTTCGATCTCGGCCCTGACGAGAGCGGCCCGCACCTGCCCGACAGCGCCTTGCACACCCAGCGAGAACTCTGCCTCGCTTCGGCGGATGCCGAATTCGCCCACCGGCTCGCCGCCGATGAAGATGCGTCGGGGCCCCGTCGCGTAGCTCAGGCGCGGCTCGACGAAGAACGGCGAGTTGAGCGACAGCGGCTGGAACCAGCGCGTCTCGGCTTCGCGGCTGCGGCCGAAGCGCGCGAGCGTCATCCACTCGGCACCCCGGGCATTCAGCCAGGTGCGCCGCAACGCCGCCTGCACCGAGAAGTCGCTGAAGCCGGACGACTCGGCACGTCCCGCAAGGCCCACCTGCAGGTAGTCCGGGCCCCAGGCCTTTTCCTGCGGGTCGATCCAGAGCGTCCAGCCATCGCCCTCGGGTCGCACCGAATAGGCGATGCTGGTGAAGTTTCCGCTGCTGCTCCAGGCGCTGATGCGGCGCTGCAGGCCGGCGGTGTCGACAGGGCCCGGCTCGCGCCCTCGATCCACGCCGTCCAGCGCGAAGAAGGCTGGCGGAACGAACCGGGTCGGCGCCACCGCAATGCCGCCCACCAGGGGCTCGGGGCTCAGCCTGGATCGCTGCGCCTGTCGCAGCGCCGCATGCAGGCTCTCAGGAAGCGCCAGGTGGGCCAGGCGGGGCGCGGCCGCCAGGGTCGCGGCCTCGCCGGCCGGGATGCCGTCGATCCCGCGGGCGAAGTCCACGGCGCTCACACTCCCGAGATCGGGAACGATCAGCACGTCCTGAGGGCGCAGCGCTGCGGTCGACTCGACGACATTGCGCTCCATCAGGATGCTCACCATCTGCAGGCCCACGCCGAACACACCGCCGAGCTGATCGGCAGTGAGCAAGGGGCTGCCGATGTTCACCGCGATCACCACATCCGGGTTGCAGATGCCGCGGACGGCCTGCACCGGCAGGTTCTGGGTCAGGCCACCATCGACCAGCAGCCGTTCGCCGACCCGCACCGGCGAGAACGCGCTGGGCACGGCCATGCTGGCCCGCACGGCGTGGACGAGGCTGCCCTCGCCCTGGACTGCCAGGGCACCGGAGACGAGGTCGGTGGCGATGGCGCGATACGGCACGGGCAGCGCATCGAAGCTCGGCCATTCGCGGCTGGTGCCCAGCAGCCGGTGCAGGAAGAGCTCGATCTGCTGACCGGCGAAGATGCCGCTGGAGCCGCTGACGCCGGCCTCGGACAGACCGAAGGTCACGCCCAGCGGATCGCCGCCCACGCGGGACTTGCGGCGAAACGGAATTTCCTGCCGCGGCGGCTCGTCGCGGAACATGCTGCCGTCCCAGTCCGCTTCGCGCAGGCGGCGTTCGATCTCCTGCGGCGCCAGACCCATCGCGTAAGCGGCACCCACGGCCGCGCCCGCGCTGGTGCCGGCGATGCAGTCCACCGGAATGCGCAGTGTCTCCAGCGCCTTGAGCACGCCCACATGCGAGAAGCCCCGGGCGCCGCCCCCGGACAAGGCGAGCCCGATGCGTGGACGGGTCGGGTCCTGCGACGGAGCGGGCACTGCGGGCGCCGCCGTGGTGCCGACGGCTTCGGCCGTGCGTGCGGGGCCGGGCAGGACGACGGCCATCAGCCAAGCGAGCGTCCAGGCGAAGCTTCGGGAGAGTGACATCGTCGTGGACTTGCGATCGGATCAGCCTTCGGGGCATCACGTCGGGCGGCGCTCGAGCCGCGCCGTGAAGCCGGCACGAGTGTCGGGAGTCCGTCTGCCCACAACAACTCGACTCCGCCCGAAATGGGCGGGAACCCGGATCAGCGCCTGGGCACCGGCTGCACGTCGCTGAACCAGGCCTCGCATCGCGTGCGGGTGTTGTCGCAGTCGCTCATCCATCCCCAGGCGAGCAGGCGACCCGGTGCTTCGCCGAAGGCGCGCCGGAAATCCGAAGTGACATCTCGCTCGATGGGCTGCCAGTCCGCCGGCCCTTGCGATGTCGCGTCGGAGGCGATGAGCATCTGGATGCGCCGGGTATGGGGGTTGGGCACGATCGTGTCCACCGGCGCATTGCTTGCGGCCACATACATCAAGATGGCATAGGGCATGCGCTGGCCCGACAGTCGATCGGCAGCGGCCATGACCATCCGATCGACGAAGGGCAATCGGGCCCGGTCGCCGTCGAAGACCAGCACCAGGCGTGCCGCTGAATCCTCGCGATCCGCCAGTGCGTTGTCCGCTCCCTCCGGGTGGGCACCGATCTTCCACCGCCAGGCGAGCGTCGCACTGTCGGCCAGCGCCTCGCTGGCCGGTTGCATCAGAAGGCTTGCCGAGCGGTCGGCCACGGCGTGCACCACCGGTCCATCCGGGCCGGGCTGCACGGTGTAGCGCGTGGGCGTCTTGCGCTCGTTGATCAACACATGGCGCCAGGGGGGCGGTGGCTCCACCGTGGCGGTGTCCGCGCTGGCGGGCATCGTCGCCGCCAGGGTCAGCATCAGGGTGGCGAGCGCAGGGCGGGTTGTCATTGGGCGTTCCTGGAATCTTGGGCGTCCCCCGGGCCACCGGTCCGGGCTGGCACAGGCATCGGATGCGGGTCTTGCTGCCGGACATCCATCCGCGGGGCGGCATGCTTCAGTCCGGCCCGTTCGAAGGCGTTGGCGATGGCGTGTCGAAGGTCGCTGTCCACCACCGGCCCGCTGCGTGTGCCGCCCAGCCGAATCCAGTACTGCAGCGTCAGCACCTGTGCGTCCATGCCGAAGTCCTCATACAGGACCTGGGGTGCGGGCGACGCTCGCACCGCGGAGTCCGCACGTGCGCAGACGAGCATCTCGTCGGCCGCTTGCCCGGCATCCTGGCTCCAGGCCAGGCGGACACGGATGACGCGCCGCACGACCGGTTCCCCGTGGCTCCAGTTGCTGACCGGGTTCTCCAGCAGGCGGGAGTTGGGCACGATGCAGTCGATGCCGTCGAAGCCGTGCACGGTCGTGGCCCGCAGGTCGACGGCGGTGACGGTGCCGTCCACGCCGTCGATGGTGACCACGTCGCCCACGCGCACCTTGCGTTCGAACAGGATGATGATGCCGCTGATGAGGTTCTTGATGACGTTCTGGGTGCCGAAGCCGATGCCGATGGCCAGTGCGCCGCCGAGGAAAGCGAATGCGGTGAGCGGAATGCGGGCGAGCTTGAGCACCACCAGCAGCACGGCCACGAGCAGCGTGGTCATCACCCACCGATGCAGCACCGCGCCCAGCTGCGGCGAGATCCTGGCCTGTCGAACGGCCATGGCCACCAGCAGCCGGCTGAGGCGACCCGCCAGCGCATAGCCGAGCGCGAAGAGCAGCAGAACGCCAAGCGACTTGCCGATGGTCACCCCGTAGTCCAGCGCCACCGTTCTTCCGTCCACCTGAAGCGTCTCGGTGGCGCTGAAGAGCTCGTATCGCCAAACGGCCAGCAGGGCCGTTCGAAGCCGCTCGGCCAGTGCGGCCCAGCTGCGCGGCTCCGCCGTGGCTTCGGCATCGGCCAGCAGGTCGTCCAGGCTGCGCTGCAGCAGACGATGCAGGCGGTGGGTTTCTTCGCGCAGGCGCTCATGGGCCAGCACCTCTTCGCCCATGGCCTGCAGCACCCCCGCCTCGTCCTGCGCATCCGCGCCCTGGCCCAGTGCCTCGACCTTCAGCCTCTGGGTGCGCAAGGCCAGCTTCAGGTAGTTGAGACGCTCGGATACGCCGCGCTCCCTCAGGGCCAACTGATCGATCGATCGCCGCAGCAAAGCTTGGGCAGTGGCCAGACGCGTGCGGTCGCTCCTGGCCTGCAGGGCCAGGCGTCGCAGGCGCCAGGCCTCGGCTCGACCGGCTTCGACCTGTTCCAGCGTCGCCAGTGCCTGGACGACCCCGCGCAGGGCTGTTGCTTCTCGAGCGCGGGCATCGGGCGAGCCGCCACCTTCGGAGTCCAGTCGTGCGATGCGGCCTTCGACGCGCTCGCGTTGCGCTGCCCAACGCAGCCTTGCCGAGTCGGCGGCGGTGGCCACGGCGGTCAGGGCCGCTTCGTCCAGCACCTGCTGGCGACGCACCCGGTCGATCTCGCCGTCCAGCTCGCCGATCCGTGCGTTCAGCGTCTGCAACCGGGCTCGCGCTGCTGCTCTTTCGGCATCGACCCGTGCCAGTTCGAGCGTCGCGACCCGCTCCCGCAGGCGCTCCAGCTCGAGTCCGGCGCGCAACCGGATCCGTTCGTCTGAATCCCGCGCCCGCTCGACGCGCTCCTGCTGCAGCCGCAGCCCCTCTTCCACCTTTCGGCGGGCGTCCGCATGGTCATTGAGCTCCGTGTCGAGTGCCTGCACCGACAGCGTCAGCGAGTCGCGCTGGGACGCGATGCCCTCTCGCTGGTCGCGCAGGGCGTCCAGGTCGGCGACGGGGAAGGGCGGGTCTCCAGCGAGCCCGGACGGCAGGCGCATGGCCGGGGCCGCGAGCGTCGGCGCCGCGCTGGCCCGCTGCATGCGGTCGCGCAGGAGGCCCACCAGGCGGGTCAGCAGATTGCGCTGCTCCTCCGCCATGGGATCGGGCGCCGAGCTGTCGGTGCGCGACTGCATGCGCGCGAGCGCCGCCTGGACTTGCTCCAGCTCGGCCGCGGCTCTGGACAGGCCTGCGGGATCAGCCCGACCCTGCCCCGTGGCGCCCGCCGGATCGTTTCCGCCTGCACTGCCGGCGACCGGTGCGCCCGGCGCGGCCGCGCCGGGCTGGGCCTGCCCATTGCCCGAGACGATCCAGCAGCCGGCCACCAGCCACAGCACCAGGCTGCCGCGCAACCAGCGAGCCCCAGGGCTTGCGCAACGCAGATTGAACATCCACCCGCCTGGCGGCGCCTCGCCCGACGACGGGTTGCCGGGGTCAGACCGGCCGCAGCAGCGCAAGCTTGGTTCGAGTCTCGACCACCACCGTGACGATGCCCGCGAGCAGACCGACCAGCGCCGCCGCGGCGATCGGACCGACCTCGATCGATCCCAGAAAGCGCTGCCAGAGCACGGCGATGGCCACGAACCAGCCGAACAGCGCCATGCCGTTGCCCAGGGCGATGCCCAGCACCGTCGGAAACATCGGCCGGTTCAGGCGATCGGCCAGGGCGGGGCCCGCCTGGGCGATCCGTTTCCTGAAGCTGAAGGCGGTGATCAGCGACAGGATGATGCCCAGCGCGAAGGCCAGCACCACGCCCTGCCCCCACACCGTGTGCTGCTTGCTCGACACCAGGTCGAGTGTCAGCGGCACGCTGGTGGCACCGGAGAAGGCCGTGGCGTAGGCGATCGCGCCGTTGATGACGGCATTCAGGGCGCCGGGGATCAGGGCATCGGTGACGCGCACTTCGAGGGATGAAGACATGATGGAGTCTCAGTAGCTGAGGTTGAACTGGACGATGCCCACGAGCCAGGGCTTGGCGACCGGATCGGGAAGCGTTCCGGTCACGCCGCTGCCCGGCCACAGCGAAGCGGCGGTGAAGCGCCAGTACACCTGGCGCGAGGCGAAGTGCTCGGCCACCAGAAGCAGTTCGCGACCGATGTCAGGCCCTGCGAGCGTCGAGATGACGCCGCCGATGTTGTTCAGCGTGTCGGCGCGGAAGCTGCTCACCGCGCCGGTGAGCCGCCAGCGGGTGTCGGGCGTGGCGCGCACCATCAGGCGCTGCACCTTGACGTTGCTGTTGTAGTGGATGTTCTTCATGAGCTGGCCCTGCACCCAGGTGTCCACGTCGTTGCCGGAATACAGCAGGTCCCAGCGTTCGTAGCGCGGCGTGCCGGGGTCGTCGCCGGTGGTGGCCGAGTAGCGGTAGGTCACGCTCGGCCGCCACGACGGGCTCGCGAACTGCCAGCCCGCTTCGGCCGATCCGCCGGTGGCGCGCATGTCGAAGTCGCGGTGCGTCTGGCGAGCGAACTCCGCCTTGCCGATGACCCCCGAAGCCTGCCCCTGCGGGCGCAGCGCGGCGCGGGCGTGCCAGACCTTCAAGCCGTCGCGCCCTTGCGATCGGCCGTCAGGGAAGAAGTATTTCAGCTCGCCCTCGGAGGCGGTGAGCCAGGTGAAGCCCGCGTTCAGGCCCTGTCCGAAATCGTGCTCCACGTTCACGCCGGTCAACACCGTGCGGGTCGTCGGGAAGTCGTTGGGCGAGAAACGGAAGCCCTCCACCCGGGTGTTGTTCACCCGCAGCTGGGCCTTCAGGAAGTCCCTTCCTGACCAGCGGGGCCAACCGAAGTCGGCGCCCCGGTCGCCGCCGCTGGAGGCGATCTGGCAGACCAGCATGCCGTTGCCGATGCAATAGGGCTGCAGGCCGTAGGACACATTGGCCCGCCAGGCCAGGCCCGAGTCCGTCGTGCCCGAGCCGACGATGCCGATGAAGGCCTCCTCCCACTGCCCGGTGGTTCGGGCGTCGTTCCGGTTGTTGTCCTGTCCGATGGACGCCGTGCCGAGGTAGAGGACGCTGGCGTAGAGATAGGGCGCATGGGCGCCCCCGCCGAGCGGCAGCGCGCCGGCCGCCCCAACCGACGGCGCGAGGTCGAGGATGACATTGGGGCCCGGCCCGGCGTCGTAGCGGCCGCGGGGGTTGAACTGGGTGAGCGTGGCGCCATTGCCGAGCCACTGGTTCGCCGACACGGCGGTGGCGCCCTTCAACCCGAGGCGCAGCTTGAGCAGCCGCTGGCCATCGTCCACCCACCTCAGGGTGTCGGTCCAGCTCGGCGCTGCGGGAAGGTCGGGGCGTCGGTCCACGATCACCCTCAACCCGGTTTCGCCGTTGTCGTCGAACACGAGCTGACCGCTGGCCTGGGAGACCTGGGGGGTGCGCCGCAGCCGGTCGACCGCGAGTTCGATTTCGTTTCGGTCCGCGTGGCTGCCAGGGTAGACGCCCAGCGAGCGACGGATGTCGGCCTCGAGCCTTCGGGTGGCTTCGCTCGGTCCTGCGGCATCGACCACCTGCACCGAGACCCATTCGATGCGAACCGGCCCGGCGGAGGTGGCACTGCCCTGGGCCGATGCGGTCCCGACCGCGCCAAGGCCGAGCACCATCGCGGCGGTGGCTGTTGCGGCGCAGCGGGCGAGAGGTCTGAGGAGAGCACGCATGGCGGTTGATTCAATCCAGGATCCGCGCCAGACGAAGGCCGGACAGCAGGAACTCCAAGCCCAGGGCCACCTGAAGCACGCCGAACACCGCGCCCAGGATGCGCAAGGGCACCGGGCCGGCCCAGTCGACGAAGCGCGGGGCCATCCGCATGGCGAAGTAGTCCAGCAGCACGATGCCCAGCCCGGCGGCCAGGATCAGGGCCTGGTTGCGGGCCGAGGGAAAGTAGGCCGAGAAGATGATGAGCACACCCACCGCATGCGGCGTGACGATGGTGGGAAAGGCCAGTGGCGACAGCGCGACCTGAAGCGGGGGTGGGCCGTGTGATCGCGCTGGTGCCTCCGCCGATGCCGCCGCTGGCTTGGCCACCACGTGCCCCAACGCCGCCAGCAGCAGCAGCAGTCCGGCCGCCATGATCAGCGAGGCCTTGGACGCGCCCCACGCCGTGAGCACGCCGAAGCCCAGCAGCACGGCCAGCACCACGGCGGCGGCCGCATAGCCGGCTGCCCGGGCCGCGATGCGGCCGCGCAGGGCCGCATCGGCTCCCTGCGTCACGGCCGCGAAGGTCGGCATCACCGCGATCGGGCCCATCATCATGAAGAGCAGCCCGAACAGGCGTCCGATGTGGACGCCCACGTCGGCGGGGTTGTCGGTCATTCGGGCTTCAGCCGAACGCGCGCGCCGCCGCCATGGACCTGGATGGTCTGGCCGCTCACCCAACCTCCCGCCCGCGAGGCCAGCCACAGGAAGGCGTTGGCCACGTCCTGAGGCGAGCCGGCCCGTCCGGTCAGGTTGTTCGGGTTCATCAGCTTTTCCTGCGCCGCGGCGTCCAGACCCGCATCGGCGTAGCCCGGGGTGATGACCGTGCCGATCAGGATGGTGTTGATGCGCACCTGCTTGGCGAAGTTGTGGGCCAGGCCCAGCATCATGTGGTTCATCGCGGCCTTCGCGGCCGAGTAGGGCAGGAAGTCGAAGGCCGGCGCCACCGACACCATCGAACCCGAATTGGTGATGGTGGCGTTCTTGGCCGCCAGCAGGTGCGGGCGGCATACGGCGGTCATGCGCATGGCCGACACGGTGTTGAGCTGATAGCTCTTGACCATCTCCTCGGCGGAGATGTCCAGGCAGTCGTCGTAGGCGCGGCCCCAGCCCACGTTGTTGACCAGCGTGGACAGACCACCGAAGGCCTTGACCGTGGCGCCCACGCAGCGCTCGATGTCCGCCTCGCTGGTGACGTCGCAGCCGATGCCGCGCACGTCCTGTCCGGTCTCGGCGGCGATGGCCTTGGCCGTGGCCTCGGCCTTGTCGCCCTGCAGGTCGGCGATCATCACCTTCGCGCCGGCGGCCGCGAAGGTGCGGGCGATGGCCTCGCCGATGTTCTGGGCGCCGCCAGTGACGATGGCGCTGTGGCCGTCCATGCGGAAATCGGCGAAGGGGTCGAAACGGGTCATCGGTGTTCCTTTCGGTTGAACGGGAATCGAACGGGAATGAAGGAGTGGCGTCTGCCGATCGGCAGACGCGAGCGCGTGGGAATCAGTCGAGTTCCTGCACGCCGCCGCCACTGACGGTGAGGATCTGGCCGCTCACCCACTGCGAGGCCGGGCTGCACAGGAAGAGCGCCGCCAGGCCGATGTCCGACGCCTCGCCCAGCCGCTTGAGCGGCGTGTGCTTGAGCATGACCTTCTCGATGTCGGGCGTCAGCACGGTGGCCAGCGCTGCGGTGCGGATCGCCCCGGGGGCGATCGCGTTCACCCGGATGCCCATGGGGCCGAGGTCGAAGGCGGTGTTGCGGGTCAGGTGGTTCATCGCCGCCTTGGATGACGAATAGGACGCCATGCGCACGTTCTTGTTCTCGCCCGCCATCGAGCTGATGTTCAGCACCGCGCCCCCGCCCGCCTTCTCGATGTGCGGCGCCGCCAACTGCATCAGGCGGAAGGCGGAAAACACGTTGAGCTGATAGGCCCATTCGAAGTCGCCCATGGGCATGTCGAAGGGCTTGGGGCCACCACCGCCGGCGTTGTTCACCAGGCAGGTGAGCTTGCCGAAGGACTCCAGCGCGGTCTTGACCAGCGCCTCGCGATCGGCCTCCGCGGTGACGTTGCACACCGCGGCAACGGCCTTGCCGCCGGCCTG
>JAIYCR010000018.1 GCA_027487905.1 Rubrivivax sp. | reverse complement strand
CGTCAGCATCACGGTCAAGCTGATCGCCCCGATCGCGATGGAAGAGGGCCTGCGCTTCGCCATCCGCGAGGGCGGCCGCACCGTGGGTTCGGGCGTCGTGGCCAAGATCATCGAGTAAGGAGCGGACACCATGCAAAAGCAGAAGATCCGCATCCGCCTCAAGGCCTTCGACTACAAGCTGATCGACCAGTCGGCGCTCGAGATCGTCGACACCGCCAAGCGCACCGGTGCCATCGTGCGCGGCCCGGTGCCGCTGCCCACCCGCATGCAGCGTTTCGACATCCTGCGTTCGCCGCACGTGAACAAGACGAGCCGCGACCAGTTCGAGATCCGCACGCACCAGCGGCTGATGGACATCGTCGATCCGACCGACAAGACGGTGGACGCGCTGATGAAGCTCGACCTGCCCGCGGGCGTGGACGTCGAGATCAAGCTGCAGTGATCGCAGCGCGCGGCGGGCCGGTGGCCTGCTGCGCCTGCCCGCGCCGATGCGCGGGCGATACACCTCCGTCGTCGCCATTGCACCCGGCGCTTGCCAGGTGCAATGGCGACGCTGCTATACTGGAAGGCTTTTCGGCAGGGGCTGCGCAAACGGGATCACCTGGGTGACCCGGCGAACAGCACCGCCGCATCGGCGCATCACCCGGGCTCGACCCGGGGCTGTGCCAAACACCACCCGGCCAATCGTTGTCGGGATCAGGAGAACACCATGAGTCTGGGCAATCGCCTGGGACTGCTGGGCCGCAAGGTGGGGATGATGCGCATCTTCACCGACGACGGCGACACAGTTCCCGTCACGGTTCTGGATGTCAGCGACAACCGCGTGACGCAAGTCAAGTCGCAGGATGTCGATGGCTACAGCGCCCTCCAGGTCACTTTCGGCAGCCGCAAGGCCAGCCGCGTGACCAAGCCCGAAGCGGGCCACCTCGCCAAGGCGGGTGTGCAGGCCGGCCGCATCGTCCGCGAGTTCCGCGTCGATGCCGCCACCGCCGCTGCCTATGCGCCGGGCGCCACCCTCCCGAGCACGATGTTCGCCGCCGGCCAGAAGGTCGACGTGCAGGGCACGTCCATCGGCAAGGGCTTCACCGGCACCATCAAGCGCCACAACTTCGGCTCGCAGCGCGCGTCGCACGGCAACAGTCGTTCGCACAACGTTCCGGGCTCCATCTCGATGGCCCAGGACCCGGGTCGCGTCTTCCCTGGCAAGCGCATGAGCGGCCACATGGGCGACGAGACCACCACGGTGCAGAACCTGGACATCGTGCGCGTCGACGAGGCCCGTTCGCTGCTGCTCGTGCGCGGCGCTGTGCCGGGCTCGACCAACGGCTTTGTGGTCGTCCGGGCTGCCGTCAAGGCGAAGTCCGGCGCTGCGGCAGGAGGCCAGTGATGCAACTTGAACTCATCAACGAGCGCGGTGAGGCGTCGTCGCAGGTGGAAGCCGCCGACACCATCTTCTCCCGCGACTACAACGAGGCGCTGATCCACCAGATCGTCGTCGCCTACCAGGCCAACGCGCGCCAGGGCACCCGTGCCCAGCTCGACCGAGGCCAGGTCAGCCACTCGACCAAGAAGCCTTTCCGTCAGAAGGGCACCGGCCCCGCGCGCGCCGGCATGACCTCCTCGCCGCTGTGGCGGGGCGGTGGTCGCATCTTCCCGAACAGCCCGCACGAGAACTTCTCGCACAAGGTCAACAAGAAGATGTACCGCGCCGCCATGGCCTGCATCCTGTCGCAGCTGGTGCGCCAGGGTCGCCTCGCGGTGGTCGAGCAGATGGCCGTCGATTCCCCCAAGACCAAGCCCTTCGCGCAGAAGCTCAAGGGCATGGGCCTGGAGTCGGTGATGGTCATCACCGGCACGCTGGACGACAACCTGCGCCTGGCTTCGCGCAACCTGCCGGGTGTGCTGGTGGTCGAGCCCCGTTATGCCGATCCGCTGTCTCTTGTGTATTACAAGAAGGTGCTGATCACCAAGGACGCTCTGCCGGCGATCCAGGAGATGCTGTCATGAGCAAGACCGCTTCGACGACGGCCCCGCGCTTCGAGCGCCTGGCCAAGGTTCTGATCAAGCCGATCATCAGCGAGAAGGCCACGATGCTGGCCGAGAAGCGCAACCAGGTTCTCTTCCAGGTGGCCCGCGATGCCACCAAGCCGGAGATCAAGGCGGCGGTCGAGCAGATGTTCAAGGTCGAGGTCGACTCCGTCCAGACGATCAACATCAAGGGCAAGGCCAAGCGCTTCGGCAAGTCCCAGGGTCGTCGTGACCACATCAGGAAGGCGTGCGTGTGCCTGAAGGAAGGCCAGCAGCTGAACTTCTCCGGGGAGGCTGCGTAATGCCAGTCATCAAGGTCAAGCCGACATCGCCCGGCCGCCGCGCCGTGGTCAAGGTCGTGCATCCGCATCTGCACAAGGGTCCGCCGCTCGCCTCGCTGGTCGAGCCGCAGATGCAGAACGCCGGCCGCAACAACAACGGCCACATCACCACCCGCCACAAGGGCGGTGGTCACAAGCACCACTACCGCGTCGTCGATTTCGTCCGCAACAAGGATGGCATCCCGGCGAAGGTCGAGCGCATCGAGTACGACCCCAACCGGTCGGCCCACATCGCGCTGCTGTGCTATGCCGACGGCGAGCGCCGCTACATCATCGCCCCGCGGGGTCTGGAAGTCGGTGCCAAGGTCCTGAACGGTGCGGAAGCCCCGATCAAGGCCGGCAACACCCTGCCGATCCGCAACATCCCGGTGGGCTCGACGATCCACTGCGTGGAGATGCAGCCGGGCAAGGGTGCGCAGATCGCGCGCTCGGCCGGTGCTGGCGTCACGCTGCTGGCCCGCGAAGGTGCCTACGCCCAGGTCCGCCTGCGCTCCGGCGAGGTTCGCCGCATCCACATCGACTGCCGCGCCACCATCGGCGAGGTCAGCAACGAAGAGCACAACCTGGCGCAGCTCGGCAAGGCCGGTGCCACGCGCTGGCGTGGCATCCGTCCGACGGTCCGTGGCGTCGCCATGAACCCGGTGGACCACCCGCACGGTGGTGGCGAAGGTCGCACCGGCGAGGGCCGCGCTCCGGTCTCGCCGTGGAACACGCTGACCAAGGGCTACCGCACCCGCAACAACAAGCGCACGCAGACGATGATCGTCTCGCGTCGCAAGAAGTAAGGGGCCGAGGACATGACGCGCTCACTGAAGAAGGGTCCTTTCGTGGACCACCACCTGATGGCCAAGGTCGAGAAGGCCACCGCCATCAAGGACAAGAAGCCGATCAAGACCTGGTCGCGCCGCTCGACGATCCTTCCCGATTTCATCGGGCTGACGATCGCCGTGCACAACGGCAAGCAGCACGTGCCCGTGTACGTCACCGACCAGATGGTCGGTCACAAGCTGGGCGAGTTCGCGCTGACCCGCACGTTCAAGGGTCACCCGGCCGACAAGAAGGCCGCGAGGAAGTGAGGACCTGATCATGGAAACCAATGCCATCGTCCGCGGCGTGCGGCTCTCGGTCGACAAGGGTCGACTGGTTGCCGATCTCGTGCGCGGCAAGAAAGTGGATCAGGCCATCCAGATCCTGAACTTCACCCAGAAGAAGGCCGCCGGCATCGTGCTGAAGGCCGTCGAGTCGGCGATCGCCAATGCGGAGCACAACGACGGCGCAGACGTCGACGAGCTGCGCATCAAGGCGATCCGGGTCGAGCAGGGTGCCACGCTGAAGCGTTTCTCCGCTCGGGCCAAGGGCCGCGGCAACCGCATCAGCAAGCCGACGTGCCACATCTACGTCACCGTCGGCAACTGAGGAACCGGAACGCATCATGGGTCAGAAAATCCACCCGACGGGCTTCCGTCTCCCGGTCACCCGCAACTGGTCGTCGCGCTGGTATGCGTCGAACAAGAACTTCGCCTCGATGCTGGCCGAGGACCTCGCGGTCCGCGAGTTCCTGCACAAGCGCCTGAAGTCCGCGGCCGTCTCGCGCATCCTCATCGAGCGCCCCGCCAAGAACGCCCGCATCACCATCTACTCGGCGCGCCCGGGCGTGGTGATCGGCAAGAAGGGCGAGGACATCGAGAACCTCAAGGCCGAACTCGGCCGCCGCCTGGGCGTGCCCGTCGCGGTGAACATCGAGGAGGTGCGCAAGCCCGAGATCGATGCCCAGCTGATCGCCGACAGCATCACCCAGCAGCTCGAGAAGCGCATCATGTTCCGCCGCGCGATGAAGCGCGCCATGCAGAACGCGATGCGCCTGGGCGCGCAGGGCATCAAGCTGATGTCGTCGGGGCGCCTGAACGGCATCGAGATCGCCCGCTGCGAGTGGTACCGCGAAGGCCGCGTGCCGCTTCACACCCTGAAGGCCGACATCGACTACGGCTTCTCCGAAGCCAAGACGACCTACGGCGTCATCGGCGTGAAGTGCTGGGTCTACCGCGGTGACAACCTCGGCCGCGGCGACGCGCCCGGCGCCAAGCCCGAGACCAACGACGACGACCGCCGCAACCGCCGCCCGCCCCGCCCGGGCGCGCCCGGCGACCGCCGCCCGCCCCGTTCGTCCGACCGCCCGCCGCGTTCGGCTGACGGTGCCGACAAGCCCGCCGCCGATGGCGACGCGCCGCGCAAGCCCGCCGTCAAGGTGGTGCGCCGCGCTGCGCCGCCGGCCGGTGGTGCCAAAGGAGAATAAGCATGCTGCAACCCGCACGCCGCAAGTACCGCAAGGAGCAGAAGGGCCGCAACACGGGTGTCGCCACCCGCGGCGCGAACGTGTCCTTCGGCGACTTCGGCCTCAAGGCCACCGAGCGTGGCCGCATCACCGCGCGCCAGATCGAGGCGGCCCGTCGGGCCATCTCGCGTCACATCAAGCGCGGCGGCCGCATCTTCATCCGCATCTTCCCGGACAAGCCCATCTCGCAGAAGCCCGCTGAAGTCCGCATGGGCAACGGCAAGGGCAACCCCGAGTACTACGTGGCCGAGATCCAGCCGGGCAAGGTGCTGTACGAACTGAACGGCGTCCCCGAAGCCCTCGCCCGCGAGGCCTTCCTGCTCGCCTCCGCCAAGCTCCCCCTGCGCACCACCTTCGTGGCGCGTCAGGTCGGCGCCTAACCCTTGGAGATCACCATGACCAAGGCCTCTGAACTGCGTGCCAAGGACGTTGCCGGGCTGCAGAAGGAAGTGGACGACCTGCTGAAGGCCCATTTCGGCCTGCGCATGCAGCGCGCCACCCAGCAGCTGTCGGACCACACGCAGCTTTCCAAGACGCGCCGCGACATCGCCCGCGCCAAGACCATCCTGGGCCAGAAGGCCCGCGAGGGGCAGAAATGAGCGAAACCAAAGTCACCCGCACGCTCGTCGGCCGTGTCGTCAGCGACAAGCGCCAGAAGACCGTGACGGTGCTGGTCGAGCGCCGCACCAAGCACGAGCTGTACGGCAAGATCGTCGCGCGCTCGCGCAAGTACCAGGCGCACGACGAGCAGGACACCTACCAGATGGGTGACCTCGTCGAGATCGCCGAAGGCCGTCCGATCTCCAAGACCAAGTCCTGGATCGTGACGCGCCTGATCGAGCGCAGCGCGCTGGCCTGAGCCTCGACCCACTAGCACCGCCAGGAACCGACATGAGCCTTCGCATTGGTGAACGACTCCCCGAAGCCACGCTGCAGGAATTCAACGCGGTGGAAACCGAGGGCTGCCCCATCGGACCGCGCGCGGTGAACCTGGCGGAGGCGGCAGCGGGCAAGACCATCGCCCTGTTCGCCCTGCCCGGCGCCTACACCCCCACTTGCTCGGCCAAGCATGTGCCTGGCTACGTCGAGCACCGCCAGGCCTTGAAGGATGCGGGCGTGGACGAGGTCTGGTGCGTGTCGGTCAACGACGCCTTCGTCATGGGCGCCTGGGCCCGCGACCAGAAGGCGCAGGACAGCGTGCGCTTCCTGGGCGACGGCAGCGCGGCCTTCACCCAGGCCGCGGGTCTCACGCTCGACCTGAGCGCGCGCGGCATGGGCCTTCGGTCGCAGCGCTACTCGGCACTGGTCGTGGACGGCGTGGTTCGCACCCTGAACGTCGAGGCGCCGGGCGCCTTCGCCGTCAGCGATGCGGCCACGATGCTCGGCCAGGCGCGCGCCCTGCGCGGCTGAACGGCGTTGCTGAACGGCGCGACGCAGAAAAAGCTTTGACAGGCGCCTTTGCGGCGCATAGACTCGTGGGCTTGCTTACAGGTGCGTGGCAGTGGTAGCCGCCTCGCACCAGCCAGCCTTCCAACACCCTCGGCTGAAAAGTCGAACCACGGGCCCAAGACTGCCGCACACCGTGCACCACGGAAGCGGAAAGTTGGGGAAAAGACATGATCCAAATGCAGTCGCGGCTTGACGTCGCGGACAACACGGGCGCGAAGTCCGTCATGTGCATCAAGGTTCTTGGTGGCTCCAAGCGGCGCTACGCCGGCATCGGCGACGTCATCAAGGTGTCGATCAAGGAAGCCGCTCCGCGCGGCCGGGTGAAGAAGGGCGAGGTCTACAGCGCCGTCGTCATCCGCACCGCCAAGGGCGTGCGTCGCCCGGATGGCTCGCTCGTCAAGTTCGACGCGAACGCCGCCGTGCTGCTCAACGCCAAGCTCGAGCCGATCGGCACGCGCATCTTCGGGCCCGTCACGCGCGAACTGCGCAGCGAGCGCTTCATGAAGATCGTGTCGCTCGCCCCCGAAGTGCTCTAAACCGATCCCTCGGAGTTCCAGCGTATGAACAAGCTTCGCAAGGGTGACACCGTCATTGCGATCACCGGACGCGACAAGGGCAAGCGCGGCACCGTCGTGTCACGCGTCGATGACGACCACCTCGTCGTCGAGGGCCTGAACCTCTCCAAGCGCCACGTCAAGCCGAACCCCATGAAGGGTGTGTCCGGTGGCATCCAGGAGAAGGCCATGCCGATCCACCAGTCCAACCTGGCGATCTACAACTCGGCCACCGGCAAGGGTGACCGCGTCGGCGTCAAGCAGGGCGAGGACGGCCGCAAGGTCCGGATCTTCAAGTCCTCCGGCGCCGAGGTTCCGACCGCCAAGCCCTCGACCGCGGCTTGATTTCCACAGGATTGCGCAACATGGCTGCTACTCCCGCGCGCCTTCAACAGCACTACCGAGACGTCGTCGTCCCGGCGCTGATGGCCAAGTTCTCCTACCAGTCGGTGATGCAAGTCCCGCGCTTCGAGAAGATCACCCTGAACATGGGTGTGAGCGAAGCGGTGTCGGACAAGAAGGTGATGGACCACGCCGTCTCCGACCTCACCAAGATCGCCGGCCAGAAGCCTGTGGTCACCAAGTCGAAGAAGGCCATCGCCGGTTTCAAGATCCGCGACGGCGTCCCCATCGGCTGCATGGTCACGCTGCGTGGCGCGACGATGTTCGAGTTCCTCGACCGTTTCGTCACGGTGGCGCTGCCCCGGGTGCGCGATTTCCGCGGCATCTCGGTGCGCTCGTTCGACGGCCGTGGCAACTACAACATCGGCGTCAAGGAGCAGGTCATCTTCCCGGAAATCGAGTACGACAAGGTCGACGCGATCCGGGGGCTGAACATCTCGATCACCACGTCGGCCAAGAGCGACGATGAGTGCCGGGCGCTGCTGACGGCGTTCAAGTTTCCTTTCAAGAATTGAGGCGGCTGTGGCGAAGACTTCCCTGATCCAACGCGAGCTCAAGCGCGAAGAGCTGGTCAAGCGCTACGCGAAGAAGTACGAGGAACTGCGCGGCATCGCCAACGATGCGAAGCGCAGCGACGAGGAGCGCTATGCGGCGCGCCTGGAGCTGCAGAAGCTTCCGCGCAACGCCTACCCCAGCCGCCTGCGCAACCGCTGCCACCTGACGGGGCGCCCGCGCGGCACCTTCCGCAAGTTCGGGCTGGGCCGCAACAAGATCCGCGAACTGGCCTTCGCCGGGAGCATTCCCGGCCTGGTCAAGGCGAGCTGGTAATCGGCAAGGCCGGACGGAGATTGATTCATGAGCATGAGTGACCCCATCGCGGACATGCTGACCCGCATCCGCAACGCGCAAATGGTCGAGAAGGGTTCTGTCTCGATGCCCGCGTCCAAGCTGAAGGCGGCCATCGCCCAGGTGCTGAAGGACGAGGGCTACATCGACGGCTTCGCGGTCGTCGGCGAGGGCCAGCAGCGCCGCCTCGAGATCGCGCTGAAGTACTACGCCGGTCGTCCGGTGATCGAGCAGATCGAGCGCGTGAGCCGCCCCGGCCTGCGCGTCTACAAGGGCCGCCAGGACCTGCCCTCCGTGATGAACGGGCTGGGCGTGGCGATCGTCACCACCCCCCAGGGCGTGATGACCGACCGCAAGGCGCGCCAGGCGGGCATCGGGGGCGAAGTCCTCTGCTACGTGGCCTGATCGGAGCGTTCAAGAAATGTCCAGAGTCGGAAAGATGCCGGTCGCGATTCCTGCGGGAGTCGAGGCCAAGCGCGTGAACGACGCGCTGCTCATCAAGGGCGCGCTCGGCGAGCTGAGCTGCCCGGTGAGCCCGCTCGTCAGCGTCGAGCACAAGGATGGCCAGCTGCTGTTCGCCCCCGTGGGCGACGGTGCTGCGGCCAACGCGATGAGCGGCACCCTGCGTGCGCTCACCGCCAACATGGTCCAGGGCGTCAGCAAGGGTTTCGAGCGCAAGCTGAACCTGGTTGGCGTGGGCTTCCGCGCGCAGGCCCAGGGCACCAAGCTCAACCTGCAGATCGGTTTTTCCCACCCGGTGGTGAAGGAAATGCCGGCCGGCGTGAAGGTCGAGTGCCCGACGCAGACCGAGATCGTGGTGAAGGGCGCCGATCGCCAGGCGGTGGGACAGGTGGCCGCGGAAATCCGCGCCTTCCGTCCGCCCGAGCCCTACAAGGGCAAGGGCATCCGCTACAGCGATGAGAAGGTGACCCTCAAGGAAACCAAGAAGAAGTAACGAGCGGAGCCGCCCATGCTAGACAAGAAAGCACAGCGCCACCGTCGCGCTCAACAGACCCGGCGCCGCATCGCGACGCAGGGCGCGGCGCGCCTCACGGTGATCCGCACCAACCAGCACATCTACGCGACGATCCACGCCGCCGATGGCTCCCGCGTGCTCGCAAGCGCCTCGACCAACGAGGCCGCGGTGCGCGCCGAGGTGGCCGATGGCAAGGGCAGCAACACTGCCGCGGCGGCCCTGATCGGCAAGCGCATTGCCGAGAAGGCCCGCGCCGCCGGTGTCGAGCGCGTCGCCTTCGATCGCTCGGGCTTCGCCTACCACGGCCGCGTCAAGGCCCTGGCCGAGGCTGCCCGCGAGGGTGGTCTCCAGTTCTAACGCTGTCCGCGAAACAAGGAATTCAGCATGGCTAGGTTTCAACCGCGCGTCGCCGACGAGGGACGCGACGACGGCCTGAAGGAAAAGATGATCGCCGTGAACCGCGTCACCAAGGTGGTGAAGGGCGGTCGCATCCTCGGCTTCGCGGCGCTGACCGTCGTCGGTGACGGCGACGGCCGCATCGGCATGGGCAAGGGCAAGGCGCGCGAGGTGCCGGTGGCGGTGCAGAAGGCCATGGAGGCCGCGCGCCGCAACCTGGTCAAGGTGTCGCTGCGCAACGGCACCATCCAGCACAAGGTGGTCGGCGAGCACGGCGCGTCCCGCGTGCTGATGGCGCCCGCCGCGCCCGGCACCGGCATCATCGCCGGCGGCCCGATGCGCGCGGTGTGCGAGGTCATGGGCATCACCGACGTGGTGGCCAAGAGCCTGGGCTCGACCAACCCCTACAACCTCGTCCGTGCCACGCTCGATGCGCTCACCCGCACCAGCACGCCGGCCGAAGTGGCTGCCAAGCGCGGCCTGACCGTCGAGCAGATCTTCGGCTGATTCGACGCCCCCTTCGGAGAACGCGATGAGCACGCCCCAATCCAACACCGTGACCGTGAAGCTCGTGCGCAGCATCGCCGGCACCCGCGAGTCGCACCGTGCGACCGTGCGGGGCCTGGGCCTGCGCAAGCTGAACAGCCAGTCCACCTTGATCGACACGCCCGCGGTGCGCGGCATGATCAACAAGGTGTCCTACCTCGTTCAGGTCCTCTGATCTCGCCTTGCAGGATTTCGCCATGCAACTGAACACCATCCAGCCGGCCGACGGCTCCAAGCGCCCCCGCCGCCGCGTGGGTCGTGGCATCGGCTCCGGCCTCGGCAAGACGGCCGGCCGTGGCCACAAGGGCCAGAAGTCCCGCGCGGGCGGCTACCACAAGGTCGGCTTCGAAGGCGGCCAGATGCCCATGCAGCGGCGCCTGCCCAAGCGCGGCTTCAAGTCGCGCACGCTGGCGTTCAACGCCGAGGTGTCGCTGGCCGACCTGGAAACGCTGGCCATGGACACCGTGGATCTCGTCACCCTCAAGCGCGTGGGCCTGGTGCACGAGTCCGCGCGCGTGGTGAAGGTGGTCAAGACCGGCTCGCTGACCCGCAAGGTGCAGCTGCAGGGCATCGGCGCGACCGCCGGTGCCAAGGCGGCCATCGAAGCCGTCGGCGGTTCGATCGCCTGAATGCCTGAGCGTCTGATTGCCTGACGCGCTGGCCGCACCCCCTCGTTTCCTGACCCCACCCGGAACCCCTGCGTGACCTCTGCCACCCAGATTGCGAAGACCGGTCGTTTCGGCGACCTGCGTCGCCGCATCGTCTTCCTGCTGCTGGCCCTGGTGGTCTACCGCATCGGTGCGCACATTCCGGTGCCGGGCATCGACCCGACCGCCCTGACCCAGCTCTTCAAGAGCCAGTCGGGCGGCATCCTGAACCTGTTCAACATGTTCTCGGGTGGTGCGCTGTCGCGCTTCACCGTCTTCGCACTGGGCATCATGCCCTACATCTCGGCGTCGATCATCATGCAGCTGATGACCTACGTCGTGCCCACGCTGGAGGCGCTGAAGAAGGAAGGCGAGGCCGGCCGGCGCAAGATCACCCAATACACGCGGTACGGAACCCTGGGCCTGGCGATCTTCCAGGCGCTCGGCATCGCCATCGCGCTCGAAGGCTCCCCGGGCCTGGTCATTTCCCCCGGCATGGGCTTTCGGCTGACCGCGGTGGTGAGCCTGGTGGCCGGCACGATGTTCCTAATGTGGCTGGGCGAGCAGATCACCGAGCGCGGCCTGGGCAACGGCATCTCCATCCTGATCTTCGCGGGCATCGTCGCCGGTCTGCCGGCGGCCATCGGCGGCCTGCTCGAGCTGGTGCGCACCGGCGCGATGAGCATCCTGGTGTCGCTGCTGATCGCGGTGCTGGTGGTCGGCGTGACCTTCGTCGTCGTGTTCGTCGAGCGCGGGCAGCGCAAGATCCTGGTGAACTACGCCAAGCGCCAGGTCGGCAACAAGGTCTATGGCGGCCAGTCGTCCCACCTGCCGCTCAAGCTGAACATGGCCGGCGTGATCCCGCCGATCTTCGCCAGCTCGATCATCCTGCTGCCCGCGACCATCGTCGGCTGGTTCGCCACCGGCGCGAGCGACTCCTGGTTCACCCGGGCGTTGAAGGATGCGTCTTCGGCGCTGTCGCCGGGGCAGCCGATCTACGTGCTGCTCTATGCGACGATGATCGTGTTCTTCTGCTTCTTCTACACGGCGCTCGTGTTCAACAGCCGCGAGACCGCCGACAACCTGAAGAAGAGCGGTGCCTTCGTTCCGGGCATCCGCCCGGGCGACCAGACCGCCCGCTACATCGACCGCATCCTGTCGCGGCTCACGCTGATCGGCGCGATCTACATCACGCTGGTCTGCCTGCTGCCCGAGTTCCTGGTCCTGCGCTACAACGTGCCTTTCTATTTCGGTGGCACGAGTCTGTTGATCATCGTGGTTGTCACGATGGACTTCTGGGCGCAGGTGCAGTCGTACGTGATGAGCCAGCAATATGAATCGCTGCTCAAGAAGGCCAATTTCAAGGCCAGCTAGAACCCTTGGCCACCGGGCGACGCCCGGTGGACGACAACAGGCCAGACCGCCCGTATTTGGAGAAGCATCATGAAGGTTGCCGCATCCGTCAAGAAAATGTGCCGCAATTGCAAGATCGTGCGCCGCAAGGGCGTCGTGCGGGTCATCTGCACCGACCCGCGCCACAAGCAGCGCCAGGGCTGATCCGCCCCTCCCGCGCACAGGCAACCGTTAAGGAACCGCAATGGCTCGTATCGCCGGTATCAACATTCCGCCCCACAAGCATGCCGAGATCGGTCTGACGGCCATCTTCGGCATCGGCCGCACCACCGCCCAGCACCTGTGCAAGGCGGTGGGCATTCCCTTCTCCAAGAAGATCAAGGATCTGACCGACCCCGAGCTCGAGCGCCTGCGCGACGAGATCGGCCGTCTGACGATCGAAGGCGATCTGCGTCGCGAGACCTCGCTCAACATCAAGCGCCTGATGGACCTCGGCTGCTACCGGGGCCTGCGTCATCGTCGCGGCCTTCCGGTCCGTGGCCAGCGCACCCGCACCAATGCCCGTACCCGCAAGGGTCCGCGCAAGGGCGTGGCCGGCAAGAAGTGAGCGGCCCCGCCGACTCCTTCCGCCGCCGTCGCTCGCCCCTCTGATTCAGCAGCATTCCCACTATGGCCAAAGCACCCGTCAACACTGCAGCGCAACGCGTCCGGAAGAAGGTTCGCAAGAACATCGCCGACGGCATCGCCCACGTGCACGCCTCGTTCAACAACACCATCATCACGATCACCGATCGTCAGGGTGGGGCGCTGGCCTGGGCGTCCAGCGGTGGCCAGGGCTTCAAGGGCTCGCGCAAGAGCACGCCCTTCGCCGCGCAGGTCGCGGCCGAGGTGGCGGGCCGTGCGGCCCAGGAGCAGGGCATCAAGAACCTGGACGTCCGCATCAAGGGCCCCGGCCCGGGCCGCGAGTCCTCGGTCCGCGCGCTGGCTTCGCTCGGCATCCGCATCACCTCCATCTCGGACGTGACGCCCGTGCCGCACAACGGCTGCCGTCCGCAGAAGCGTCGCCGTATCTGATCGACACCCGCCGCGGCTGCGCTGCGCTCAGGCGCCAGGGCAGCCCGGCAACGCGACTCGCGCCGGGTGGCGCGCGCAGTCGTTTCTGAAGCAGGAAGACCACCGTCGGGAGCCGCCTGGCAGCCCGACTCGCGCGCAGACAACGGCGCGTCAGCCCCTGAACCCCAAAGGATTGATTCGTGGCAAGACTTCTCGGACCCAAGGCCAAGCTTTCCCGTCGCGAAGGCACTGACCTCTTCCTCAAGAGCGCCCGCCGCCCCATCGCCGACAAGGCGAAGTTCGACAGCAAGCCGGGTCAGCATGGCCGCACCTCCGGCTCTCGCACCTCCGACTACGGCCTGCAGCTGCGCGAGAAGCAGAAGGTCAAGCGCATGTACGGCGTGCTGGAGCGCCAGTTCCGCCGCTACTTCGAGGAGGCCGAGCGCCGCCGGGGCAACACCGGTGCGAACCTGCTGTCTCTGCTCGAGTGCCGGCTGGACAACGTCGTCTACCGCATGGGCTTCGGCTCCACGCGGGCCGAGGCTCGCCAGCTGGTCGGCCACCGCGGCGTGACCGTCAACGGCGTGGTCGTGAACATCCCGTCCTACTCGGTCAAGCCGGGCGACACGGTGGCTGTTCGCGAGAAGGCCAAGAAGCAGCTCCGCGTGACCGATGCCGCCAAGCTCGCCGAGGGCAACGGCTTCCCGGCCTGGGTTCAAGTGGACGTGTCCAAGCTCGAAGGCGTGTTCAAGAAGGCGCCCGACCGCGACGAGTTCGGCGCCGAGATCAAGGAAGCGCTGATCGTCGAGCTCTACTCGCGCTGATCCTGCCGTGCCGGCGGACGCGCGCTTGCGCGAACCCGGCGCCCGTCCTGCATCACCGCGGCCCCTCCAGGGCGACGGGCCATCCCGCCCGGTGCCCTTCAGGTCCCTCAGCCTTATCGGCGTAACGAGCCGAGGGCATTGAAAGAAAGACCTCATGCAAACCAGCCTCCTCAAGCCCAAGACCATCAACGTCGAGCCGCTCGGCGAGAACCGGGCCAAGGTGATCCTCGAGCCCTTCGAGCGTGGCTATGGCCACACCCTCGGCAACGCGCTGCGCCGTGTGCTGCTGAGCTCGATGGTGGGTTACGCGCCCACCGAAGTGACCATCGCCGGCGTGCTGCACGAGTACTCCACGGTGGACGGCGTGCAGGAAGACGTCGTGCACATGATGCTCAACCTCAAGGGCGTGGTGTTCCGCCTGCACAGCCGCGACGAGGTCACCCTCGTGCTGCGCAAGGAGGGCGAGGGCCCGGTCACGGCCGGCGACATCCAGACGCCGCATGACGTGGAGATCATCAACCCCACGCACGTCATCGCCAACCTGTCGCAGGGTGGCAAGCTGGACATGCAGATCAAGGTCGAGAAGGGCCGCGGCTATGTGCCGGGCAACCTGCGCCGCTATGGCGACGAGACGACCAAGGCCATCGGCCGCATCGTGCTGGATGCCTCCTTCTCGCCGGTGGCCCGCGTGAGCTACACGGTGGAGAGCGCCCGGGTGGAGCAGCGCACCGACCTGGACAAGCTGGTGATGGAGATCGTCACCAACGGCGCCGTGTCGCCCGAGGAAGCGATCCGCGCATCGGCCAAGATCCTGGTCGAGCAGCTGGCGGTGTTCGCCCAGCTCGAGGGCAGCGACCTCGACCTGCTGCGCCCGACCGCCAAGGCCGCCACGCCCAACATCGACCCCATCCTGCTGCGCCCGGTGGACGAGCTCGAACTCACCGTGCGTTCGGCCAACTGCCTGAAGGCAGAGAACATCTACTACATCGGCGACCTGATCCAGCGCACCGAGACCGAGCTTCTGAAGACGCCCAACCTCGGCCGCAAGTCGCTCAATGAAATCAAGGAAGTGCTGGCCTCGCGCGGCCTCACGCTGGGCGCGCGCCTTGAGAACTGGCCCCCGCAGGGCCTGGACAAGCGCTGAAGCCGCGGGTGCGCGGCGGCCCGGGCCGCTGCGCATCGATCGACTTTTTCAACCCGTCGTCCGACGGACATCGGCCGACAGGCTGCCACCGGAACCCACCGGCGGCGGCCTGAAGCGGCCCCCCACCGGTACCTGACACGGCCGGCTGGAACAACCCCCAGGAGTGCAACATGCGCCACCGCCACGGACTGAGAAAACTGAACCGCACCAGCGAGCACCGCCTGGCGATGCTTCGCAACATGTGCAATTCGCTGCTGAAGCACGAGGCCATCAAGACCACGCTGCCCAAGGCCAAGGAACTGCGCCGCGTCGTCGAGCCGCTGATCACGCTGGCCAAGGAGCCGACGCTGGCCAACCGCCGCCTCGCCTTCAACCGCACCCGCGACCGCGACATCGTGACCAAGCTCTTCAGCGAGCTCGGCCCGCGCTACAAGGCCCGTCCGGGCGGCTACACCCGCATCCTGAAGATGGGCTTCCGCGTGGGCGACAACGCGCCGATGGCTTTCGTCGAGCTGGTGGATCGCCCGGCCCCGGCCGAAGCGCCCGCAGCCGACGCGTCCTGATCGTTTTTCGCCTGACAGTGGCGGCGCGGTCGACACCGTGCTACACTAGCAGGCTCAGTCGCGAGGTGGAGCAGTCTGGTAGCTCGTTGGGCTCATAACCCAAAGGTCGCAGGTTCAAATCCTGCCCTCGCAACCAAGAATCCGGTGCGGTTGATCCGCACCAGCCAAGGCCCGCAGCAGCGGGCCTTGTCGTTTCCGGCCCGGACGTGTCAGGGCAGGCTCCAGAGCGCGGTGGCCGCTTCAGCCTTCAGCCCGCCCCAGCCCCTGCACCGCCTGCAGCGCGGCTTCGCGGGCCTGCCGCACCACCGCTTCCTTCCATTCGGTGGTGTCGACATGGAAGGCGTCCCGCATCTGGCACTTGATCGCCTGCCTGAGTGTGTCCGGTGCGTCGGGATGGTTCTGCAGCCACTGGTCAGCGCGCAGGGCCTGCAGCACATCCTGCATGGGCAGGGTGCCGTATTCGATGGCGATGCCGGTGTAGAGCGCCTGCGCGCATTCTTCGTGGACCGCCTCGAAGGCCATGCCCGAGAGACGGGCCGACACCGAGCTTCCGTCGTCGATGGAGGTGATGCCATCTCCCCACCAGGCGCGGGCCCGCGCCCAGGCGCCGTCGTCGTCGCGGCAGCACAGGATGCGCTCGCCATGTCCGGCCGGCCCAAGCCCGGTGTGCAGGTCGATCCAGGCGAGGTGGCCGCAGTGCCGTCCATGCTCACGAAGCACCGAACGCCAGGTGCGATGACTCCAGCAGGGCGCATGGCCGCCGAAGAAAAGGCCCTCCGCTTCCTCGTGCTGTCCGCCACTGACGGCCTGCTGGAAGGAGCGAAGGCCCTGCGTGGCGATGAAGGCGGAGATGGCTTCTTCAGCCTCCTGCGGCGGGGGCCAGCGGGGTGGCAGCAGCGCGTGGTGAAGCGCCCGGTAGCCGGCATTGACCGGAAGCGGCTGGCCGAAGTCGACGAAGTTGCGGTTCAGGTCGACGTTCTCCTGCGTGCTTCTGCGCCACCACGAGAAGCCCCAGGGATTGAGCGCATGCACATAGAGCAAGGCCACGCCCGCCGCTGCGGCCGCGGCATGCCAGGCGGGGTCGCGCAGCAGCGCTATCTGCACGCCCGATCCGCAGAAGCCTTCCACGCCGTGGCAGCCGCTGCTGATGACGAGCAGCGTGCGGGCGTCGCGCGGACCCAGCCGCGCCACGTCCGTTGCCAGGGCTTCGCCGTCGCGCCCGGGCAGGTCCAGGCCGTGGGTCTGCACCGCCAGGCCCGCGGCGACGGCGGCGTGCAGGAACTTGGCCCGCGCCTCTGCGTAGGTCTGCGAGAACGCCGCGTCGACCGTGTTCATGCCGCCGCCGAGCCGAGCCGGGCGATCCATTCGCGCAGCAGGGGCCAGAAATGTTCGGGGTCGTCGCGGTAGACGCCGTGTCCGCAGCCCTCGAAGAGCCGCAGCTCGGCGAGGTGGCGCGGCAGGTGGGCGGCGATCTCTCGGCTGCAGGCGGGCGGAGTGGCCGGGTCCTCCATTCCGCCAAGCACCAGCACCGGGCAGCGGGCGGCCTGCAGGCGAGGGCGGAAGTCCATCTGGCGGATCTCGCCGGGCGACAGCGTGAAGTGCCGGATGACGTCGCCACTCAGGATCGCGCGCGCGGCCTGGTGCGCGTCGAGCGGCGGTCGGGTGCAGTACAGCGGCAGGCACAGCCGGGCGTAGTCCTGGAAGTCCTCATCGCTCATGCGTGTCCAGAAACGTTCGGCCGCGTCGCGGGCGGGCGTGCCGCCCTTGCGCTCGAAGGCTTCGTACATCGAGGCGAAGTCCATGTGCGCTGCGGTGGACGACAGGACGACACCCGCCGCATGGCCCGGGTGCCGTGTGAGGTAGGACTGGGCGACCATGCCGCCAAAGCTGTGACCGAAGACGATGGGCTTGACGATGCCCAGGGCATTGCACAGGTCGCGGACGTCGTCACCCCACCGATCGAGCGTCCAGGTGCTCGGGTCGCTGGGTTGGCTGCGCCCATTGCCCCGGTGGTCGACGAAGACGATCTGCGCGATGTCGGCCAGCGCATCGAAGTCCGGGCGGAAGCGGGTGTGGTCCAGGCCCGGTCCGCCATGCAGCGCGACCAGCGTGGGTTTTTCAACCAGCCGGGGGCCGTCGATCCTGAGCTTTTCTCCGATGACGTCGAAGAAAAGCCGCTGCTGCTGAAGCTGGATGAACATGGTGTCGGTGTGTCGGGGAGGGCCTAGCGGACAGGGCGGCCGGGCGGGTCGATGTCGACGTAGCGCCAGAAGTCGCGCGCGAAGGGGTGGCGGCGGTAGCCCTGGACCTGCGCATGCGCCAGGTCGGTGATGACCCGGTGTGAATGCACCTTGTAGGGCATGTAGGCCACGCCCAGCAGCATGGCTTCGCGCATCAGCGCCTCCCGCTCGGGGCCGTCGGGCAGGACGAGCTGGCGCTGATACAGCGCATTGAAGGCCGGCAGATCGAATCGGGCGTGGTTGGCCTGCCCCTTGTTGGGCCCGTACATCAGGTCCAGGAACAGGGTGCCGTCCGGACTGGGCGCGTTCCAGGCCACGCCCCACATCATCAGCTTGCCCGCGCGGCTTGCCTTGACCTGCTCGGGAAACTTGGCGATCTTGAACACGATGCGCAGCTGGATCGCGGCCATCGCCTTGTGCCACAGGTCCTGCTGCTGCCGGCTGAGCTGGTCGGGCTGGCTCGCGTACTCCAGCACCAGCGGCTGGCCGTCGGGCAGGTCGCGCCAGCCGTCGCCGTCGCGATCGACATAGCCGAAGAGATCGAGCAGCGAGCGCGCCCGGGCGACGCTGTGCTCGCTCATCTCGGTCTTCAGTTGCGGGTCGTGGCCACTGACCATGGGAGGCAGGATGGCCTGGGCCACGATGGCCTGGGATTGCCGCACGCGATCGACTTCCAGCCGGTTGTCGAAGGCCAGGCCGATGGCCCGCCGCAGCGCCACCTTGTCTGGCGCATAGCCCCCGATCACCGGGTGCTCCATCGCGAAATAGGTGAAGGTGGCGTCCACCGCGGGCACGCGTTCCATGCGGATGCCCTGCTTGCGCAGGTTGGGCGCGAGTTGGTTGTTCGGGATGGCCACCGTGGCGAACTCGTTGGGCAGGCGCTCGAGCAGGTCAAGCTGCCCGTTGAGGAAGGCCAGCCAGCGCGGCTGAGCCTCCTCGATGACCGTGATCTCGATGCGGTCGACCTGCGGCAGCGGCCGCCCCTTCATCTGCGCGAGGATGGCCCGGCCCGCTGCATCGTCCGGGGCGGGCTCGGCATCGAAAACCTGCTCGCGGAAGTTGGGATTGCGCTCGAACACCATGCGCGACGAGCGCGTCCACTGCGTCAACCGATAGGGGCCCGTGCCCACCGGGTGCTCCATGGACTTGCCCGGATAGGCCTCGATGACCTCGCGGGCCACGGCGCCCGCCACCGCGCCATCGGCCATCACGAAGCCGAAGCGCGGGGCCGGTTCGGCCAGCACGATCTCGAAGCTGTAGCGGTCCAGCGTGCGAAGGCCCGCCACCTCGGAGTCGTAGTCGAAGGGCTGCTTCGTCTCCAGCGCCCTCCGGCGCAGCGCCGACAGGCCCAGCACTCGGGCGTTCTCGAACAGGAACATCGCCGGACTCTTGAACTGCGGGTCGTAGTGGCGCTTGATCGAGTAGACGTAGTCCGCCGCCACCAGTTCGCGGCGCCGCCCCTTGAAGGCCGGGTCGTCGGCGAAATGGATGCCCGGGCGGATGCGGAACACCCAGCGCCTGAAGTCCGGGCTGACCTCGGGCAGCGCGGCGGCGGTCTGCGGAACCAGCCGGACCGGTCGGGCGAGGAAGTCGTAGGTGAGCGGCGCCTCGAAGAGGTTCGCCGCCACGATGCGCGAGTACAGGTCGGAGATCTGCGCCGGGTCGAAGCCGGTCTCCGCGAGCGGGAAGGCATAGCGGAGCACCTTGGGCGCGGTGGGGAGGGCGCTCGCGCGCGGCTGGATGGAGCCGCCCGCCGGTGCGGAGACGGGTGTGGAGACGGGCGCGGCAACCGGCGCGGCAACGGGCGCGGAGTTGGGCGCGGCGACCCCCGCCTGGCCCACGGCCGGCATCGCGGGGGCGGCCAGGCCGATCAGCAGGACCAGTGCGGCCAGGGGAGAGCGTGTCATGTCATGGGGGCTGCGGGGGCCTTCGCTGGCGCGCCGATTCGGGTATCCACTGCCGACGTCCGGGGCGGCAACTTTACAATCCGACTGCCCGATTTGTTCATCCGTATGAATCCCGAGTCCTCTTCCAACCGGAATGCCGGCGGCCCGTCCGAGGCGGTGCCCGGTTCCGCTTCGAAGCCCCCCGACAGCGGCGCGGCTGCGCCTGCCACCCGTGAGCGCCGCACCCAGGCCATGCGCAGCAGCGAGACCCAGCGCCGGCTGTGCCAGGCGGCGGTGGAGCTGCTGACCGAAGTGGGCTATGCGAACGTCACCACCGCGCAGATCGCCGAACGGGCGGGTGTGTCCAAGGGGGCACAGGCACACCACTACCCCAGCAAGGACGACATGGTCGTGGCGGCCATCCGGCACCTGCTGAGGGAATGGGAAGCCGAGCGACCGGCCTACGCCAGCGCCGCCGTGGGCAGCCAGGCGCTCGAGCAACTCCAGCACGCGCTGTGGAAGAACATCTTCGGCCGCCCTGACTACCTGGCCGCGCTGGAGGTGGTGCTGCTGTCGCGGCATCAGCATGCCCTCCACCAGAGGCTGCGCGAGGCGGTCCGGGAATGGATCGCCAGCCGGGACGCGACCTTCGCGAAGTCCATTCCGTTGAAGGACCCCGCCGAGCTGACCACCTTCCTGTCGCTGAACGCCTGCGTGCTGCGCGGCCTGGCCACCTCGATGGAGGCGGCTTCCGATCCCGGCCTCACCGAGCGGGTGATGGCCCTGTGGAGCGAAATCGCCAGCGCCCACCTGACCCGCCGAGCGGCACCGGCTTCGCCGGAGGCGCCGCCGCCCACCGGTTCGTCCTGCGCCTCATCGTGAGCGCCCTCAGGCTCCTGGGCTCGCTGAGCACCCGGAGGCCCGGCCCCACTCTTTCCCGCCCCGCTTCCCGACCCGCTCCCCGGCGGGTCACCCACGGCCGAGTGACCCGGCCTTTCCAGGTCACGCCCCTGACAACACGACACAAGGAGACACCCGACATGCCCGCCCCCTTCCTGCGCCGCCCACCCTTGACGCTCGTCGCGAAGGCCGCGCTCCTCGCATGCGCCACCGCGGCGGTGACCAGCCCCGCACGGGCGCAAGGCGCGCCCACCGAAGCGCTGCAACCCGTGGTGGTCACCGCCCAGAAGCGCGACCAGAACCTGCAGGTCGTGCCGGTCTCGGTGGACTCGGTGTCGGCCGGCGACCTCGAGCGTGCCGGCGTCAAGGATCTGTTCAACCTGGGCGACCTGTCGCCCAGCGTGACCGGCGGCCAGTCCAACCGCACGCTGGGCGCGCGCATGGGCATCCGCGGCATCAACGACTTCGCACGCAACCCGGGCTTCGACGCCAGCATGGGCGTCTACGTCGACGGGGTCTATGCGGGCCGGTCCGAAGCCACCTCGCTGGGCCTGACCGGCATCGAACGCCTGGAGATCCTGCGCGGCCCGCAGGGCACGCTGTTCGGCAAGAACACCGTCGCCGGTGCGCTGAACCTCACCACCCGCAAGCCCACCGACCGATTCGAGGCCAGCGCCAACGTGGAGGGCGGCAGCTTCGGCACGCGCAACCTGGGGGCGTGGCTGGGCGGCGCGGTGGTGCCGGGCACGGTGCAGGCCTCGGTGTCGGTCGCGCAGGAGAAGACCGATGGCTGGATCGACAACCTGACCCGCCCGGACGTTCGCCCGGGCAGCGGCGATGGCACCACCGCGCGGGCCTTCCTGCGCGTCAAGCCGGGCAGCAACGCCCAGGTCGATGCGGCGCTCTGGCACTACCGCTACAAGGGCGTGCCGCTGTTCGGCGAGGCGGTCGCGCCGTCGCCGCTGGCGGCCCTCGCGCCCGGCTCGCGCACCACCGCCACCGACGCTCGCTCGGAGGAGACGGTGGACAAGGACGGCGGCTCGGTGACGGTGGAGGCTGGCCTGGGCCGGGGCCTGCGGCTGACCTCCATCACCTCGGCGCAGACCGCGACGAACTTCTACAGCAACGACGACGACATGGCGCCGTTGGACATCTACTTCGGCAACAACACCGCGAAGAACAAGCAGTTCACCCAGGAACTGCGCATTGCGAGCGCGCCCGACCCGGCGGCCGACTGGCTGCTGGGCCTCTTCTACATGAAGCAGGACAGCGATCAGGTCGCCGCGCTCAGCACGGGCGCCGCTTTCCCGGTGGCACCTCTGCGCCGGCTCACCACCACCAGCATCGGCTCGATGCAGGGCGAGTCGGTGGCCCTGTTCGCGCACGGCAACGTCAGGCTCACCGAGCGGCTGCAGTTCACCGGCGGCCTTCGCGCCACCCGCGAGACCAAGGACATCACGCTGAGCCAGACCCCGATCCCGGGCCTGGCCGCGAACATCCCCCAATTCGGCGGCCAGGTCAGCGACAGCGACCTGTCGCCCAAGCTCGGGCTGAACTGGTTCATCGCGCCCCAGCTGATGGCCTACGGCTTCTACACGCAGGGCTTCAAGAGCGGCGGCTACAACATGGACCTGATCGGCTCGGCGGTGAGCAACCCGTCGGTCGACCTGCGATTCAACAAGCAGAAGGTCGAGAGCTTCGAGCTCGGCCTGAAGGCCGAGTGGCTCGAGCGCCGCCTGCGGACGAACGCCTCGCTCTACCGGATGGATGGCAAGGACTACCAGGTGCAGCAGTTCGTGCTGCAGCCCAACGGCACCTCGGTGGCCACCATCACCAACGCGGGCGAGGTGCGCATCGACGGCCTAGAGTTCGACCTGCAGGCGCGGGCCAGCGCGTCCATCACCTTCCGGGGGGGGCTGGCCTACACCGACGCCACCTTCCTGAGCTTCAAGAACGGCGGCGGCGTGGGCGTGAACTTCGACGGCAACCGGCTGCCCTTCGCACCGCGCCTGAAGTCTGCGCTGTCGGTGGAGCACACGATGCCGGTGGGCGGGCTGGAGCTGCGCTCGTCGCTGGGCTACACCCACACCGGCGAGCAGACCAGCAACGCGAACGGCGCGGCGGTCAACCGCATCCCGAGCTTCGAGCTGCTCAACGCGCGCGTCGCGCTGGAGGGCGGCGAGGCGCGCCGCTGGTCGGTGGCGCTGTGGGTGCGCAACCTGACCAACAAGGAGTACTCGACGGTCAACGCGACCAACGCGCTGCAGCAGCCCCGCGTCATCTACGGCTCGCCGCGCACGGTGGGGCTGCAGGCCTCGCTCGACCTCTGAGGCCTGAGGCCGGCGCCGGCCCGACGGCGCCGGCTGCGGCAGCACGCAGAGCCCCTGACAATGCAGGGCCTTGCCGGCCCTGCGACGGGGCTTCCTCCTGCTGCCGATTCCATGTCCCCCCTGACCCGCCGCGTCGTGCAGGCCATCCTCTTCGAAGGCATCGCCGTGTCGGTCGTGGCGCCTGCCATGGCCTGGATGTTCGACCAGCCGGTGAGCTCCACCCTCGGGCTGGCCGTGCTGATGTCGGGCATCGCCCTGGCCTGGAACTACGCCTTCAACACCGCCTTCGAGCGCTGGGAAGCCCGCCAGGCGGTCAAGGGGCGCTCGTGGCGTCGTCGGCTCGCCCATGGAGCGCTGTTCGAGGGCGGCCTGGTGGTGATGCTGGTGCCGGTGATGGCCTGGTGGCTGGACACCACGCTGTGGAAGGCTTTCGTGGCCGACCTGGGCATCCTCGCCTTCTTCTTCGTCTACGGCATCGCCTTCACCTGGACCTTCGACCGAGTGTTCGGCCTGCCGCAGTCCGCGCGTCCCCTGCCGCCGACCTGAGCCGCTCAGCGCGGCCGACTTTCTCAGCGGTCCTTTTCGGCGATCCTTTTCAACCGCCTTCTTCAGCCGGCTCCTTCAGCCGCCCGCCAGCGCCGCGCGCCCCCCGCGCAGGCGCAGGGCGAATACCCCGCAGGCGAAGGCCGCGGCGCCGGCCAGCGCCAGATGCACGGCGCCCAGGGCCGCCAGGCCCCAGGCCTCGATGGCCGCCCCCAGCAGCAGCACCAGCGCCGCCGGCACGAGAGCGGCCAGGCTGCGCCTCGGGCCCGCCCCCGACCGCCGTCCGGGCGGCGGCCCGATGGGCAGCGCCGCCGGGCGCGTCGCGGCCCCGGGCCTCGCGGCGGCCAGACCCGCGCTCCACACCAGACCCCAGGCCAGCGCGTGCGCCACCGAGGCCAGCATCCAGGCCTGCACGCCTTCGGCGGAGACGAGGGCCACGCCGCCGGCAACCAAAGCGGCTGCGGCCAGGCCCACCCGGCGGGGTGGCGACGCCCGGCGGGCAAGGGCCTTCATCTCCAGGGCGGCAGCGGGTCCGAGCATGGCCAGCAGGTGGATCCAGGTCACCGCGTGCGTCGACAGGCCGGCGCCCGCGCACAGCTCGACCATCCAGGCGAGCGAGGCCATCATCGGCAGCATCGTCCAGCGGGCGAGCCTGCGGATGCGGCGGTCTGCAACGGCGTCCGAGGTGGCAAAGGCGACGGGCTGTGAAGCCGACGATTCCTCCTGCGGGAAAGGAAGGGCGCAATCGAAGAGTCCGCTCGCGCAGGCGCCTGCCGGCCGGCTTCGATCGGCCAGCGCCGCCAGCAGGCAGGCGCTCAGCAGCAGCAGGCCGCCCAGCAGCGGGGCGAAGAGATCCGGCAGCGAGGCGGTGATCAGCGCGGCGCCCAGCGCCGGCAGGGCGGGCGAGCCGATGCACAGTCCCTGCTGCCGTGCCGCCTGCCGCAGGCCCTTGACCACCCGGGACGCCAGCACCAGCAGCACCGCCCATGCCGCCGCAGCCAGCATCACCAGCAGCAGGCTGCGGCGCGGTGAGCTGAGTTCGCCCAGCACGGGCGGCGAGGCAGACCCTTCGATCAGCAGCCACAGGGCCGCGCAGGCGAAGGCGCCGCACCCGAGCAGCGCCAGGCGAAGCCCCTTGGGCGGCAGCAGCACCTGGCGGGTCGAGGCCAGTGCCGCGCCGATCACGGCCAGCCACAGCACCAGGGGCGCGAGGCCGGCGACCAGCAGCGGCGCCCACTGGCGCCCGAGTGCACCGAGGGCCAGCCAGCCGGCCAGCAGCAGCGTCCACGCGGTCATGCGGGCGAGCATCAGCCGCCCGGCGACCCCGCGCGCGCTGTCAACGGGGTCCATAGCCCTGGAGCTGGTCGCTGCCCGCGGCGGCATGGACCGAGGCATTGAAGGACACGATCACCCGCTCGCGCTGGCCCGAATAGGGCATGGCCTGGTGCGCCAGCCAGGAGGGGAAGAGCACCAGCTGGCCTTCGACCGGTTCGACGTCCACATGCGGCGGCTGAAGGTAGGCGTTGCCCAGGTCGACCTGCGCGCCGCCCAGCTTGTCGAACCAGGGTCCATAGAAGCGCGTGCTGCCATTGGCCGCTCCGTACACCGCATGCCTGCGGCGCTCCTCGGGCGGGTCCACCTGCACGATGTAGACGCCCGACCAGGAGCAGTTGCCGTGGGTGTGCACATCGTGGAAGGCGCCGCCCGAGCTGATCTGGAACCACACCCCGTTCAGCGCGATGCGCAGGTCCAGGCCGCTGGCCGGCCAGGCCCCCGCGTTCGCCGCCTTGGTGGTGTCGCGCAGCGACTCGACGAAGAAGCGCACCAGCCTTTGCCACTCGCCGATGCGGATGCGCTGCAGCAGGTCGTCGTCGCTGGCGAAGAAAGGGGGTGCCCCCGCCGCAGCCTGCGGTTCTGCGGCGGCACGCGCGTCGCCGGCCGCAGCCTGCGCCTCGGCCAGCCGGGTGCTGCGCAGCGCGCCGAAGATGCGCACGAGCAGCGGGTTGACCTCGGCGGCGCCGTCGAAGTGGTGCACGCCCATCGGGGTGGCCCACAGCTGGCGCAGCCCGGCGGTCTCGACGGGCCGTGGCGTCATCGCAGCGGCTCGGGCGTCAGGCTGCCGGCTCACGCGGAGGTCAGCGGGTTGCGCGCCCAGGCCGCCGGCCAGCGCAGCTCGTGCCCGGTGGCCTCGCGCAGCCGGGTGATGTCCTCCTCGCGGTCCACGTCCCAGGTGAAGCGGCGGTTGTCCGTCTCGAAGGCGTGGACCTGATCGGGGTGGGCCGCCTGCCACTGGCGGCAGCCGACATCGGCCTGGCCGGCGAGGATGGCGTCGCGGACGGCGGCGCTGAACACCACCGGGTTGCCGCGCTGGCCCCCGACCTGTGGATGCAGCACCTCGGTACCTTCGGGCCGCTTCTTCCAGGCGCCGATGAGCTGGGTGAGGTCGGCCGAGCCGAGCAGGGGCTGGTCGGCCAGCACCACCATCACCGTGTCGATCTTCTGCGACAAGGCGGCCAGCCCCAGGCGCTGCGACGACACCTGGCCCTGGTCGGGATCGGGGTTGTGCACGACGGTGACCGGGAAGGTCTCGACCAGCGGCGCGATGGCCGGCGCATGGTGGCCGAGCACCACGACCAGCTCGTCCACGCCCGCGCCGGACAGTGCGATCAGCGTGCGGCGGATCAGCGGCACGCCGCCCAGCTCGAGCAGGCTCTTCGGGCGCCGACCCATCCGCTCACCGGCCCCGGCGGCCAGCACCACCGCGCCGACGACCGAGCGCGAATAAAGGCCGCCACCACCCTTGAGGATGCAGCCCATGCTTCAGCTCCCGCAGCAGCTGCGCCGGGGGGCAGCGGCCGTGCCGGGCGAGGCCGCCTCGGCGACAACGGCCCCGACCCCGACCCCGACCCCGACCGGCGCCACCTCAGCGCGAGGCGCCATATCGACGGGCTCTGCCGCCCGCGGCACCTCGGCCTGGGCGGGCCTGGTGCGACGGCTGGACACCACCGCGGCGAGCACCGACAGCGCGATCTCCTGCGGCGTCTGGGCGGCCATGGGATAGCCCGCGGGGGCGACGATGGCCTGCACTGCCGCCGCGTTGCTGCCGGCATCGATCAGCGAACGCTTGAGCACCGCCGCCTTGGTGGCGCTGGCGACGAAGGAGACCTGCCGTGCGCGCAGGGCCAGCGCCAGGCGCAGTCCCTGGACATCGCGCCGGCCCTGGGTGGCCACCACCACCCACGCGCCCGGCCCGACGCGGGGCAGCACGTCCGAGGCATCGTCGCTCAACAGGACCTGGGCGGCGTCCGGATGGGCCGAAGCGTCCACGCCCGGGGCGACCAGGACCACCGAGAAGCCCACCCGCGGGGCCAGCTGCACCAGCGCCTGGGCCACCGGCGAAGCGCCGACGACCACCAGCCTCGGGCGCGGCAGCACCGGATCGACGAAGAGCTCGAGCGTGCCGCCGGAATGGCAGCTCATCGCGAACTCCATCACGTCGCTGACGACCTGCTCGGCGGACTCGGCGCCCTCGGCGGCCGGCGCGATGCGCACGAGCCGCGCCTGTCCATCTTCCAGTGCCTGGCGCACGGTGCGCAGCACGGTGGGCTGGGCGCAGCCGCCGCCCACCCAGCCATGCAGCTGGCCATCGGCGGTCACCACCGCCTTGTCGCCCGGGCGGGCCGAGGCGGGGGGCAGGGCTCGGATGACGCTGACCAGCGCATAGGCGGTGTCGGATTCGAGCAGTCGTCGGGCTGCATCGATGACGGTTTCAGTGGTGGTGGTCATGGTGGGTGGGGAAGGAGGGGTCAAGGCCCGGAGGGGGGCGGCGGCGTCGGGGCTTGGAGGGGCTCGGCCGATTTCAGCGGGCGATGCGCGAGAAGGCTTCGAGATCGGCCAGCGACTGCAGCCGGGCGAAGGCCTCGATGCCGCTGCCCGCACCCGGCCGTCCGCTTCGGCCCAGCGCCTGCAGCATCGCAGCCGACTGCGGTACGCCCGGGCTCGGGTGCAGCCACAGCAGCCGAGCGCCGGTGGCGCGCAGCGCAGCGAGTTCCTCGCCCAGGCGCCCGGGTTCGTCCGCATCGAAGCCGTCGGACAGCATCCACACCCGGGCCGAGCGGCCGAGCTGGTGCCGCGCATGCACGCGGTGGAAGTCCTGCAGGCTGGTGGCGATGCGGGTGCCGCCGCCAAAGCCGGCGGTCACCGCATTGACCTTTTCCTGCACCGAGGCGGAGTCGCGCAGCAGCAGCGGCGTGACCTCGACGAGCCGGGTGTGGAAGACGAAGACGCGGGCCTGCGCCGCCTGCACGAAGGCGCGTGCAATGCGCAGGAACAGCTGGGCGTGCGTCTCCATCGAGCGGCTGACGTCGACCAGGATGAAGAGCCGGGGCTGCTCGCGCCGCAGCACCCGCCAGGCCGGGGCGACCGGCACACCGCCGGTGCGCAGGCTCTGCCGCAGCGTGCGGCGCACGTCCAGCCGGCGTTGCTGCGCGGCAGCTTGCCAGCGCCGGGTGACGCGACGCCGCAGCCGCTGCGCGATGCGCTCGGCCAGGCGGTTGAGCAGGCTCAGATCCTGGGGCAGCCACATCGACAGGCTGCGGTCGTGCAGGGCCTCCACCCGGGACGCGCCGCCGCGGGCCCGGGGCGTGCCTGTCGGGTCCTGCTCGTTGCCTGCGCTGCCGTCGCCGCCGTCGAGCGCCGTGTCCATCGGGCGGGAGCGACCACCCGTGGCGGGCGGCGTGTCCCCGCCCTGCAAGGCCGAGACCAGCTGGCGCAGGTCGCGGCTCGCTCGGGTCTGCCCGCTCATGCGCACCGTGCCCCTCAGGCGCTGCGGGAACCAGTAGCTTTCGAACAGCTCGGGCCAGCGGCGCCACTCGCGCTCGCTGTGGCAGGCGATGGCGCGCCAGGCAGCCTGCACGCGCCGCACGGCCGGGCCGGTCGGGCTCAGGCCGACCCGCACCGCTGCATCGGCGAGCGAGTGCACCTCGCTGATGCCGAGCGAGAAGCCGTGGTCGCGCAGGTGGGCGGCGAAGGCCGCCACGGCCTGCAGGGGTTCGGCCCGAAGCGCCGCCGTGCTCATGCGAAGGCCCCGGGGTGGTCAGACGGCCGCAGGGCTTGCCGAGGCCGATGCCGACTTGACGGCCACGCCGGTGTCGCGGCGGCCTTCCAGCACCTGCAGCACCTTGTCGGCGCCGATCTGAAGGCGGTCCTCGCGGGTCTTGAGCAGGCAGCTCAGCGTGTGCATCAGGCCGGCGGCTTCGTCAGGCAGGCCCTTCAAGCCGATGCGGTGCAGGGCTCGCACCCAGTCCAGCGTCTCGGCGATCCCGGGCACCTTGCCCAGGTCCTCGCGGCGAAGCCGCTGCACGAAGCCCACCGCCTGCTCGACCAGCCGGCCCTCGGCCTCGGGCAGTCGATGGCGCACGATGTCCACCTCGCGGGCGAGCGTGGGGTAGTCCAGCCAGTGGTAGAGGCAGCGCCGCCGCAGCGCGTCACTCAGTTCGCGCGTGCCGTTGCTCGTGAGGATGACCCGCGGCACCTGGCGGGCGCTCACCGTGCCCAGCTCGGGGATGGTGATCTGGTAGTCGGCCAGCACCTCGAGCAGGTAGGCCTCGAAGGCCTCGTCGGCACGGTCGAGCTCGTCGATCAGCAGCACGCAGGGTTCGGGGCTGGCGATGGCACGCAGCAGGGGCCGCTCCAGCAGGTAGTCGCGGCTGAAGAGGTCGCTCTCGCGGGCCCGGGTGTCGCCGCCTTCCTGCAGCCGGATGGCCAGCAGCTGGCGGCCATAGTTCCATTCGTAGGTGGACTGGCCGAGGTCCAGTCCTTCGTGGCACTGCAGCCGCACCAGCGTGCGGCCCTCGCTGCTGGCCAGGGCGATCGCCAGCGCCGTCTTGCCCACGCCGGCATCGCCCTCGATCAGCAGGGGCCGCTCGAGCTCGCCGGCGAGCCACAGGGCCGTGGCGAGGTCGCCATCGGCGATGTAGCCGGCCTGGTGCAGCTGGCGGCGCAGCGCGTCGCTGTCCGGGGCCATGGCGAGCTCAGTGCTTGCGGCCGAAGAGCCCGGCCAGCCAGCCCTTGAAGACGGTCCACATCAGGCCCAGCGCGTTGAGTTCCTTCGGCGCTGCGGCCACCGGTGCCGGCGGCCGGGCGGCGCTCAGGGGCGCCGCGACGGGGGATGAAGGCGTCGATGAAGAGGCCACCGAAGCCCCGGCGGCACCGTCCGCCACGGTGCCGGCCGAAGCGGCCTCGGGCGCCGCCGACGCGGGCTGTGCCGCGCCCGCGGCCACCGGTGCGGGCACCGCCGCCGCGGCCACCCGGAAGTTGTTGGCGAACTGCTCCAGCATGGCGTCGGACACCGGCACCAGGAGCCGGCTGCCGAACTGGGCAAGCTTGCCGTTGACCACCACAGTGGCCACGCCCACCAGCGTGGACGTGCCCGGGGTGGCGCCGTCCTCGACATGCGCCGCCAGGTTCATGGACGCGGACGAACCGCCCTTGTCCGCGCCCTTGCCGAGCATCTCCAGGCGGCGCGCCGCCGGGTCGAGGCCGAGCACCTCGATGTCACCGCCGAAGGCCATCACGGCCGGGCCGACCTTGCTCTTGACGGTGCCCTTGTAGTGGGTCTCGTCCACCTGCTCGGTGATCTGCGCGCCGGGCATGCAGCCGGCCACGGCGCGGATGTCGCCGAGCACGGCCCAGGCCTGCTCGGGCGAGACCTGGAGTTCGAAGCGCTTGTCGAGTTGGACTTGCATTTACTGGTTGACTCCGAGGCTCTTCATCTGCTGCCACACCCGGTAGGCGTTGTGCGGCATGTTCATGTGGGTGAGGCCCAGGTGGGCAAAGGCGTCGACGATGGCCGCGGTGAAGGTCGGGATGGAGCCCACGTGCGGCGACTCGGCCACGCCCTTGGCGCCGATGGGGTGGTGCGGCGACGGGGTGACGGTGTAGTCCGTCTCCCAGTGCGGGGTTTCCACCGCGGTGGGGAGGAAATAGTCCATCAGCGTGTTGCCCAGCAGGTTGCCCTGCGCATCGAAGGGCATCTGCTGGCCCATGGCCACCGCGAAGCCCTCGGTCAGGCCGCCGTGGATCTGGCCCTCGATGATCATCGGGTTGATCCGCGTGCCGCAGTCGTCCAGCGCGTAGAAGCGGCGGATCTTGGTCTCCCCGGTCGTGCGGTCGATGTCCACCACGCACAGGTAGATGCCGAAGGGGAAGGTGAAGTTCGGCGGGTCGTAGTAGTGCACCGCCTCCAGCCCCGGCTCCAGGCCCGGCGGGGGCGAGTTGTAGGCCGCCCAGGCGATGTCCTTCATCGTCTTGAAGCGGCTGTCGTCGCCCTTGACGCGGAAGCGGTCGATGTCCCAGTCGAGGTCGCCCTCGTTGACCTCGAGCAGGTGGGCGGCGATCTTGCGGGCCTTGGCGTGGATCTTCCGCGCGGCCAGCGCGATGGCCGCACCGGCCACCGGCGTGGAGCGGCTGCCGTAGGTGCCGAGGCCGTAGGGCGCGGTGGAGGTGTCGCCCTCCTCGACCTGGATCACCTCGCTCGGGATGCCCAGCTCGGTGGCGATGATCTGCGCGTAGGTGGTCTGGTGGCCCTGGCCCTGGGTGATGGTGCCCATGCGGGCGATGCCGCTGCCGGTGGGGTGGATGCGGATCTCGCAGCTGTCGAACATGCCCACGCCGAGGATGTCGCACATCTTGCTGGGGCCCGCGCCCACCACCTCGGTGAAGGTGACGAGACCGATGCCCATGAAGGTGGGCGAGTTCGGGTCGGCGCGCTTGGCGGCCTGCTCGGCGCGCAGGGCCGGGTAGTCGCAGGCGTCCAGCACCTTCTGCAAGGCGGTGTGGTAGTCACCCGAGTCGTACTCGAAGCCGAAGGCGCTGGTGTAGGGGAACTGTTCCTTGCGCACGAAGTTCTTCGCGCGGATCTCGGCCTTGTCGATGTCGAGCTTCTGCGCGAGCACGTCGACCATGCGCTCGATCAGGTAGACCGCCTCGGTCACCCGGAAGGAGCAGCGGTAGGCCACGCCGCCGGGCGCCTTGTTGGTGTAGACGCCCTTGACGCTGCAATGCGCGGCGGGGATGTCGTAGGAGCCCGAGCAGATGTGGAAGAGGCCGGCGGGGAACTTGGTCGGGTCGGCGCAGGCATCGAAGGCGCCGTGGTCGGCGACCACGTTCACCCGCATGCCCAGGATCTTGCCGTCCGGCGTGGCGGCGATCTCGCCGTCCATGTGGTAGTCCCGGGCGAAGGCGGTGCTCGAGATGTTCTCGATGCGGTCCTCGACCCACTTCACCGGCTTTCCGAGCACGATGGAAGACACGATGGCGCAGACATAGCCGGGGTAGATGCCCACCTTGTTGCCGAAGCCGCCGCCGATGTCCGGGCTGATGATGCGCACCTTGGACTCGGGAATGCCCGACAGCATGGACACCACCGTGCGCACCACGTGCGGCGCCTGCGAGGTGATGTAGGTGGTGAGCTCGCCCTTGATCGGGTCGAAGGAGGCCACGCAGCCGCAGGTCTCCAGCGGGCAGGGGTGCACCCGCGGGTAGTGCATCTGCTGGCGCACCGTCACCGGGGCGGCGGCGAAGGCCGCGTCGGTGGCCGAGGCGTCGCCGGCTTCCCAGGTGAAGATGTGGTTGTGGTGGTCGCGCTTGCCGTGCGCGCCCTCGGTCTTGCCGGCCAGGTCCTCGCGGATCACCGGGGCGCCGGGCTGCAGGGCCTCGAAGGGGTCCACCACCGGGGTGAGCTCCTCGTACTCCACCTGCACTGCCTCGACGCCGTCGGCGGCGGCGTAGCGGTCCTCGGCGATGACCACGGCCACCTCCTGCATCTGGAAGTGCACCTTGCCGTCGGCCAGTACCGCGGCCACGTCACCGGCCAGCGTGGGCATCCAGTGCAGCTTGAGCGGCTTGAGGTCCTCGGCGGTGAGCACCGCGATGACGCCGGGCACCTTCAGCGCCTCGGTCTTGTCGATGCTCTTGATGCGCGCATGGGCGAGCGGCGAGCGCACGATGTCCATGTGCAGCATGCCGGGCATCTTCACGTCGTCGACGTAGTGGCCCTTGCCCTGGATGAAGCGGGCGTCTTCCTTGCGCAGGCGGGCGTCGCCCATGCCCTGCAGGTTGGCCAGGCGTTCCGGCGCGTTCATGCGGCCTCCTTCACGGGGGTGGCGGTCTCTTGCAGCTTGGCCGCCGCGTACTGCACGGCCTTGACGATGTTCTGGTAGCCGGTGCAGCGGCACAGGTTGCCGCTCATGCCCATGCGGATCTCCGCTTCGGTCGGGCTGGGGTTCTCCTGCAGCAGGCGGTAGGCACGCATCAGCATGCCGGGCGTGCAGAAGCCGCACTGCAGGCCGTGCTCCTTGTAGAAGCCTTCCTGCACCGCGTGCAGCACGCCCGCCTGGGCCAGGCCCTCGACGGTCAGCACTTCCGAGCCTTCGCACTGCACCGCCAGGTGGGTGCAGGCCTTGACCGAGCGGCCGTCCAGGTCGACGGTGCAGGCGCCGCAGTGGCTGGTCTCGCAGCCGATGTGCGCGCCGGTCAGGTTGAGTTCCTCGCGCAGGAAGTGCACAAGCAGGGTGCGGGGCTCGACGGCGCGCTCGACGGTCTTGCCGTTGATCTTCACGGACAGCAGTTTCTTGCTCACGGGTGTCTCCGGTGTGAGGGGCTTCAGGCGCAGCGCTCGGCGGCGCGGCGGATGGCGCGGCGCACCATCGCGGCGGCCATCGCGGTCTTGTATTCGCGGTCACCGCGCAGGTCTTCGGCCGGGTCGCAGACGGCGGCGGCCGCGAGTGCCGCGGCCTCCACCGTGGCGTCGCTCACCGGGCGGCCCATGAGGGCGGCCTCGGCGTCCTGGGCGCGGATGGCCGTGGGGGCCACGTTGGTCAGGGCGATGCGGATGTGGCTGACCGCACCCTGCGCATCCAGGCGCATCACCACCGCGGCGCCGGCGGTGGCCCAGTCGCCGGTCTTGCGCTTGAGCTTCTCGTAGGCGTAGCCCGTTTTCGGGGCGAAGGCCGGCACGGTGATGCGGGTGAGGATCTCGTCGTCGGCCAGGGCCGTGTAGTAGGTGCCGAGGTAGAAGTCGTCGGCCGCCACCTGGCGCTCGCCGGACGGACCCTGCAGCGTGAAGGTGGCCTCCAGCGCGAGCGACAGCGCCGGATGGTCGTTGCCCGGGTCGCCGTGGGCGATGTCCCCGCCGATGGTGCCGCGGTTGCGCACCTGCGGATCGGCGATGTACTGAACGGCTTCGGGCAGCAGCGGCACGCGGGCCTTGAGCAGCTCGGAGTTCAGCAGGTCCGTCTCGACCGTCATCGCGCCGATCACCACCTGGCCGCCCTGCTCGGAGATGCCGCGCAGCGCGTCGATGCGGTTCAGGTCGATGAGGTGGGCAGGCTGTGCGAAGCGCAGCTTCATCATCGGCAGCAGGCTGTGGCCGCCGGCCAGCAGCTTGGCGTCCGTGCCCAGGCTGGACAGCAGCTGCAGCGCCTCGCCGACGGATCGGGGCGCGTGGTACTCGAATGCGGGTGGAATCAAGGGCGAGTCTCCTGTTGTGAGCGCGAAGCCCGGCGATTCTGAAGAGCCGCTCGCAACGGCGCATGTCCTACGCCGGCACAGGGAGAAGGCCACTCACCCGCTCGTTTGTTGCACGAATGTCCTGGACACGGGCATGAAGTGCGCTCTTGGCGCTTGAAGTGCAAGGCGGGTGGCCGCCACCCGCATCCCGGTCGGCTCCAGACCTAGGGAAAGCCATGACGAAAAAAAGGAGGGGCGGGTGAACCGTGTGCCCTGCAGGCGCCCCCGCAGGCGCCTGCAGGGCCGGGCCGGAGCCGGCAGGCGCGTCAGGCGCAGCCTTCGGCCCTCGGCACCGGCTGGCGCATCAGACGCTGGCCAGGCCCAGGCGCTCGCGCAGCGCGGCCACCCGCTCGCGCGAGACGGGCACGGGCGTGTCCACGCCATCGAGCACGAGCTGCGTGCGAGCGCCGGCCCGCTCGAGCCGCAGCACGCTGCGCAGGCGCACGATGTGGCCGCGGTGCACGCGCAGGAACTCGTCCGGATCGAGCCGGGCTTCGATGTCGCCGATGCTCAGGTTGCAGAACCGGGTGGTGGTGCTGGTGCGCACCCGGCTGTAGTGGCCGTGGGAGTAGATCCACTGGACCTCGTCGGCATCGACGAAGACGACGGTGTTGTCGGCGATGGTGGGCAGCTTGGTCAGGCGGCGGCGGGTTTCCGCAGGCGCTCCCGGGCTCTTCTGCTGGCTCACCGTCTCGGTGATGTCGTAGAAGACCAGCGCATAGCCGGTGGGATGGCCGTCGCCATTGCTCACCCGGGTGACCTTGATCAGCAGGATCCGGTCCGGGATGCTGATCATCATCGTCATCGGTGGCGGGTTCGCCACCGGGCACTGCGCGGCCTGGTCGAGCATGAACTCCACCTTGGGCTGCGAGCGCTCCGGGTGGAAGGACAGCACGAACTGGTCGAAGGGCTGCTTCGTGTCCACCGGCAGGACGCGGCGGGCGAAGTCGTTCATCGAGATGACCCGGCGCTCGTCGTCCAGCAGGACGACACCGACGTCGAATCGCTCGAAGGCGTAGAGCGGCGAGGCAGAGGCGGGAGACGTCACACGCAGGCCGTGCAGCACAGGGCTGGGCGCGAGCGCGAGGGGCGCCGCGGGAGGGACATCAGGAAGGCTGGCGCGTCCGGCAGGAATCGAACCTGCGACCCTTGGCTTCGGAGGCCAATACTCTATCCCCTGAGCTACGGACGCTAAGCCGGCGACTGTAGCACCGCCGCCACCGCCACCCCCGGCTGCCGCGCGCTGCAAGCACGGCGCAAGCGCGTTTCGTACAGTCGGGGGTTTCGCGCCGGACTGGCTCGCCGGTTCCGCGCGCGTGCCCGCGACTGCCGCTTTCCAATCCGAGGAACGAAATGACTTCGAACGATCCCGCGTCCACGCCCCACGAGGGGCCGATCAAGACCCCCAAGCAGTTGATCTGGGCGGTGACGCTTTCGTTCATCGTGCCCATCGTCGTGATCCTGCTGCTGGTGAACTACGTGACGTCCAGCAAGAAGGTTCCGGCCGGCAGCGACGCGCTGGCAGCCGAGGCGCTGGCCGCGCGCATCCAGCCGGTGGGCAGCGTGTCGCTGAAGGTTGCCGGCAGCGCGGCGGCGCTGCGCACCGGCCAGGAGGTCTACGCAGCGGCCTGCACCGCCTGCCACGCCGCCGGCGTGGCCGGGGCCCCCAAGAGCGGTGACGCCGGTGCCTGGGCGCCGCGCATCAAGACCGGCTACGAGGCCCTGCTGAACTCCGCGCTGAAGGGCAAGGGCGCCATGCCCGCCCAGGGTGGCGGGGCGTACAGCGACTACGAGGTGGGCCGTGCGGTGGTCTACATGGTCAACAACGCCGGCGGCAAGTTCGACGAGCCCAAGGCCCCTGCGGCTCCCGCGGCCGCCGCCGCCCCGGCTGCGGCCCCGGTGGCCGCAGCGCCCGCGCCGGTGGCTGCGGTGCCGCCCCCGCCCGCCGCCGCCCCTGCAGCCGCGGTGGCCGTCGCCGCGGCGCCGGCGCTCTACACCCAGGCCTGCGCGGCATGCCACTCGGTGGGTGTGGCAGGTGCTCCCAAGACCGGCGACAAGGCGGCCTGGGCGCCCCGCCTGGCCCTGGGCATCGACGGCCTGACCGCCAGCACCATCAAGGGCAAGGGCGCGATGCCCGCCCGCGGCGGTTCGGCCGGCACGGATGCCGAGATCAAGGCGGTGGTCACTTACATGGTGAACTCGGTGAAGTGAAGGCCGCGCAGCCCGGACCTGCGGCCCCAAGCCGCAGCGGCCCGGCTGCCCTGGCCCGGAGCCTTCGCGCCACGCCGATTTCGATCCAGATCCCGACTCCGACGCCCGCACCCGAAAGGGATGCGGGCGTCGTGCTTTCAGGGGCGCGGGCGCCGCACGACGCCGGCCGCTTCGAGCAGCGACTCCAAGCGGGTTTCCACCGGCGACAGACGCCCGTCCTGCACCGCATCGGCCACGGCATGCATGTCCTGCGTGTGCACGATGCCCAGCCCCAGCGGGGTCTGGACGAACAGGCGGCCGAACTCGTCAAGCCAGGCCGATTGCGCCGTGGTGGGCAGGCCGGTGTGGGTGACGAAGCCCAAGGCCCGCTGTGGCTGCGCCGCCGCGGCGTCGCCCTCCGGCCAGCGCAGCACCCAAGGAGCGGCCTCGAGGTCGACATACACCCGCTGCGGCCCGTTCTGGAAGTACCAGGCGCCGCGCTCGTCGGCCATGTAGTTGCGCTCGATGAACTCGATGAGGCGGCGGTGCTCGAGCCGGCTGCCCCGCGACTGCGGGAAAGGCCCGCGCTGCTGGGTGGCGTCATCGCGCAGGTACCAGTCGCCGCGGGCGTCCAGCCCCAGCCAGCCGTGGCAGTGGGGCACACGGGGCCACTTGATCATCGCCGCGCGAACGAGCTCATCCATGTCGATCTCCGGGCAGGGCGCATGCCGCCTGGGCCAGCCAGTCGCACACCTCGCGTGCGAAGGGCCGCATGTCGCCGGGCGGGCCGCCCACCGCGAAGCCCAGGTGGCCCCCGTGGGCGGGCTGGGCCAGCTGCACCCACGACCCCGACAGCTCGCCGGGCCGCGGCAGGCTCGCGGCCGGCACGAAGGGATCGTTGCGCGCATTGACCACCAGCGCCGGGACGCGGATGCGGTTCAGGTGCGGCCTGGCCGACGCGCGCGCCCAGTAGTCGTCGGTGTCGCGAAAGCCGTGCAGCGGTGCGGTGAAGACGTTGTCGAACTCATGCAGCGTGCGGGCGGCCAGCAGCCGCTCGCGGTCGAACAGCCCCGGGTGCTGCTGCCACTTGCGCAGCGCCTTGGGCTTCATCGTCGCGAGGAACATCCGGTTGTAGACCCAGCGGTTGAAGCCCTGCGCGATGGCGTGGCCGCCCGCGGCCAGGTCCAGCGGCGCGGAGATGGCCGCCAGCGACCGCACCGTCGAGGCGGCACTCGCGCCCGACTCCTGGGCCCAGCGCAGCAAGGCGTTGCCGCCCAGCGAGATGCCCACGGCCTGCAAGGGGGCGCCCCCGGCGGCGGCCGGCGCCGCAGCGTCCGCGCGCCAGCGGGACCGCAGCCGTTCGAGGATCCACGCGAGTTCCTCGAAGTCGCCGGAGTGGTAGGCGCGCGGTGCGAGGTTGAGCTCGCCCGAGCAGCCGCGAAAGTGCGGCACGGCGATGGCCCAGCCGCGCTCGAGCGCGGCGGTGGCGAAGGCTCGTGCGTAGTGGCTGTCCGAATGGCCTTCAAGCCCGTGGAAGAGGACGAGCCGGGGGACGTCGGGCGCTGCGGCAACGTTCGCAGGCGCGGCGAAGTCGACGTCGATGAAGTCGGCGTCCGGCGTCGTCCAGCGCTGGCGCTGCCAGCGCAGCTCGAACGGGCCTTCGCAACGGGACAGCCGGGCGGACACGATGGTCTGCAGGTTGCCGCCGAAGGCGCCGTCGCCCGCGCCCCACCCGCGCAGCCAGACCGGCGCACGGTGCGCTTGCAGCGCTGTCAATGCAGCACCGAACCCGCCGCCGGGCCGCCCAGGGCACTGCCCGAAGGGCCGGCACCGCCTGTGCTCGCCGGGGTGCCGGGGCTGGCGTGGTGGCAAAGCAGCCGCCAGCCGTGCTCGGTGAGCACATACACGTTGGTGGCCATGACCCAGGCACTTCGTGGCCCGTCGTCCGTACTCACGTCCACCCGCTCCAGCACGCTGTGCACGGCACTGGTGTCGGCCTGCCAGCGGCGGGTCTCCTGCACCTGGATGTCGATCGAGCCGTGGGCGAAGATGGCCTCGAAGGCCGAGCGCACCTCGGCGAAGCCCTGGATGCGCGGCCCGCCCGGGTGCACGCAGCTGATGCCGTCTTCTTCCAGCCAGCAGGCCATCAGCCGCTCCAGATCGCCGCGCTGCAAGGCTTCGTAGAACTGCTGCTCCACCTCGTCGGCACTGGCGGGCACGAGGGCGGAGGGGGGCATTCGCGGTGGCGGGGACAAGGCGGTCTCCTCGGTGCCGGCGGGCTCAGCGGAACACGACGGTCTTGCGCCCGTTCATCAACACGCGGTGCTCCACATGCCAGCGCACGGCGCGGGCGAGCACCACGCACTCGACGTCACGGCCGGTGGCGGCGAAGTCGTCGGCCGACAGGCTGTGGTCCACGCGGGCGACGTCCTGCTCGATGATGGGGCCTTCGTCCAGGTCGGCTGTGACGTAGTGGGCGGTCGCGCCGATGAGCTTGACCCCACGGTCGTGGGCCTGCGCATAGGGCCGAGCGCCCTTGAAGCTGGGCAGGAAGCTGTGGTGGATGTTGATCGCCCGACCGGCCAGCCGCTCGCACAGCGCCGGGCTGAGCACCTGCATGTAGCGGGCGAGCACGACCAGGTCGATGCGGTGCTCGTCGATCAGGCGCAGCACCTGCGCTTCCTGGGCGGCCTTGGCCTCCGCGCCCGAGCCGGCGGCCAGGGGCCGGTGCTCGAAGCCCAGGCCGTAGCCGCCCACCAGCGGGGCGAAGTCGGGGTGGTTGGACACCACCACCGGGATGTCCACGCCGCTGGCACCGCCCAGCGTGCCGCTCTGCCAGCGGAAGAGCAGGTCGTTCAGGCAGTGACCATGGCGGCTGACCATCAGCATCACCCGGGGCCGGCGCGCGAGGTCGAAGAAGGCGGCCTTCAGCCCGAACTGCTCGCGCACCGCGGTGAACAGACCCTCCAGCGTGGCCACGTCGGCCAGGTGCGGCGGGGCGGCGAAATGCACCCGCATGAAGAACAGGCCCGTGGCGTCGTCGCCGATGACGTCGCCGAACTGCTGGGAGTCGAGGATGTTGCAACCGGCCTGGTAGAGCAGGCCCGAGACCGCATAGACGATGCCCTTGGCATCGCGGCACGACAGGGTGAGGACGAATTCGCGCGGGCGCGCCGCGGGCGGGGAGGACTCGACGGGGGAGGAGGGCATCGGTCGATTCTAGGAAGGCGGCGGGGCGGAGCCGGCGGGGCTCGTCAGGGCCGCTGCGGCGAAGTCTTCGCCGGGGCGCGGCAGCAGCACGGTGAATTCCGAACCGCTGCCCACCTGGCTTCGCACCTCGATGCGCCCGCCCATCACCTGCACCAGCGCGCGCGTGATGGCCAGCCCGATGCCCGTGCCCTCGATGCCGCTGCGCGCAGCCCCCAGACGGTTGAAGGGCTGGAACAGCTCGGCCAGGTCGTGCTCTTCGATGCCGATGCCGGTGTCCAGCACCGACAGGCGCAGCCACGGCCCCACCGACGCGAGGGTGACCAGCACCCGGCCACCCGGGCGGTTGTACTTGATTGCATTGCCCAGCAGGTTCAGCAGGATCTGCCGCAGGCGGGTCGGATCGACCAGGGCCCGGGCGCCGTTCGCGGGCGCATGGCCCTCGGCCGCAGCGTGGGTGGGGTCAGCCAGCTCCCGGGTGTCCAGCTGCACGCCCAGGCGCGCGGCCTGAGGCCCCATCAGCGCCAGGCAGTCCCGCACCACCGGCAGCACCGGCACCGCCTGGGGGTTCACCGTCAGATGCCCCGACTCGATGCGGGTGAGGTCCAGCAGGTCGCCGATCATCTGCAGCAGGTGCTCGCCCGCCTCGCGGATCATCGCGACCCGACGGGCCTGGGCCGGCGACAGCGGGTCGGCTTCGTCCATCTCCATCAGCTGCGAGAAGCCGAGCACCGCGTTCAGCGGTGTTCGCAGCTCATGGCTCATGCGCGACAGGAAGAGCGTCTTGGCCGCGCTGGCGGCCACCGCCTCGGCCGCCTGCTGGCGCGTGGCCTCGTGGGCGCGGCGGTCGGTGACGTCCTCCATGTAGCCGTGCCAGAGCACGCTGCCATCGGTGCGCAGCTCGGAGCTGGAGGTCACCCGCAGCCAGCGCTGCGCACCCTCGGGCCAGCGGATCGGGTATTCGGTGATCCACAGGCCCGGGCCGGTGCTGGGGTCGATGCGGGCGAGGTCCTCGCGGGCCGTCTCGTCCAGGATGCGGATGTCCTCGAAGGCCCGCACATCGGCCATCAGGCTGTCGGCCCGCACGCCCAGCACCTCCAGGCTGCGCTGGCTCGCGTAGGAGAAGCGCTTGTCCTCGCCGTGGGTGACCATCTGGAACAGCATGCCGGGCAGGTTGCGCGCGATCTCCTCCAGCCGCGCGCCCTGTTCCTGCTGGCGCAGCTCGGCCAGCCTGCGCTCGGTGATGTCGGTGATGATGCCCACCATGCGCAGCGGCTGGCCGTCGCTGTCCCACTCGACGATGCGGCCGCGTTCCTGCAGCCAGCGCCACCGCCCGTTGGCCGCGCGCGCCCGGTAGGCCTGCTCGAAGTGGGTGACGGCACCGGCCAGGTAGGCGTCGAAGGCGTGGTCGAACTGCGGCAGGTCGTCCGGGTGGATCAGCGTGTTCCAGCGCGCCTGGCTGTGGAAGTCGGCGTCGGGGGGGTAGCCCAGCAGCTGCTGGGCGCCGCCGCCGCCGAAGAGCGCGTCGGTCTTGAGGTTCCACACCCACATCGCCGTGCCGGCGTTGACCAGCGCCTCCAGGACGACGTCCATGTCCTCGCGCTGGGGCATGGACACCTGCCCCGCCGCCGCGGAGGCATCCTTCGCACGGGGCGCGGGTGCGGGCGTCATGGGGTGTCCGCGCCTGGCTGGCCGGCCACCGCCTGCACCAGGCCCGCGACCCGCTCGGGCGCGACATCTGCCAGGCACCGGGTGTGGCCGTAGCGGCACTGGCGCTCAAAGCAGGGCATGCAGTCCAGGCCGAGCTCGTCCTTCAGCCACAGCACGCGGGCCCGGGCGTTCAGCGGCGGCGTGTGCAGCGGGCTGGTCGAGCCGAAGAGGGCCACCTGCTCGACACCGAAGGCCGCTGCGATGTGCATCAGGCCGGAGTCGTTGCTCACCACCGTGCGGGCGCCGCCGATCAGTTCGATGGCTTCGGACAGCGTGGTCCGGCCGGCCAGCACCCGGCAGGCGCCGCGCTGCCCGACCGGCAGCGCCTGCGCGATGGCCTCGCACAGCGCGGCCTCGCGGGGCGACCCCAGCAGCAGCACTGGCAGGTGGTCGCGCTCGATCAGACCTTGGGCGAGCTGCGCGTAATGGCTTGCCGGCCAGCACTTGGCCGGGCCGTATTCGGCGCCGGGGGCGAAGACGCGATAGGGGCCGGCCGGCAGGTCCAGTCGGGCGCGCAGTGCGGCCAGCCCGGGCGCCGAGGCCTGCAGCCGCGGCGTGTCGTCCAGCGACCCGTGGGCCTGCGGCGCGGTGAGGTCTGCGCCACTGCCACCGCCACCGGCTGCGGCCAGGTCGGCCAGCGCGGCATAGAAGCCCACCATCGCAGGCCGGCCAGGCGGGTTGGGCAGGCGCCGGTTCAGCAGCCCGGCACGGCCCTCGCCCTGATAGCCGATGCGAAGGGGAATGCCGGCGAAGGCTGGCAGCAGCGCCGCCTTGATGGCGTTGGGCAGCACGTAGGCCCGTTCGAAGCGGCCGGCCAGGCTTCTGCCCAGGCGCCAGCGCAGGGCCAGGTCGAGTCGGCCGTGCTGGAACGGCCATTCGAGCACCTCGGACACGCAGGCCATCGCACGGAAGGCCGGCGCCACCCACGGCAGCGCGCCCACGCTGATGCGCTCGCCGCGCTCGGCCAGGCGGCGCAGCAGCGGCTCGCACAGGACGGAATCGCCGATCCACTGCGGCGCGACGACCAGACTCCGCATGACGGGCGGCGCCGCCACCGCCAGCGCCACCGGCCCCGCCTCAGTGGCCGGCGCGCGCCGCGAGGCCGGCCTGCAGCCGGTACACCGTGCCGCAGTAGGGGCAGCGGCTCTCGCCGCTGGCGCCCACGTCGAGGAAGACGCGGGGGTGGTGGCTCCACAGCGGCATCTTCGGATTCGGGCAGAACACCACGCCGGGCGCCTGCAGGTCCTTCGCGCCGACTTCCACCACCGTCTCGGGCTTGTTCATCTGCACTCCTTCCGGGGGGCTCAGACCAGCGTCAGCCACTCGGCGTACTTCGGATTGCGCCCGTTGACGATGTCGAAGAAGGCCGTCTGGATCTTCTCGGTGATCGGCCCGCGCGAGCCGCGGCCGATCTCCAGCCGGTCGAGTTCGCGGATGGGCGTGACCTCGGCGGCGGTGCCGGTGAAGAAGGCCTCGTCGCAGATGTAGACCTCGTCGCGGGTGATGCGCTTTTCCACCAGCTTCAGGCCCAGGTCCTGGCAGATCGCGAAGATGGTGTTGCGGGTGATGCCGTTGAGCGCGCCGGCGGACAGGTCGGGCGTGTAGACCACGCCACCCTTGATGATGAAGAGGTTCTCGCCCGCGCCTTCGCTGACGAAGCCCGAGGCGTCCAGCAGCAGGGCCTCGTCGTAGCCCTCGTCCGTGGCCTCCATGTTGGCGAGGATGGAGTTGGTGTAGTTGCTCACCGCCTTGGCCTGCGTCATCGTGATGTTGACGTGGTGGCGGGTGTAGCTGCTGGTCTTCACGCGGATGCCGCGGGCCAGGCCTTCCTCGCCCAGGTAGGCGCCCCAGGGCCAGGCGGCCACCATCAGGTGGATGGTGTTGCCCTTGGGGCTCACGCCCAGCTTCTTGTCGCCGATCCAGGTGAGGGGGCGCAGGTAGCCGCTGTCCAGCCCGTTGGCGCGGATGACCTCGCACTGCGCGTCCATGACCTGCTGGAGCGTGAAGGGAATCTTCATGCGCAGGATCTTGGCGCTGTTGAACAGGCGCTCGGTGTGCTCCTGGAGGCGGAAGATGGCCGGGCCGCGCGCGGTCTTGTAGGCGCGGACGCCCTCGAAGGCCCCGCAGCCATAGTGAAGCGTGTGGCTCAGCACGTGGATCTTGGCGTCGCGCCATTCCACCAGCGCACCGTCCATCCAGATCTTGCCGTCGCGATCGGCCATCGACATGGGAGCTCTCCGGAAACAGATGAAAGCGCGGAGTTTAGGCGTCCCGCCCCGCTTCCAACGGTGCCTCCGGATTCGCCGGCGCATCCGGTGCGCGCAGCAGCTGCCAGCGCACCAGGCGCCCGTCCTGCCAATCGGTTTCCACGCGGTGGCCAGCGGCGTCCTCCCAGGCCCAGCGTTCGGGCGACTCGCTGAGGGATCGGCCGAGGCTGCGGGTGAGCGGCAGCACCTGCAGCATGGTCATGCCCGCAGCCAGCCGCGACTGCAGCATGACCGCACTGGGCACCTGCCCGACCGGTCGTTCGCCGGCTGCGCGCAGCACCCTCATCGCACGCCCCCACTGCAGCAGCAGCCAGAACACGATCACGGTGAAGGCCAGCATCACCCCGGGCCAGCCCCAACCGAAATAGCCGGCCACCAGCGCGGCGGCGGCCAACAGCCAGCCGATGCGCGGGTTCACCGCGACACCCCTTGCGGCGCCGGCCGGACGGGGCCGTCGAACGCAGGCGAGGCGGGCTGCCTCGGGCACGGCGGTGCAGCCGCGGGGTGGAACTCGGGCAGGTCAGCAAGCGCGGGCATGGGGCGGTGGGAGGGACAGGCTGGCGGGCCGACGGGCCCCTTGCGAAGGGGCGGATCGTAAGCAGTTCCGTCGGCGGGCCCGTCAGCACCTCCCCTGGGTCGAGGCCGCCAGGCCCCGGCGTGCGCCGGCGGGCCGGCGCGCCAGACGCTCAGCGCATGTCCACCGTTTCGCCCGCTTCGGGCGGCAGACCGGCCTTTCGGCGCGCCTCGGCCCGCAGGCCGGCGGGGAGCCGGCGCACGAGGAAGCCCACCGCCATGGGGATCAGCACGATGTCGTCGAGGATGCCGAAGACCGGCAGCAGGTCGGGGATGAAGTCCACCGGCGACACCAGGTAGGCGAGGATGCCCACGACGCCCAGCTTGAGCCAGGTGGGCGAGCCGGGCTGGCGCAGCGCATGCCACAGCACGCGGGCATCGCCGCGGACGACGGACGCGAGGATGGACAGGCGCTTGAGCGGACGGAACATGGACAGGCTCCGGTGTGCCCTGGGGGCAGGATGGATGGAACCCCTTGGACCGCCGATCAACCGGATCGTTCCCGCCAGGCTTCCAGTGCCTGCTCGATGCGGTCCACCGCGATGACCTCCAGCCCTTCGATCGGCCGCTTCGGCGCATTGGCGCTGGGCACCAGGGCGAGGCGGAAACCGAGCTTGGCCGCCTCGCGCAGGCGCTCCTGCCCGCGCGGGGCCGGCCGCACCTCGCCGGCCAGGCCGACCTCGCCGAAGGCGATGAAGCCCTCGGGCAGCGCGCGGCCGCGCAGGCTGCTGTGGATGGCCAGCAGCACCGCCAGGTCGGCCGCGGGCTCGCTGATGCGCACGCCGCCCACGGCGTTGACGAACACGTCCTGGTCGCCGCAGGCGATGCCGCCGTGCCGGTGCAGCACGGCCAGCAGCATGGCCAGGCGGTCGCGGTCCAGGCCGACGCTCAGGCGACGCGGGCTCGGGCCGCCGGTGTCCACCAGGGCCTGGATCTCCACCAGCAGCGGCCGCGTGCCTTCGAGCGTGACCAGCACGCAGGCCCCCGGCACCGGTGCTCCGTGGGTGGACAGGAAGATGGCGCTCGGGTTGGCCACGCCCTTGAGGCCGCGCTCGGTCATGGCGAACACGCCGATCTCGTTGACCGCGCCGAAACGGTTCTTGATGGCCCGCACCAACCGGAAGCTCGAGTGGGTGTCGCCTTCGAAATAGAGCACCGTGTCGACGATGTGCTCGAGCACGCGGGGGCCGGCGATGGCCCCCTCCTTGGTGACATGGCCCACCAGGATGATCGTGGTGCCGCTGGACTTGGCCAGCCGGGTGAGCTGCGCGGCGCACTCGCGCACCTGCGCCACCGAGCCCGGCGCGGAGGTGAGCTGCTCGCTGTAGAGCGTCTGGATGGAATCGACCACGCACACTGCGGGCGACTCGGCTTCCAGCGCGGCGGCGATGCGCTCGAGCTGGATCTCCGCCAGCACCCGTACCTTGGAGCCGTGGCCGGGCGCGTCCTCGCCCCCGGCCGGCCCCAGGCCCAGCCGGCGCGAGCGCATGGCCACCTGCGAGCCGCTTTCCTCGCCGGTGACGTACAGCGTGGCCACGCTGCGCGACAGCGCGTCCAGCGCCTGCAGCAAGAGCGTGCTCTTGCCGATGCCGGGGTCTCCGCCGATGAGCACCACGCCACCGGCCACGAGGCCGCCGCCCAGCACCCGATCGAGTTCGTCGATGCCCGTGGGCTGGCGGTCCACGTCGCGTGCCTCGATGTCGGCCAGCGTGGCGATGGGCTGGGTGCCGGCCAGAGCGGCAAAGCGGTGGCCCTTGCCGCCGGTGGGCTCGCTCACCCCTTCGACCAGGGTGTTCCAGGCGCTGCAGTGCGGGCAGCGACCCAGCCACTTGGGGCTGGTGCCGCCGCAGTCGGAGCAGGTGTAGACGGTCTTGTCGCGGGCCATGGGGCATTGTGGCCGGCTGCGCAGGTGCCGCAGGCGACAGCGCCGCGGGATGGGCGCGGGCATCATCGCGGCCCCCTCCATGGCCTGCCGCCACCGGTCCTGCGCGCCCGTCCTCGAACCCGCTTGCTTCCCATGTCCTCCCGCTGGCTCTTCTGGACGCCCACCCTCATCTGGGCGTCCACCTGGCACGTCATCCTCTATCAGCTCGGCCCGGTGCCCATCGTCGATTCGGTGGCCTACCGCTTCGGGCTTGCCGCGCTGCTGCTGCTCGGGTGGGTGCTGCTGCAGCGGGGCAGCCTGCGCTTCACGCCGCGCGAGCATGCGGTGCTGGCCCTGACCGGCGCCATCCAGTACGGCCTGAACTACCTGGGCGTGTACTGGGCGGAGCGCTACATCCCGTCCGGGCTGGTGGCGGTGCTGTTCACCTTGATGGTGTTCGGCAATGCGCTCACGGGTGCGCTCTTCTTTGGTCAGCCGGTGACGCGTCGCTTCGCCGCGGCGGCCACGGTCGGCGTGCTGGGCGTGGTGCTGGTGTTCGCGCCGGAGATCGCCGGGGCCAGCGAGCGGGCCGATGCGGGGCTGGGCTTGCTCTTCGGGCTGGGCGCGGTGGTGGCTGCCGTGCTCGGCAACGTGGGCACGCTGCGCATGGCGCAGCGCGTTCGGCCGCGCGGCGTGGGGCTGGCCGCCGTCATCGGCATGGGCATGGCCTGGGGCTGCGCCTTGCTGCTGGCGGGCGCCGTGGCCGGGGGTGGGCCCCACTGGGACCCGCGAGCGTCCTATGGGCTGTCGCTGCTCTACCTGGCGGTGTTCGGCTCGGTGGTGGCCTTCCTGGCCTATTTCCGCCTGGCCGAGCGCGAGGGGCCGGCCCGGGCCAGCCTGACCTCGATCATCATCCCGGTGGTGGCACTGGCGGTGTCGGCAGCACTGGAGGGCTGGCGGCCGGGCCTGCTGTCGTGGCTGGGCATGGCGCTGTGCCTGGCCAGCCTGTGGTTCGCCACCCGAACGCAACGCCCGGCGCCCAGCGTCGCCTGAACCGAACCTGGAAAGTAAAAGACCCATGGAACCGAGTGTGTGGATCGCCTTCTTCGCGGCCTCCTGGGCGATCAGCCTGTCGCCCGGGCCGGGCGCCGTGGCCGCGATGAGCGCCGGGCTGCAGCACGGATTCCGCCGTGGCTACTGGATGACCATCGGACTGGTGCTGGGCATCTGGACCCAGCTCGTCGTGGTGGTGCTGGGCCTGGGCGTGCTGATCGCCACCTCCAGCATCGCCTTCGCGGTGGTCAAGTGGTGCGGCGTGGCCTACCTCGTCTGGATGGGCGTCCAGCAGTGGCGTGCGCCGGTGCGCGAGGCGCCGTCGTCCGTCGGCGATGAAAGCGGCCGAGCCGAACTGCCCGCGCCGCTCGCCGTAGCCACCGAGCGGCCGCACACCCGCCGGCGCGACCTGGTGCTGCGCGGCTGGACGATCAACGCGGTCAACCCCAAGGGCACCGTGTTCATGCTCGCCGTCGTGCCGCAGTTCCTGCAGCTCACCGAACCCCTGCTGCTGCAGTACCTGGTGGTGGGGCTGACCCTGGGTTTCACCGACCTGGTGGTGATGGCCGGCTACACCTTGCTGGCCGCCCGGGTGCTCGGTGCCTTGAAGTCGGCGCGCCATCAGCGCCGGCTGAACCGCGTGTTCGGCGGTCTCTTCGTGGCCGCCGGCCTGTTGCTGGCGGGTTTCAAGCGCGGCGCTGAGGCGCAGTGAACCGGGCGACCGGCGCCTTGCCGCGCTGGCCGAGGGTCAATCGACGCAACGCACGGTGACCCGCCGCGCGAGGGCGCACATCAGCTCGTAGCCGATCGTTCCGGCGGCCTGCGCGACTTCGTCGATGGCCAGCACCGAGCCGTCGCCCGCGCGGCCCCACAGCGTGACCTCGCTGCCCACGCCGGCCTCGTCCGCCGAAAAGCCGGAGAGATCCACCGTCAGCATGTCCATCGACACGCGGCCAAGCAGGCGGCTTCTGCGTCCGTTGACCAGCACCGGCGTGACGGGCTCGCCAGGCAGGCCGCTGCACGGGGCCCCGCGCGGATAGCCGTCGGCGTAGCCGCAGGCGACCACGCCGATGCGCAGCGGCTCCCGGGCAGTGAAGCGGCTGCCGTAGCCCACGGTGTCCCCGGGCGCCAGCGACTGCGTGGCCAGGATGCGGGCGCGCAGGCTCATCGCCGGCAACAGGCCCCAGTGCGCGATCGTGTGCTCCGGGTGGTCGGGCGAGGAGCCGTAGACGGCGATGCCCGGTCGCACCCAGTCCGAGCGCACCTGGTCGGCCCCGGCTGCGGCCTCGGCCGCGCCACCGTCGGCGCGACCGTGGCGCAGAAGAGCGGCGCTGTTGGCCACCGATCGCTCTCCGGGCAGGTCGCGGGTGGCTTCGGCGAAGACCTCCATCTGGTGGGCGATGCCGCGCGGTCCGTCGGCGTCGGAGAAGTGCGTGGCCAGCACGATCGCTTCCACCTGGGCCAGTGCATCGAGCCGCGTCCAGGCCTGGCGGAAGGCGCGCGGCTGCAGCCCCAGCCGGTTCATGCCGCTGTTCAGCTTGAGCACTACCGTGTGCGCATCGCGGGTCTTGTGGGCGGCCAGCCAGTCGATCTGCTCCTCGCGGTGGATGGTGTGCCACAGCCGCAGGCGCGAGCAGGTCTCCAGGTCGCGCGGTTCGAACACGCCTTCGAGCAGCAGCACCGGGCCGCGCCAGCCCAGCGCGCGCACCCGCTCGGCCTCGGCCAGGTCGAGCAAGGCGAAACCGTCCGCGCCCATCAGGGCCGGGTAGACGCGCTCGATGCCGTGGCCGTAGGCATCGGCCTTGACGACCGCCCAGACCCGGGCATCGCCCGCTGCGAGGCGCAGCCGCTGCAGGTTGCCGGCCAGGGCCTGGGTGTGGACGAGCGCTTCGATCGGACGGGGCATGGCGGGCCGGCAAGTCGGGGAAGAGCCGCCATTTTGGGCTGTACCTGCGTGCTATAACCCGGGCCGAACAGGAGACGAGCCGTCAGGCGCTGCCCCGCCCGACGGTGGCGCCGGCCAGACATGAAAAAAGGCTTTCACACCATCATGTCGGCGCAGTTCTTCAGCTCGCTGGCCGACAACGCCTTGTTTGTCGCCGCGGTCGAGTTGCTGCGAACCACCGGCCAACCCGAATGGCAACGTGCGGCCCTGGTGCCGATGTTCGCCTTGTTCTACGTGATCCTCGCCCCGCTGGTGGGCGCGTTCGCGGACGCCGTGCCCAAGGGCCGGGTGATGTTCGTGAGCAACCTCATCAAGGTGGGCGGCTGCCTGATGATGCTGTTCGGCAGCCACCCGCTGGTGGCTTATGCAGTGGTCGGGCTGGGCGCTGCCGCCTATTCGCCGGCCAAGTACGGCATCCTCACCGAGCTGCTGCCGGCCTCGCAGCTGGTCAAGGCCAACGGCTGGATCGAGGGGCTGACCATCGGCTCGATCATCCTCGGGGTGCTGCTGGGCGGGCAGCTGGTGGGGCCGCTGCTGTCGCCGGCGCTGCTCAGCCTGGACCTGCCCTGGGTGGACACCCACATCGACAGTCCCAGTGAAGCGGCGATTGCCTTCATCATCCTTTTCTACGCCACCGCCGCCTTCTTCAACCTGCGCATTCCGGACACGCACGCGCCGCTGCAGCCGGTGCCGCGCCACCTGGGCGTGCTGGTGGCGGACTTCTGGCAGTGCAACACGCGGCTGTGGCACGACAAGCTCGGGCAGATCTCGCTGGCCACCACGACGCTGTTCTGGGGCGTGAGCGGCAACCTGCGCTACATCGTGCTGGCCTGGGCGGCCGCGGCGCTGGGCTACAGCACCACGCAGGCCTCCACGCTGGTGGGCGTGGTGGCCATCGGGACGGCCGTGGGGGCGGTGGTGGCGTCGGTGCGCTGCCGGCTGGACCGCGCCACCGACGTCATCCCGCTGGGCATCGGCATGGGCCTGCTGGTCATCCTGATGGTCTTCATCGACAACGTCTGGGTGGCCGCTCCTTTCCTCGTCGTGCTGGGGGCCATCGGCGGCTATCTCGTCGTGCCGATGAACGCGCTGCTGCAGCACCGGGGTCACAACCTGATGGGGGCGGGGCGTTCGATCGCCGTCCAGAACTTCAACGAGCAGGCCTGCATCCTCTTCCTGGGCGCGTTCTATGTGGGCATGACGCGGGTGGGCCTGAACGCCTTCGTGGCCATCACGGTGTTCGGCGTGGTGGTGGCCGGAACGATGACGCTGATCGGACGCTGGCACCGACGCAACCTGCAGCGCCACGGCACCGAGGTCGAGCGGCTGCTGGCGCTGGCGCGGACGGACCAGCACTGAGATGCGCCCGCGCGCCCGGGTGGCCGGCGCGCAAGCGAAGGAGACGTGGGGCTAGCGCTGCGATGCCACCCGCTCGAGCCAGCCGACGATCTCGCGCGAGGACGGCAGGTCTGCGCTCTTGAACACCCAGCGGCCCTGGCGGTCGAAGACATGCACCTGGCCGGTGTGAGGGTCCGGCCCGGGCCGGCCTGCCCTCAGGAAATCGAGCATTCGCCGACCACCGTCGGCGCGTCGCGGGACGGCTGCCATCCACAGAGGGCTCCCCCCATGCTGGCGCAACCAGGCATGCAGGGCGGCTGGTGAGTCGCCGAGCGGGTCGATGCTCAGGGACAGCAGGCGAACCGAGCGCTCCTCCAGCCCGGCCGCGGACAGTCGGCGGGCCGTGTCGGCGAAGACCGCTCCCTGGATGGGGCAGGTGGCGCTGCAGCCGGTGAACATCAGCTGGACAGCACAGGCTCTGCCCTCAAGCAGCCGGGGGAGATCGGTGTCCTGCGAGGTGGACGTGCGAACCGGTAACGCCGGCGCGGGCCGCGGCGGGACGACGGGGCCGAAATCGGCGTGGGGCGGTGCAAGCTGCGCGCTTTCAGCGCTGGGGATTCGGGCCTGGGCAGGGCTGCGTGCCGCGGCTGCCGCAGCCAGCGCGGCGCCTGCGACCCAGCGGCGGCGGTTCATCATGGTCTGGCCTGCAGCGTCGGTCTGCCGGCGAGATAGGCCCAGAGGTGGTCGCAGTCCCGGTCCGACAACTGGTAGATCGGCATGTTGCGCGCCATGCGGACATGGTTCGGGTCCAGCCCTTCGCGCAGGGCGGTGCACAGGCGCCGTGCATCGTAGGCGCTGGGCGGACCGCCGCGTCGGGGGCGCGGTTCGGCCAGCATGGGCCCGTCCAGCGGCGGGCCGAAGCCCTGCGTCGTGGCGGGGGCGTTTGCCCGGGCGCGCAGCGCGGCGGCCTCGGACGCTCGGACGTGGCAGTTCACGCACCTGATGCTGGCCGGTGGCAGCGCGTCGACATGGCCCCGGATGCGTCCGCTCAGCGGCGTGTCGCCTTCGAAGAGCAGGCGCCCCTGGATGGCCGATGCCGATGCCGATGCCGATGCCGATGCCGATGCCGACGCTGAGGCCTGAGCCTTCGTCGGCCCGGGCATCGTCCAGCAGAGCATCACCGCCAGGGATGCGGCCAAGGCGCGGCGGGCGCTGTACCCGCGCGTGAAGCCGCCCGAATCGTCGGGCCGGGGGCGCGGCGAGGGGGGAACAGCGGCCGAAGCGGGGTGGGAGGCGGGTGGCATCGACGGGTCGCGACAAGACGCCGCGGACCATTCGCGCAACGTCGGTCGATGTCAATCGCAACAAACCGTAACTCCCCCCATTCGGGGGAGGTTTCTCCTGCAGACAAACGAGCCGCCCGGCAATCAGCGTGCCGTCGGCCGTAGATTCGGTGACTTCGATCGTCCGCCGTCCGGCCACCGAGCCCCCAGGGAGCAACAGGATGTCATTCGAAACGGCGCCCGCCCGGAGGACTCGACACCTGGCCAGGCTCGCGCGCCTGCCGGTCGCCGTGCTGCGGGCCCCGGCTGTGTTGCTGTTGTCGGTGCTGGCGGCCTGCGGCGGCGGGGCCGACGCACCCTCAGAAGCGGCCGGTGCCTCCGGTGACGGTCGACTGCAGCGTCTGGCCCTCGCCGTGCCCGCCCAGGCTCGCTGGTCCGCCCCGGTGGACCTCGGCTTCGTGCCGGCGGCCGCCGCCAATGTGGCCAATGGCTCTGGAGATGGCGCCGGTCGGGTCCTGCTGTGGTCGGCGGAGAACCGCTTCGGCTTCAGCGCGATGGGCGAGACCTCGCCCGGCGTCCCCACCTGGACCGCCTTGTTCGATCCGGCCACAGCAACGGCCACGGCGCCGCGGACCCAGGCGGTCGGTCACACCCTGTTCTGCCCCGGCACCACCAATCTGCCCGATGGTCGCCTGCTGGTGAGCGGCGGTTCGACCAGCCGCGTGACGAGCCTGTACAACCCGGCCACCGACGCCTGGACCCAGGCCGGCGGCACGCCGATGAACCTGCCGCGCGCCTACCAGGCGAACACGCTGCTGCGCGATGGCGGCGTGCTCACGCTGGGCGGATCGTGGAACGGCGGGGTGGGTGGCAAGGACGGTGAAGTCTGGACCGAGGGCGCCGGGTGGCGACGGCTGACCGGAGTTCCGGTGGCGCCCTTCCTGACGGCCGACAGCGGTGGGCCCTACCGCAGCGACAACCACATGTGGTTGTTCCCCACTGGCAACGGCCGGGTGTTGCACGCCGGACCCAGCGCCAACCTGCACTGGATCAGCACCGCCGGCAACGGGCTGGTCACGCCGGCCGGGCGGCGTGCCGATGACGTGGATGCGATGCAGGGCTCGGCCGCAATGTTCGAGCCCGGTCGCATCCTGGTGACCGGTGGCGCCCGTGAGTACGTCGCATCGCCAGCCACCGCCAGCGCCTTCGTCATCGACGCACGCGCCGAACTGAGTGTGCGCCGGGTTCCCGGCATGGCCTTCACCCGCGTGTTCCACAACAGCGTGGTGCTGCCCTCCGGCGAAGTGCTGGTGATCGGCGGCAAGGACCGCTCCGACGCCTTCAACGACGACGGTGCCCGCCTCGTGCCCGAACTGTGGAACCCGCGCACCGAGACCTTCACGCCCCTGCCGCCCATGAGCGTGCCGCGCACCTACCACGGCGTGGCCATCCTGATGCCCGACGCGCGCGTGCTGTCTGCCGGCAGCGGCCTGTGTGGCTGCGCGGCCGACCAGCCGCGAGCCCAGGTGCTGACCCCCCACTACCTGCTCAACGACGACGGCACGCCGGCGGTTCGGCCGCGGATCACCGCGGCGCCCACGCAGGCCGAGTTCGGCGCGGCGCTGAACGTGAGCACGGATTCGCCGGCGGCCAGCTTCGTCCTGATCCGCCTGTCGTCGGTGACCCACACCGTGGCCAACGATCAGCGGCGAGTCCCCCTGACCATCCGCTCGGCGAGCGGCAACAGCTACGTGCTGGACGCCCCTTCCAACCCCGGCATCGCGGTGCCGGGCCAGTACATGCTCTTCGCCCTGAACGGCGAAGGCGTGCCCTCGCTGGCCCGGACCGTGCGCATCGGCGGCGGCAGCGTGCCCCTGGTCGACCCGATGGCCGATCTGACGAGCTCTGTGGCCATCGCCGCCACCGCGACGATCCGCTCGACCGGCCCGCTCGCGTCGTCCTTCTCGGCCACCGGTCTTCCTCCGGGCATGGCGGTCAACGCATCCACTGGGGCTATCACCGGTGTGCCGACGGCGGGCGGCACGTATTCGGTCACGGTGTTCGCGCAGAACGCGAGCGGCCGCACGAGCACCGATTTCATCTGGCGGGTCAGCGGCAGCGGCAGTGGCGGGGGCGGGCTCAGTGCCCGTTACCTCCGGCTCGAGCAGCTCAGCGAGGTGAACGGCGAGCCCTGGGCCTCGATGGCCGAGCTCGAACTGCTGGACGGCAGCTTCACGCCGATGCCCCGGGCGGGTTTCGTCGCCAGCGCCAGCAGCCAGGAGTCCATCGGCGAGAACGGGCTGGCCGCCAATGCGCTGGACGGTTCGCCCCTCACGCTGTGGCACTCGCGCTGGTCGGCGCCGATCGCGGCCCCGCCGCACTGGTTGACCGTCGACCTGGGCAGCGTGCGGGGGCTGGGCGGCTTGCGCTACCTGCCGCGGCAGGACGGCATGCCCAACGGCAGCTTCGCCCGCTTCGCGGTGCGCCTGAGCAGCGATGGCATCAACTGGAGTGCACCGGTGGCCAGCGGCGACTTCAGCACGCTGGGCGTGCCTGCCTCGGTCAAGGAGATCCGCTTCGCCGGCGCGGCGCCGGTCAACCGGCCGCCGGTGCTGGTGACGCCGGGCTCGCAGTCGGGAACCGTTGGCGTGCCCCTGTCGCTTCAGCCGGCCGGGAGCGACCCCGACGGCCAGCCCCTGAGCTGGTCGGCCAGCGGCTTGCCGCCCGGGCTGGGCATGGCCCCGGCGACCGGGCTGATCTCCGGCACCCCGACCACGGCGGGCGTGCGCAGCGTCGTGATCAGCGCCAGCGATGGGCAGGGCGGCACGGCGTCGACGGCGTCCTTCTCGTGGACCATCGCCGCCTCGAGCGCCCCGGTGATCCAGCCGGTGGCCGCGCCTATCGCCCTTGCCGGGACGGCGGTGACCTACACCGCAAGCGCCACCGGCACCGGGCTTGTCTATGCCTGGAATTTCGGGGACGGCTCGCCGACCACCGCCTTCACCGCCTCGGCCAGTGCGAGCCGCACCTACGCGGCGCCCGGCCTCTACACCGTGAGCCTCACGGTGCGCGCCTCCAGTGGTGCCCAGACCACCCGCGTGTTCACGCAGGCGGTGGGCCCGCCCGTGGCAGCAGGCCGCGCCTCGATGTCGAGCACGGTGGCCTTCGAGCCCCGGGCGACGGGCAACGCCCGGGTGTGGGCCGTCAACCCGGACAACGGCACGGTGGCGGTGCTCGATGCCGCGACCAACACCCGGCTGGCCGAAATCGCCACCGGCGCGGGGCCCGCCAGCCTGGCGCTGGCGCCGAACGGCTGGGTCTGGGTGGTCAACCGGGACGCAGCCACCATCAGCATCTTCCAGGGCGGTCTGAGCGTGGCCCAGACCCTGGCCCTGCCGCCAGCCAGCCAGCCCCATGGCATTGCCTTCGCGCCCGATGGCCGGGCCTACGTGGCGCTGGACGGCCCGGGCGAACTGCTGCGGATCAACGCCGATCGCAGCCTCGGGCCTCGCCTGCCGGTGGGCCCTCATCCCCGCCAGGTGTCGGTGACCGCCGACGGTGCGCGGGTGCTGGTGTCGCGCTTCATCACCCCGCCACTGCCTGGCGAGGGCACGGCGACCGTGGATGTCTCGCCCACCCGCGGTGGCCAGGTCGTCTCGGTGCTGACCGCCAGCTTCACGGTGCAGGGCACCGCGGTGCTGCGCCACAGCGAACGCCCCGACAGCAGCGTGCAGGGCCGTGGCATCCCGAACTACCTGGGCGCGGTGGCGCTGGCGCCGGACGGTCGCTCGGCGTGGGTGCCGTCCAAGCAGGACAACATCCGCCGCGGCAGCCTGCGCGACGGCCTGGCGCTGGACTTCCAGAACACGGTGCGCGCGGTGAGTTCGCGACTGGACCTTACCCCCGCCGGGCCACCGCTGGAGGACGCTGCGGCCCGCGTCGACCACGACAACTCGAGCGTGGCCAGCGCGGCCGTCCATCACCCGAGCGGCGCCTACCTCTTCGTGGCGCTGGAAACCAGCCGGCAGGTCGCGGTGGTCGATCCGGTCGGGCGGCGCGAGCTGCTGCGCATCCCGGTGGGCCGGGCGCCGCAGGGTCTGGCGGTGTCGCCCAATGGTCAGCGGCTGTACGTGTCCAACTTCATGGAGCGCACCGTCAGCGTGGTGGATCTGTCCCGACTGGTGAACTTCGGCGAGCCGGTGCTGCCGGTGCTGGCCAGTGTCGCCACCGTCGGCGCCGAGCGGCTCAGCGCGCAGGTTCTCAACGGCAAGCGCCTGTTCCACGACGCGCTCGACCCGCGCCTGTCGCGCGACAGCTACATGAGTTGCGCGAGCTGTCACCGCGACGGCGGCCACGACGGCCGGGTCTGGGATTTCAGCTCCCTGGGCGAAGGCTTGCGCAACACGGCGGCGCTCCAGGGTCGCGCCGGCATGGCCCACGGCGCCTTGCACTGGAGCGGCAACTTCGACGAGCTGCAGGACTTCGAGGCCCAGATCCGCGCGCTCGCCGGCGGCACGGGCCTGATGGCCGATGCAGCGCTGGCCACTGGCACCCGCGCGCAGCCCCTGGGCCTGGCCAAGGCCGGGGTGAGTGCCGATCTGGATGCATTGGCCGCCTATGTCGCCTCGCTCGAACGTGTGGAGCCCAGCCCGCTTCGCAATGCCGACCGCAGCCTGACGGCTTCCGCGCAGGCCGGGCGCACGCTCTTCCAGAACCTGAACTGCGCCTCCTGCCACGCCGGAGCGACCTTCGCCCGGTCGTCCCTGCCGCCTGTGCTGACCGATGTCGGCACGCTGAAGGCGTCCAGCGGAAGCCGGCTCGGACAGCCGCTGACCGGGCTGGACACGCCGACGCTGCGCGACCTGTGGGCGACCGCCCCCTATCTGCATGACGGGTCGGCGCCCACGGTGGAGGCGGCCATCCGCGCGCACACCGCGGCGACGGTTCCCAACGCGGTGGCCATTGCCGCGCTCTCCACAGCCGACCTCGCGCGGCTGGCGGACTACCTGCGGCAGATCGGGAGCGAGGAAAGCGTCGCACCGGCGCCGCCCGGCACCGGCACGGGCGATGGCCGGTTCCGCTTCGTTCGCCTGGAGCAGCTCACCGAGGTCAACGGCGGACCGTGGGGCTCGATGGCCGAATTCAGCCTGCTCTCGCCGACCGGCGCGGTTCTGCCGCGCACGGGGTGGGTGGCCAGCGCCAGCAGCCAGGAACTGGTGGGAGAACCGGGCGCTGCGGCCAATGCGGTGGACGGTTCGACGGCTAGCCTCTGGCACACCCAATGGAGCGGGGCGACGCCCCGGCCGCCGCACAGCTTCGTCGTCGATCTGGGCAGCCCGCAGTCCCTTGGGGGCTTGCGTTACCTGCCCCGCCAGGACGGCTCGACCAACGGGACCATCGCGCAGTTCCGCTTCTACCTGAGCAACGACGGCGTGGCCTGGGGCAGCCCGGTGGCCTCTGGCGACTTCTCCGCCCTCGGGGCGCCGGCGGCTCTGAAGGAAGTCCGCTTCACCGTCGGGCCGCCTCCGGCGAACCGTCCCCCCGCCGTGCTCACCCCCGCCGCACAGACCGGCACGGTGGGCGTTCCGGCCAGCCTCGCCCTGTCGGCGAGCGACCCGGACGGCCAGCCCCTGAGCTTCAGTGCCACGGGCCTGCCCCCGGGGCTGGTGATGTCGCCCACCACCGGCGTCATCAGCGGCGCGCCGCTCGCCCCGGGAGGCTTCAGTGTTCAAGTGACGGTTGCAGATGGGTTCGGCGGATCCGCCACGACCGCCGCCTTCGGCTGGACGGTGGCTGCCGCGCCCGTGTCGGCCGGCCGGAGTGCGCGCTGGGTCCGCCTGGAGCAGATCACCGAGGTGAACGGCGGTCCCTGGGCTTCGATGGCCGATTTCCAGCTGCTAGGGCCCACGGGCGCGCCACTGCCGCGCGCGGGCTGGATCGCCAGTGCGAGCAGCCAGGAAGTGGTGGGCGAGCCGGGCGCGGCGGGCAACGCCATCGATGCATCGACCACCACCCTCTGGCACACGCAATGGAGCGGGACCACGCCACGGCCACCGCACAGCTTCACCGTGGATCTGGGCAGTGCCCAGGCGCTGGGCGGCTTGCGCTACCTGCCCCGTCAGGACGGCATGACCAACGGCACCATCGCGCAGTTCCGCTTCTATCTGAGCGCGGACGGCGTGAACTGGGGTGCCCCGGTGGTTTCGGGCGACTTCGGCGCGCTGGGCAGCGGTGCCGCGGTGCGCGAGGTGCGGCTGCCCTGGCCGTGAACGCGGCCACCGCACCGGCGCTGGCGCTGGCGCAGGCGGCCGGCGTGGTGTCGCGGGCTCGGCGCCGGAGCGGGGCCGCGCTCCATCAGCCCCGTCGGTACTGGATGGCCTCTGCAAGGTGCTGGGCGTCCACCGGCCTGCGTGCGAGCCCACCGCCCGGCGCGGCCGCCTGTTCGAGGTCGGCGATGCTGCGGGCCACCCGCCAGACCCGATGCAGGCTCCGGGCCGACCAGCCCAGGCGGGATGCCGCCGCGTCGAGCAGGGCTTGCGCCGCGGCGGTGGGGGCGGCCCGGGCGAGCGTCTCGTGTGCCTCCAGCGCCGCGTTGGGGCGGCCCTGGGCCGACACCGCCAGTGCACGGGCGGCGGCCACGCGCCGGGCGACCGTGGCGCTGGCCTCTCGTCGATCGTCGGCTGCCGGTGCTGTGGCGAACTGCCGGGCCGCTTGCATCGGCACTTCCACCAGAAGGTCGATGCGCTCGAGCAGAGGCCCGCTGATGCGGGCCTGGTAGCGGGCCACGGCCTCGGGGCTGCAGCGACAGGCCTGCAGCGGGTTGCCCCGGTGGCCGCAGGGGCAGGGGTTGAGTGCTGCGACGAGCTGGAATCGCGCGGGGAACTCGGCACGCCGGGATGCCCGCGCGATGCTCACGCGGCCGGTCTCCAGGGGCTCTCGCAGCGATTCAAGGGCGCTGCGGCTGAACTCGGGCAACTCGTCGAGGAAGAGCACGCCGTGGTGCGCCAGCGAGATCTCGCCCGGCCGGGGCGGGTTGCCGCCGCCCACCAGCGCCACCGCCGAGGCACTGTGGTGGGGTGAGCGGAAGGGCCGGCGGGCCCATTGCTCGAGGCTCCAGTCCCGCGAGAGGCTGGAGACGGCGGCCGTCTCCATCGCCTCGTCGTCGTCCAGCGGCGGCAACAGGCCAGGCAGGCGGCGCGCGAGCATCGACTTGCCGGTGCCGGGCGGTCCCGACAGCAGCAGGCTGTGGCCCCCGGCGGCGGCGATCTCCAGCGCGCGCTTGGCGAGCGCGTGTCCACGCACGTCGGCCAGATCGGGTGCAGTGGGCGGTGGGAGTCCCTCCTCGCCGGCTGCTGCGGGAGCGCGCGGCTCGGGTGGCGGTGCGAGCGGGCGGGTGAGGGCGCCGGCCGCAGCGCCCGGCCCGAGCGCCGCTGCGGTGCCGGGTCGGCTCGAGCCGGCGGGCGATTGGAAGGCCAGCGCGACCTGCAGGAGATCGTCTGCCGCCAGCACGCGAACGCCCCGGATGTGGGCCGCTTCGCGGGCGCTGGCCGCAGGCAGCACCAGCGTGCGCGGGGCCGTCCCTTCCGAGGCCGCCTGCGGTCCGGTGCCGGGCTCGGCGCCGGACCCGGCCGACCGGCGTGCGCCCTGGCGGACCGCCCAGGCCATCGCCAGCGCGCCGCGGACCGGCCTGAGCACGCCCGCCAGGGACAGTTCACCGGCGAACTCATGCCCCTCCAGCCGCCGGGCGTCGACCTGTTCGCTTGCGGCGAGGATGCCCATGGCGATGGGCAGGTCGAAGCGACCGGACTCCTTGGGCAGGTCGGCCGGCGCCAGGCTCACCGTGATGCGCTTGTTCAAGGGGAATTCGAACCCGCTGTGGTGCAGCGCCGAGCGCACCCGCTCGCGCGCTTCCTTCACTTCGGTGTCGGCCAGGCCGACCAGCGTGAAGCTGGGCAGCCCGTTGGCGAGGTGGACCTCGACCGTGACGGCGGCGGCCGCCAGGCCATCCAGCGCACGACTGTGGATCACGGCAAGTGACATGGTGGTGCATGCCGGGCGCCCGAGGGCTGCGGCGTGGGGCTGGTCGGGGAAGGTTCGATTCTGGAAGCCGGATCCGGCCGCCGCCATCGCCCGGGCGAGGGCACCCGGTGGCGGGTGTTCCGCGTGCGGGGGTGGGGCAGAACGCACCGTTTCAGTGCGCATCCACCCTGCAGGCACGGAATGCCTCCTCATGGTGCAGGCCCGTGGGCGGGCGGGTGCCGCCAGGTCGTGGGTGGACCGCCGGTGGACCCCCCGGGCCCGACCGCAGCCACGGCGCGACGGTGGCACGGAAGGTGCAGAGGAACTTCCGAGCTTCCTCACTGCCGACCGCCCGCACCATGTACACGACAGGCCCGCGCCCAGCGTCCGCTGAAGTCACCGCCCCGAGCGGCGGCTTCGGCAGGCGCGCGTGCTCCAGGCCGAGCCGGTCCGAGCTGCGGCGCCCACCGTTCCCAAGGAGAAACCCATGAAGATGGTGACTGCCATCGTCAAGCCTTTCAAGCTCGACGAAGTGCGAGAGGCCCTGAGCGCCATTGGCGTGCAGGGCGTGACCGTGACCGAGGTCAAGGGCTTCGGCCGCCAGAAGGGCCACACCGAGCTCTACCGGGGCGCGGAGTACGTGGTCGACTTCCTGCCCAAGGTGAAGATCGAAGCCGCCGTGGACGAGGCCATCGTCGAGCGCGTCGTCGAGGCCATCGAGGGCGCTGCGCGCACCGGGAAGATCGGCGACGGAAAGATCTTCATCAGCCCGCTGGAGCAGGTCGTGCGCATCCGCACCGGCGAGACCGGCAAGGACGCGCTCTGAGCCGAGCGCCGAGCCCCGAAGAACACCACCGAGAAGCGAACATGAGAAAACTGATCAGCATCCTCGCCCTGGGCGTCGCCGCCCTGGGCTTCAGCGCGGGCGTGCTCGCGCAGGACGCCGCGGCGTCCGCGCCGGCGGCGGCTTCCGCCGTGGCCGAGGCCGCGTCGGCCGTTGCCGCTGCGGCAGCCCCGGCCGAAGCCGCAGCGGCCCCCGCCGCCGCCGCTCCCGTGCCCAACAAGGGCGACACCGCCTTCATGATGATCGCCACGGCGCTCGTCATCCTGATGACCATCCCGGGCCTGGCGCTGTTCTACGGCGGCCTGGTGCGGGCCAAGAACATGCTGTCGGTGCTGATGCAGGTGTTCACCATCTTCGCGCTGATCTCGGTGCTGTGGGTGGTCTACGGCTACTCGGTGGCCTTCACCGCTGGCACGCCCTTCTTCGGTGGCCTGTCCAAGCTCTTCCTGTCTGGCGTGACGCCCGACTCGATCGCCGCGACCTTCAGCAAGGGGGTCTACATTCCTGAACTGGTGTTCGTGGCCTTCCAGGGCACCTTCGCTGCGATCACCGTGGCGCTGATCGTCGGCGCCTTCGCCGAGCGGATGAAGTTCTCGGCCGTGCTGCTGTTCGCGGTGCTGTGGTTCACCTTCTCCTACCTGCCCGTGGCGCACATGGTCTGGTACTGGGACGGCCCGGACGCCATCACCGACGAGGCGACGCTGGCCACCGTGACGGCCAATGCCGGCGCGCTGTGGGCCAAGGGTGCGCTGGACTTCGCCGGCGGCACGGTGGTGCACATCAACGCCGCGGTGGCCGGCCTGGTGGGCGCCTACATGATCGGCAAGCGCATCGGCTACGGCCGCGAGGCGCTGACGCCGCACAGCCTCACCCTGACCATGGTGGGTGCGTCGCTGCTGTGGGTGGGCTGGTTCGGCTTCAACGCCGGCTCCAACCTCGAAGCCAACGGCGTGGCCGCCCTGGCCTTCATCAACACCATCGTGGCCACGGCCGCTGCGGTGCTGGCGTGGTCGGCGGGCGAGGCCCTGATGAAGGGCAAGGCATCGATGCTGGGCGCTGCGTCCGGCGCGGTGGCCGGACTCGTGGCGGTGACGCCGGCGGCCGGCTTCGTCGGCGTGGGTGGCGCGCTGGTGATCGGCGTCATCTCCGGCTTCGTCTGCCTGTGGGGCGTGAACGGCCTGAAGAAGATGCTGGGCGCGGACGACTCGCTGGACGTGTTCGGCATTCACGGCGTGGGCGGCATCGTCGGCGCGCTGTTGACCGGCGTGTTCTCGGCCCCGGCGCTGGGCGGCCTGGGCGCCTGCGACTACATCAAGAACACCTGCGGCGTGCACCCGGGCATCGGTGCCCAGGTGTGGATCCAGGCGCAGGGTGTCATCTACACCGTCATCCTGTCGGCGGTGGTGGCTTTCATCGCCTTCAAGATCGTGGACATCGTGATCGGCCTGCGCGTGAGCGAGGACGCCGAGCGCGAGGGGCTGGACATCACCTCGCACGGCGAGACGGCCTACCACAACTGATTTCCGAGGCAACGGGAAGACCGGCCGCCGACTGGCGCCGGATTCAGGGCCACGCCGCGAGGGGTGGCCCTTTTTTCATGGTGGTCCCGCCGTCGCCGTGCAGGAACGGGGCGTCAGCGGCCGCGCCAGAACAGCGCGTCGAGCTCGCGGCGGCTGATCTGGCGCCAGGTGGGACGGCCGTGGTTGCACTGGTCGGACCGCTCGGTGCGTTCCATGTCGCGCAGCAGCGCGTCCATCTCGGCCAGCGTCAGGCGGCGGTTGGCCCGCACCGCGCCGTGGCAGGCCATCGTGGACAGCAGCGCATGGCGCGCCTGGTCGACGACGCCGCTGGCCGGCGCATCGGCCAGATCGGCGAGCACCGCGCGGGCGAGCTCCACCGCATCGCAGCCCACCAGCGAGGCGGGCACCGAGCGCACCGCGATGGACGCCGCACTGAGCGGCGTGAGCTCCAGGCCGAGCGAGCGCAGCGTGTCCGCATGGGCCTCGGCGCAGGCCACTTCGGGCGCCTGGGCGGCGAAGCTCAGCGGAATCAGCAGTGGTTGCGCGGCGGTGGCCTGGTCCTGCAGCGCGGTCTTCAGCCGCTCGTAGACGATGCGCTCGTGCGCCGCGTGCATGTCGACGATGACCAGGCCCTGCTCGTTCTCGGCCAGCACGAAGGCGCCGGCCACCTGCGCGAGCGCGCGGCCGAGGTGGCCCTGGCCTTCGACGGGCGCATCGCCCGCAGTGGGCAGCGCGGCGCGCCACTGCGCCTGGGCGCGCTCGGAGATGTCGTCCGAGACGAGGGGAGCCGCCGCCTGGGTGTCCGCCGGCTGGCCAGGCGCAGCGCCCCATGGAAGCACGGCCCCCCGGCTGGACGCCAGGCCCGGTGCATCGGCCATCGTCTGGGCCTGGGGCTGCCGCGGCCAGCCATCACCCCAGAGCCGCGCGGTGGTGTTCAGTGCCTGGTTGACCTCCACGGCCGACGCGGGCCCCGGCCTCTGGGCTGCAGTCAGCGACCACCCCACGGGCGCCGGCGACGCGGCGCCCGCCGCCGCAGCCGCAGCCGAGGCGCGGGCCGCGGCGATCGGTTCGGCCAGCGCCGCTTCGACGGCGCGGCGAACCGCCTGGTGGATCTCGCGGCCGTCGCGGAAGCGCACCTCGGCCTTGGCCGGGTGGACGTTGACGTCCACCCGCTGGGGGTCGATTTCGAGGAACAGGACGTAGGCCGGCTGGCGAGCGCCGTGCAGCACGTCCTCGTAGGCCGAGCGCAGCGCGTGCTGGACCAGGCGGTCGCGAACGTGGCGGCCGTTGACGAAGAGGTACTGACGGTCGGCCCGGGCGGTGGCCGACTGCGGGTGGCCCACGCGGCCGCTCAGCCGCAGCACGCCCAGCTCAAGCTGCACCGGGCGCGACTCGGCCAGAAAGGCATCCCCGAGCACCTCGCCCAGGCGGCGGTCGGGGTCTGCACCGGCGCGGCGCCATTGCTGCACCAGGCGGCCGTCGTGCCACACCGCGAAGGCAAGGTCGGGGCGTGCCAGCGCGTGCCGGCGCAGCGCGTCCAGCGCATGGGCGAACTCGGTGTTCTCCGTCTTCAGGAACTTGCGGCGGGCCGGCGTGGCGAAGAAGAGTTCGCGCACGTCCACCGTGGTGCCCCGGCCGCGGGCCGCCGGCGCAATCTCGCCGCTGCGCGCGTCCAGCAGCGTGGCATGGGCGGCCTCGGCGGTGCGGCTGCAAAGGCGCAGTTCGGCCACCGAGGCGATGGCCGCCAGCGCCTCGCCCCGAAAGCCCAGCGAGCCCACGCGTTCGAGCTCGGCCAGGCTCGCCACCTTGCTCGTGGCGTGGCGACGCAGCGCCAGCGGCAGTTCGTCGGCGGGGATGCCCTGGCCGTCGTCCTCGACCTGGATCTGGCGAACGCCGCCGCCCATCAGGCGGACGGTGAGTTCGCTGGCGCCGGCATCCAGCGCGTTGTCCACCAGCTCGCGCACCACAGAGGCGGGGCGTTCGATGACCTCGCCCGCGGCGATCTGGCTGACCAGCTCGTCGTCGAGGGGGCGGATGGGGCGTCTGGGCAGGCCGGCCGCAGGCGCTTGAGCGGCACCTGGCCGTCCTGCTTCCGGGAGGAGTGACCGCATCGCGGGAGTGTAGGACCGGGTCGACCCCGGGCCGCGCCCTGCGCGCCAGGCCTAGACCTGCCGCGACCGGGCGATCGGCGGGTTGCGTGCGAAATAGCGGGTGATTCCCCCGGTGATGGCCTGTACCAGCTCGGCCCGGTAGGCCGGGTCGCGAAGCCGCTGCTCCTCCTCCGGGTTGGAGATGAAGGCGGTCTCCACCAGGATGGAGGGGATGTCCGGGGCACGCAGCACCGCGAAGCCGGCCTGTTCCACTCGGGGCTTGTGCAGCCGGCCCACCCGGCCGATGTGCGTCAGCACCTCGCCACCCACCTGCAGGCTGTCCTTGATCTGCGCGGTCACGCTCATGTCCAGCAGCGTGTGGACCAGCGTGAGATCGGGGCTGGAGATGCCCACGCCGCCCACGCTGTCCGCGGCGTTCTCGCGGTCGGCCATCCAGCGGGCCGCCCGGCTGGTCGCACCCCGGTCGGCCAGCGCGAACACCGAGGCACCGCGCGCCTGAGGGGTATAGAAGGCATCGGCGTGGATGGACACGAAGAGGTCCGCCTGCACGCGTCGCGCCTTGCGGACCCGCTCGCCCAGCGGGACGAAGAAGTCCGCGTCGCGTGTCATGAAGGCCCGCATGCCCGGCGTCGCGTTGATGCGCGCCTGCAGGCGCCGCGCCACGTCGAGCACCACGTCCTTCTCGCGCAGGCCGGTGGGGCCGATGGCACCCGGGTCCTCGCCGCCATGACCAGCGTCCAGCGCCACGATGATCAGCCGGTCGATGCGACGCTGCAGGGCCGGCGACACCCGCGACGGTGCCGGCGTGGCCTGGGAAGGGTCGGCGCCCGCGACAGCGGCGCTTGCCGGGGGCGAGCCTGCCGAGCCGCCAGCGGCCGGGCGCTCGGGCGCCGTTCGCTCCAGCCCCTCGATGAAGGAGCCCAGCGAGTCGCGCACCGAGGCCTGGGCCTGGCGCTCGGCAGCCTGTTTTTCCTGGATCAGGGCCAGCAGGGGGTCGCGCTCGACCAGCGGGTAGAGGTCGATCACCGCCCGGTGCTGATAGGCCGCCACCGGCGCGAGGTTGAAGGTCTGCGGCAGCGTGCGCTGCTTGAGATCGACCAGCAGCCGCGGCGGCGCCGGGCTGGCTGGGGTGTCCAGACGGATGCGGGCGATGAAGGGGTCGTCGGGGCGCACCTTGCCCGCCAGCTCGCCCAGCAGGGGGCTGGCCTGCAGACCGTCCAGTTCCAGCACCAGGCGAAGCGGGTCCGGCCCGCTGAGCAGGCGCAAGCGGATCGGCCCGTCCGATTCCAGCGTCAGCCGGGTGTAGTCAGGTGCCGGCCACACCCGCGCGGCGACGACCTGCGATGCACCCGCCGGCCCGGCCAGGGGCAGCACGAAGGCCAGCGCCCCCAGCCGTCGCAGCGCCCTGCGGCGCGCCCGCTCGACCGGGTTCATGGCGCCCGACCCGAACGCCCGGGGGGTGAGGCAGTGCCGTGCCCGTCCGGACCCGTGCCCGTGTCCATGCCCGTTCCCGTGCCCGTCAGCATCCCCTCGCCCTGGCAGGCCGCCTGCACGCTGCGCAGGCGCGCCAGCCAGGCCGCTCCGACGGCCGTCATCGCGCGCGCTCGGACGCAGCGGGGCGGGGGGCGGTCGTCGGGCTCGGTGAGCGCGCCGTCCGCCTCGCGCAGGGCCGCATCGGTGCCTTGCGGGGAACCCGCTGAAACCGGCTGACCTGCAGCGCCGGTCAGGTCCGGTTCAATGCGCAGCGCCAGGTCCACCGGCCCGAGCCGGCCCTCCGCGCGCGCGGGCCACTCGACCAGGCGCAGTTGCGCCGAGGCAAAGAGCTCGCGCAGCCCGGCTTCCTCCCACTCCGCCGGGTTCTCGAAACGGTAGAAGTCGCAATGCACGACGGTGAGCGGGCCCCGGGCCAGGTCCACTGAGTACGGCTCGACCAGCGAATAGGTGGGGCTGCGCACCGCGCCGCGCACGCCCAGCGCGCGCAACAGGTGGCGGCTGAAGGCGGTCTTGCCCGCGCCCAGAGGCCCTTCGAGCGTGAGCGTGCCGGAGCTCGCCTGCGGGTCGGCCGCATCGGCCCAGGCGAGCGCCAGGCGGCCGGCCGCCCGGGCGCAGGCGGCCTCGTCGGGCCAGACCAGGCATGTGGCATCGTCCGCAGCGGCGGCGCTGGCCGGCAACGAAGGGGGAAGGGGCGATCGGGCTTCGGTCAAGGGACGCTTTCCTAGAATCCCGGGATGACCCAGGCTTCGAAGGCGGACGCGGACGGTGGGGCGCCTGGGCAGTCGCCGCAGGCATCGGCGGGCGCGGGCGAACTGGCGACCTTGCGAACCTGGGCGACCGAGTTGGGATTTTCCCAGATCGGCGTGGCCAGCATCGACCTGTCGGCGGCGGAACCCGGGTTGCAGGCCTGGATGGCCGCCGGATTCGCCGGCGAGATGCACTATTTCGAGCGACACGGCATGACCCGCGCGCGGCCCGCCGCCCTGGTGCCGGGCACGGTCAGCGTGGTCACCGCGCGCCTGGACTACCTGCCGGCGGACACCCCGCCGGACTGGATCGACGCCGAGTGGCGCGCTCTGGCCGACCCGCTGGCCGCCCAGGTGTCGCTCTACGCCCGGGGCCGGGACTATCACAAGGTGTTGCGCCAGCGGCTGCAGCGCCTGGCCGACCGCATCGTCGAGCAATGGGGTCCGGTGGGCTACCGCGCCTTCACCGACTCCGCACCGGTGCTCGAGGTGGAGCTGGGCGTGCGCAGCGGCCTGGGCTGGCGGGGGCGCCACACGCTGGCGCTGGACCGAGACGCGGGCTCGATGTTCTTTCTCGGCGAACTTTTCCTGAGCCGTCCGCTGCCCCCGACTGCAGCGGTGGACGACCACTGTGGCCGCTGCACCGCGTGCTTGCAGGCCTGCCCGACCGGGGCCATCGTCGCACCGGGGCGGCTGGACGCGCGGCGCTGCATCAGCTATCTCACCTTGGAGCTGGAGGGCCCCATTCCCGTGGCCTTCCGGGAGGCGATGGGCAACCGCATCGCCGGTTGCGACGATTGCCAGCTGGCCTGCCCGTGGAACAAGTTCGCCCGCCGCGCCGTGGTGGCCGACTTCGATGTCCGCGAGCCGTTTCGTTCGCCGCGCCTGCTGGAGCTGTGGCAATGGACAGCCGAGGAGTTCGACCGCCGCACCCAGGGTTCGGCGCTGCGCCGCATCGGGCACCGGCGCTGGCAGCGCAACCTCGCGGTGGCGCTGGGCAACGCGCTGCGCGCGCCGTTGGCGGCCACCGATCGGCTTGCCCTGCGCCACGCGCTGCAAACCCGGCGCGAGGCGGTGCTGGCCGACGCGCTGCTGACCGAGCACATCGACTGGGCGCTGGCCCAGGCGCCCGCGCCAGGCCATCGCGAGCCCGCCTGAGCCGGCGCACCCAGTGCGCCCGGCGCTCGCCGGGCTCAGGATGACAGCCGGCCGAACACCGCCAGCGCCAGCGGCACGCTGACCATGCCCAGCAGGGTCGAGACGGTGACCAGCCCGGCGACGAAGGGGCCGTCCCCGCCCATGCGTGCGGCCAGCACGTAGGCGCTGGACGCGGTGGGCAGCGCGGCGAAGGCCACCACCACCAGGGCTTGCACCGGCGGCAGCGCGAACGCGATCGCCAGCGCGATGGCCACGGCCGGCAGCACCGCGTGGCGAAGCGCCATGAAGGCCCCCGCGAGCGGCCAGGCCGCCTTCAGGCCGCCAAACTGCAGGCCGGCCCCCACCGCCATCAGGCCCAGCGGCAGCGCGGCGGCACCGATGCGCTGCATCACGGTGGCGGCTGCCTCCGGCAACCTGAGCCCGGCGAGGTTGCACAGGAGCCCCGCCATGGTGGCGACGATCAGCGGGTTGCGCGCCAGTTCCTTGAGGTAGTTCTGCCCGCCTTGGCGGGCCAGTGGCCAGACGGCGGCGGTGTTGCACAGCGGCACGCACAAGGCGATGAGCAGGGCGATGGCGGCCACCCCTTCGGCGCCGGCGAGTCGATCGGCCAGTGCCAGGCCGATGTAGCTGTTGAACCGGAAGGCGGTCTGTGCCCCGGAGGCGTGACGCAGCCGATCCACCCCGGGCCAGCGCGCCAGCCACAGCGACACCACGATGCCCACCCCCACCGTGGCCACGCCCACCAGCGCGAGGTTGAGTGTCTGCAGCGGCTGCAGCGGGCTGCGCACGATGGAGGTGAACAGCAGCACCGGAAAGAGCAGCCAGTACACCAGCCGCTCGGCCGCGTCCCACACCGGGCGGTTCAGCGCGGTGAGCCGGCACACCGCAAAGCCCAGTGCGATCAGGAGAAAGTCAGGGAGAAGGAGCCACGCATCAGCCATGGCGGGAGTGTGCCCGTCGAGCGCAGCGGCCCCGGCCGTGTCCACAATGGCGGGTTCGCCCACGGTGGCGCGCCTGCGCCCGCCCGACCTGCCCATCCCAGGAGACAAAGACCCATGCAACGTCGTCACGCCCTCGCCGCCTCGGCCCTGCTGCTGGCCACCGCTTCCGGCAGCGCCTTCGCGCAGGCCTACCCCAACAAGCCGGTGCGCCTGGTCGTGCCCTTCGCCGCCGGCGGCACCACCGACATCATCGCCCGCGTGCTGGCCGAGAAGATCACCGCCCCGCTGGGCCAGTCCATGGTGGTGGAGAACAAGGCCGGCGGCGGCGGCATCGTGGGGGCCAACGACGTGGCCAAGGCGGCGCCGGACGGCTACGTGATCGGCATGGCCACGGTGTCGACCACCGCGTCCAACCCGGCCATCAACCCGAAGACGCCCTACGACCCGATCAACGACTTCGTGCCCATCATCAACATCGCGGCCACGCCCAACGTGATTGCGGTGCACCCGAGCTTTCCGGCCCGCGACTACGCCGGCTTCATCGCCGAACTCAAGAAGAACCCGGGCAAGTACAGCTACGCCAGTTCGGGCACCGGCGGCATCGGCCACCTGCAGATGGAACTCTTCAAGGGGCTGGCGGGCGTGTTCGTCACGCACATCCCCTACCGCGGTGCCGGCCCGGCGCTGAACGACACGGTGGCCGGCCAGGTGCAGATCATCTTCGACAACCTGCCCTCGGCGCTGCCCTTCATCCGTGACAACCGCCTGGTGCCCATCGTGGTGGCCGCGCCGCAACGCCTGCAGGTGCTGCCCAACGTGCCCACCTTCGGCGAGCTCAGGCTCGAGCCGGTGAACCGCATGGCCTTCTATGGCCTGTGGGGCCCCAAGGGCCTGCCCCGCGAGGTGGTCGACCGGCTGAACGCTGCCACCCGCCAGACGCTGCAGGACCCGGCGGTGCGCCAGCGCATCGAGGGCACCGGCTCGCTGGTGCTGGGCAACACGCCGGCGGAATTCGCCGCGCAGATCAAGGCCGAGTTCGAGGTCTACAAGAAGGTCGTCGCCGACCAGAAGCTCAAGCTCGACTGAGCGATTGATGCCCGCCCGGGAGGCCGGTGCGGCCGAGCCGGCATCGGTTGCGGCTGCCGATGCGGATGCGGCCCTTGCAGCCAGCCTGGCCGGCATCGACGCCTTCGTGGATGCGCTGTGGCTGGAAGACGGGCTGGCGCGGCTGACGCTGGCGGCCTATCGGCGCGACCTCACGCTCTACGCCCGGTGGCTTGCCGCCGCAGCCGGCCGCAGCCTGGACGCCACCACCGAGGCCGACCTGCTCGGCTATTCGGTCGAGCGCCACGGCCACAGCAAGGCCACCAGCAGCAACCGGCGGCTGGCCGTGCTGCGCCGCTATTTCCGCTGGGCGCTGCGCGAGGGCCGTTGCCGGGCCGACCCGACCTTGCGCCTGAGCAGCGCGCGCACGCCGCTGCGGGTGCCGCGCAGCCTGTCCGAGGCGCAGGTGGAGGCCTTGCTGGCCGCGCCCGATGTCGCCACGCCCCTGGGCCTGCGCGACCGCACGATGCTCGAGCTGATGTACGCGAGCGGCCTGCGGGTGAGCGAACTGGTGGGCTTGAAGTCGGTCCACCTGAGCCTGGTGGAAGGGGCGCTGCGCATCACGGGCAAGGGCGCGCGCGAGCGCCTGGTGCCCTTCGGCGAGGAAGCCCGCGCCTGGGTGCTGCGCTACGCCCAGCAGGGACGCGGTGCCCTGCTGGGCGAACGCCCCAGCGACCACCTCTTCGTCACCGCGCGCGGTGCCGGCATGACGCGCCAGGGCTTCTGGCTTATCGTCAAGAAGCACGCCCGCCGCGCGGGCATCGAGGTGACGATGTCCCCCCACACGCTGCGCCATGCCTTCGCCACCCATCTGCTCAACCACGGAGCGGACCTGCGGGCGGTGCAGATGCTGCTGGGTCACGCGGACATCTCCACGACGCAGATCTACACCCATGTGGCCCGCGAGCGGCTGCGCACGCTGCATGCGCGGCACCACCCGCGGGGCTGAGTGCGTCCTTCGGGCCTGTCGCGGGGGTACGGCCGCGCCGGTGGGCGCCACGGCACGACGTGCCCCGATAATCCGCGCCCGGTGCATGCCTTGCACCGATTTCCAGGGAGACCGGCTTGAAATCTTCGCCCCTGGCCCTCGTGGCCATCCTCGCCTTCGTTCTGGGCACGCTCGGCATGGCCAGCAGCGCGCAGGCCCAGGGCAGCGCTGCACCGCAGACCTTCACCGAAAGCCAGCTTCGCACCGCGGCCTACCTCGCAGCCAACTGCGCCAATTGCCACGGCACCAACGGCCGAAGCGCCGGCGCGATGCCCGGGTTGGCTGGCCTGCCGAGGGCCTATCTGGTGCGCCAGATGCAGGACTTCCGCGATGGCCGGCGCGCCGCCACCTTGATGCACCAGATCGCCAAGGGCTACACCGACGAGCAGTTCGAGCTCATGGGTGAGTTCTTCTCCCGCCAGAAAGCCCAATGAGGACGCCGACGATGAATGCACCCCGCAAGGCTTTCGACGCGGTGAACGCCACTTCCGCTGTGGCCACCCGGAGCAGCGGCCTGCAGCGCCGCGACGTGCTGCGCCTGGGCGCCGCGGGCCTGGCCGCCAGCGCGCTGGCCGGCTGCGCCACCCCGGGCAGCGGCGGTGCGCCCCTGGGCCGGGTGGTCGTGATCGGCGGCGGCTACGGCGGCGCCACCGCCGCCAAGTACCTTCGCCTGTGGTCGGAGGGGCGCATCGATGTGACGCTGGTCGAACCCAGCCAGCGCTTCGTCTCCTGCCCGATGTCCAACCTGGTCATCGGCGGCAGCCGCAGCATCGACGACCTGACGCTGCGCTACGACGCGCTGGCCGCCCGCGGCATCCGCGTGGTGCACGACATGGCCTCGGCCATCGACTCGGAGCGCAAGCAGGTGCGGCTGGCCAACGGCAGTTCGCTGCCCTTCGACCGCGTGATCGTCTCGCCCGGCGTGGACTTCATGTTCGAGCAGGTGCCCACCTGGACGGCCGAGGCGCAGCGAACGGTGCTGCACGCCTGGAAGGCCGGGCCGCAGACGGTGGCGCTGCGCCGCCAGCTCGAGGAGATGCCCGACGGTGGCGTGGTGGTGATGAGCATTCCGCTGGCGCCCTACCGCTGCCCGCCGGGGCCCTACGAGCGCGCCTGCCAGATTGCCCACTACATCAAGACCCGCAAGCCGCGCAGCAAGCTGGTGGTGCTCGACGCCAACCCGGACATGGTCTCCAAGAAGCCGCTTTTCACGCGGATCTTCAACGAGGACTACAAGGGCATCATCGAATACCGCAACTCGGCCAACGTCACCGAGGTGGATGCTCGGGCCGGCGCGCTGCGCACCGAGCTGGGCGACGAGGTCCGCGGTGCGGTGCTCAATTTCATTCCGCCGATGCGGGCGGCCAACATCGCACGGGACGCCGGCCTCATCACCGCGAACAACCGCTGGTGCGGCGTGGACTGGGTGACGATGGAGTCCACCGCGGTGAAGAACGTGCATGTGCTCGGGGATGCGACGCTGTCCGCGCCGCTGATGCCCAAGTCGGGCCACATGGCCAACCAGCACGGCAAGGCCGCCGCTGCGGCCATCGTCGAGCTGATGAACGGGCGCACGCCCGAGCCGCTGATGATGGCCAACACCTGCTACAGCTACATCGACAACGCGAACGCGGTGCATGTGGCGAGCGTGCACCGCTACGACCCGGCCCAGAAGACGATGGTCACGGTGCAGGGTGCGGGGGGCCTCTCCGGGCAGGACCGCGGGCTGTGGAAAGCCGAGGGCGACTATGCCTGGGGCTGGGCGCGCACGATCTGGTCGGACGGCTGGACCTGAAGTGAAGCGCTGGCCAGCCCTTGCCGGGCTGGCCCTTCAGAGACGGGCTGTTCAGGGACGGGCCGTTCAGAGACGGGCCGTTCAGGGATGGGCTGTTCGGAGGCAGGTCTTTCAGCGGCGGGCCGGCGCGACTGCCACGCTGGGGAAATAGCGGGCCAGCTCGCCCGGCATCGGCGAGTCCAGCAGCAGGCAGGTCATGAACAGGGCGTCGGCCGCGTCGGCGGTGAGCCCGGAGCCAACGGCGTGTCCGATGGCCTCCCCCACCCAGGCGCGGACCAGCGGCGGCCGGTTCAGCCAGGACACGCCCTGCAGCGAACGCAGGGCATGCACCAGCGAGTCGCTGTCGGGGACGCGGCAGGGCGGCACCGGGCTCACGCCCACGAAGCGCTGCAGCACGGCGCGATACCAGCGCTCGCCCACCGGGTCTATGCCCACGTCCGCGGCATAGACCGGAATCATCCGCGCGAGGAAGGCGGTGTAGGTGGCGATCGGGTTCAGGTGACGCAGGAAAAAGGCCGTGTGTTCTTCCGGCGGCGTGGAGGGCGCGGCCAGGGGTTTGCGTGAGGAAGCGCCCAGGCCGTGCCTGAGGGTGAGCCAGCGCAGGCGGTCCAGTGGCTTGACGACACCGGCGGCGGTCATCACCCGCCGGGCCGATTCCACCAGTGCGCGCCGCTCGTCCAGGCTGTCCGATGCGGCGCGGCGGACGAACTCGCCGAACCACGGCATCCGTGCGGCGCGGGGTTGGGCCGCCAGGTCCTCGAGGATGCGGCCATGCGCGGTGACGGCGCCGGTTTCGGTGCGCCAGGCCGCCCATTCACGCCCACTGTCGGTGGCGATCATGAAGCTCAGGATGGCTGCCCGCAGCTCGTCCCGGCCGGCCAGGCGTCCCAGGCGGGCTGCTGCGTCGCGCGCCAGCGCTTCGTCCGCCGCGTCCATGGCCGAGCGCACGGCCGGACCACGCGAGGCGGCCTGGCCTTTGGGCCGGGGCTCGGGCTTCGCCGCCGATGCCCCGCCGGCCACGGGCGGGCGCGGGGGGGTGGAGCCTGTTTTGGTGGGCGAAGTGGGCGGGATGGGTGAAACGGGTGCAATGGGCGCAGTGGGCGCTGTGGGCGGCATCGCGAGAGCGCCAGACCCTTCGGACCCGGCGGAACGCATCAAGGCGGAAGCCGATGCCGGTGTGATCGGGTGGGCCATCCACTCGGTGGCCGCGAAGCCGCCATCGGCCGGGCCCGAACGGATGGTGTCCGCCGGTGCCGGTGCCGGTGCCGGTGCCGGTGCTGGCGCTGGCGCTGGCGCTGGCGCTGGCGTTGTCGCTGGCGTCAGGGCGCGCGCCTTCAGACGCCGGGCCGGCTCCAGGCCCAGCGCGGCGCGCACCAGCGGCGTGTGCTCGTCTTCTTCCAGGCGACGCGGCAGCGCGGTGGCGGGCTCGGGTGCGGGCGCGGAGGCCGGGTGGTACGCGGGATGCGCGGAGGGTGCGGGGGCCGCAGCCGGTGTGGCGACCGGAGCCCCTACCGGTGTCGATGGGGCCGCAGCCTCCTGGCCTGAGGCGGCCGGCAGCGGCGGGATGGGCGGGAGGTCGGGCAGCGGTGTGTTGTCCGAGGGGTCGAAGTCGGCGATCGGACCGAAGCCCGACGTGGGATCGAAACCGGAATGCCAGCCCGACGGCGTGGAAAAGCCGCTGGGCACCGCGCCGCTGTTCACCGCTGCAGCCTGCCGGCGGATGCCTGCGGCGTCCGTACCGGCCGTGCCAACGCCCAGGCCACTCCCGGCGCCGGCACGGCGCGGTGCGCGCCGGCTTGCGGCCTCGACCGTGGCGCGGCGCCAGCGCTGGGGCCGCCGGCCGGTGCCGGTGCCGGCGTTCGCGCCCCCTGCTCCTGCGGGCGGGGAGGTGGGCGCACCGGCCCGATCGTTGGCCCGATCGTTGGCCCGTTCCGCCACGGGCGCCTGGCCACCTGGGCTGGCCGAGGGCAATGCAGACCCCGCCGTCAGCGCCGCGGGCAGTGCCATGCGGACGATGCGGGCGAGTTCCCGGCCTTCGGGACTGTCCGCGTCCGGCGTCGGCGGCAGGGGAAGGAAACGGGCAGGCCCGGCCTCCGCGCCCGAGCGCTGCACGATCGGTCGGGGCGGGAGCGTCCTGCTCAGGGGGGCGTCGGCTGGGGGAAAGGCGGGCGTGGGGGTCGGTGAGGGGCTGGGTGGGGACGGCGGTGGGTGGGTGGCTGCGGGTGCGGAGACCCGCTCGGGCAGGGCGGCCACCTCGGTCGGGGCGGCCAGCGCCGGCGCCCCTGTGGTCGCCCGTGCGGGCGGGGCGGATGGGAGGGCGACGGTCGCTCGCAAGGCGCTGGCCGGTGCCACACCGAGCGCAGCCGCGGCCGTCCGCAGGTCGTCCGTGGTCGGTCCGTCAGCGCCGGCGCTGCCGTCGGCGGCTGCGAGCGCAGCGGCCCAACGGGCAGGCGACACCACCGCGCGCAGCGCCGTCGCTTCGGTCGGTTCGCGGGTCGGGGGCGCGAGGGTCACCGGCGCGTCCGCCAGCGCCTGGACGGGCGCGGGTTCGCGTGGCGGGGCGGCGAGCGCGTCGGCTGCCGGCAGGGTGGGGGCAAGCGGTGCGGTCAGGGGTGGGGTCAGGGGCAGCGGTTCGCCCGCGCTCGCATGGCCGAAATGGATCGAGGGGTCGCCCTGGGCCTCGCCGGGGGCGGCAGCCTCCAGCCACGGCTCGGCGTCGGTGCTGGCGGGGGGCAGCGGCAGGCTTGATGGGCGCACCGCGCCGGTCGCGGGATCCAGGCCGATGAGCCGGGCCTGCGGCCGGGGTGGGTTGGCGCCCTCGGGCTCGGGCCAATCGGGCTGCACGCCGCGGACATCCAACCCACCGACCTCCAGGGGCGTGATGTCCTGCGGTCCTGCGTGGCGCAGCCCCGCGTCCGTCCCCCCACCCAGCACACCATCCAGCCCGCCACCCAGCCCCCCACCCAGGCCCCCGTTCGCCAGCACGGTGGTGGCCAGCGGCAATCCGGGTTGGCCGCTCAGCCGCTCGACGCGCGAGTCGAGCGGAGGATGCGTTCGTCCCCAGCCCCGGGACGGTCCGCTCAGCAGGAAGGGGCGCAGCAGCGTGCACCGGGCGGTGCGCAGCGCGTCCGTGTTGTTGTCCACCTCGTACCAGACCTTCTGCAGCGCGGCGGCCATCGGAATGCGCAGGTCCGGGCCCGTCTCGGCCAGGGCCGTGTCGGCCGCCTCCTGGCTGCCGGTGGCCGCGCGACCTTGCAGGGTCAGCGTGAAGGGCCACCCCAGCAAGCCCGTGGCCGCCGCCACCGAGCCGAGGAAATGCTGCAAGGGCGTGGACGGTTCGCCGCTGGCCGGGTCGGGCTGGCGGCGGTGCTCGCCGGCGACGCGCACCCAGGCGAAGCCCCAGATGAGGGAGGTCGCAGCCAGCTGGAAGCGGGCGTGTCCGGACTGCACCCGCAGCAGCTGGTGGGTGGCCAGCGCCCGCTGCTCGCGCGCGCCCAGCTTGTCCAGCACGCCGCGGGTGACCACCAGCGCCGAGGTCGAAGGCGTCCAGCCGGCCACCAGCGCGTTGATCGCGGGCTCGTGCGCCCAGACGAAGAGCTTGGGGCGGGGAAGGCCCAGCTGCTGCGCCGCGTCGCGCACGATGTCCACCCACGCGGCCTCCTGCGCATCGAGCGAGGGACCGGCGGTGGCCGATGCGTAGCGTTCGAATCCGGTGCTGAGCGCCTGGGCCCCCGCCCAGGTTGCGAGCCCCGTCCCGTCGCTTCGCACCCAGGCGCGGGCCATGCCGGCGTGGCCGACGACCAGCCAGAGCAGCGCTAACGCCAGCCCCAACGCAGCGCCCAGCAGCGGGGCGAAACCGGCCGCGGGCACCAGGCGCAAGGCCAGCTGGGAGCCGGCCGCTGCCCACAGCACCAGCCAGACGACGGCGCAGGCGGCGGTGGCAAGGAAGAGGCGATGGACCGACCGGCGGGCCGCGGCTTCCGCAGCCTCGCGATCGTCCGGTGTCGGCGTGGAGGGCCCGGCCCCAACCGGGCCGGACAGGGCGTTCCTCGGGGACGCCGGTGCGGCGTCGCGCGCCGTGGATGCGGAGAAGCGGCTCACGGCACCAACGCCCCCGGTGCCGGTGCGGCAGCCGGCGCGGCACCGGCCCGGGCCCCGGCGTCGGCTTCGGTCGAAGCTGAGGTCGGGGCAGCCGTCGGGGCGTCCCCGGGTGCGGCGATCAGCGGCGACAGCTCCGCCCCGGCGCGCAGCGCCTCCGTGGCACCCATTCCGAACAGCGCGGCCAGCAGGCGCGCGGGGAATTGACGGACGCCCGCGTTGTAGGCACCGATGTCGGCGTTGAGCACTTGACGGGCCACGGTGAGTTCGACCTCGCAGGCCATCCAAGCCGATCGCGCCAGACGGGCGGCAGGCGTGTGCGCGGCGGCCGGTTCCTGCATGAAGGACTGCAAGGCGCTCTCGAGCACCTGCTCGGCCATGTTCAGGCTGGCCATCGCGCCGCGGCGGGTGGGACGGGCACGGACGGCATCGCCGGCGGCGGCGGCCTGCGCGCATGCATGCCGCACGCGCTGGACCGTGCCGTCGTCGGGCGCAGGGGGCAGCGTCGGGTGAAGGCCGGGCAGCGCTTCGTCCGGCGCGCCGGGTCGCGCAGCGTCGGTGGCGCCGCCCTGCAGGCTGGATGCCACCCACGCCAGCACGGCCTGGTGGCGGGCCCTGAGCATGCGGTCGGCATCGGCCTGGCGCTGCACCACCCGATCGCGAAGGCCTGACAGCCGGTTGTAGGCACCCACGGCCCAGAACAGGGCCAGCGCCACGCCGCCGAAGATCCACCAGAAACTCGTCGACATGGCATCGGGTGCGGTCAGGTGCGGGTTTCGCCCTGACCGAGCACCACCCACTTCAGGGAGGTCAGGCCCTCCAGGCCCACCGGGCCGCGGGCGTGGAACTTGTCGGTGCTGATGCCGATCTCCGCCCCGAGTCCGTACTCGAAGCCGTCCGCGAAGCGTGTGCTCGCATTGACCATCACGCTGGCCGAGTCGACCTCGCGGACGAAGCGCATCGCGCTGGGGTGGTGGGTGGTGAGGATGGCATCGGTGTGGTGGGAGCCGTACCGGTTGATGTGCTCGATGGCTTCGTCCAGGTGCTCGACCACCTTGATGCTGAGGATGGGCGCCAGGTATTCCTCGGACCAGTCGGCTTCGGTGGCCGGCACCACCCGCGCGCCAGCGACGGCGGCCAGCAGCGGCAGCGAGCGCTCGCAGGCCCGCATCTCCACGCCCTTGTCGGCAAGGATCGTGCCGATGCGCGGCAGGAAGGCGGCGGCCTGCCGCTGGTGCACGAGCAGCGATTCGGCGGCATTGCAGGGGCTGTACTTCTGCGTCTTCGCGTTGTCGGTGACGCGCAGCGCCTGCTCCAGGTCGACCTCGGCGTCGACGTACACATGGCAGTTGCCATCCAGGTGCTTGATGACCGGGACGCGGGCCTCGGCGGTGATGCGCTCGATCAGGCCCTTGCCGCCGCGCGGGATGATCACATCCACCCAATCGGGCATGGCGATCAGCTGCCCGACGGCAGCCCGGTCGGTGGTCTCGACGAGCTGCACCGACTCGATGGGCAGCCCCGCGGCTTCCAGGGCGGCCTGCACCCGCCGCCACAGCGCGAGGTTGCTGTGGATGGCTTCGGAGCCGCCGCGCAGGATGCAGGCGTTGCCGCTCTTGATGGCCAGCGACGCCGCCTCGATGGTCACGTTCGGCCTGCTTTCGTAGACCATGCCGAACACGCCGAGCGGCACGCGCATGCGGCCCACGGCGATGCCGCTCGGGCGGCGCCGCAGCTCGAGGATCTCGCCCACCGGGTCGGGCATGTCGGCAAGCTGCTCGCAGCCGGTGGCCACCGTCTGCAGCGCCGCGGGGGTGAGCTTGAGGCGGTCAAGCATCGGGCCGGCGAGCCCGGCGGCGCGGGCGGCGTCCAGGTCGAGTGCGTTGGCCTGGGCGAGCGCGCCGGCATCCTCGCGCAGCAGCGCGGCCAGCGCGTGCAGCGTCGCGTTGCGCTGTGCGGTGCTGGACGCGGCGAGCCGGCGAGACGCGACCCGGGCAGCCTGGCCCAGGGTGCTCATGTAGCGGGGAATGTCCAGGAGCGCCATGCGGAGGTCAGGGTTCGAGGATGGGTGGGCGATGGTCGACGCGAGGCTGGGTGCCCTTTGCCGGGTGGCGCCTCGCCGGACCCGGGATCGGCGATGTCCGGTCGGGCCGGCAGGACGCCTGGGGCGGTCGTCCATCTGCTGCGAAGCGCCAGCGGCGAGTTTGAAGCCGCCGCGCGTCCACCCGTGAGCGGATTTTCACATCGACGTCGGTCAGGGCCTGCTGCCGTGTCGGATACCGCACAAACGGTGCGGGCCGGTGCGGTCAGCGCATCCACGCCAGCGCCATCACCCACAGCGGCGCCGTCAACGCGAACAGCAGCGTGGAGCCGGCCACCGCGGCCGCGGTCTGGGCCTCCAGCACGCGGTAGCGCTGGGCGAAGAGCAGCGCGTTGGCCCCTGCCGGCAGGGCCGCACACATCACCAGCACCCCCAGCGGCAGCCCCTCCAGTCCGAAGAAGCCATGGGCCACGGCGGCGATCACCGCCGGCATGGCCAGCAGCTTGAAGGCCACCAGGCCGATGGACTCCCTCAGCACCGACAGCCCCCGTGCCTCGGCCAGCGACAGCCCGATCAAGGCCAGGCACAGCGGCACCGCGATGAGGGCGAGGCCTGCGAGCAGACCATCCACGGCGGCCGGCAGGGGCCAGCCGGCCAGGTTCCAGGCCAGCCCGGCCAGCACCGGCAGCACCACCGGGTGAAGGATCGAGCGACGGGCGGTGACGCCGGCGATGGCCGCCAGGCGCTGCGCGCGCCCGGTGCGCCGGCCCCCGTCGGGGCCCTGGCGGGCGGCGGCCACCTCGGCGAGCACGGTGGCCAGCGTCATCAGCGTGAGTGCATGCAGCGCGATGACCGCCAGATGCAAGGCCAGCCCGGTCTCGCCGAAGAGCGCGGTGGACACCGGGATGCCCAGCTGCGCGGTGTTGCCGAAGGTCGCGGTGATGGCCCGCACGGCGGGCTCCTGCGGTGCGCGGCTTTCCGCCTGCGCCTGAGCCCCGGGCGGCAGCGCGCGACGGCGCGAGAAATAGGCGTGGACCGTGAGCAGCAACAGCGAAGCCGGAAGGAAATAGGCGGCCATCGTGGCCCAGGGCAAGCCGGTCGGGTCCAGCCGCGCGGTGGTCCGGAACAGCAGGGCCGGCACGAAGACGAGGAAGGCCAGCGCGGCCAGCAGCCGCACGGGATGGCCCGCCGCAGCGCCGAGCCGCGCCAGGCCGGCGCGTCGCCACATCGCGTCCAGCCAGCCGAGCCGGCCGAGCACGAAGCCGGCGGCCACGCCTGCGTAGACCCCCATCAGCGACCCCATCAACGACGCGTTCATGGGCGCACGCCTGGACGGTGAGGTGGCCGCAACCGCAACCGCAACTGCAACCGCTGTGGCCGGGCCACACCGGACGGCCTCGCACCAGGCGGGGCACCACGATCGGCAGGGGGTAAGGCGTGAGGACGCACGTCGACGGCACAGGCGGCAATGGTAGGGGGGCAAGCCTAATGGAAGGCGGGAAGGCGGGGGCGG
>JAIYCR010000011.1 GCA_027487905.1 Rubrivivax sp. | reverse complement strand
GGGCCCGGGCTGGGTTCACGGCCGCTGCAGCTGCTGAGCGGGCCGGAACGCCTGGAAACCGGGTGGTGGGACGACGGCCTGGTCGAGCGCGACTACTTCATCGCCCAGGCCGACGACGGCTGCCTGCTGTGGATCTACCGCCACCGGCGGCCCGCGCCCGTCGCTGCAGCGGCGGTCGGCGAGGCACCGGGCGCAGGCGCGGACTGGTTCCTCCACGGTCGCTTCGGCTGACGCCACCCGACCAGCCGTGGGGCCGAGGCAACAACGCCAAACGATAATGATTCCTGTTTGCAATTGATATTGATTCGCGTTTAGGATGGATTCCCACGGCTTCATCGCCGAACCCATCCCCAACGCCCCCATGACGACCCTGGCCCAACTGGCCACTGCCAACGCCATCGCCGCCGACCGGCCGCCCCTCGGTCCGGCACGCACCGGCCGGCAACGCCTGGTGCTGCCCGCCCTGACGGCTTCGGCGCATCTGGCGCTGGTCGCTCTGCTGGTGCTGGGCAGCGCCGTGACGCCCCTGCACCGGGCCGAGGCGCCAGCCGGGACTCCGCTGGAAATCGTGTCGATCGCCGCGCTGCCGCTGCCGCTGCAGCCGGCGGCCACGCCCCAAGCCCCGGCCTGGACGCCACCCTCGCCCTCTCTCTCTCCCTCGCCCTCCCCATCGCCCCGGGCTGCAGCCGTCCCCGCGCCGCGCAGCCCCGCGCCTGTGCTGAGCACACAGGCCCGCTCCGAGGAATCGCCCACGCTGGCGGCGCGTTCCGACCCGCAGACCGCCCCACCGGCCCTCCGAGACACGGCGCCGCCCGCCTCGGCCCCACCCACCCCCCCGGCCCGCCTCGACGCCGCCACGGCAGCGCCCGCAGCGGGCACGACCGCGGGGGACGCCAAGGCTGCCGGTGCCACCCCCTCCGGCGAGGCCGCCACACCCGCGCCCACCCTGTCCATCCGGGCGGTGAGCTACCTCACGCCGCCCGACCTGCAGTACCCACCGGCGGCCCGCCGGGCGCAGGAGCAGGGCCGCGCGCTGGTGCGCCTGCTGGTGGACGCCGCCGGGCTGCCGCAGCGCGCGGCGCTGGAGCGCAGCACCGGCCATGCACGCCTGGACGAGGCCGCCCTGGCCACCGCCACCGCCACCCGATTCCGGCCCCACACCGAGAACGGCGTGCCGCGCGCCTTCTGGGTGGTGATGCCCTTCGTCTTCGAACTGGAGAACTGAACATGAACGAAACCGCCCTTTCCGCCGCGGTGTCCGCCGCCCCGCCCAGCAGTTCGATGGGGCTGGGCCGCCTGCTCGAAGGCGCCGACCCGATCGCCCTGGTGCTGCTCGTGCTGCTGCTCGCGCTGTCGGTGGCCTCCTGGGTGCTGATCGCCGCACGCCTGCTGTCCGGGCGCAGCGAGCGCCGCAGCGCCGCACGCTTCCTGCAGGATTTCTGGAACGCAAGCTCGCTGCAGGCGGTGGCCCACACGCTGAAGGCCCAGCCGGCCCGCGACCCCTTCGCCCGCCTGGCCACCCGGGCGATGGATGCCCAGCGGCATCACCGGCTGCACCCGGGCGAGCGCCTGGCCGATGGCGGCGGGGCCGAGGCCTTCATCACCCGCAGCCTGCGCCAGGCCCTGGACGAGGAAGCCACCCAGGCCGACGGTGGCCTGACCGCGCTGGCCACCATCGGCTCGACCGCCCCCTTCGTCGGCCTCTTCGGCACCGTCTGGGGCATCTACCACGCGCTGCTGGGGCTGACGGTGTCGGGCAGCGCGACGCTGCAGCACATCGCCGGGCCGGTGGGCGAGGCGCTGGTGATGACCGCCATCGGCCTGGCCGTCGCGGTGCCCGCGCTGGTGGCCTACAACGCCTTCGGCCGGCGCAACCGGGTGCTGATGGCGCGGCTGGACGGCTTCGCCTTCGAACTGCTGAACCTGCTGACCACCGGCCGGGCCCTGCAGGCGCCGCTGCGAACGGACCTGCCGCCCGCACCGGCGCGCACGGCGTCAGCAGCGTCTGCGTCACCGGCACCGGCCCTGCCCACCGCCGGCGCGACCGCGACGGCGACGGCGACGGCCGCCGCCTGACCGCCGCCCGCCCGGAGACCACGATGGCCTTTGCCAGCCTCACCCCCCGAAGCGGCCCCGATCCGGTGGCCGACATCAACCTGGTTCCGCTGATCGACGTGCTGCTGGTGCTGCTGGTCGTGCTGCTGGTGAGCGCCCCGCTGGTGACCTCGGCGGTGCGGGTGGACCTGCCCCGCCTGGCCGCCGCCCCGCCCACGCCGCCCGAGCGGCTGACGCTGAAGGTGCAGCGCGACGGCGCCCTGCAGTGGCAGGGCCAGGACGCCGACCGAACCGCGCTGCGCGCCCACCTGGTGCAGGCCGCGGCGCGCACGCCCGCGCCGCTGCTGGCCATCGAAGCCGACGCCGAGGTGCCCTACCGGGTGCTCGCCGAGGTGATGAGCGATGCCGGCCAGGCCGGCCTGAGCCGCCTGGCCTTCGTCGGTCTGCCCGCCACGGCCACCGCGGCAGCCCCGCCCGTCGCGCACCGCCCCGTTTCACCCCCAACGACACGCGCCCCATGAAGTTCGCCCGCCCCCGCCCCCACCCGAACGCCCACCCCGCCAGAGCCCGCTGGCCGGCCCCTTCCCCCGTGGCCGCTGCCGTGCTGCTGCTGCTGATCGGGCCATCCATCGGCACGGCGCAGACCGCAGCGCCGTCCGCACCCGCCGCGGAAGACGCCGCCACGCTGCCGGCGGTGAAGGCCACCGCCCGCAGCGAGCCGTCGGGCAAGGACAGCGTGCGTGCCACCACCACCCGCATCGGCAAGGGCGAGCAGGCGCTGCGCGACGTGCCGCAGTCCATCACCGTCATCACCGAGAAGCTGCTGGACGACCGCGCGCTGGACACGCTGAAGGACGCGCTGCGCACGACCGGCGGCGTAGCCTTCCAGGCCCCCGAGGGCAGCGAGGAGGACATCCGCCTGCGCGGCTTCTCGCTGCAGGCCTCGGGCGACATCTTCCTGGACGGCCTGCGCGACCCGGCCTTCTACGAGCGCGACAGCTTCAACTGGGACCGGCTGGAGCTGCTGCGCGGCTCGGCCTCGGTGCTCTTCGGCCGCGGCTCCACCGGCGGGGCCGTCAACCAGGTGAGCAAGCAGCCCGGTCTGGTCACCCAGCACGAGGTGTCGGCCACGCTGGGCAGCGGGGGCTTCGCGCGCGGAACGGCCGACCTCAACTGGCGAACCGGCAACAGTTCGGCCCTGCGGGTGAACGCCATGGCCAACAAGGCCGACGGCGACGGCGTGCCCATCGACAAGCGTGGCCTCGCGCTGGCCTGGCGCACCGGCATCGGCGAACGCGACGAGTTCGCCTTCTCGCTCTACCAACTGGACAACGACAACGGCATCCACTACGGGCTGCCCTGGATCGCCCCCGGCGCGCAAGGCGCGGGTGGCCTGTGGCCCCGGCCGCCGCAGAACTACTACGGCATGGCCAGCGACATCAACCGCACCGGCACCACCCAGTGGACGGCTTCGCATGTGCACCGCTTCGAGAACCGCAGCGAATGGCGCACGACGCTGCGCCTGTCCGACTCCGACCGCGACCAGCGGGCGAGCGCCATCCGCTTCGCCCCGGCCGCCCGCCAGCCCGACGGCCGCGCGGTGACCGCCGACACCTTCAGCGACGCGAGCGTGCTGACCCGCGGCACCAACATCAAGACGATGACGCTGGCCACCCGGGCGCTGCAGAGCGACTACAGCGGCCAGCACACGCTGGCCGGGCTGAAGCATTCGGTGCAGGCCGGCGTCGACCTGTCGCAGGACCGCTTCGAGAACTTCGCGGCCAGCCTGCCGGCGGGCACCACGCTGACCAAGCCGGTCACGACCGTGGGCACGCCCGACGACCTGGCCAGCGTCGACGAGAGCCTGCGCCTGCTCACCCCCAACCGCCGTTTCGAGGCCACGGCCGTGGGCCTGTACGCCCAGGACCTGATCGAACTGGCGCCGCACTGGAAGCTGCTGGGCGGCGTGCGCTGGGACCGTTTCGACGGCCGGTACGACAACCTCACCATCCCCGCACCCAGCACCAACCCCTGCGCGCTGCAGCCGGCCAGCCGCGTGTCGCGCAGCGACTCGCTGTGGAGCCACCGCGCCGGGCTGCTGTGGCAGCCCTCGCCCACGCAGTCGTACCACGCGTCCTGGGGCACGTCCTTCAACACCTCGGGCGACACCTACCAGTACGACGCGGGCACCGCGCAGAGCGGGCCGGAGTCGAGCCGCAACCTGGAACTGGGCGCGCGCATCGACGCCGCCGACGGGCGGCTGACCACCCGGGCGGCGCTCTTCCACAGCACCAAGTACAACGAACGCAACCGCGATGCCGACTCGGTGAACGCCTGCAACTACGTGCTGTCCGGCGAGCGCCATGCGGCCGGCGTGGAGTTCGACCTGTCCGGGCGCATCGGCTCGGCCTGGGAGGTCTGGGGCTCCTATGCCTGGATTCCGGTGGCCCGGGTGGACGCCTCCAGCGGAGCGGCCGGCACCGAAGCGGTGGGCTCGCGCCCGGGCCTGACGCCGCGCCACAGCGGATCGATCTGGACGGCCTACAAGGTGGACGCCCGCTGGCGCGTGGGCGCGGGCCTGAACGCCCGCAGCAGCGACCGGCCGACCGGCCTGGCCGGCAACTCGCCGGTGGCGGCGCCGCGCTTCGTCACCGCCGACCTGCTGGCCGAATACCGCCGGGGCGACCTGCAATACAAGTTCAACCTGACCAACCTGACCAACGAGCACACCGCGGAGACCCTCTACCGCGGGCACTACGTGCCGGGCAAGCCGCGCACGCTGCAGGTCAGTGCCACCTATGCCTTCTTCTGAAGGCGACCAGCCGCACGGAGGCCGCCGCGCCTGCCTCAGCCGTGCCTTGGCCCTGGCCGCCGGCCTGTCGGGCTGGGGGCTGCAGGCCGTGGCGCAGGAGGACGGGCGTCAGCACGGGCAGGGGCAGCGAACCCTGCGCCTGGCCGCCGCCTGGCGCGGCCCCTCGGTGGGCGATGTGCAGCAGGCCGGCATCCTGGAGCTGCCGGCCGAGGGAAGCCAGGTGCGCATCGCGGCCGCGCAGGAACTGCCCGGCCGTGCCCATGGCCTGACGCCGCTTGCCGATGGTGGCTTCGTGGTGGTGGCCTTCCGGCCCGGCGACTGGCTGCTGCGGCTGGACGGGCAGGCCCGCGTCGTCGCGCGGGGCGGCCTCTCGTCCGCGGGCCGGGGCCGCGCGCCACTGCACTACAGCGGGCATGCGGTGTGTGATGCCAGCGGGCAGTGGCTGCACGCCACCGCCTGCGATGCCGCGACCGGACAAGGCTGGATCGCGGTGCACCGGCTGGCGGACCTCCGGCTGGAGGCCGTGCTGCCCAGCGGCGGCATCGAGCCCCACCAGCTGCTGCTGGATGCGAACGGCCGGCTGATGGTGGCCCACGGCGGCATCCGGCGCAGCCCCGATGGCCGCCGCCTGCGGGACATGCCCATCCAGGCCGCCCTGGACCGGCTGGACGCCTCCACCGGACAGACGCTGGCGCGATGGACGCTCCCCGATGCGGAGCTGTCCATCCGCCACATGGCCTTCGAGGCGGCGCCGGCCACTGAATCCGACCCGGCACCGAAGCTGACCCTCGGCCTGGCGCTGCAGGCCGAACATGCCGACCCCGCGTTGCGGCAGGCCGCACCCTGCCTGGCCTGCTGGGACGGCAGCAGGCTGCAGGCCGTCGAAGCCTCCGGTGGCCTGGGGGGCGTGGCGGGCGACATCGCCGCGCTCCCGACGCCCCGGGGGACGAACACGGGGACGAACCCGGGAACGAACAAGGAAACCTCCGCCGACGAGACCCGCCAGGCCCACGGCCCCTTCGTGCTGAGCCAGGCGAGCGGCGGCCTGGCCTGGCGAAGCGCGCCCGACGACGAACCGCCTCAGGTCATCGCCCGCCTGCGGGAAGCGGGCGCGCTGGCCGCGGTGCTGCCGGACGGACGGCCGGACGATGCCTTCGGCGGCGTGTGGATCGCCGCGGGCCGCGGCCTCGCCCGCTGGCATCCGGGCCTGGCGCCTCGCCTGCTGGCCTGGCCGCAGCCGCTGGCGCCGGACAACCACCTGGCCTGGCTGGCGGCACCCACCTGACTGGCGACCCGCCGTTCCGGGGGCGCGCGCTGCCGGGTGTGGTGCGGGTGTGGTGCCGGGCGTGGTGCCGGGCGTGCTGCACGGAGCTTCGCGCCCGGCTCAGGCCTCGCCCGGCGCTGCGGGATCGAGCTTCAGCGGCTGGGCCAGCGAGCGGTCGCGTCCAGCCGATTTGGCGGCATAGAGGCAGGCGTCCGCCTGCCGGACGAGCGAATGCAGCGGATCGGCCTGCGCCGGGTCGCCGAGCTCGCTCAGGTCGCCGGGCTTGGTGCACGCCCCGATGCTCACCGTTACCCACGGCGACACCTCCGAATCGCCATGCGAAAGCGCCCGGGCGCGCACCCGTTCGCCCAGCTGGCGGGCCAGTGCCTCGGCGCCGGCCGCGTCGGTCTCGGGCAGCAGGCAGGCGAACTCCTCGCCGCCGTAGCGGGCGAGCAGGTCGCTCGGGCGGCGCATGCTCTCGCCCAGGGCGCGCGCCACTTCGCGCAGGCAGGCGTCGCCCGCGGCATGGCCGTGGCGGTCGTTGAAGCGCTTGAAGAAGTCCACGTCGATGAGCAGCAGGCTCAGGGCCGTCTTCTGCCGCATGGAGCGCGCCCATTCCTCGCCCAGCCGCTCGTCGAAGTAGCGCCGGTTGCGCACGCCGGTGAGCCCGTCGATGTAGACCCACTGGCGCAGCAGGTCGGACTGGCGCTTGAGCGTGAGGTGGGTGCGGGCCCGGGCGCGGACGATGCGCGGGTTGATGGGCTTGCTGATGAAGTCCACCGCGCCCGCGTCCAGCCCGCGCGTCTCGGCCTCGTCATCGCGGTGGGCGGTGACGAAGATCACCGGGATGTCCCGGGTGGCGTCGTCGCTCTTGAGCCGGCGGCACACCTCGTAGCCATCCATGCCGGGCATCATCACGTCCAGCAGCACCAGGTCGGGCTGGCGCCGCGCGGCCACGGCCAGCGCCTGCTCGCCGCTGGTGGCCATGAACACCTGGTGATCGGCCTGGAACACCTGGTGCAGCGCCTGCACGTTGATGGGCTGGTCGTCCACCACCAGCACCTTGGGCCGGGGCGAAGGCGACGACAGCGGCACCATCGCCACCGAGGCGGCTGCATCGGGCGCGGTGTCGCCGCCCGTCGTGCCCGGTGGCATGTCCTGGCGGTCGCTGGCAGCGCGCGCCGCATCGCCCGAACGGCGCATCATGCCGGGGTCTTCAGCCATGGCGCGGCCTCCATCAGTTGGCGGCACCGGGACAGTGCGGCCTCGAAATCCAGTGCCTGCACCGCCGCCTCGAGTTCGTCCCAGGCCGGGCCCCAGGCATGGGCGCCCAGCGAGCGCAGCCGGTCGATCCGGGCCATCGCATCCAGGTCGGAATCGTCCAGGCACAGGGCGAGCTCGCTGAGCTCCTGAGGCCAGCGGACCGCTGCGACGGGCGCCGGGGCGGGCCCAGCGGCGGCGGCCGGCACGGGTTCGACCAGCGCCTCGGCCAGCGCGGCCATCGCCTGGCAGGCCGGTTCACAGGCCGCCACCAGGGCCAGCACCGAGGGCAGCTGCGGGTTGTGGGCAGCACCGGCGTCCAGGTCGCCTTCGGCCAGCGCAGCAGCCTGCGCCAGGCCGTCGTGGCCCAGCGTGGCGGCCAGGCCCTTGATCGAATGGGCGGCGCGGACCGCCTCGTCCAGGTCCATCCCGGGCGATTGCAAGGCCGACGCCAGGCCCGGCAGATCGCGCGCGAAGTTGCGCAGCATGCGGGCATAGACGTCCATGCGGCCGCCCATGCGCTCGGCCGCAGGCCCGAGCGCAATGCCGCCGGCCGCTGCGGCCTGCATCGCCGCAGGGCCCGGCGCCCCGACCGGGCGGGAGGCGCCCGCACCGGCCCGAGCGGTGGTCGACGCGGTGGTCGACGGGGCGGGTGCACCGGCGGGCGAACCGGCGGGAACAGACGGCACCGGCGGCCGGTTCGTCTGGCGCAGCAGCACCGCCACCAAGGCGTCCAGCGAGAAGGGCTTGCCCACATGCTCGTTCATGCCCACGGCCATGCAGGCCTCGCGGTCGGTGGCCAGCGCGTTGGCGGTCATGGCGATGATGGGCAGGCGGGCGTGGCGGGCTTCCTGGCGGATGCGGGTGGTGGCGGTGAAGCCGTCCATCACCGGCATCTGCAGGTCCATCAGCACCGCGTCGAAGTGGGCGTCGGGCTGCATCAGGCGCTCGACCGCCACCGCGCCGTTGTCGGCCAGCTCCACCTGCGCGCCCTCGCCTTCGAGCAGTTCGCGCGCGACCTGCTGGTTGTTGGCGTTGTCCTCGGCCACCAGCAAGCGCAGGCCCCGAAGCCGCTCGGTCGGCGCGGGGGCCGTGCCCTGCACCGCACGGGCGCTGCCCGCACCATCCATCAGGCCGCGTGCCTCGGCCACCGCCTCGCGCAGCATGGACGCGGTGACCGGCTTGACGAGGAAGCCGTCGAGCAGCGCCTGCTCGGCCTCGCTGCGGGCGGCCAGCATCTCCCGGCCATGCGCGGTGACTATCACCAGCACCGGCGCCTGGCCGGCCAGGGCGAGCGCGCGGATGCGCTCGCAGGTCTGCCAGCCATCCAGCCCGGGCATCTGCCAGTCGACGAACACCGCCTGGAAGTCGTCGCCCGGCTCGCCCAGCCGCGCCAGGCCCGCCTCGCCGCTGTCGGCCAGAACCGCCTGCCAGCCGAGCGACTCGATCATCCGGGCCATCACCTCGCGGGCCATCGCGTTGTCGTCGATCACCAGCGCCCGGGGCAGGTCGGCGTCGGCGTCGGCGTCGGCCGAGGCCGCGCTCAGCGCCGGGGCGTTGCCGGCGACCTCGACCCCGCCGGTGCTCTGCGGCAAGGGCAGCTCCACCTCGAAGAAGAAGCGGCTGCCCTCGCCCAGCGCGCTTTGCAGCCGCAACTCGCCGCCCATCAGCCCGACCAGGCGCTGGCAGATGGCCACGCCCAGCCCGGTGCCGCCGAAGCGGCGGGTGGTGGAAGCCTCGGCCTGGGTGAAGCCGCTGAAGATGCGGGCGTGGTTTTCCGGCGCGATGCCGATGCCGCTGTCGCGCACCGAGAACTCGAGCGTGGCGCTGCCCTCGCCGCGGGCCCGCTGCCGCACCGACACCAGCACCTCGCCCTGCGGCGTGAACTTCACCGCGTTGCCGCCCAGGTTGATCATCACCTGCTGCAGCCGCATGGCGTCGCCCACCAGCCGGCGCGGAATGGCCGGGTCGATGTCGAACAGCACCTCCACCGGCTTGGCCCCCACATTGGCCGACAGGATGACCGACAGGTCGCGCATCAGCGTGTCCAGCTCGAAGGGCTGGGGGTCCAGCGCCATCTTGCCGGCCTCGACCTTGGAGAAGTCGAGGATGTCGTTGAGCAGGCCCAGCAGCGAACGCGCAGCCCCTTCGGTCTTGGCCGCGTAGTCGGCCTGGCGCGCGGTGAGCGCGGTGCGCTGCAGCAGCGCCAGCATGCCGAGGATGGCGTTCATCGGCGTGCGGATCTCATGGCTCATGTTGGCCAGGAACTGGCTCTTGGCCAACGACGCCTGCTCGGCCGCCTCGGTGGCGCGAACCATCTCGGTCACGTCCACCCGGAAGCCCACGGTGTGGCCGCTGGGCATGCGGCGCTCCACCACGCGCAGCACGCGGCCGTCGTCGAGCACCTGCGTCAGGCGCGAGTGCGGCTGGCGGTGGATGGCCATGCGCTCGGCCACCCAGTCCTCCAGGCGGCCCTGCGCGGCGGCGTACTGGCCGCGTTCGGCGCCGAAGCGGATGATGTCCTCGAAGCGCGCGCCGGGCACGATGGCCTCCGCGGCCAGCGGGTAGAGCGCCCGGTGCGGCGCGTTGCACATCACCAGCCGGTCGTCGGCATCGAAAAGGGCGAAGGCGTCGTCCAGCGATTCGATGGACCCGCGCAGCAGCTCGTGCGTGCGCCTGACCTCGTCTTCCATGGCACGACGGTCGGTGATGTCCTGGAAGGCGCCCACCAGCGCATAGGGATTGCCGTCGCGCCGCTCCAGATGGCCGATGCTGCGCGTCCAGATCGCCCGCCCGGTGGCGGTGACCATGGGCAGTTCCAGGTCCCAGGGCTCGCCGGTGTCGATGGTGTTCTGCACCCGCTCCAGGATGGCCGCTCGCGGCTCGCCCTCGTAGAAGTCCAGCGCCTCGGACAAGGTGGGGCTGTGGCCGGGCGGCAGGTCGTGGATGCGGGCGGTCTCGTCCGTCCAGGTGATCTCCTCGGTGTCCAGCAGCATCATCCAGCCGCCCACGCCGGCGATGCGGCCGGTGGCGTCCAGCAGCGACCGGCTGGCCTGCAGCGCCCGTTCGGCGCGCTTGCGCTGGTCGATGTCCATGTGGGTGCCGGCCATCCACTGCGGCAAGCCCTCGGGCGTGCGCGACACCAGCCGCCCGCGGGCCAGCACCCACACCTCGTGACCGGCCTTGTGGCGCAGGCGCAGCTCGCATTCGTACTGTTCGAGCTCGCCATCGAAGTGCTGCTGCAGCAAGGTGGTGCTGCGGCTCATGTCCTCGGGGTGGCACAGACGCGCCCAGGCGCCGTGCACGTCGCCGGGCAGTTCGTCGAGCGCGTAGCCGGCCATCGCCGCCCAGCGCTCGTCGAAGAGCCACTGGCCGGTCTGCACGTTCCATTCCCAGGTGCCGACGTCGGTGCCTTCGATGACGTTGTTCAGGCGCCGCCGCTCGTGGGCCAGCTGGCGCTCGAACTCCTTGCGCGCGGTGATGTCCAGCTGGATGCCCGCGTAGCGCAGCGGGCGGCCCTGGGCATCGCGCTGGCCCACCTTGCCGCGCGCGTCGATCCAGATCCAGCGGCCGTCCGCATGCTGCATCCGGTACTCGAGCGTGAACGAGGGCGAGCGGCCGTCGAAGTGATCCTGCCGCGCCTGCCCCACCGCCGTCCGGTCGTGCGGGTGCACAAGGTCGAGGAAGGACGCCACCAGCCGGGGCTGAAGCTCGGCGGCGGTGTAGCCGAGCATGGCGGCATATCGCTCGTTGATCACGTCCTCGCCGGTTCGCAGGTCCAGCTCCCAGGTGCCTGCATCGGTCGCGTCGAGAATGAACTGCAGCCGCTCACTCTGGGCGGCCAGCGAGGCGCTTGCCTGATTCGCGGCGGTCACGTCGGTTTCCACCAGGATGAACCCGGTGAGCCCGCCACCGTGCCGGCGCAACGGCTGCATCTCGCAGGCCAGGTGCACCCGGCTGCCGTCGCGGCAGCGCTTGGCCCAGTCGCCGCGCCAGGGCTGGCCGGTGTTCAAGGCCCGCGTGAGCTCGGGCGGCGGCGCGATGCTGTGCTCGTGAAGGCCGTCGACGAGCAGCCGGCCCTCGACCTCGCCGAAGGCATAGCCGCTGATGCGCTCGAAGCCTTCGTTGACCCACTCGATGCAGCCCTGGGCGTCGGTGATGATCACCGAGTTGCTGGTGAGCCGGGCCACCATCGCCAGGCGGTTGAGCTCGGCAGTCATCTGCAGCGCGCGTCGCTCGGCCTTCCACTGGCTGGCCCGGATGGTCTTCACCAAGGCCGCCAGCAGGCCGCTGAGCAGCAGGCCGCCCAGCAAGGTGCCCCAGGGCACGAAGGTGCGGGTTTCCGCCTCGAAGGCCGGGGTGCTGGCCAGCAGCAGGCTGAAGTGCTGGTCGGCCAGCAGGATGCGGCGCTCCACGCGGTGCTGGCGGTCGGTCATCGAACCGTCGATGACAGCGCCTGCGCGCTCGTCGAAGGCGCCCGCCTGGGCCGGGCTGCCGTCGCGCATCATGCGGCGTCCCTCCTCGCCCGGGCCGCCGCCGAAGAGCTCGAAATCGACCATGCCGGCCGCCGCGGTGGTGCTGGCGCCCGCCAGCAGGCGCGGCACGTCGATCGACGCGAACAGCACGCCGCGCACGACGGAGCGGCGCTGCTCGACGGACGTGGGGTCGACTCCGTTGCGGTAGACCGGCAGGAACAGCGACATGCCGATGCGGCCCTGCGGGTCGCCGGCCATCGGCAGGGGGGGCGTCAGCGTGGGCTCGCCCGTGTCGATGGCCCGCTGCAGCGCCGCCCGCCGCGTCGGGTCGCTGGCGAGGTCGATGCCCAGCAGCGCCGGCTGCAGGGCGGCCGGCTCGACCAGCGTCATCACCTGCAGCGGGTCGGCCTCGTAGGGTCCGATGGGGCGGATCTCCAGCGCGCCGTGGGTGAAGGCGCGCAGCCGCTGCTGCACCACCCCTCGCTCCTCGGCCCGCACCGGCTCGATGTAGCCGAAGGCTCGAACGCCGGGGAACTCGCGTTCGAGGTTGCGGCGCTCGGTGTAGGCCCGGAACTCGTCGTGCTCGACGCTGACGCTGGCCGCGAACAGGCCCTCGAAGCTGCGCAGGCCGGAGACCGGCTGCTCGAAACGCTCGACGACCTCGGCCTCGATGCGCTCGGCCACCCGGCTGAAGCGCGACTCGGCCTGCGACTGCACCGAGCGCTGCATCCACAGTGCCGTGGCCACGCTCAGCACCGCGCCCAGCGTGAAGAGCAGCGCCGTCAGCCAGCGGTCGAAGCGGCGGTCGGCGGCTGAGGCGATGCCGGGGCGGCGAGCCCGGTCGGGGTCAGGAGAGTCGGTCATCAAGGAGTCGACGCGTCGGGGACGTGGGGTCGAAGCCGCATCCGCGGCAGGCCAGCGCCAGCCCGGCCAATCGAGGTCGGTGCCGGGGCGCAACAAAAACCGCATTGTTGTGACGCCTCGGGTGCCGCTTGACCCCGAATTGCGGCGGAAAAGGCGTTATTTCACCGACCGGACGGGTTTGAAAGCCCGCCGCCCCGGGTGGGGCAACCCGCACGGCCACCAAGAATTCGGGTAAACCCTATACTGCGGGTGTCCCGGCTGCCACGAGCAGCGAACAGGCGACCCCGTCGCTTCCAACAGGAGAAGCCCATGATCGCAAGCCTGCCGCCACCCGCGGCGCCGGCGGTGGCCACCCCCCCAGCGGCCATGCCACCCGCACCCCCACCCGCGTCACCCACCCTGTCCCTGCTGCAACCGGTCGCCTGGGGCTTCGCGGCCCGTGTCGTCCAAGGCGGTTTCGACACCCTGCGCCTGCAGCACGCGGCGGCCGTGCGCGCGGGCGTGATTCCTGCGAGCCTGCGCGGCTCGGCGCGCTTCGAGCAGTGGGTCGATGCCTTGGAGAAGTCCACCCTCGGCCCGCTGGCCCGCCGCGTCTGAGCCCGGCGGGCACCGCGGCCGGGGTTTCCCTGCACCTGCTGTTGACCGCTGTCAGCCCCCTGCCAGCGATTTCGGTACACCATAGCGGTTTCTTCACACTCCACGGGAGACCGGCGACATGAGCAAGCGTGATGTGGTGGTTCTGGGGGCCGTGCGTTCGGCCATCGGCGGCTTCGGCGGCTCGCTCGCCGACATCGAACCGGCCGAACTGGCCGGCACGGTGATGAAGGAGGCGGTGGCCCGTTCGGGTGTGGACCCTGCGGTCATCAACTACGTGACCGTGGGCAACACCATTCCCACCGAAGCGCGCTTTCCCTACGTCGCCCGCGTGGCCGCCATCCAGGCCGGCCTGCCGATGGACTCGGTGGCCATGTCGGTGAACCGGCTGTGTTCGTCCGGCCTGCAGGGCATCGTCACCACCGCGCAGAACATCCTGCTCGGTGACTGCGACTACGGCGTGGGCGGCGGCGTGGAAGTGATGAGCCGCGGCGGCTATCTGTCCCCGGCGATGCGCAACGGCGCGCGCATGGGCCACACCCAGATGATCGACACCATGGTGGCCACGCTGACCGACCCCTTCGGCGTCGGCCACATGGGCATCACCGCCGAGAACCTCGCCACCAAGTGGAACATCACCCGCGAGGAGCAGGACGCGCTGGCCGCCGAATCGCACCGGCGTGCGGCAGCGGCCATCGCCGAAGGCCGCTTCAAGAGCCAGATCGTTCCGATCGTCAAGCAGACGAAGAAGGGCGAGGTCGTCTTCGACACCGACGAACACGTGAAGCCGGCCACCACGGTGGAAACGCTGGGCAAGATGAAGCCGGCCTTCAAGAAGGACGGCAGCGTCACCGCCGGCAACGCGTCGGGCATCAACGACGGCGCCGCCTTCTTCGTGCTGGGCGATGCCGACACCGCGGGCAAGGCCGGCTACAAGCCCATGGCCCGCCTGGTCAGCTATGCGGTGGCCGGCGTGCCCAACGACATCATGGGCGAGGGCCCGATCCCGGCCTCGCGGCTCGCGCTCAAGAAGGGCGGCCTGCGACTGGACCAGATGGACGTCGTCGAGAGCAACGAGGCCTTCGCCGCCCAGGCGATCGCCGTGGCCCGCGGGCTGGAGCTCGACATGAGCAAGACCAACCCGAACGGCGGCGCCATCGCGCTGGGTCACCCCATCGGCTGCTCGGGCGCCTTCATCGCCACCAAGGCCATCTATGAACTGCACCGCACCGGCGGCCGCTATGCGCTGGTGACCATGTGCATCGGCGGCGGCCAGGGCATCGCGGCGGTGTTCGAACGGCTGTGAGGACTGCGCGGCGCCGGGCCTCGCCCGGCCGCCGCCGGAGCCGGACCCGGACCCAGCTCAGTCCGGAAAACCCCGAGGCCCGTCAGCGCTCACCGCGGCGCTGACGGGCCTCGTGCATGGCGTGCAGGGAAATCTTGCGCACCTCCACCTTGCTCTGCTCGATGTGGCTGCGCAGCAGGCGCTGGGCCTCGTCGGTCTTGCGGCGCACCACCGCCCGCAGGATCTTCGCGTGCTCGTCGTAGGTGGCCTCGATGCGCACCGGACGGGTGAAGTCCAGTCGCCGCACGATGCGGATGCGCTCGGTCACCTCGGTGTGCACCCGGGCCATCTCCAGGTTGCCGGTGGCGGCCACCAGCGTGGCATGGAAGGCTTCGTCCAGCTCGCCCACGCGGCGGGCGTCGGTTTCGCGCTGGGCAGCGCCCACCAGCCAGACCGCGGCCAGGGCCGACAGCGCCGGCGCATCGTCCTCGGGCCGCACCCCCAGCCGTGCCACGCTGGCCAGCTCCAGCGTCACCCGCAGGTCGTAGAGCTGGTCCAGGCGGTCGAAGTCGAGGTTGCGCACGAACCAGCCCGCCTTCGATTCCACGTCGAGGAAGCCTTCGTTGCGCAGGCGGAACAGCGCCTCGCGCACCGGCGTGCGGCTCACCCCCAGCAACTGCCCCACCTCCGCTTCGGTGAAGCGGTCGCCGGGCAGGCGGACGAAATCGTGGAGCTCGGCCTTCAGCCGGGCATAGACCAGCTCGGCCAGCGTGCGGGGGGCCGGGGGCGGGCCAGGCGGGTAAGCCATGGCGGGGGACGCAGGCAGGGGCGCTGGCGGTGGCAGGGGCGACATGGCCCCGATCATCCGGCGAAATGGCAGGCCGCCTGCCGAGCCTCGGCCACCCGCCGCAGGCGTGGCGCCTCGCGCACGCAGGCGCTGGCTGCCCGGGGGCAGCGGCTCTGGAAGCGGCACACCTGCGGCGGCGGGTCGATGGGGCTGGTGATCTCGCCTTCCAGCCGGATGCGCGGGCCTTGCCCGGGAATGGCCGAGACCAGAGCCTGGGTGTAGGGGTGATGGGGGTTCTCGAAGACGGCCTGCGAAGGCCCCTCTTCCACCACCTGGCCCAGGTGCATCACCGCCACGCGGTCGGTCAGCAGGCGCACGACGTTGAGGTCGTGCGACACGAAGAGGCAGGCCAGGCCCAGCTCGCGCTGCAGCCGGGCGAGCAGCTGCAGCACCACCGCCTGCACCGACACATCCAGCGCGGCCGTCGGTTCGTCCAGGATCAGCAGGCGCGGCCGCAGCGCCAGCGCCCGCGCGATGCCCACCCGGGCCTTCTGCCCACCGGACAGCTGGTGCGGCAGGCGCCCGAGCAGCTCGGGCGGCAGGCCCACCTGCGCGGCCACCTCGTCGACCCGGGCCTGTGCCGCCGCGCCGCGCAGCCCACCGAGCAGGTGCAGAGGCTCGGCGATGGTGTCGCGGGCGCTGTAGCGCGGGTTCAGGCTGTCGGTGGGGTCCTGGAAGACCATCTGGATGGCGCTCCTCTGCGGGGCGCGGGCGAAGCGCCGGGCGGCGATGGCGGCCAGGTCTTCGCCCTCGAAGAGGATGCGGCCCTCGCTCGCATCGAGCAGCCGTGCGATCAGCCGCACCAGCGTGGACTTGCCGCAGCCCGACTCGCCCACAAGGCCCAGGCTTTCACCTGCACCGATCTGCAGCGACACATCGTCCACCGCGTGCAGCATCGCACCGCGCCGGCCCGCCACCGCGAAGCGCCTGGACAGGCGTTCGACCTGCAGCAGCGGCTCAGCCATGGCGGGCTCCGGTGGGCGTCGGGCCTTGCAGCGGGTGCCAGCAGGCCACCGAATGCACAGCCGCCGGATCGAGCACCGGCCGTTCCCGAAGGCAGCGCTCGGTCGAGCGCTCGCAACGCTCGGCGAAGCGGCAGGCCGGAAGGTCGTCGCGGCGCAGGTCGGGCAGCTGGCCGGGCACCGGCGCCAGGCTCGCCAGCGTGCTCACCGCACCCGGCATGGAGCTGATCAGGCGCGCGGTGTAGGGGTGCCGGGGCTGGGCGAAGAGCGCCGCCGTCGGTGCGGATTCCACCGCGTGGCCGGCGTGCATCACCACGATGCGGTCGCAGTGGTCGGCGGCCAGCGCCAGGTCGTGGGTGATGAACAGCGTGGCCATCTGGCGCTCGCGCGCCAGGCCGGTGAGCAGGTCCATCACCGCAGCCTGGGTGGTCACGTCCAGGCCGGTGGTGGGTTCGTCGGCGAACAGAAGGCTGGGCCGGCAGGCCAGCGCCAGCGCGATCATGATGCGCTGGCACATGCCGCCGGACAGCTCGAAGGGGTAGGCCGACACCCGACGCTCGGGGTCGGCGATGGCCACCTCCCGAAGCGCCTGCACCGCGCGCTCGCGCAGGCTGCGCGACAGGTCCGGGCCGCGGGCCACCGCATGGCGGCGCAGCACATCCTCGATCTGCAGCCCCACCGGGCGGATTGGGTTCAAGGCGGTGCGCGGGCTCTGGAAGATCATCGAGATCTCGCGGCCGCGAAGATCGGCCAGCGCGGCCTCGTCGGCGGCCAGCAGGTCCTGACCCTCGAACAGCGCTTCGCCGCCCGTCACCCGGGCGGCGCGGTCGCTGATGCCCAGCAGCGCGTAGCTCAGCACCGACTTGCCCGAGCCGCTCTCGCCGACCAGGCCGACGATCTCGCCCCGGCGCATCGTCAGGCCCACGCCCTCGATGGCTCGCACCGTGCCGCTGCGGGTGCGGAACTCCAGCCCGAAATCGCGGACCGCCAGCAGCGGCACCGCACTGCGCAGCGCGGCCGGCAGCCCGCCCTGCACCGCGGTGGATTCGACGGAACCGTTCATGTGCGACGCCTCGGGTCGACGATGTCGCGCAGCGCATCGCCCAGCAGGTTGAAGGTGAACACGGCCAGCATCAGCACCAGGCCCGGGAAGAAGCTCACCCACCATTCGCCGCTGACGATGAACTGCGCGCCTTCGGCGACCAGGATGCCCCACTCGGGCGTGGGCGGACGCACGCCCAGGCCGATGAAGCTCAGGCCGGCGGCATTCAGGATGGCCCAGCCCATGTTCAGGCTGACCTGCACCATCGCCGGGGGCAGCGCGTTGGGAAACAGGTGCAGGGCCAGGATGCGGGCGTCACCGTTGCCCGACAGCCGGGCGGCCTCCACCCAGCCGGCCGAGCGGCGCACATTGGCCTCGGCGCGCGCCACGCGGATGTAGAACGGCAGGTTGATGATGGCGGTGGCGAGGATGATGTTGCCCACCGTGTTTCCGAGCGCCGCCACGATGCCCATGGCCAGCACGAAGAGCGGGAAGGCCATCAGCGTGTCGGCGCCCCGGCTGATGAGCCGGTCCCACCAGCCGCCCAGGAAGCCCGCCGCCAGGCCCAGCGGCATGCCCACCACGAAGGACAGCAGCACGGCGCTGAAGGCGATGCCCAGGTCCAGCCGCGTAGCCACGACCACCCGCGACAGGATGTCGCGCCCGAGCGCGTCGGTGCCGAACCAGTGGGCGGCACTCGGGGCCTGCAGCGCCGGGCCGACGCCGCTTTGCATCGGGTCGTGAGGAACGATCCAAGGGCCGGCCAGCGCCATCAGCAGGAAGACGGCGAACAAGGCCGCCGCCACCGCGGTGACCGGGTTCTCGGACAGCACATGGCGGACGTGGGCACGCAGGCTCATGGAAGCGGCTTCCTCGGTCGTTCAGGATTCGACCGCGACCCGCGGGTCGATCAGTCCGTAGGCGATGTCCACCAGCAGGTTGAGCAGCACGAACAGCACGCCCATGGCCAGCACGAAGCCCTGCACCGGCGCGTAGTCGCTGGCGGTGAGGGCGTCGATGGCGTAGCTGCCCACGCCGGGCCAGCCGAACACCTTCTCGATGACCACCGACGAGCCGATCATGAAACCGAAGACCATGCCCAGCGTGGTCACCACCGGCAGCAGCGCGTTGCGCAGCCCATAGCGCACCAGCACCGTGGCCGGGGACAGGCCGCTGGCGCGCGCGGTGCGGATGAAATCGGCCGAGAGCACCGCGATCATCGAGGCCCGCGTCATGCGCGCGATGGGCGCCATCACGAAGATGGCCATGGTGAGGACCGGCAGCATCAGCTGGCGCGCACTGGCCCACCACAGTGCGGCATCGCGCGCCAGCGCGGCGTCCACCAGGTACAGGCCGGTCACGGTGGGCGGCGGCGAGAACACCGGGTCCAGCCGGCCCAGGGGTGACGGTGCCCAACCCAGGAGGAAGTAGAAGACATAGGCCAGCAGGAGGCCGGTGAAGAAGGTGGGCAGCGACACCCCGGCGGTGATCACCAGGCGCGAGCACTGGTCGAACCACGAGCCCGGCCGCACCGCGGCCATCACGCCCATCGGAATGGCCAGCGCGCAGGACAGCACCAGCGCCAGCAGCACCACCTCCAGCGATGCCGGCAGCCGCGCGACCAGCTCCTGCAGCACGGGCTGGCCGGTGGTGAGCGACAGGCCGAGGTCGCCCCGCGCGAGCTGGCCGATGTAGTGCAGGAACTGCTCGGGCAGCGGGCGGTCCAGGCCGAGCTGGCGCCGCACCTGCTCGACCGCCTCCTGGGTGGCCGAGCCGCCGGCGAAATACGCCGCCGGATCGCCCGGAATGGCGCGGGTGAGCAAGAAGGTGATGACCACCACGCCCAGCAGGTTGGGCAGCGCGACGAGCAGCCGGGTGAAGACGATGCGCAGCATGCTCATCCCTCCTGCCCCGAAGGCCCGACCGACGAGGCCAGCGCGGCTTGCAGGTCGTCCAGCCGAGCGGCCCAGCCGACGATGCCGCCCTGCGCCACGATCATCTCGATGCTCGCGGCCTTGAAGGCCGGGAAGTAGCTGGCAGTGGCCTCTTCCACCAGCAGCGCATCGAAGCCGCGGTCGTTGGCCTCGCGCATCGTCGTCTGCACGCACACCTCGGTGGTCACCCCGGCCACGACCAGTTGCGTCACGCCGCGGGCGAAGAGCTCCTCGCCCAGCGCGGTGGCGTGGAAGGCCCCCTTGCCCGGCTTGTCGATCACCAGCTCGCCCGGCCAGGGCGCCACGGCGGGCAGGATGTCGCAGCCGGGCTCGCCTCGAACCAGCAGGCGGCCCATGGGCCCGGCGTCACCGATGCGCAGCGCGGGCGTGCCCCGCAGCCGCTTGGCCGGCGGGCAGTCGGACAGGTCCGGTGCGTGGGATTCGCGCGTGTGCACCACCGGCCAGCCGCGCGCGCGCCACAGCGCCAGCAGCCGCTGCACCGGCGCGATGGCCGCCTCGAGCAGCGAGACGTCGTTGCCCAGCGACGCACCGAAACCGCCCGGCTCGATGAAGTCGCGCTGCATGTCGATGACCACCAGCGCGACGGCGCCCGGCTGCAGCTCGAAGGCGAAGGGGCGGGCAGGAACGGGAATGGGAATGGGGTTCATGACCTTGGCTCCGCGGCGGCGCCGTGGCCGCCGCCCATGTGGCGCCCGATCTCCAGGCGGTCGGCGCCGGCGGTGTCGGTGGCGTGCACGATGTGCCCGCCGCTCATCACCAGCAGCCGGTCGGCCAGCTGCATCAGCTCGTCCAGGTCCTCGCTGACCATCAGCACCGCGGCGCCCGCGTTGCGGGCGGCCAGCAGCCGCTGGTGGACCTCCGCGACGGCGGTGAAATCAAGACCGAACACCGGGTTGCTCACCAGCAGCACCCGGGCTCCGTCGGACAGCTCGCGGGCCAGCACCGCGCGCTGCACGTTGCCGCCGGACAGCGAAGCGATGGGCGCGTCCTCGCCCTGGGTGCGCACGCGGAAAGCCTCGATGAGGGCCCGGGCCCGCGCGGCCAGCGCGCCGGGAACCCGGATGCCGGCGCGCGCATGCGGCGCCTCGTCGAAGCTGCGCAGGCCGATGTTGTCGGCCACGCTCATGGCGGCGACACAGGCATTGCGCAGCGGCTCCTCGGGCAGGCCCCGCACGCCCAGGCGCCGGTTCTCGCGCCGCGTGGCGGCATAGGGCTGGCCGTCGATCTGCACGCTTCCGGCCTCGCGGCGGCGCTGGCCCGACAGGGCCTCCATCAGTTCGCGCTGGCCGTTGCCCGACACGCCGGCGATGCCCACGATCTCCCCCGCGCGCACCTGCAGCGTCAGCGCATCGACCGCCGTCTCGCCCCGGTCGCCCCGCACGGTGAGGCCCTGCACCCGCAGGCGCTGCGGGCCCGCGGGCGGCCGCACGGCAGCCTTGTCGACGGGCTCACCGGCGGGCGAAGCCGGCGCCTCGCTGCCCTGCCCGGCGTGGCCGACCATGCTCGCCGCGAGTTCGGCCGGGTGGGTGTCCGCCACCGGGTGGGAGGCCACCGAGCGGCCTCGCCGCAGCACCGTCACGTCGTCGGCGAAGGCCGTCACCTCGCGGAACTTGTGGGTGATCATCACCACGCTGCAGTCGCCTGAGTGCGCCCGCCGGCGCAGCGCCCCCAGCACCTCGTCGGCCTCCTGCGGGGTCAGCACCGACGTCGGCTCGTCCAGGATCAAGAGCCTGGGTCGCAGGAAGAGCTGCTTGAGGATCTCCAGCTTCTGCTTCTCGCCCGCCGAGAGCGACGCCGGCGTGGCCTCCAGCGGCAGCTCGAAGGGCGCCTCGGCCATGAAGGCGCGCAGCTCCGAGCGCACCGCCTTCCAGTCGATGACCAGCGGCAGGCGTCCTCGGGCGATCAGCAGGTTCTCGGCGACGGTCATGCCCGGCACCACGGTGAAGTGCTGGTAGACCATGCCGATGCCCAGTTCGCGGGCCACGGTGGGCGCATGGATGTCCTGCTCACGCCCGTCCACCAGCACCGCACCGGCGTCGGGCCGGTGGTAGCCGACCACGCACTTCACCAGCGTGCTCTTGCCCGCCCCGTTCTCGCCCAGCAGCGCATGCACCGTGCCCGGACGCACCTTCAGCGACACACCGTCCAGCGCGGTGAAGGCGCCGAAGCGCTTGGTCAGCGCATAGGTCTCCAGCGCGATGGCGCTCATCGGGCCGGCCCGTCGGCGCCCGGGCGGTCGGGCCTGGACCCCACTGCGGCCAGCACGGCGGCCAGGACGGCAGCCGAATGGGCCACCGCACCGAATACGCCGCCTTGCATCGTGACCATCTTCAGCGCGGCCTCATGGTTGCCGCGGTCGGTGGCGCCGGTGGCGTCGGAGACGATCAGGCACTCGAAGCCACGGTCGTTGGCTTCGCGCATCGTGGTGTGCACGCACACGTCGGTGGTGATGCCGGTGAGCACCAGGTTGCGGATGCCGCGGGTGCGCAGGACGAGCTCGAGGTCGGTGGCGCAGAAGCTGCCCTTGCCCGGCTTGTCGATGACGATCTCGCCCGGCAGCGGCGCGAGCTCGGGAATGATTTCCCAGCCCGGTTCGCCCCGGACGAGGATGCGACCGCAGGGGCCGGGGTCGCCGATGCCCGCGCCGATGCGCTGCGAGCGCCAGCGCTTGTTGGCCGGCAGGTCCGAGAGGTCGGGGCGGTGCCCCTCCCGCGTGTGGACGATGGTGTAGCCGGCCGCCCGCATGGCCTCGAGCAGCCGGCCGATGGGCGCAATCGGCGCGCGGGTGAGCGACAGGTCGTAGCCCATCGCGTCCACATAGCCGCCCACGCCGCAGAAGTCGGTCTGCATGTCGATGACGACCAGCGCCGTGTCCGCGGGCGAGGACTGGCCATCGAAGGGCCAGGCATAGGGGTGGGCGTCGACGGCACGCATGTCAGCGTCCTTCAGGGCGCTGCGAGGCGGCCGGCGCTGCACCGGTACCTTCGAGCGGGTTGGGCTCGGAACCCCGGTAGCGGCGCTCGGGCGGGGCGAAGCCGCAGCCGCTGCCGTCGCGCACCGCGATGGACGCGTCCCAGGGCAGCCGGTAGCGGCCGGCGACCAGGTCGTGCATGAAGGTGTAGGGGCAGTCCTGCGCGCCGCCCTTGACGGCCACGTAGCCTCGATGGAAGAGCTGGTAGGGGTTGTTCTCCACCCCCCACAGCGCGCGGGCCTCGCGCACGAGGTCCGGTCGCAGCTCGGCGGTGACGATCTCGTCCGGGCGGTTGCCGCCCTCCACCATCACGGTGCCGTCGAAGTCGCAGAACATGGCCTCGCCCATGGAGTCGAAGCTGCCGTCGCTGCCGCACAGGCACACGCTGGCCGTCTGCGCCAGGTTCTGGAAGGCGTTGGCCTGGTTGGTGATCTTCCAGGCGTGGCGGATGGGCGCGGTGTAGCCGGCGGTGCGCAGGATGATCTCCGCGCCCTTGTAGGCCGCCTCGCGGGCCATCTCCGGGAACATGCCGTCGTGGCAGATGATGAGCGCAAGCCGGCTGCCGTTGGGGCCGTCGCACACCGGCACGCCCATGTTGCCGGGCTCCCAGGCTTCCACCGGCACCCAGGGGTGCAGCTTGCGGTAGTAGAGGCGCAACGCGCCGGTGTCGTCGATGACGATGCCGGTGTTGTAGGGGTTGCCGCCGGGGTTGTGCTCCATCAGCGAGAAGCAGCCCCAGATGCGGTGTTCGATGCAGGCCGCACGCCACAGCGCCACCTCGGGGCCGTCCAGCGACACCATCAGCTCGGGCGCGGTGCTCATCGACAGGCCCTGCAGCGAATATTCGGGGAACACCACCAGGTCCATGGTGGCGAGGTTGCGCCGCGCCTTGCCCACCATCCACGCGATGCGCTGTGCCTGGGCCTGCAGTTGCCCCGGTGTTTCCACCACGGGCAGCTGCAGCTGCACCAGGCCCACCACCACGCCCTGGGGCGACTTGTTCAATCCGCCGAGTCCGCTCATGGGAATGCGCTCCGTGCTGTCCGGTCGAGGTTCAAGTGAGGGTCTTCCAGGAGGCGCTTCAGCGCGCCACGCCCAGCGCCTGGGGCGCGCCCTGCAGGCTGCGGCGCGGCGAGCAGGTCCACACCAGGATGGCCAGGGTCAGCGCATAGGGCACGGCATTGAAGAGGTAGTAGTAGCCGCTGACGCCCACCGATTGCAGCGCCGGGCCAAGCGCACCGGCGCCACCGAAGAGCAGCGCCGCCCACAGGCAGCGCACCGGATGCCAGCGCGCGAAGATGACCAGCGCCACCGCGATCAGCCCCTGGCCGCTGGACAGGGCCTCGTTCCAGCTGCCCGGGAAGTGCAGCGACAGCGACGCACCGCCCAGGCCGGCGATGAAGCCGCCCGCGGTGGTGGCCGCCACCCGCACGCCGTTGACCGAACTGCCCAGCGCCCGCGCGGCATCGGCCGAGTCGCCCACCATCCGCACCTTCAGGCCCCAGCCGGTGTGGGTGAAGGCCCAGGCCATGAGCACGGCGATGACCACGCCCAGGGGGAACAGCGCATTGATGCTGAGCGCGGCGGCCACCGCGCCGGCAGGGTCCGCGCCCAGCCAGGTGCCCAGGGGCAGCGCCGGAATCTGTTCGGCCTGCGGCTGGATCAGCGGCTTGCCCAGGTAGAAGGCCAGGCCGCCGCCCAGCAGCATGATGGCGATGCCCGCGGCGATGTCGTCCACCCGAGGCAGGCTGCTCACCAGGCCGTGCAGCAGGGCCACGAGCGCTCCGCTGACGCCGGCCGCCAGCACGCCCACCCACCACTGGCCGCTGAGGTAGGAGCCGGCGAAGCCCGCCATGGCCGAGAACACCAGCACGCCTTCCAGGCCGAGGTTGATGCGGCCCGATTTCTCGGTCAGGCATTCGCCCAGGCTGACGAAGAGAAAGGGCGTGCCCACGCGGATGGCCCCGCCGAGCACGGCCAGCAGCACGTCGAGGAAGGCGATGCCGCTCATGCCTGCACCCCAGTGGCGTTCGGCGCGGCACCCGACGGGCCCGGCGACGCTGTGCCCTCGCCCACCGGCGCTCGCCGCGGCCACAACAGGCTGCCCAGCCGGCCTCGCAGGGCCTCGCTGGCCAGGATGAGCACGAAGCAGAAGCCCATCAGCACCTGCACCGACGCGTCGGGCAGGCCCATGCGCCGCTGCAGCAGGCTGCCTGCGGCGAGGAAGCCGCCGAAGAGGATGGCCACCGGCACGATGGCCAGCGGCTGGTGGCGCGCCACGAAGCTCACCAGGATGCCGGTGTAGCCCAGGCCCACGATGAGCGACGCGTTGGCCGTGTGGTGGACCGCGGCCACCTCGATGCCACCGGCCAGGCCCGCGGCGGCGCCGCCCAGCGCACAGGCCACCAGCACCAGGCGGGTGGCCGGCAGGCCCACCAGCCGCGCCGCCCGCAGGTTGCCGCCCACCACGCGGGTGGCGAAGCCGTGGGTGGTGGCGGACAGCCAGAAGGCTGCGAGCACACAGGCGACGATGCCGAAGACGAGACCCCAGTGGATATCCCAGCCCGCCAGGGTGCCGATGCGCAGGCCCTCGTCCAGCGGCAGCGTGCCCGGCTTGTTCAGGCTGGCCGGATCGCGCAGCGGCCCCTCGACGGTGTGCTTGAACAGCGCAATGGCGATGTAGCCCAGCAGCAGGCTGGAGATGGTCTCGTTCACGCCCCGCCACTGGCGCAGCCAGCCCGCCAGCGCAATCCAGGCCGCGCCGGCCAGCGCCGCGGCCACCAGCACCGCGGCGGTGCCCAGCGACCCCGACGGCAGGGCAACAGCCAGCGGCAGCGCCGCACAGGCCAGGCCCCCGAGCACCAGGGCGCCCTCGCCACCGATCACCGTGAGCCCCGCACGCGCCGGCAGCGCCACGCACAGCGCGGTCAGCATCAGCGGGGCCGAGCGCTGCAGCGTGTTCTGCAGCGAGAAGGCATCGCCGAAGGCGCCCTTGTAGAGCAGCGTCCAGGCCTGCACCGGGCTGTGGCCACCGGCGGCCACGAAGGCGCCGAACAGCAGCAGCCCGCAGGCGATGGACAGCACCGGCAGCGCAAGGCCCTCGGCGGCGTGGCTGAACTTCATGGCGGCAGGCGGCGGCGGGGCGGATCGACGCGACTCAGACCTTGCCCACCACGCCCTCGACGAGGTAGTTCATCGACTCGAGCTCGAGGTCGGTCTGCTTGAGCACCTTGCCCTTGGCGATCACCACCTTGCCGGTGTTGTCCTTGAGCTCGCCGCCGAAGATGTCGAAGCCGCCGGCCATCATCTTCCGGCGCACGTCCTCGGCGTTCTTGCGCGCGGCCTCGCTGACCATCGAGCCATAGGGCGAGCTCTTGACGAAGCCTTCCTTCAGGCCGCCGCGCACGAAGTTGGGGTGCGGCTTGCCGGTGCGCGCGGCCTCGACGATCTGGGTGTAGGCGGTGAGCCAGTTCCACTCGGCCCCGGTCAGGTAGGCGTTGGGGGCGAGCCTGGCCTGGCTGGCGTGGTAGCCGCAGACCATGCGGCCGCGGCGGGCCGCCGTCTCGACCACCACCTTGGGGCCGTCCACGTGCATGGTGAACACGTCCACGCCCTGGTCGGCCAGGCTGTTGGTGGCCTCGGCCTCCTTGACCGGCATCGACCAGTCGCCGGTGAAGATGGCGGTGGTGGTGATCTTCGGGTCCACCGAGCGCGCGCCCAGCGTGAAGGCGTTGATGTTGCGCAGCACCTGCGGAATCGGCTTGGCCGCCACGAAGCCGAGCTTCTTGCTCTTGCTCATGTGGCCGGCGATCACGCCGTTGAGGTATTGCGCCTCGTCGATGTAGCCGAAGAAGCTGCCGGTGTTGGCCGGGTGCTTGCCCTGGGTCCACAGGCCGCCGCAGTGGGCGAAGCGCACCTTCTCGTTCTTGGCGGCCACCGCCAGCAGGTGCGGGTCGAAGTAGCCGAAGCTGGTGGGGAACAGCAG
>JAIYCR010000106.1 GCA_027487905.1 Rubrivivax sp. | reverse complement strand
GGATGTCGAAGTCGGCGGTCTTGAAGGGCGGGCTGACCTTGTTCTTGACCACCTTGACCTTGGTTTCGCTGCCGATGACCTCGTCGCCGCGCTTGATGCTGCCGACGCGGCGGATGTCCAGCCGCACCGAGGCGTAGAACTTCAGCGCATTGCCGCCGGTGGTGGTCTCGGGGCTGCCGAACATCACGCCGATCTTCATGCGGATCTGGTTGATGAAGATGACCATGGTGTTGGTCTTCTTGATGGTGGCGGTGAGCTTGCGCAGCGCCTGGCTCATCAGCCGGGCCTGCAGGCCGGGCAGGCTGTCGCCCATCTCGCCTTCGATTTCCGCCTTGGGCACCAGGGCGGCCACAGAGTCGATGACGACCATGTCCACCGAGCCCGAGCGCACCAGGGCATCGACGATTTCCAGCGCCTGCTCGCCGGTGTCGGGCTGGCTGATCAGCAGTTCCTGCAGGTTCACGCCGAGCTTTTGCGCGTAGCCGGTGTCCAGCGCGTGCTCGGCGTCGATGAAGGCGCAGGTGCCGCCGAGCTTTTGCATCTCGGAGATGACCTGCAGCGTGAGGGTGGTCTTGCCGGAGGACTCGGGGCCGTAGATCTCCACCACGCGACCGCGGGGCAGACCGCCCACGCCGAGCGCGATGTCCAGGCCCAGCGAGCCGGTGGAGACGACCTCGATGTCCTCGATCTTCTCGCCTTCGCCCAGGCGCATGATGGAGCCCTTGCCGAACTGCTTTTCGATCTGGGCGAGGGCGGCTTGCAGAGCCTTGGCTTTTTCGGTGTTCAAGGCCTTGACGGGGGCGTCCATGGGGGGCTCCTGGCGACGGGTGGGTGGGGACCGGCGAGCCCTCGGGGGCTTCGCTCGGCAATGGACGCATTATCCAGCTGGCTGGATGTTTGTACAGTGTTCGACCCCGGTTCTTCCCTCGATTCCCGCTTTGGGGGGTGTCAGCGCCTGCCTGCTCCCTAGAATCGCCAGCTGACGGGGCCCGGCATGCCGTTCCGGGTCCTGCGAGCTGGGGGGAGAGCATGCGGATCCTGATTGCCGAAGACGACCAGGTGCTGGCCGATGGACTGCTGAGGGCCCTGCGCAACTCGGGCTATGCCGTCGACCAGGTCTCCAGCGGCAGCGAGGCCGACGCGGCGCTGGCCGCGCATGAGTTCGACCTGCTCATCCTCGACCTTGGGCTGCCCAAGGTGCACGGCCTGGAGGTGCTGCGAAAGCTGCGCGCGCGCAGCAACTCGACGCCGGTGCTCATCCTGACGGCCGCCGACAGCGTGGAGCAGCGCGTCAAGGGCCTGGACCTCGGCGCCGACGACTACATGGCCAAGCCCTTCTCGCTGCAGGAACTCGAGGCCCGCGTGCGGGCGCTCACCCGCCGCGGCCTGGGCACCGCCTCGTCGATCATCAAGCACGGCCCGCTCACCTTCGATGCGACCGGCCGCGTGGCCTACATCAACGACCAGATGATCGAGCTGTCGGCCCGCGAACTGAGCCTGCTGGAGGTGCTGCTGCAGCGCGCCGGCCGCCTGGTGAGCAAGGACCAGCTCGTCGAGCGCCTGTGCGAGTGGGGTGAAGAGGTGAGCAACAACGCCATCGAGGTCTACATCCACCGCCTGCGCAAGAAGATCGAGCAGGGCCCGGTGCGCATCGCCACCGTCCGCGGCCTGGGCTACTGCCTCGAGAAGATCGCGGCGTGACCCGCGCGGGTCAAGAGCCTGCGGCGCACGGCCTGCCCGACAACCCGCGCCGCTTCGCCGCCGGCTTCATCCCGGGCCACGAGCAGCGCTCGCTGTTCGGCGAGATCCTGGACTGGATGCTCGCGCCGCTGCTGTTGCTGTGGCCGATGAGCGTGGCGCTCACCTGGCTGGTCGCGCAGAGCATCGCCAACCGCCCCTACGACCGCGAGCTCGGCGAGATGGCACGCAGCCTGGCCAGCCAGGTGAGCATCGTGCAAGAAGCCGACGGGCGCCCGCGCGCCGAGCTCAAGCTGCCGCGCGACGCCTCCGAGCTGCTGCGCACCGACGAGACCGACGACCGCTTCTTCCAGGTGCTGGGGCTGCGCGGCGAACTGCTCGGCGGGGACGCGTCGCTGCCTGCGCCGGCCTTCGACGAGCGGCCGCCGCCGGGCGAGCTGCAGTACCGCGACGCCGAGCTGGACGGCACGACGGTGCGCATGGCGATGCTGGCGGTGGCTGCGCCTTCGGTGACGCCGCAGCAGGACGTGGCAGTGGTGCAGGTGGCCGAAACCCTGTCCAAGCGCTCGCAGCTGGCCACCGAGATCATCAAGGGCGTGATCCTTCCGCAGTTCGTCATCCTGCCACTGGCCGTGCTGCTGGTGTGGCTGGCGCTGGCGCGCGGCATCGCGCCGCTGAACGCGCTGCAGCAGCGCATCCGCCGTCGCGACAGCCACGACCTGTCGCCCATCGACGAACGCGAGGCGCCCGAGGAGGTGGCCCCGCTGGTGCGCGCCATCAACGACCTGCTGACCCGGCTGGACCAGTCGATGTCCTCGCAGAAGCACTTCCTCGCCGATGCGGCCCACCAGCTGAAGACGCCGCTGGCCGGACTTCGCATGCAGGCCGAATTCGCCCAGCGCGAGATCGACGCAGGCGCGGTGGACCTGCAGTCGGTGCGCCGTTCGCTGGTGCAGATCGCGCGCTCCAGCCAGAGCGCTGCCCACATGGTCAACCAGCTGCTGGCGATGGCACGCGCCGAGTCGAGCGAGCAGACCCAGCGCCACGAGCCGGTGGACCTGGCGGTGCTTGCAGTGGAGACGGTGCGCGACTTCGTGCCCAAGGCGCTGGAAAAGCGCATCGACCTTGGCTACGAAGGGCCCGACGGCGACGCCGCGGACGGCGAGCCGCCGCCCGAGCACCTGGACTCCGCCTTCGACGCGGCCTCGCTGGACGGCCGCGCCCCGGCGCCAGCCGAAGGGTCCGGCCACCCGGCTGTGCGGCGGCTGCGGGCGGTGGTGGTGGGGCAGCCCATCCTGCTGCGCGAACTCATCCGCAACCTGGTGGACAACGCGCTGCAGTACACCCCGGCCGGCGGCACGGTCACCGTGCGCCTGGTGGGCGACCCCTTCGGCCAGGTGGTGGTGCTGCAGGTGGAGGATTCCGGGCCGGGCATACCGCCGGCCGAGCGCGAGAAGGTCTTCCACCCCTTCTACCGGGCGTTGGGCACCAATGTGGACGGCTCGGGCCTGGGCCTGGCCATCGTGCGGGAGATCGCCCAGCAGCACGATGCGGAGGTGACGCTGGAAGACGCCAACCTGCGCCACCGTTTCGGCCTGGCCGACCAGGCCGGTGCCGCCTTCGGCCCGGGCGCGCGCTTCACCGTGCGATTCACCGCCGCACCGAGCACCCCCCGGACCGACCAGGCAGCCACCCCGTCGGGCACGGCCTGACGCCGCCCCCCCGGCGCGCCGCGCCGCTCAGGGCGCCGGCGGGCTGACCGACCAGCGCTTCTTCACCTCGCCGGCTGCGTTCACCGACTCCAGGTGCACGCCGAAGCCCCACAGCCGCGCGGCATGCCGGAGCACCTCCTGCGCGTTGTCCTGCAGGGGGCGGTCGTTGTGCTGCGTGTGGCGCAGCGTCAGCGACCGGTCGCCTCTGAGGTTCACGTTCCACACCTGGATGTTGGGCTCGCGGGTGCCCAGGTCGTATTGCCGCGACAGCGCTTCGCGCAGGCGCCGGTAGCCCGATTCGTCGTGGATGGCGCTGACCTCCAGTTCGCGCTCGCGCTCGTCGTCGCGGATGGCGAACAGCCGCAGCTCGCGCATCAGCCGCGGGCTCAAGTACTGGCCGATGAAGCTCTCGTCCTTGTAGTTCTGCATCGCATGGTGAAGTGCGGGCAGCCAGGGCGTGTCCACGAGGTCGGGGAACCACTGCCGATCCTCCTCGGTCGGGCGTTCGCAGATGCGCTTGATGTCGGTGTACATCGCGAAGCCCAGCGCATAGGGGTTCAGCCCGCTGTAGGCGCGGTGGCCCACCGGTGGCTGGAAGACGACGTTGGTGTGCGACTTGAGCCACTCGATCATCACGCCGTCGGTGAGGTGGCCGTCGTCGTACATCGTGTTGAGCAGCGTGTAGTGCCAGAAGGTGGCCCAGCCCTCGTTCATCACCTGCGTCTGGCGCTGGGGGTAGAAATACTGGCTGACCTTGCGCACGATGCGCACGATCTCGCGCTGCCAGGGTTCGAGCAGCGGGGCGTTCTTCTCGATGAAATACAGCAGGTTCTCCTGCGGCTCCTCGGGAAAGCGGCGGTGCTCGCGCTCTTCCTCGGCCTTCTCCGCGCGGCGGGGCAGCGTGCGCCACATCTCGTTGACCTGGGTCTGCGCATAGGCCTCGCGGTCCAGCCGCTCGGCCAGCTCCTGCGCCAGGCTCTTGCGGCTCGGACGGCGGTAGCGGTCCACGCCGTGGTTGGCCAGCGCATGGCAGCTGTCCAGGAAGGCCTCCACCGCATCCAGTCCGTGCTTGTCCTCGGCGGCGGCGACGTAGTTCTTCGCGTAGACGAGGTAGTCGATGATGGACGAGGCGTCGGTCCACATCCGGAACAGGTAGTTGCCCTTGAAGAAACTGTTGTGGCCGTAGGCCGCATGCGCGATGACCAGCGCCTGCATGGGCAGCGTGTTCTCCTCCATCAGGTAGCTGATGCAGGGGTTGGAGTTGATGACGATCTCGTAGGCCAGGCCCATGTGGCCGCGCTTGTAGTTCTTCTCGGTGGAGATGAACTCCTTGCCGTAGCTCCAGTGCCGGTAGTTCACCGGCATGCCCACGCTGGCGTAGGCATCCATCATCTGCTCGGCGGTGATGACCTCCAGCTGGTTGGGGTAGGTGTCCAGGCCGAAGCGCGCGGCGGTGTCGCGGATCACCGCGTGGTAGCGGTCGATGAGCTCGAAGCTCCAGTCGCTCGGGGCGGGCAGGGGCTCAGCGGCCCGGGGTGGCGCGGGTAGCGGCTCGGTGAACGGGCGGGGCGGGGCGTGAACCGTCATGCGCTGGCGCCTTCCTTGCTGAAGAGCTCGCGGAACACGGGGTAGATCTGCGAGGCGGAGGTGGCCTTCTTCATCGCGAACACCGGGTTGGCTGCGGCCAGCTGCGCATACTCGTCCCAGAGGTTCTGCTCTTCCTCGGCCACCTGCACATAGGCGAAGTAGCGGCACAGCGGCAGGATGCGCTCGGCCAGCAGCTCGCGGCAGCGGCCGCTGTCGTGGTGCCAGTTGTCGCCGTCGCTCGCCTGGGCGCCATAGATGTTCCACTCGCTGGTCGGGTAGCGCGCGCGGGCGATCTCCTCCATCAGCACCAGGGCGCTGCTGACCACCGTGCCGCCGGTCTCGGTGGAGTGGAAGAAGTTCTGCTCGTCCACCTCCTGCGCCTGGGTGTGGTGGCGGATGAAGACGATGTCGATCTTCTCGTAGTGGCGTGTGAGGAAGAGGTAGAGCAGGATGAAGAATCGCTTGGACAGCTCCTTGCGGCCCTCGTCCATCGAGCCGGACACATCCATCAGGCAGAACATCACCGCCTTGGACGTGGGCACGGGCACCCGCACGCGGCTGCGGTAGCGCAGGTCGATGGGGTCGAGGTAGGGAATGGCGGCCAGCCGTGCCCGCAGGGTGGCGATGGCCTGCTCGAGTTCGGCGATCTCCAGCCGCAGGCCCTCGGGCTCGAGCCGCAGCGCCTCCAGGCGTTCCTCGAGTTCGCGCAGTTCGCTGCGGTGGCTGCGCCCGAGCGCGATGCGCCGCCCGATGGAGCCGCGCAGGCTTCTCACCACGTGCAGGTTGTTGGGCGTGCCGTCGCTGGAGAAGCCGGCGCGGTGGGTCTTGTACTCGGGCGTCTCGGCCAGCGTCGTGCGCGCCAGGTTGGGCAGCGCCAGGTCGTCGAAGAAGACCTGCATGAACTCTTCCTTGGACAGGTGGAAGACGAAATCGTCCTCGCCCTCGCCGGAGTCGCTCGCCTGCCCGCTGCCCGACCCGCCGGCGCCGCCCCCCTTGGGACGCTCGATGCGGTCGCCGCGGACGTAGTCCTGGTTGCCCGGGTGCACCGTCTCGCGCTGGCCGCCCTGGCCGTGGCCGAACACCGGCTCGGAGATGTCGCGCCTGGGGATGTGGATGTCCTCGCCGCGCTGAAGGTCGCGGATGCCGCGCCCGTCCACCGCGCGCTTGACCGCCTCGCGGATCTGCTCCTTGTGGCGACGCAGGAAACGCTCCCGGTTGCCGATGGACTTGTTCTTGCCGGCCAGGCGCCGGTCGATGATCAATTGCATCCGGGGACTCCGGGGTGAGGGCAGGGGGTGGGCGGGCGGGCCGGGGTGGAGCGGGCCGCATGGCGGGGCCGGCTGCGCAGTCCGGCTCGGCGCGGGCGGGCGGTCGCCGCTGCGCGGCGACTGCACTGCGCTGCTCGACCTTGCAGGCCCGCGCTCGAACTCGCTTCGCGCCCTGCGGGCGCTTCGCTCAGACATCTCGCGCGAGTCAGACAACGAAGCGCGCCTGCGGCGCGCGGCCCGCAAGGCCTGCGCTGCTCGCCGCCCTCACGCGCCAAGCCGGACCGCGCCGCCGGCCCCGCCATGCGACCTTCGTTATGTTTTGGCGCTCCAGGTGCAGCACCCTGTACAACAGCGTGGTGGGCGGGTCGTCGCACCGACGCGTTGAGGGCGCCGAGCACCGCAGGACGGGCGCCCGCCGGGCCGAAGGCCCGGTACGTCCTCTGGCTCGCGGCAGATGTCCGAGCGCAGCGCCCGCAGGGCGCGAAGCGAGTTCTGACGCGCGGGCGCCCGGCCGAGGAGCGCAGGGCAGTCGGCGCGCCAGCGTCGACCGCCCGGCCCGCGGCGGTGAGGCGGCCCGCCCGCCGCGCTGCCGCCCCCACCGTTGCGGCGCCGGACCTCGGCAGGGCCTTCACCATCACGAACTCTTGCGAACCCGCAGGTACCACTCGCACAGCAGCCGCACCTGCTTGGGCGTGTAGCCCTTGTGCACCATGCGGGTGACGAAGTCCTCGTGCTTCTTGGCTTCGTCGGCGCTCGCCTTGGCATTGAAGCTGATCACCGGCAGCAGCTCCTCGGTGTTGGAGAACATCTTCTTCTCGATCACCGTGCGCAGCTTCTCGTAGGAAGTCCACGTCGGGTTCTTGCCCTGGTTGCTGGCGCGGGCGCGCAGCACGAAGTTGACGATCTCGTTGCGGAAGTCCTTGGGGTTGGCGATGCCCGCAGGCTTCTCGATCTTCTCGAGCTCGCCGTTGAGCGAGGCGCGGTCGAAGACCTCGCCGGTGTCGGTGTCGCGGTACTCGTGGTCCTGGATCCAGTAGTCCGCGTAGGTCACGTAGCGGTCGAAGATGTTCTGGCCGTATTCGGAATAGCTCTCCAGGTACGCCGTCTGGATCTCCTTGCCGATGAACTCGGCGTAGCGCACCGCCAGGTGCTCCTTGATGAAGGCGAGGTACTTCTGCTCGAGCTCGGCCGGGAACTGCTCGCGCTCGATCTGCTGCTCGAGCACGTACATCAGGTGCACCGGGTTGGCCGCCACTTCGGTGGTGTCGAAGTTGAAGACCTTGGACAGGATCTTGAAGGCGAAGCGGGTGGAGATGCCGCTCATGCCCTCGTCCACGCCCGCGTAGTCGCGGTACTCCTGATAGCTCTTGGCCCGCGGGTCGGTGTCCTTGAGGTTCTCGCCGTCGTAGACCAGCATCTTGGAGTAGAGCGACGAGTTCTCCGGCTCCTTCAGGCGGGTGAGGATGGCGAACTGGCTCATCATCTTCAGCGTGCCCGGCGCGCAGGTGGCGTTGGCCAGCGACGAGCCGCGCAGCAGCTTCTCGTAGATCTTCACCTCCTCGGAGACACGCAGGCAGTAGGGCACCTTGACGATGTAGATGCGGTCGAGGAAGGCCTCGTTGTTCTTGTTGTTGCGGAAGGCCTTCCACTCGCTCTCGTTGGAGTGGGCGAGCACGACGCCGTCGAAGGGCATGGCGCCAAAGCCCTCGGTGCCCTTGTAGTTGCCCTCCTGCGTGGCGGT
>JAIYCR010000088.1 GCA_027487905.1 Rubrivivax sp. | reverse complement strand
TGTCGGCCGTGATCTTCCTCGTCACCGCCGAGAACGAGCTGGCCACCACCTTCATCATCGGCCGCGTGGGCAATGGCGACTACGGCGTGGCGCTCGCGTATTGCACGGTGCTGATCGTGCTCATGTCGGCTGCGACGGCGGCCATCCAGTGGCTGGTGGGCGAGCGTCGCCTCGGCCGTCGAAAGGCTTCCAGATGAATGCGGGCGTCGAATTCAGGCAGGTCAGCAAGCGCTACGGGCCGCCGGGCTCGCCGCTGGTGGTCAAGGGCATCGACTTCCGCATCGAGAAGGGCACGCTCACCACGCTGCTGGGCCCCAGCGGCTGCGGCAAGACGACCACGCTGCGGATGATGGCGGGGCTTGAGTCGCCCACCGGCGGACAGATCTTCATCGACGGCCAGGACGTCACCACGCTGGGCCCTTCCGAGCGCAATGTCAGCATGGTGTTCCAGAGCTACGCGCTCTTTCCGCACATGGACGTGCTGCACAACGTCGGCTATGGCCTGTCGGTGAGTGGGGTGTCGCGGGACGAGACCCGCCGCCGCGCCCGCGAGGCGCTGCAGGCCGTGGGCCTCACCGGCTTCGACGAGCGGCTGCCCAGCGAGCTCTCCGGGGGACAGCAGCAGCGCGTCGCCGTGGCCCGCTCGCTGGTGCTCGAACCCAGCGTGCTGCTGTTCGACGAGCCGCTGTCCAACCTGGATGCGCGGCTTCGCCGCTCGATGCGCGAGGAGATCCGCGCGCTGCAGCAGCGGCTCGGGCTCACTGTCGCCTATGTCACCCACGACCAGGGCGAGGCCCTGGCGGTGAGCGACCAGATCCTGGTGATGGACCAGGGCAGCATCGCGCAGGCCGGAACGCCGCAAGACCTCTATGAACGCCCGACGAGCGTGTTCGTGGCGGGCTTCATGGGTGAGGCGCTGCTGTTCGACGCCCGCCGCGACGAGGCCGGCATCGTTCGCCTGGGGCCTTTGGAGCTGCCCTCGGCGGGGCCGCTGCCGGGCGAGGCGGTCAAGGTGGCGATCCGGCCCGAGGCCTGGCTGCTGCAGGCCGACCCGCCGCCGGGGGAGCCCTGCCTGCAGGCACACATCCGCAAGACGGCCTACCTGGGCAGCGCCTTCGAGATCGGCCTGGACTCCGAGCTCGGCCCGATCTTCATCGTCAGCGGCGACCTCACCACCGACTGGCAGCCCGGACAGACCGTCTACCTGCAGCTCGGGCGCCGCGGGGTGTCGGTGGTCGCGGGCTGAGGGCCGGCCGTGCAAGCGTCGGCACTCCGGGCGGGTTGCGTCATCCTGCGGCGCAGCATCAGGCGTTCTAATTGCCCGGACGCGCCGCTTCCCTTTCCTTCGCCATGAACCAGCTCGACCAGCTCAAGCGTTTCACCACGGTGGTCGCCGACACCGGCAACTTCCGCCAGCTCGCGGCTTTCGCGCCGCAGGACGCCACCACCAACCCGTCGCTCATCCTGAAGGCGGTGCAGCAGCCGGAGTACGCCCCGCTGCTGGCCGAGACGGTGGCCGCCCACCGGGCCGAGCCGCTCGCGGCCATCGTCGACGAGGTGCTGGTGCGCTTCGGGCAGGAGATCCTGCGGGTGGTGCCCGGCCGGGTGAGCACCGAGGTGGACGCCCGTCTGAGCTTCGACTGCGCTGCCACGGTGGCCCGTGCCCACCGGCTGATGGCGCTCTACGAGGCGGCGGGCATCGACCGCGATCGGGTGTTGATCAAGATCGCGGCCACCTGGGAGGGCATACAGGCCGCACGCATCCTCGAGCGCGAAGGCATCCACTGCAACCTGACGCTGCTGTTCGCCTTCTGCCAGGCGGTGGCCTGCGGCGAGGCCGGGGTCAAGCTCATCTCCCCTTTCGTCGGCCGCATCTACGACTGGCACCGCAAGCAGCAGGGCGCGGCCTGGGACGAGGCCGCGAACGCCGGCGCGAACGACCCGGGCGTGCGCTCGGTGCGCCAGATCTACACCTACTACCGCAAGTTCGACATCGACACCGAGGTGATGGGCGCGAGCTTTCGCAACACCGGGCAGATCCTCGCGCTGGCCGGCTGCGACCTGCTCACCATCAGCCCGGAGCTGCTCGCGCAGCTGCAGGCCGCCGACGCGCCGGTGCAGCGCGTGCTGGATGCGGCCAGCGCGCAGGCGGCGGACGTCCATGCGGTGAGCTTCAACGAGCCGGCCTTCCGCTTCGCGCTCAACGAGGACGCGATGGCCAGCGACAAGCTCGCCGAGGGCATCCGTGCCTTCGCCGCCGATTCGCTCAAGCTCGATGCGCTGATCGAGGCGGCGCGGTGATCGCAGCGCCCGCGGCACCGGCGCCGCGCTGCGACCGCACCCAGGCCTGGGGGGCGCTGGCGGGCCACTTCGAGGCCCACGGCCGCGACTTCGACCTGCGCGAGGCTTTCGCCCGCGACCCGGGCCGCGCCGCCGACTTCAGCCTGCAGGCGCCCGAGGTCTTTGCCGACCTGTCGAAGAACCGCATCGACATCGCCACCCGGCGCTTCCTCGTCGACCTGGCCCTGGAATGCGAGTTGCCGGCCCGGCGCGACGCGATGTTCGCCGGCGACATCGTCAACACCACCGAGGGTCGGGCGGTGCTGCACACGGCGCTGCGCCGGCCGGGCACCGACGGCCCGCACGGCGAGGCCGTGCATCAGGTGCTGTCGCGCATGCTGGCCTTCGCCGAGCAGGTGCGCGACACCGCCTCCAGCGGCATCCACGACGTGGTGCACATCGGCATCGGTGGCAGCGACCTCGGGCCGCAGATGGTGCTGCCCGCGCTGCAGCCCTGGCTGCACCCGGGCCTGCGCCTGCATTTCGTCTCCAACGTGGACGGCCACGACATCGCGCCGGTGCTCAGCCGCCTGGACGCCCGCCACACGCTGTTCGTCATCGCCTCCAAGACCTTCACCACGCAGGAGACGCTGGCCAACGCGCAGGCGGCCCGGGCCTGGTTCCTGGCCCAGGGCGGCACCGATATCGCGCGCCACTTCGTGGCCACCACCACCCACACCGAACGGGCCGCGGCCTTCGGCATCCGCGAGACCTTCGGTTTCTGGGACTGGGTGGGCGGGCGCTATTCGCTGTGGTCGGCCATCGGCCTGCCGGTGGCGCTGGCGGTGGGTGCCGAGCGCTTCCGCGAGCTGCTGGCCGGAGCCCATGCGATGGACGAGCACTTCCGACAGGCGCCGCTGGCGGTCAACCTGCCGGTGCAGCTGGGCCTGCTGGACCTGTGGTACCGCAACTTCCACGGTTTCGGCTCGCGCTGCGTGGCGCCTTACCACCAGGGGCTGCGCCGCCTGCCGGCTTATCTGCAGCAGCTGGAGATGGAATCCAACGGCAAGTCGGTGGATGCGTCCGGCGAGCGCCTGCCCTTCGGCACCAGCCCGGTGGTGTGGGGCGAGCCCGGCACCAACGGCCAGCATGCCTTCTTCCAGATGCTGCACCAGGGCACCGACGTGATCCCGGTGGAGTTCATCCTCGTGCGCCGCGCGCATCACGCCGGCCTGCCGGCGGGCGACTACGCCCGCTGCCTGGACGAGCAGCACCGGCTGCTGCTGTCCAATGCGCTCGCGCAGGCCCAGGCGCTGATGCAGGGCCGGACGGCCGACGAGGCCCGGCACGATGCAGCCCCCACCGCATCGCCCGACCTCGACCCGGAGGTGCTCGCCCGGCATCGCCGCTTCGAGGGCAACCGGCCCAGCACCCTGCTGCTGCTGGAGTCGCTGACGCCGCGTTCGCTCGGCGCGCTGCTCGCGCTGCAGGAGCACCGTGTGTTCACCAGCGGTGCGCTGTGGGGCATCAACAGCTTCGACCAGTGGGGTGTGGAACTGGGCAAGGCGCTGTGCAACGCCTTGCTGCCCCGGTGGGAAACCGGCGACACGGCGGGGCTGGACAGCTCCACTGCAGCGCTGCTGGAGCGCCTGCGGTGAGCGACGCCCTGCCTGCAAGCCCGGCCCCCGTGCCCACCGATGTCGTCTTCGACTTCGGTGCCGTGCTCTTTCACTGGTCGCCCTCGGCGCTGGTGGCGCGGCACTGGCCCGAGCGGGCGCCCGATGCCGCGGCGGCCCGGGCGCTGGCCGAGCACTTCTTCGGCGGCTTCCTGGGCGACTGGGCCGAATTCGACCGCGGCCTGCTCGATCGGGATGCCATCGTCGAGTCGGTGTGGCGGCGCACCGGCCTGGACCGGGCCGGCGTGGCCGGCGTCGTCGACGGCATCGCGTCCGCCCTGCAGCCCGATCCGCACACCGTCGCGCTGCTGCACGAGCTGCAGGCGCTGGGTCTGCGTGCGTGGTTCCTGTCGAACATGCCCGCGCCCTATGCCGCCCACCTGCGCCAGGCCCAGCCGGTGCTGGCCCGGTTCGACGGCGGTCTCTTCTCCTGCGAGGAAAAGCTGGTCAAGCCCGAGCCCGCGCTCTTCGAACGCCTGGTCCGTCGTTACGCCTTGAGCCCCGAACGCACCGTGCTCATCGACGACGCGGCGGTGAACGTGCAGGCGGCCCGTGCGCTCGGTTGGCAGGCGGTGCACTACCAGCATGCGGGCCAGGCCCGCGACGCGCTGCGCGCCCTGGGGCTTCGCCTGGGATCGTGAGGGGCGGGGGTCTTCAGGCCTTGCGAGCGGCGCGACTCAGATGCCGCGCGATCGCCTGAGCACCGAACTGCGCTCCACTGCCTGCACCGGAACCGTCTGCGCGCTGCCGCCGCGGCGGATGGACACCAGCACCGTGCGTTCGGCTGCCGGCCCCTTCCAGATCGACTTGTAGAACTGCTCGAGCGTCTTCACCGGCTCGCCATCGACCGACTCGATGCGGTCGCCCGGCCGCAAGCCCGCCTCGAAGGCCGGGCCCTCGCGGTTCACCCGGATCAGTCGCACCTGGCCCTGCGCTTCGGTGGCATTCACCCCCAGCCAGGGGCGGCGGCTGGCTTCCGCCCGACCCTCCCGCTTGAGCTGGGCGAGGATGGGGGTGAGCAGGTCGATGGGCAGGTAGAGGTTGCCGGGCAGCACCGCGGGGTTGTCCGGCGGGTTCACGTCGCGCAGCACCAGCGAGCCGATGCCCACGAGTTCGCCGTCGATGTTGAAGAGCGCCGCTCCGCTGTGGTCCTGGCGCAGCGGCGCGGTGTAGAGCGCCTGGTCGATGTGGTATTCCCAGGTGCCGGAGAAGGGCCGCTGCGACACCATGCGCGACAGCACCACCTCGCCGGTGGCGCCGCCGCTGAAGCTCACCAGCGGCTGTTCGCCGGCAAGCCCGCCGGAGCGACCCAGCGGCACCGGCGCGACGCGCAGCGGCACCAGGGGCTGGACCAGCCCGAAACCGGTGGCAGTGTCGATGCCCACCACCCGGGCGGGCACCACGCGGTCGGCGCCGAGTTCGAGGTCCACCGTCTCCGCTTCGAGCAGCAGGTAGCCGATGGTGAGCACCGTGCCGTCGCGGTCGATGACCACGCCCGTGCCTTCGCGGCGCTTGCCCAGGCTGTCGGCGGTCTGGGCATCGTCCACCGCCAACGTGCGAACGCGCAGCACCGCTGCGCGCGCCCGCTGCAGCGCTTCGAGCCGGGCCTGCTGCGTGGGGTCGGCGGCGGCAGCGGCGCCGCCCTGGGCTCGGACCTCCGCTGGCACCAGCGCACCGGCCGACAGCGCAAGCAGCATCGATGCGAGGAAACCACCGAGCCGGCCCACGCGGCGGCGCGTGGCGGCCTGGCTGCAGGTGCGGGAAGCGGGGGATCGGCACAGTCGCATGGCAGGCTCCCGACGGACGCGAAGCCCCGAGCATGCGCCCAAGAACGTTCCGCAGCACACCCCGGGGTCAATCCGGGGCGGCGAGGCGCTCAGCGACGGCGGCGGCCGAACGGCGCCTGGCCGCGCCAGTAGCGGATCATCAGGTAGCCACCGAGCATGCCGCCCAGGTGGGCGAAGTGGGCGATGCCGGTGCTGCTGCCGAACACCCCGAGCACCAGCTCCAGCCCGCCGAACAGGGCCACGAACACCTTGGCCTTCATCGGGATGGGCGGGAAGAGCGGCATGATGGTGCGGTTCGGGAACATCATGCCGAAGGCCAGCAGCAGGCCGAAGAGGCCTCCCGAGGCGCCCACCGTCGGCGTGGCGCTGCCGATGGCCCAGGCGAACACCAGCTGCGTGAGGCCGGCCACCACGACGCTTGCGAAATAGAACTGCAGGTAGCGCCGGGGGCCCCACAGGCGCTCGAGCTCGGAGCCGAACATCCACAGGCCCAGCATGTTGAAGAACAGGTGGCCGATGCCGCCGTGCAGGAAGGAGTAGCTGCCCAGCTGCCAGGGCATGAAAAGCCCCGTCTCCACCGGCCACAGCGCCATCAGCCGCGTGAACCAGGAGCCGAGGAAGAGGTCGATGCAGAACACCGCCACGTTGATCAGCAGCAGGGCTTGCGTGACGGGGGGCAGGGGCGGCATGGCGCTCGATGCGGCAGGAGGGGATTGGCGCGCCAAGGCGGCGCGGCCGTGGTGCCGGAGGCCGGAATCGAACCGGCACGCCTGTAAGGGCGGGGGATTTTGAGTCCCCTGCGTCTACCGATTTCGCCACTCCGGCCAGAGGGCATCGCAGGTCTGCGACGGTGGCCGAGTATCTCACGCGGCCAGTCGCCGCCGCCCAGGGTTGGGCGCCCTCGGGGACAATGCGCCCCAGGAGGAAGCATGCCCACTTACCCGACGCTGGAAGATGTCATCGGCCGCACGCCGCTCGTGCGCCTGCAGCGCCTGGCCACGCCTGCCGCCGCACGCGGCAACGTGCTGCTGGGCAAGCTGGAAGGCAACAACCCGGCCGGCTCGGTCAAGGACAGGCCGGCCATGTCGATGATCCGCCGCGCCGAGGAGCGTGGCGACATCCGCCCGGGCGACACGCTCATCGAGGCCACCTCGGGCAACACCGGCATCGCGCTGGCCATGGCCGCGGCCATCCGCGGCTACCGCATGGTGCTGGTGATGCCCGAGGACCTGAGCATCGAGCGGGCCCAGACGATGAAGGCCTTCGGGGCCGAGCTCATCCTCACGCCCCGCACCGGCGGCATGGAATACGCGCGCGACCTGGCGCTGCGATTGCAGTCAGAAGGCAAGGGCCGGGTGCTCGATCAGTTCGCCAATGCCGACAACCCGCGGGTGCACCTGGAGACCACCGGTCCGGAGATCTGGAACGACACCGCCGGCGAGGTCACCCACTTCGTCAGCGCCATGGGCACTACCGGCACCATCACCGGCGTGTCGCGCTACCTGAAGTCGCGCAACCCGGGGGTGCGCATCGTGGGTGCCCAGCCCAGCGAAGGCTCGCGCATTCCGGGCATCCGCAAGTGGCCCGAGGCCTACCTGCCGGCCATCTACGACCCCTCTGGCGTCGACGAGATCCGCCTGGTCAGCCAGGCCGATGCCGAGGACATGGCCCGACGGCTGGCCCGCGAGGAAGGCATCTTCGCCGGCATTTCGGCAGCCGGCGCGGCCTTCATCGCGCTGCAGCTGGCCGAGGAGGTGCGCGACGCGACCATCGTCTTCATCGTCTGCGACCGCGGCGACCGCTACCTCTCCACCGGCGTGTTCCCCGCATGAGCCAGGAGCCGCCGCCCTTCGCCCACGCCACCCGCTGGCGCTGGTGCCCCCAGTGCGCCGGCGCACTGGCCCTGTCCGCCCGCGACGAGGACGGCGGCCCGCGCACCCGGCTGCGCTGCGCCGCCTGCGGCTTTACCCACTGGAACAACCCGGTGCCGGTGCTGGCCGCGGTGATCGAGATGGCCGACCGGGGCGGGCAGGTGCTGCTGGCCCGCAACGCGGCCTGGTCGGGGCGGCTCTTCGCGCTGATCACCGGCTTCATGGAAGCGGGCGAGACGCCCGAGGAGGGCGTTCGCCGCGAGATCGTCGAGGAAACCTCGGTGAGCGTCGACTCGGTGGACCTCATCGGCGTCTACGACTTCCAGCGCATGAACCAGATCATCGTGGCCTACCACGCGGTGGCCCGGGGCGAGATCCGGTTGTCGCCCGAACTCGCCGAGTACCGGCTCTTCGAGCCGTCCACGCTGAAATGCTGGAACGGCGGCACGGGCGACGCGCTCTACGACTGGCTCCGTTCGCGTGGGCACACGCCGCAGCGTTGGACACTGCCGCCGGCGGGGCCATCGTCCGGAAACTAAACTCGCGGCTCTCGTGGGGTGAAGGCCCCGCTCGCACCGGAAACCGCCATGGATGCCCACAAAGAACTCGACACCCGCGGCCTGAACTGCCCGCTGCCCATCCTCAAGGCGAAGAAGGCGCTGGCCGACATGAACAGCGGCCAGCTGCTGAAGGTCACCGCCACCGACCCGGGTTCCGTCCGCGACTTCCAGGCTTTCGCTCGCCAGACCGGCAATGAACTGGTCGAGCAGACCGAGGCCGGCGACGAGTTCATCCACATGCTGCGCCGCCGCTGAGGCAGCGCGCCACAAAGCGTCAGCGCTTCAAAGCCTCAGAGCTTCAGGCCCTGCAGGTAGTCCCGGAAGCCCGGGCCGAGCTGCGGGTGCGCCAGCGCCAGCTCCACGTTGGCTTGCAGGAAGCCTTCCTTGCTGCCGCAGTCGTAGCGCTTGCCTTCATAGGTGTAGGCGAACACCTTCTCGCGCCGCAGCAGGCCGGCGATGCCGTCGGTCAGCTGGATCTCGCCGCCCACCCCGCGCGGCTGGTTGCGGATCTCGTCGAGCACGCCCGGCGTGAGGATGTAGCGGCCCGCCACCCCCAACCGGGAGGGCGCCACTTCCGGCGCCGGCTTCTCCACGATGCGGGTGACGTCCATCATCTTGTCGTTCACCGCCGTGCCGGCGACGATGCCATAGCGGCGGGTGTGCTCGGCCGGCACCTCCTGCACCGCCAGGATGGACGCGCGCCACTCGTCGAACTGCTCGACCATCTGCTTGAGGATGGGCTTCTCGCCCACCATCAGGTCGTCGGCCAGCAGCACGGCGAAGGGGTCGCGGCCGATGAGGCGCTGCGCGCACAGCACCGCGTGGCCCAGGCCCAGCGCCTGCGCCTGGCGCACGTAGATGCACTCCATGTCGTCGGGCTTGACCGAGCGCACCACCTCCAGCAGCTCCTGCTTGCCGGCCTGCTCGAGCGCCACCTCGAGCTCGAAGGTCATGTCGAAATGGTCCTCGATCGGCCTTTTGTGGCGACCGGTGACGAAGATCATCTCGCGCACGCCCGCGGCGTAGGCCTCCTCGACCGCATACTGGATCAGTGGCTTGTCCACGACCGGCAGCATTTCCTTGGGCTGGGCCTTGGTGGCGGGCAGGAACCGGGTGCCCAGGCCGGCCACGGGGAAGATCGCCTTGTTCACTCGCATACTTTTAGAATCGTTGGACATGCTTAGCTGGAATGATTCGCCCCGCAGGGCGTCTCGGCCATGGACCTGCTGATCCTCGAACCGCTGGACGCCGAGGTCATCGACTGGCTGACCCAGCGCCATTCTGTGCGCTACGCCCCTGAACTGGCGCAGGACCCGAAGGCGTTTCGAGACGCACTTCGCACCGCCCGCGCCCTGGTGCTGCCCTCATCGGTGGCCCTGGATGCGTCTGCCCTGCGCGAAGCGCGCGAACTGGTGGCCGTGGGCCGCGTGACCTCGGGCGTCGAGAACATCGACCAGGACGCGTGTTCGCGGGCTGGCATCGAGGTGGTGCGCAGCCTCACCGCCACCGCCCAGGCCGAGGCCGAGTTCATGACCGGCGCGCTGCTGTCCATGCTGCGCCGCGTGGGCGTGCAGGCCGCCGACGGCTCGCTGGTGGGCCGCGAGATCGGCTCGGCCACCGTGGGGCTCATCGGCATGACGCCCTCGGCGCGGCTCATATCCCAGCTGCTCAGCGGCTTCGGTTCGCGCGTGGTGGGCTACGACCCCGCGGTGCATGCGCGCGACAAGGTCTGGGACCGCTGGCAGGTGGCGCCGCTCGGGCTTCGCGAGCTCATCGAATCGAGCGACGCGGTGTGCGTGCAGCTGGCCTATTTCTCCCGCTACCAGGGCCTGCTGGGCGACCGCGTGCTGCCCTGGTGCAAGCCCGACCAGGTGATGGTGTGCATCTCGCACTCGGCGCTGTTCGACGAGGCGGCGCTCGCCCAGGTGCTGCACAGCGGGCGCATGGCCGCCTGCTGGCTGGACAGCCTGGAGCCCGGTGCGCTGGCCGAGGGCCGCCCGCTGGCCGGGGTGGCCAGCCTGCAGGTGTCGCCCCGCGTGGCCAGCACCACCCGCGAGAGCCGGCTGCGCAGCGCCTGGGCGGTGCTCAAGCGGCTCGACGAGCTGCTGACCATCGCCAGCCTGATGCCCGGCGACTACATCCCCGGCCGCGCCGTCAGGCCGTCCACCGCGGTGCTGGCCGCCAAGGCGGCCTCTGCATCGGCCGCCGAAGGCATCAGCCCGGCGTGGCCAGGCGCTGCCAGCGCGAACGCACCGCTTCCAGGGTCGCGCTGAAGTCGGCCACGCGCTGGCGCTCCTGCTCCACCACTGCCGCCGGCGCACGGGCCACGAAGCCGGCATTGCCGAGCTTGGTCTCGGCTTTGGCGATCTCGCCTTCCAGCCGCGCCATTTCCTTGCCCAGGCGCTCGCGTTCGGCGGCCACGTCGATGGCCACGACCAGCGCGAAGCGGGTGTCTCCCACCACCGAGACGGGTGACAGCGCGGTGGCTTCGGCGAAGGCGGCTTCGTCCTCGACCACGCGCAGCTCCGACAGCTTGGCCAGCGCCTGCACCAGCGGTGCGATGGATCGGATGAAATCGGCGTCGCCATGGGTGAGCATGGGCACACGCTGTGCCGGGGACAGGCTCATCTCGCTGCGCAGCGTGCGCGCGGCGGTGACCAGTGCCTTCAGCCGCGCCACGGTGGCATCGGCCTTCGCATCCACCCGCTCGAGCTGCGCCACCGGATAGGGCGCCACGGCCACGCCCACCGCGTCGCCTGTGGGCTTGCGGCCGGCCACCGGCGCCACCTTCTCCCACAGCTCCGCGGTGATGAAGGGCGTGATCGGGTGCAGCAGGCGCAGGATGGTCTCGAGCACCCGGATCAGCGTGCGGCGGGTGGCCCGCTCGGCCGGGGCATCGCCGGCGGCCGCGGCCTGCTGCAGCTGCACCTTGGCGATTTCCAGGTACCAGTCGCAGTACTCGTCCCAGACGAAGGTGTAGGCGGCCTGGGCGACGAGGTCGAGCCGGTAGTCGGCAAAGCCCTGGGCCACGGCGGCCTCCACCCGCTGCAGCTCGCCGGTGATCCAGCGATCGGCGTCGGAAAAGCGCAGGTAGCCGTGGGCGGGGCCGCCGGGCTGGCATTCGGCCTTGGTGTGCTCCTTCAGGCCGCAGTCCTGCGCCTCGCAATTCATCAGCACGAAGCGGGTGGCGTTCCAGAGCTTGTTGCAGAAATTGCGGTAGCCCTCGCAGCGCTGGGTGTCGAAGTTGATGTTGCGGCCCAGGCTCGCGTAGCTCGCCATGGTGAAGCGCAGCGCGTCGGCGCCATAGGCCGGCATGCCCTGGGGGAACTCCTTGCGTACGCGGGCGGCCACCTTGGGTGCGGTCTCCGGCTTGCGCAGGCCGGTGGTGGATTTCCTCACCAGCGTGTCCAGGTCGCAGCCTTCGATGAGGTCCACCGGGTCGAGCACGTTCCCTTCGGACTTGCTCATCTTCTTGCCCTCGCTGTCGCGCACCATGCCGTGGATGTACACGGTGCGGAAGGGCACGCGGCCGGTGAAGTGGGCCGTCATCATGATCATCCGGGCGACCCAGAAGAAGATGATCTCGTAGCCGGTGACGAGCACGCTGGAGGGCAGGAAGAGGTCCATCGCCGGCGACTTCGCCGGCCAGCCGAGCGTCGAGAAGGGCACCAGGGCGGACGAGTACCAGGTGTCCAGCACGTCCGGGTCGCGCTGCAGCGGGCCCTGGTAACCGGAGGCCTCGGCCTTGGCCCGGGCTTCGGCTTCGTTGCGGGCCACGAAGATCTCGCCGCCCTCGCCATACCAGGCGGGAATCTGGTGGCCCCACCACAGCTGGCGGGAAATGCACCAGTCCTGGATGTTCTTCATCCACTGGTCGTAGGTGCTGACCCAGTTCTCCGGCACGAACTTCACCTCGCCCGAGGCCACCGCGTCGATGGCCTTCTGCGCGATGGACACGCCGTCCGGGCCGGGCCGGCTCACCGCCATGAACCACTGGTCGGTGAGCATGGGCTCGACGATCTGGCCGGTGCGCGCGCAGATGGGCAGCATCAGCGTGTGCGGCTTGACCTCCACCAGCAGGCCCTGGGCCTCCAGGTCGCGCACCACGGCCTTGCGGGCGGCGAAGCGGTCCAGGCCCTGGTAGGCCGCAGGGCCGGCCTCGTTGATCTTCGCGTCCAGCGTGAAGATGGTGATGAGCGGCAGGCCGTGGCGCTGTGAACAGGCGTAGTCGTTGAAGTCGTGCGCGCCGGTGATCTTCACGCAGCCCGAGCCGAAGGCGCGGTCGACGAAGTCGTCCGCGATGACGGGAATGCGCCGGTCGCACAGCGGCAGGTCGACGAACTGGCCCACCAGGTGCTGGTAGCGCTCGTCCTCGGGGTGCACCGCCAGCGCGCCGTCGGCCAGCATGGTCTCCGGCCGCGTGGTGGCGATGGTCAGGCCCCGCAGCGGCTGCCCGTCCGGCCCCGGCTGGGGGCCGTTGCTGAAGGGGTAGAGGATGTAGTGCATGGCGCCCTGGGCTTCCTGGTTCTCCACCTCCAGGTCGCTCACCGCCGTCTTGAGCACCGGGTCCCAGCTGACCAGGCGCTTGCCGCGGTAGATCAGGCCCTGCTCGTGCAGCTGCACGAAGGTCTCCACCACCACCTCGGACAGCTTCGGGTCCATGGTGAAGTACTCGCGGCCCCAGTCCACGCTTGCGCCGAGCCGCCGCATCTGCTCGGTGATGGTGGAGCCCGAGTGCTGCTTCCAGGCCCAGACCTTCTCGGCGAAGGCCTCGCGGCCGAGGTCGTGGCGCGAGACGCCCTGCTGTTCGAGCTGCCGCTCCACCACGATCTGCGTGGCGATGCCGGCATGGTCGGTGCCGGGCACCCACAGCGCGTTGTGGCCCAGCATCCGGTGGTAGCGGGTCAGCGCGTCCATGATGGTCTGGTTGAACGCGTGGCCCATGTGCAGCACGCCGGTCACGTTGGGCGGCGGCAGCTGGATGGAGAAGGACGGGCGGCTGGCGTCCAGCGAGGGCACCCCCAGGCCCGCGGCCTCCCACAGCGGTGCCCAACGGGCTTCGATGGCGGCGGGCTCGAAGGACTTCGGCGTTTCGGTCATGGCGGGTGTGAAGCCGGCCACGCGGCCGGCGCTGATGGGGGGTGCGCGGCGGGTGCGCGGCGGGCCGAGAGTTTAGGGCGTGCTAACTTTCCCTCGCCGTGCCCGTGTGCGCCCTGTCCGGGGTGGCGGTTGCGCTGGAACTGGAGCCCTTGCCGATGGTCCGCGGAGCGCTTGACGCCAAGCCTGCATCGTTTTCCCGCGCCCGGCTGGCGCCGACGCTGCTGCTGGTGGCACTGCTGGCCGCTTGCGGGGGCGGGGGTGGAGCGGGCGGCAGCGGCATCGGCAGCGGCGATCCCGCCGCCTGTTCGCTGGACAGCCAGAAGGTGCAGCTGCGGGCCTCGCTGGACAGCGAGTACCTGTGGTATTCGCAGTTGCAGTCGCCCGACCCTGCGGCCTTCGGCACCTTGTCCGACTACCTGGGCGCCCTGCTTTCGCCCGGCGTGCCGGGCAATGCCGCCTTCCCGCGCGACCGCTGGAGCGGCTTGCAGACCACCGAAGCCTTCCAGCGCCTCTTCGGCGACGGTCAATCGCTGGGCTTCGGCCTGGCCGTGGCGGGCCGGGAGGTGGCGCGCACCACCCAGCCGCTGCGCGTACGTTCGGTGGAGCCGCGCTCGCCAGCCGCACGGGCCGGCGTGGTGCGCGGCGACACCATCGAGCGGGTCAACGGCCAGCCTGCCGCCGCGCTGACCGCGGCCGACAACTTCGATTGGCTGGTCACCGACCAGGTGGGCGCGCCGCTGGAGCTGCAGCTGCGCGACACCGCCGGTGCGCTGCGGACTGTGAACCTGCGCGCCGAGGTCTACGACCTGCAACCCGTGCCCACCGCCACCGTGCTGCGATCGCCCGCCGGGCGCCGCGTGGGCTATGTGGTGCTGAGCGACTTCATCTCGCAGTCCACCGCCCCGCTGGACGCGGCCTTCGCCCAGTTCCGCGCGGCGGCGGTGCAGGAGCTTGTGGTGGACCTGCGCTACAACGGCGGCGGACTGGTTCAGCTGGCCGCCGACCTGGCCAGCCGCATCCGTCCGCAAGCCAGCGGCCAGGCCTTCTCAAGGCTCGTCTACAGCGACCGGCAGGCCGACCGCAACCTCACCTTCGCCTTCAACAGCCAGCCCCAGGCCCTGGGCGGGCTGAGCCGGGTCTATGTGCTGACCGGCGTGCGCACCTGTTCGGCCAGCGAGCTGCTCATCAACGGCCTCAAGCCCTTCGTCGACGTGGTGCAGCTGGGCGGCACCACCTGCGGCAAGCCGGTGGGCTTCCAGCCGCGGGACAACGGCTGCGGCAGCACGGTGAGCCAGGTGAACTTCGAGTCGGTCAATGCCAATGGCGAGGGCCGCTACTGGGACGGCATCGCAGCGCGCTGCGAAGTGGCCGAAGACTGGAACCGGCCACTGGGCGACCCCTCCGAGCGACTCACCGCTGCCGCCCTGACCCATGCGGACACCGGGGCCTGCCCGGCGGTGAGTGCCGGTGACGCACTGCGTGTGCGCAGCCTGCAGGCCCGGCTGCGCGAGGGCGCGCCCGGGGGGAGCGTGGAGCCGGGTGAGCGGCGGGGGATGTGGGTGCCTTGACGAGGGTGACGCCCATCATCCGAAGGCTGTCCCCCCTCACATCAACAGGTGCTCCCCCGCGTTGTCCCCACCCAGGATCACGTAGTTCACCTTGCGGATGTCCGCCAGCCGCGTGCCGCCGGCGTAGCTGATGGAGCTCTGCACGTCCTCGCGCATCTCGCGCAGCGTGTCCGCGAGCCGGCCCTTGATGGGTTCGAGGATGCGCTTGCCTTCGACGTGCTTGTACTCGCCCTTGTTGAAGTCCGAGGCGCTGCCGTAGTACTCCTTGTAGAGCTTGCCGTCCACTTCCACCGTCTGCCCGGGCGATTCCTCGTGGCCGGCGAAGAGGCTGCCGATCATCACCATCGAGGCACCGAAGCGCACGCTCTTGGCGATGTCGCCGTGGTCGCGGATGCCGCCGTCGGCAATGATGGGCTTGGTGGCCACGCGGGCACACCACTTGAGCGCGCTCAGCTGCCAGCCGCCGGTGCCGAAGCCGGTCTTGAGCTTGGTGATGCACACCTTGCCCGGGCCGATGCCCACCTTGGTGGCGTCGGCGCCCCAGGTCTCCAGGTCGATCACGGCTTCGGGCGTGCCCACGTTGCCGGCGATGACGAAGGTGTCGGGCAGGCGTTGCTTGATGTGCTCGATGGTCTTGCGCACGCTCTCGGCGTGGCCGTGGGCGATGTCGATGGTGATGTAGTCCGCGCCGATGCCGCTGGCGGCCAGCTGGTCGATCACCGCGTGGTCGTGCGGCTTCACCCCGGTGGACAGCGACACGTACAGGCCCTTGTCGCGCATGGCGCGCGCATAGGCCAAGTTGTCCAGGTCGAAGCGGTGCATCACATAGAAGTAGCCGTTGGCGGCCAGCCATTCGGTGATGGACTCGTCCACCACCGTCTTCATGTTGGCCGGCACCACCGGCAGCTTGAAGCGGCGCGGGCCGAATTCCACCGAGGCGTCGCACTCGCTGCGGCTTTCGACGCGGCACTTGCGGGGCAGCAGCAGGATGTTGTCGTAGTCGAAGATTTCCATGGCGGGGCGGCGGGTGGAGCGGGGTACGGGCCGGGAACGGGCGAAAAAAAACCGGGCGGCTCGATCGAGTGTTCGATGAGCCGTCCGGTGGCTGATTCTAGTCCTGCGCCTGCCGTCGCGGCGCCGGCTGCAAGGGGTCGGTCAGCGGCGTCCCCTCAGCCCGGATCAATGCCGCCGCATCAGGATGGCGCAGCCGGTGACGATGAGCGCCGCCGAGGCCAGCGTCCACACGGTGGGCACCTCGCCGAAGACGAAGAAGCCCAGGAGCCCCGCCCACAGCAGGCCGGTGTATTCCATCGGCGCGGCGCGGCTGGCCTCGATGTGGCGGAAGGCCCAGGTGACGGCCAGCAGCCCCACGGTGGCCAGCGCCCCGGCCAGCGCGATGGCCGGCAGGTGCGCCCACTGCAGCGGGCGCCAGACGATGGCTGCGGGAATGGCCAGCCCCAGGATGGGCAGGGTGTTCTGCACCAGCAAGATGGTGGCGATGGCGTCGCGCTGCGCCTGCAGCCGTGCCAGCACCATCACGCCAGCGAAGGCCACCGCCGAGAAGGCGGCTGCGGCCACGCCCCACAGCTCGGGCGTGTGGCTGTTCGACAGCTGCGGCCACAGCGCCACGCCGGTGCCAGCCAGGCCGAAGCCCAGCGCCAGGCCGATGGACGGCGCCGGCCGCTCCTTGAGCAGCCAGATGGCCAGCACCGAGATGAAGATGGGCGCCATGTAGCTGATGGCCACGGCCTGCGCCAGCGGCAGCACGGTCAGCGAGTGGAAGTAGGCGGTCAGGGTGAAGAGCAGCAGGCCGCTGCGCAGCAGGTGCAGCCGCCACTCGCGGCCCCGCGGCAGCGGGCTGCGCCAGCGCAGCCAGATCAGCAGCGCGAAGAGCGCACCGCTGACGAAGCGCAGGAAGGTGAGCTGCACCGCGCCGTAGTGCGGCGCCATCGACTTGATCGTCGCGTCCATGCCGATCCACGCGGCCGCGCCCAGCGCAGCGCTGCCCAGCGCCATCCAGGCGGGAACGGCGGGCCGGCTGGCCGCAGGGGCGGGCTTCGTCGGGCTGGACGCTTCGTTGGCCGCGCTCAAGGGCGGGTGCCCCCGGCGGGCGTCGAAGCAGGCGAGCGCGCGGTGGCCGCCAGCCGGGCCAGGTTCTGCATCGCGGGCGCGGCCAGCGCCTTCAGCCGGGCCAGGATGGCCAGCTTGCCGGCATCCTGCGGATCGACCTGCGACAGCATGGGGCCGAAGCCGTCGAGCCGGCTCGCGCGCATCCACGCGCGCAGGCCGGGGTCGCGGCCCCAGGCCGCCTGGTTGGACAGGTTCACCAGCATGGTGGCCGGGTAGTCGGCCATCGAGTAGGGGAAGGGCACGGTGCGGCACAGGCCGTTCTTCACCGTGTCGTCGCTGTGGTGGGCCTCCACCCAGCCGATCAGCGCGGCGCTGAAGGCCGGCTGCGGCAGCCGCACCAGCTGGATCACGATGCGCCCGTCCTGGAAGATGGGTTGCGCCGGCCGCGGCTCCACCGCCGAGGCGGTGCAGTCGATGAAGAGGGTGCCCTCGGCCACCGGCACCTCGCCGTGCTCGAGCACCATCTGGTGGGGCTCGATGCGGCGCACCCGCCCCAGGCGGATCACCTGCTCGATGCGGCGCAGCTCATCCACCTCGCCGGGCGAGATGGTGGCCAGGTGGAACATCGTGGGTAGGCGGTCGCGGTGGATGCGCATCACGCAGCCGGCGGCCTCCAGGCGCAGGAAGAGGTCGTCCACCGTGCTGGCCTCGGCGAAGGCCTGCATCTGGTCGGCCTGGCTGCCGATGGAGTGTTCGAAGAACTCCATGCCGGGCTGGGTGGTCAGGCGGTGGATCAGCCAGGAATCGCGCGGCATCACCCACTGGATGTCCTCGGGCCGGGCGCCGGACTGCAGCAGCCACACGCCGGTGTCCATCGCCGTCTTGCCCGCACCCAGGATGACGAAGCGGCGGGGCAGGAGGTTGGAAGCCGCCTCGGCCGGGCCGCGCGGCGCGGTGGCCAGGCCCGGCAGCGCGTTCGGCGGCACGCACTGCACGCCGGGGGCGATCTCGAAGGGTGGCCGGTGGTTGGCCGCGATGCGCGGCGCGCCGTAGGCAGCGTCCACCACCCGCCGGCGCACCACCAGCTCGGTGATCTCGCCGGACAGCAGGTTGCGCAGGCGCCCGTCGGGCAGCACCTCGGTCATGGGCCGCCAGTCCAGGCGTCCGCTGGGCAGCAGGCGCTCGCGCATCACCCGGTCGAAGTAGGAGCACACCTCCGAGCCCGAGGCCAGTTCATACAGGCCGGCGTTCAGGCCGCTGTCGTCCTTGCGCGAGCGGCCCAGGTCGAGCGAGTTCACGCCGTAGAAGGCCGAAGGCTGGTGCAGGCGCACGAAGGGGTAGGCCTCGGTCCAGTGCCCGCCGGGCTGGCCGCGCCGGTCCACCAGCAGCACCCGCGCGTCGGACTCGGCCACCAGCGCATCGCTGAAGGCCAGGCCGGAGGTGCCGGCCCCGATGACGAGGTAGTCGGTTTCGAGCGTGGACATGTCGGGGCTCCGGGGAGGGTGGGCCGGAAGGAAGGAGGGCAGGGCGGCGGACGGCCAGAGCGGGTCGTGCACCGGGCCGCAAGCCTAAGCGATCCGCAGCGCCCGTCGGCTGGACCCTGCAGGCGACGACCGGCGCAGCGGGCCGCCGAACGCCGATCGGCCCCGGGCCGCGACAATGCCTCGATGTCCGTGCCTTCCTCCCCCCTGCTGCAGCACCTCAACCCCGAGCAGCTCGCCGCCGTCACGCTGCCCGCGCGCCCCTCGCTCATCCTGGCCGGTGCAGGTTCGGGCAAGACGCGGGTGCTGACCACCCGCATCGCCTGGCTCATCCAGACCGGCCAGGTCTCGCCCGGTGGCGTGATGGCGGTGACCTTCACCAACAAGGCCGCCAAGGAGATGCTGACCCGCCTGGGGGCCATGCTGCCCATTCCGGTGCGCGGCATGTGGGTGGGCACCTTCCACGGCCTGTGCAACCGCTTCCTGCGCGCGCACTGGAAGCTCGCCGCGCTGCCGCAGGGCTTCCAGATCCTGGACACCGCCGACCAGCTGTCGGCCGTCAAGCGCATCATGAAGGCGATGAAGCTGGACGAGGAACGCTACGTTCCCAAGCAGGTGACCTGGTTCATCGCGGGCAGCAAGGACGACGGCCTGCGTCCCAAGGACATCGCCCCGCGCGACGAGACCACGCGGGTGATGACCGAGGTCTACCAGGCCTACGACGACCAGTGCCAGCGCGAGGGCGTGGTCGACTTCGCCGAGCTGCTGCTGCGCACCTTCGAGCTGATGCGCGACCACGCCGAGCTGCGCCAGCACTACCAGCGCCGCTTCCGCCATGTGCTGGTCGACGAGTTCCAGGACACCAACAAGCTGCAGTACGCGTGGCTGAAGATGTTCGCCGGGCCCGAGACCAGCGTGTTCGCGGTGGGCGACGACGACCAGAGCATCTACGCCTTCCGCGGCGCGCAGGTGGGCAACATGGCCGACTTCCAGCGCGAATACCGCGTGCAGGAGGTCATCAAGCTCGAACAGAACTACCGCTCCTGCGGCCACATCCTGGATGCGGCCAACGGCCTGATCGAGCGCAACACCCGCCGCCTGGGCAAGAACCTGCGCACCGTCGCGGGCGCGGGCGAGCCGGTGCGGGTGATGGAGCACGGCAGCGACTTTGCCGAGGCGCAGTGGATGGTCGAGGAGCTGCAGCACCTGCACCGCGACGGCCTGCCGCGCCACGAGACGGCGCTGCTCTACCGCAGCAACGCTCAGAGCCGGGTGCTGGAGAGCGCGCTCTTCAATGCGCGCGTGCCCTACAAGGTCTATGGCGGCCTGCGCTTCTTTGAGCGGGCCGAGGTGAAGCACGCGCTGGGCTACCTGCGGCTGCTGGAGAACCCGAACGACGACACCAGCTTCCTGCGGGTGGTGAACTTCCCCGCACGGGGCATCGGGGCGCGCACGCTGGAACTGCTGCAGGACGCGGCGCGGCAGAGCGGCCGAAGCCTGGCGCAGAGCGTGGGCGCGGTCAGCGGCAAGGGCGGGGCATCCCTCGGTGCGTTCGTCGCGCGCATCGACGCGCTGCGCGAGGCCACGCGCGGCCTGACGCTGCGCGAGATCATCGAGCACACGATCCAGGCCAGCGGCCTGGCCGATTTCTACCGGCTGGAAAAGGAAGGCAAGGAGCGGCTGGAGAACCTGGCCGAACTGGTCAACGCGGCCGAGGCCTTCGTCACCGTCGAGGGCTTCGGGCGCGACGCGGTAGGGCTGCCGGTGGACGAGACGGGCGCGGCCGGCGAAGGCGCCGCGGCGCCCGGCACCGCCACCACCGCGGCCCTGCTGGCCGCGGGCACCCCCGATGCCGAGACGGGCGAGATCATGTCGCCGCTGGCCGCCTTCCTCACCCATGCGTCGCTCGAGGCCGGCGACAACCAGGCCCAGAGCGGCCAGGACGCGGTGCAGCTGATGACGGTGCATGCGGCCAAGGGCCTGGAGTTCGACGCGGTGTTCATCACCGGCCTGGAGGAGGGGCTCTTCCCGCACGAGAACAGCCTGTCGGATGTGGACGGGCTGGAAGAGGAACGTCGGCTGATGTACGTGGCCATCACGCGGGCGCGCCAGCGCCTGTACCTGAGCTTCAGCCAGACGCGCATGTTGCACGGCCAGACGCGCTACAACATCAAGAGCCGCTTCCTCGACGAACTGCCCGAGGACGCGCTGAAGTGGCTGTCGCCGCGCAACCAGGGCTTCGGCTCCGGCTTCGCGCGGGAGTACCAGGACGCCTGGGCCCGTGGCAGCGGCCTGAGCGGCATCGTCGGTGCCGGGCGTGCGGTTGCCGCGCCGCCTTCGGCCGCCTTCGTCGGCCAGCGCATCGGCGCGGCGGGCGGTGCCTCGGGTGCGGCCACGCAGGGCCCTGGCAGCGGGCTGCGCAGCGGCCAGTCGGTGTTCCACACCAAGTTCGGCGAGGGCGTGATCCTCACCCTCGAAGGCCAGGGCGAGGACGCCCGCGCCCAGGTGAACTTCGGCCGGCACGGCACCAAGTGGCTGGCGCTGTCGGTGGCCAAGCTCACGCCGATCCAATGAAACTGCGCCATCGCCTGGCCTGACGCCCTGCGGGATCATGAACCTCACCGTCGACGACATCGAAGCCCTGCTGCGCGAGCGGGGTGCCTGCCAGTACGGCCAGGAGGATGTCAGCCAGCTCGAGCATGCGCTGCAATGCGCGCAGCTGGCCGTGCAGGCCGGCGATGACGATGCGCTGGTGGTCGCCTGTCTGCTGCACGACTTCGGGCATCTGATCGCCGCGCAGCGGCCGGGCGCCGCCGAGCCGGATGACAGCCACGATGACCTGCACGAGTTCATCGCGCTGCCCTTTCTGCGCCCGCTCTTTCCTGACGCGGTGCTCGAGCCCATCCGGCTGCATGTGCAGGCCAAGCGCTACCTCTGCCGGACCGAGCCCGGCTACCTGCAGGCACTCTCGCCCGCCTCGGTGCACAGCCTGTCGCTGCAGGGAGGCCCGTTCGACGACGCGCAAGCCCGGCGCTTCATCGCGCAGTCGCACGCAGCCGCAGCCATCCAGCTTCGCCGCCACGACGACCGCGCCAAGGTGGCAGGCTGGGCCGTGCCGGGTCTGCCAACGCACCGCCACCGACTGCTGCGCATGCTGCGGACGGCCGGGTAGCCGCGCTGCCCATCGCCTGCCCGCTTCGATGCTTTGTCGACACAAGCGCCACGCTGTCACGGCACGGACACGCGCGCTTCGCAGACTGGGGGATCGGATGGATTTCCCGTCCGGCTTCATCAGGCGAATTGCATGGCGCACCATCCCGTTACCAACCACAACCCATCCGATGCCGAGCATTTCCAGGACGTCCTGGACCGCAGCCGGATCTCGCGCCGCAACCTCGTGCGCGGTGGCGTCGGCCTCGCGGCACTGACCACCATCCCCCTGCTGTCGGCCTGCGGCGGCAGCGACGAGGCCGTCGCGCCGGTGGCCGACACCCGCGCCTCGGCACTGGGCTTCAACGCCATCACCAAGAGCCTGCTGGATGACGTGGTGCTGCCTGCCGGCTACACCTTCAGCGTCGTGCACGCCACCGGGGACCGCCTGACCAGCAACGTCGCGGCCTACGGCAATGCCGGCGCCGAAATGGACGACTGGTCCGAGCGCATCGGCGACCACCACGACGGCATGGACCTCTTCTACGTCGACGCCAACGGCCGCTACTCCGCCGCGGCGACCAACCGCGCGGTGCTGGCGGTGAACCACGAGTCCTCGGCCGACGCCCATTACTTCCACCCGCGTGGCCAAACCACCAACGGCGTGGCCGGCAAGAAGTTTTCGCAGTTCGGCGGCAGCACCGGCTGGGATGGCGGCACCCGCCCGGCGCTGGAGGTGCTCAAGGAGATCAACCACCACGGCGTGTCCATCACCGAGATCCGCCGCAACGCCAGCGGCCGCTGGGAGACGGTGGTCGACGCGCCGCTGAACCGCCGCGTGACCGCGCAGACCGTGGCCCGCGTGGCCGGCCCCCGTGCCCACCTGAACGACATCCGCAGCTTCATGGTGACGGCCTACGACACCACCGGCACCACCGCCCGCGGCACGCTGAACAACTGCGGCCACGGCAAGACGCCCTGGGGCACCTACCTCGGCTGCGAGGAGAACTGGGCCTTCTACTTCAACAACTCGGTCGCGCCGGCTGGCCTCACGCCCAAGCAGGTCGCAGGCCGCGCCCGTTACGGCGTGCCGACCGCCGCCTACGGAGCGACCAACCGCAACTCCCAGGGCTGGTATGCCGTCACCCCGACGGACAACCGCTTTGCCCGCTGGGATGCGGCCACGACCGGTGCCACCGCGGCCGACGACTACCGCAACGAGCCGAACACCTTCGGCTACAACGTCGAGATCGACCCGCTGAACCCGACCGCGCGTCCGGCCAAGCGCGTGGCCCTGGGTCGCTTCGCCCACGAGGCGGCCGTGTTCGGCCTGCCGGTGGCCGGCGAGCCGCTGGCCGTCTACATGGGCTGCGACTCCAACAACGAATACGTCTACAAGTTCGTCTCGGCGGCGGTTTGGAACCCGGCCGACATCGGCGGCGGCATGGCCGCTGGCGACAAGTACCTGGACGAAGGCAAGCTCTACGCGGCCAAGTTCAACGAGACCGGCCAGGGCGAGTGGATCGAGCTGACCATCGCCAACCCGCTGATCTCCGGCTACACCGTCTATGCCTTCGCCAACCAGGCCGACGTGTTCGTGCACGCCCGCCACGCGGCCACCGCGGTGGGCGCCACGCGCATGGACCGTCCGGAGTGGGGTGCGGTGAACCCGCGCAACGGCGACGTCTACTTCACCATGACCAACAACAGCAGCCGCACCGTGGCCGGCACCGATGCGGCCAACCCGCGGGCCTATGCCGACAACGACGGTCGTGCCCGCACCGGCAACCCGAACGGCCACATCATCCGGCTGCGCGAGAACACCACCGTCAAGGCCACCGCCACGGCCTTCACCTGGGACATCTTCCTCTTCGGTGCCGAAGCCGATGCAAGCCCCGGCATCAACCTGTCCGGCCTGAGCGAGGCCAACGACTTCTCCTCGCCCGACGGCCTGTGGTTCAGCCCGACGACCGGCATCTGCTGGATCCAGACCGACGACGGCGCCTACACAGACGTGACCAACTGCATGCTGCTGGCCGCCATCCCCGGCCAGGTGGGCGACGGCCGCGCGCTGTCGGTGACCAACAGCCTCGGCGGCGCCACCGCCACGCGCCAGACCTTCATCGGTGCGGCGCTCGGCGATGCGAAGCTGCGGCGTTTCCTCGTCGGCCCCAAGGGCTGCGAGATCACCGGCATCACCGAGACGGCGGACGGCCGCACGCTGTTCGTGAACATCCAGCACCCGGGCGAGAACACCCCGGCGCTGGGCACGGCCGCCGACTTCACCCACGAAAGCACCTGGCCCGCCACCAGCACCGCGGCCTACGGCCCGGGCCGCCGCGCCCGCTCGGCCACGATTGCCATCACGCGCACGGATGGCGGCCTGATCGGCGTCTGAAGCCGAAGCGACAGCCGGGGCCGCAGCCCTGCGGCCCCGCGCGGCTCGCCCGCTCCCCTGAACCCCTGGCCTCCTTCATCGGAGCCAGGGGTTCTGTCTTTCAAGGCAGGGGCGGGTGGGCGTGCAGTGCGCCGTGGGCATCCACCCCGAGCCAGTCCACGCCCTGCGCTGCCAGCCAGTCAGCGGCCTGCGCACCCATCAGCATTGCCACCGTGGACAAGGCGCCTGCGGCCACGCACAAGGGCGCGCGCACGCTCACCGACTGCCAGTGCGCCACCGGCCAGCCGGTGCGGGGGTCCAGCAGGTGGCACAGGCGTTCGCCGTCGACCACGATGCAGCGCTCGTAGTCGCCGCTGGTGGCCAGGGCGCCGCCGTGGAGCTCGACGGTGGCCAGGGTCTGGTCGGGCCTGCGCGGATGGCGGACGCCCATTCGCCAGGGCCGACCACCCGGCATCGGCCCCAGCACCCGGATGTCGCCGCCGAAGTTGACCCAGCCGTGGGACAGGCCGAATTCCAGCAGCAGCGCTGCGCAGCGGTCGGCCGCGTACTCCTTGCCGATCCCGCCGAAGTCGATTTCCATGCCCGCCTGGGGCAGGGCGATGCACTGCCCGTCCCATGTCACCCGCTGCCAGCCGATGCGATCGCACAGGGACTTCAGCTGTGCGGGCGATGGTCGCACCGGGCGTTCGAAGTCCCAGGCCTGGCGCAGGATGCCGCTGGTGAGGTCGAACCGTCCGCCGCTGTCGTGGTGCAGCTGCGCGCCGAAGTTCAGCAGGGCGGCGGTCTCCGTGTCCACCTGAATCGGCCGGCCGCTGCCAGCGGCGGCGTTGATGCACGACACGATGCTGTCGGGGCGGTAGCGCGAGTAGGCCGCTTCGATGCGGCGGGCCTCCTGAACGGCAAGCTCGGCACCCTGGCGGCGTCGGGGCTCCGAACCACCGGCCAGCAGCAGCTCGGCGCGGCCGCCCATCAAGGCGAACCCCAAGCGCAGGGCCTGGCCGTCGTCGACCGCCTGCCACTCGGCGCCGGTGTGCACGGAGGCGCTCAGAAACGGGCCCGCAGCCCGAGCTGCCACTGCCAGGCCTTGAGCGGCAGGAGCCCCGGCGAGCCGGTGCCGCCAACGCGCCACGGCGCGCGCTGCTCGTAGCGCTCCAGGCGCAGGTCCAGCCAATGGTCTGCGCCCAGTTTCCACTGGCCGTTCAGCGACAGCGCCGCCGCACCGAAGCCAGCCAGCCGGGCGTCGGCGGAAAAGGGCGCGTCGGGGCGCGAGGGGTCTGGCCGGGGCGGCGGCGGCAGGCCCGATGGAAGGGTCGCTGGCAGCGGGTCGCGGTAGAAGTCAGCGGCCCGCTGGGTGTAGAGCCTCAGGCCCGGCGTGAGGCTGAAGCGCTCGCCCAGCGACTGCACCCAGCGCAGCTCGACGGTGTGGGCCTGGATGCCGAAGTCGTCCCGGTAGAAGCGGTAGCTGCTGCGCAGCGTGGCGTTGCGGTCGGGCTGGTGGTGGTTCCAGCTGAGCATCACCGTGCTGCGGTCGCGCTCGCGGGGGCGCTGGTCCAGCAGCTTGTAGGGGTCGCTGTGGTAGCCCCGGCCTGCGGCATGGGTGAAGGTCAGGCTGAGCAGGTCGCGGGCGGTCCAGGCCTGCGTGAGGCCCAGCAGCGCCTGCACCGTGCGGCGACTTTCGTCGAGCGCGGGCTGTCCGGTGGCGGTGATGCGGTCCTGCGTGAAGGCGAGGCCCGCCGTCAGCGTGCGGTTGCGGTCCTCGCTCCATTCACGCCATTCGCCCGACACCGTGCGCGACCGGTAGTCGTCCTCGTCGGAGACGGCAGCGCCGGCCGACCAGCCGCGGCCGTCGCCGTGGTGGTTCAGCCGCAGGTCCGCCGCCCGCCGGCGGTCGGCCATCACCGAGGCGCCGGACACCGAGCTGTGCCAGCGGGGCGTGGCGCCGGACACGGTGTCCTGCGTGGCACCGGCATCGAGCGACCAGCGTTCAGACAGCGGCAGCACCAGCGCCGCCGCGGGCGAGCGCACGGTGATGCGGCCCATCCCCGGCTGACGGTCGTGGTAGCCCAGCCAGCGAAATGACAGCTCAGCCCGTTCGGGCGCGGTCTCCGCCTTCACCGCAGGTGCGAGGCCGGGCAGCAGCAGGGCGGCCGCCAGCACGCTGCCCAGCCGCTCAGTTGCAGCCACAGCCGCCCCCGCCGATGCTGGCGCCACCGCTGGCGTTTTCCTTGCTGGAGTAGAGGTGCTGCTGCAGGCGCGCTTCCAATGGGTCGGGCTGCAGGGCCATGTCCGGCCGGGCGAGCAGCCCCTTCTCCCAGGGCGCGGGCGGCTTCAGCGCACAGCCGCCCACGGCCAGTGCCGCCGCCGCCAGCAGCGTCGACGCGGCCAACCTGGGGCGCAGCGGGCGGGGGCTTGAAGGTCGACGCGTCATCGCGGTGGGGTGGCAGCGCCGGGGGCGAGTGCGGAGCGGATGCGCGCCTCCAGGGCGGGCGCCTCGCTCGGCCGGAACCCGGTGTGCTGCAGCAGCACCTCGCCGCGCGCGCTGACCAGCAGCGAGCTGGGCATGCCGCGAATCGCGAAGCGGCGGGCGCTGTCGGCGGCCGGGTCGAAGAGATTGAGAAAGCGCGCCGGGTGCGCCGCCAGGAAGCGATCGGCATCGGCGCGACGGTGGTCCAGGTTGATGCCGACGATGCGCAGGCCCTGCGGTCCGAGCGTGTCGTGCAGCGTGTTCATCCACGGGAAGGACTGGCGGCAGGGCGTGCACCACGAGGCCCAGAAGTCCACCCAGGTGGCGCGGGCCGCGTCGTGGAGCACGGTCTGGAGCCGGCCCTCGCCGTCGGGCAGGGCCAGGCCCCCGAAGCGGGTGTCCGCCGGTGCGATGGCGGCGTGCGCCTGCCAGGCGGGCAGGGCGCCGCCGAAGAGCAGGGCGACCAGCCTGCGGCGGGACAGGGGGGAGGGGCTCATGGACGTCTTGGGTGGCTTTCAGGCCGGTATTCAGGGTGTTCACGGGCACCGCGCCTCGGGCCTCGGGCTTCGCACCGCCGCACCGCCAGGACGGCCGCTGCCGCGAGGATGAGCAGCGGCCACACCGGGTCGAAGGCGGGATGCCCGTGGCCCAGCGTGCAGCCGCCGCCACCCAGGTTCCCGGCCGTCGCGACAGGCAGCGCCAGCGGCGCCGGCAGGCCCTCCACAGCCAGCGCCAGCACCTGGGGCGTTTCGCCCGTCGCCTGCAAGGTCAGCCGGGCCTCGCGTCGGCCGACCGCCCCGGGCATGCCCTCGATGACGACGGTGCACGCCGCGCCCGCCGGCAGCAGGCGGCCTGCCGAACAGGTGCTTCGGCTGTCCACCGCGAAGTCCGCGGCATGCAGTCCGTCCAGATCGAGTCGCAGCAGCGTCACCGCTTCGGGCCCCGGGTTGAGCAGCTGAACCGGCTCGGCCAGCGCCGCACGGCCGACCGGGCTGGCCGCAAGCACCACGGCGGGCGTGGCCGGTGCCCAGGCCAGCTGCGGCACGGCTCGAACCCCCTCGCCGCTGAGCGGCAGGCGCAGGCGGTCGACCTCGCCGTCGCTCAGCAGCAGCCATTCCCCTGCGACAGGCCCGAGTGCGGCGGGTGCGAATCGCATCATCAGCCGGCAGGCCCCGCCGACGGCCAGGCTGCGGCCGACGCAATCCCCATCGACCTGGAACCCCACGGGTGCCACGGCGGACAGCAGGCGAAGCGGTGCCGAGCCCTGGTTGAGCAACAGCACCTCGCGGGGGGCCGAGGCCGTTCCCGCCGGCTGCGGCCCGAAGTCCAGCCTCTGGACATCGACGGCGAGGCGCCCGACCGGGCGCTGCTGCCCCGCTCCGTCCAGCGTCACCGCCGACTGCGTCAGCCCGTCGGCCGACGACAGGCGAAGCACCGCGCTGCGCTCGCCGGTGGCCAGGGGACGGAAGGCCAGGTCGAGCGTGCACTGGGCGCCCGCATCCAGCGGCGTGTCCAGGCGGCAGGTGCCGTTGCCCACGGAAAAATCACCCGGGTGCGCACCGGCCAGCACCGGCGCGGTCCATCGAAGCGCCTGCGAACCGCCGTTGCGCACCAGCAGGCTGCGGGTCAGGGCCGTCCCCCCGATCACCGCCGCGCCGAATTCGACCCGGTCCGTGGCCAGGTCGAAGGACGCGCGCACCGGCGGCGCGCCCGTGCCTGACAGGTCGATGCGCGCGGGGGTGGAAAGACCACTGTGCGCCAGCAGCACGGCGCCCGTCCGTGCACCCAGGCCCTGTGGCCGGAAGCTCAGGTCCACCGTGCAGGCGGTGTTGCCCACCACCCGGTCGCCGCAACTGCCACCCACGCGAACGAATTCGCCCTGTACCCGCACGGACAGGCGTTCGAGGTTCTCCCGCCCGGCCCGGACCAGCACGCTGCGAACGGTTGGCGCTTCGTCCGGCGACTGCGCACCGAAATCAATGGCTGCGGGGGTGTTGCCCAGGAAGGCGGCGATGTCGTCGATGTCCGACGCACTGAGGATGTCGCCCAGGAACAGCATGCCGCTGCGCGCATTGGCGATGCCGTCGCGCAGCACCGGTCCGAGGTTGCGCGCGGTCAGCGAGGTGGCGTTGGTGGGGGCCTGCGCCGGCCCGTGGCAGGACAGGCAATGCGCGTCGTACAGCGCGGCACCCCGGCCGAGGTCTGCTGCTGCCGCAGCCCCGGGCAGCCACAGGGCGGCCAGGAGAGCGAAGGTGGCACTCACGCTGCGGCGCAAGCCCCTGCAGCGAGCCTTCATGGCAGCCCCGGCGACCCGCGGGCCGCCACCGTCTGCAGGGTCAGCACCAGGCCGTTCAGCGCCGCGTGCACCACCATGCACGGCAACAGCCGCCGGGTCCGTTCGTACAGCCAGCCGATCGCCCAGGCGCTCACCAAGGCGGCCAGCAGCACCGCGGTGGCGCCGCCGGGCATGCCGCCGGACATCCAGCCGGGCGGCGCGGCGCCGATGGCCAAGGCCACGAAGCCATGCGCCGCTGCGAAGGCGAATGCGGTCACGACGACGGCGGCACTGGCCGGAAGGCGGCGACGCAGCGCTGTCTGCAGTCCGGCGCGGAACAGCACCTCTTCCACCCACGGCGCGATGGCCAGCGTCAGCGCGGCCCATCGCCAGCCGCCCGCCGCGGTGTCCATCGGGAGCCTGGACGCCCAGACCACACCCGCGGCGACCAGCAGCGTCCACGCCGCGACGAGCGCCGCATCGGCAGGGTGTTCATCACGGGTGTGGCGGAGGGCGGGTGCGTGCATGGCGATGCCCATGACGGGCCGGCGAATCGTCGGCAGGTCGGATGACGTTTCGGTGACGCAGGACGCAAACCCCTGAGCCGAAGGGGCCCATCAGGAGCCTGCGCCACGCATGAAGCCTTGATGACAACAACGCCCGGCCGCGACGGGGGCGGGGTGTCGTCGGGCCGTCAAAAACCGGTCACGAAGCCTGATCAAAGTTCACCGGCCGTTGATGGCAGCCGCAACGCGCTGACACGGGTCCTAACAGGAGATCAAGCCATGAATGCCCCCATCCAAGACGAACTGCGCCATGTGCGCGATCTGATCGAAGCCCAGGAAAACCAGATCACCAACCCGCGCGGCGGGCCTGAGTTCCTGGACATCGTGCGTGCCCGCTTCGACCGCCGCGGCTTCCTGCGCGGCACCGGCGGCACCGTCACCGCCGCCCTGCTCGGCGGCGGCACGCTGGCCGCCTGCGGGGGCGGTTCCGACGACCCCGTTGCCGCCGCACCGGCGCCGTCCACCCGGGTGACCGCGTTGAATTTCACCGCCGTCGCCAAGACCCGCGACGACACCTTCACCGTGCCCGCCGGCTACACCGCCAGCGTGGTCTACCGCACCGGCGACCCGATCGCCACCGGCGTGGCGGCCTATTCCAACGTGGGCACCGATGCCCCGGCCACCTACGACCGCCGCAGCGGCGACAACCACGACGGCGTCGAGTACTTCGGTCTGACCGATGGCGGCGCCGTGCCCACGGCCCGCGGCATCGGCAACAACCGCGGCATCCTGGCGATGAACCACGAGTACGTGACGCAGCAGTTCCTGCACGCGTCCGCGCCCACCAACATGAGCGGCGCCTCGCCCCGGCCCGCCAACGAGGTGGACCGCGAAGTGGCCCTGCACGGCGTGTCCATCGTGGAGATGTGGAAGCAGTCCAGCGGCGCCTTCTCGGCCACCGGCACCTGGGCGCTGAACGTGGGCTCGAGCTACAACCGCCGCATCACTGCGGCCACCCGCATCGAGATCTCCGGCCCCGGCCGCAACCATCCCTCGATGGTCACCAAGTTCTCGCCCACGGGCACGGCCACCCGCGGCACGCTGAACAACTGCGGCACCGGCTACAGCTTCTGGGGCACCTTCCTCACCTGCGAGGAGAACTGGGCAGGCTACTTCCTGCGCCCGAGCACCGACAACGCCAACCGCTCGGCGCGGGAGCAGGTGGCACTGGCCCGCTACACGGTGGGTGGCGACCGCTACCGCTGGGGCACGCTGGCCGCCAGCACCGCCACCGCGATGGCCGCCAACGCCGCCGGATCGGCTGCCGACCTGTATGACCGCTGGAACACCAGCGTGCTCGCCGCGACGGCCGACCTGGACTACCGCAACGTGCACAACACCTTCGGCTGGGTGGTCGAGATCGACCCCTATGACCCGACGGCCATCCCGAAGAAGCGCACCGCGCTCGGCCGCTTCGCGCATGAGGCGGCGGTGGCCCTGCCGCCGGTGGCTGGCCAACCCCTGGCCTTCTACATGGGCGACGACTCGCGCGGCGACTACATCTACAAGTTCGTGTCCAGCGCGAACTGGGATGCCGCCGACGCCTTCCCGGCCAACCGCATGGCCATCGGCGACAAGTACCTCGACCGCGGCACGCTGTATGCGGCGAAGTTCAACAACGACGGCACCGGCACCTGGCTGCCGCTGACGCTGACGGCCGTCCGCGCGGCGCAGGCCACCGCCGGCGGCACGCCGGTCTACACCTTCGCCGACGAGTTCGACGTGCTGCAGAACTGCCGCCTGGCCGCCGACGCCATGGGCGCGACGAAGATGGACCGCCCGGAGTGGGGCGCGGTGAACGTGCAGACCCGCGAGGTCTACTTCACGCTGACCGAGAACAACAGCGGTGCGCTCAATGCGGCCAGCGGCTCGACCGGCCGCCGCGTGGACAACCTGGACGCGGCCAACCCGCGCTTCCACGCCGACGCCCGTGTCGCCACCGACACGACGACGGCCGGTACCAACACCGGCAACCCCTTCGGCCACATCATCCGCTTCAAGGAAGCCGGCGACAGCGCCGGGGCGACGACCTTCACCTGGGACGTCTTCCTCTTCGGTGCCCAGGCTGACGCCGACCCGGCCCGGGTGAACCTTTCGGGCCTGACCTCGGCGAACGACTTCGCCCGTGCCGACGGCCTGTGGTTCAGCCCCACCACCGGCCTGTGCTGGGTGCAGACCGACGACTCCGGTGCCTTCCTCGACCAGAGCAACTGCATGATGCTGGCCGCAGTGGCCGGCCGCGTGGGCGATGGGCGCCGTCTGACGGCCCAGGCCGCCAGCACGGCCGCCGTGGGCAGCACGCCGGCCGGCGCGGTGCTGGCGGCGACCCAGGTGGGCGCCACCTTCACCGAGACGACGCTCAAGCGATTCCTCGTCGGCCCGCGCGACCAGGAGATCACCGGCGTCATCGAGACGCCGGACGGCAAGACGATGTTCGTCAACGTGCAGCACCCGGGAGAAGACACGCCGGCAGCGGCGATCACAGCCAATGCCGGCGACTTCACCAGTTACTGGCCGGCGGGCTCCCGCGCGCCCGGCAGCGCGGCGCAGGCCAACGGCCCGCGTCCGCGCTCGGCCACGGTGGTGATCACCAAGAACGACGGCGGCTTGATCGGGTCCTGATCGCCTCAGCGGCATTCACCCCGCAGCGCCGGGTGATGCAGGCCGATGCTCCCGCTGGGAGCATCGGCCTTTTTCCCGTCTGGCCGCGCTGCGCTTCAGGCCGCTGCGGCTTCGCGGGCGCGCTCGCCGAAGCAGTCGACGAAGGTGAAGTACAGCGAGGTGTAGAACACGGTGGAGAACATCAGCGCGGCCGGCATCATCACGATGGACATCAGCTGCGGTGCGCCGAAGACGAGACCGATGAAGTTGGCCGCGAAGGCGAAGAGCCCGAGCGCACCGCCCCAGGCCAGCACATAGACCAGGAAGGCGCCGCGGTTGCGCCACACCGCCAGCGTGCTGGAGAAGAGCGCCTGCACCATGCCCTGGCCGCTCCAGTGCACCAGCGCCGGTGCGTGCCAGAAGGGCACGGCCAGCAGGCCCGCCAGCACGAGCCGCACCGCCACGCCGAACACCAGCTGCCCGTCGTCGAGCAGCACGCTGACCGCCTGGCTGCCCTCGGCGCCCCGCGACATGGCGTCCTGCAGCGCCTCGAAGCGGCCGCCGTCCACTGCGTTGCTCAGCGCCATGATGACGAAGCTGGCCAGCGCGTAGGCGAAGCCCAGCTGCAGCAGGGCCAGCCGCCGCTGGCGGTCGGTGCGCAGCGGCGCCACCGCGATGCCGGGCATGGGAAAGCGCCCGGCCAGCACCGTCTGCGTGGCCAGCATGAAGGCCAGCGACACCAGCGGCAGCGAACCCAGCAGCAGCACCGGCCCCACCAGCGGCAGCAGCATCACCATCAGCGCGCTGAACATGAAGAGCGCGAACAGGCCCGCCATCGCCAGCGGGCGGCGCACGAAGGTCTGGAAGGCTTCCTTGACCCAGCCCAGCCCCTGGCGGGCAGGCACCCGCTGCAGCGTGAGCGGCAGGGTGCGGGTGTCCGGCGGGCTGGGCGGCGACAGGCGCTGGTGCGCAGCCGCGGCGGTCGGGGTGGAAGCAGGCGGACCGGCATCGGGGCCGGTCGGGTTCGGGTCGGTCACAGGTTCTCCGGATGCCACGGCGCATCGCGCCGGCTGCGCAGGATGCGCTCGAAAGGGGCTGGGTCCTTGGGGCGGAGCACGGCGGCCGGGCGCGGCAGGTGCCAGTCCCAGAGCCGGGACAGCCAGAAGCGCAGCGCCGCCGCACGCAGCAGCGTGGGCAGCAGCCGCCACTCCAGCGGCGTGGGCTCGCGCACGGCACGGTAGGCGTCCAGCAGTGCCAGGGCCTGGCGCTCGTCCAGGTGCCCGGTGGTGGCGTCGATGCACCAGTCGTTCAGGCACACCGCGATGTCGAAGAGCCAGCTGTCCACGCCGGCGAAATAGAAGTCGAGCAGGCCGCTGAGCCGATGTCCGCCACCGGGTGCCGGCTCGAAGAGCACGTTGTCGCGGAAGAGATCGGCGTGGATGGGGCCGCGGGGCAGCTGCGCCCAGCCGGGGCGGGCGGCGGCATGCTCGATGAAGGCCATCTCGTCGCGCAGCAGCGCGGCCTGGGCGTCGGGCAGGTGGGGCAGCACCACCGGCACGGTGCGGCGCCACCAGTCGAGCCCGCGCAGCGTGGGCTGCTGCAGCGGCAGGTCGGCGGCGGCCCGGTGCAGCCGGGCCAGCACGGCGCCGAGCTGGCCGATCTCGTCGAGGTCGGGGGCGTCGAAGTGTTCGCCTGGCAGCCGCTCGACGATGGCGGCGGGTTTGCCGGCCACTTCGTGCAGCAGGGCGCCGGTGCGGTCCGTGCACGGCCGCGGCACCGGCAGGCCGCGATCGGCCAGGTGCCGCATCAGGCCCAGGTAGAAGGGCAGTTCGTCGGCCGTCAGGCGCTCGAAGAGGGTGAGCACCCAGCGCCCGGATCCGGTGGTGAGGAAGTAGTTGGTGTTCTCGATGCCGCCGGTGGTGGCCACGAGCGACTGCACCGGGCCCAGGCCGAGCGCATCGGCCAGGCGCTGCGCCGCGTCGGCGGACACCGGGGTGAAGACGGCCATGGACGCGGCGCGCGGACGCTCAGAACGAGAGCACCGGCCACACCCGCTGGCCCTCGCCGCCGCGACCGGGGCCGGATTTCGCGCCGCTGTCGCGGCCGGCGTCGAGCAGCTGGATCTCGTAGGCCCGCGCGGTGCCGGGCGGCTGCACCCGAACCCGTTGCACCTGTCCGCGCACGCGCAGTTCCTCGATGCGGCCGCCTTCGGTGTCGAAGACGCTGCAGCGAACGTCGGGTTCACGGTCGGCGCGACGCGATGCCGGGGCTTCGCTGCGGTCGGCCGACCCGGCGGACGCAGCCGGCCTCAAGGCCTCACCACCCGAGGCTGCCGGATCGTTGGCGGGTGTGGGCACGCACAGTGCATCGGCCGCGCGGCCTGCGGCGATGGGCCGATCGCCAGCGGGTGCGGCAGCGGGTGCCGCAGCGGGCGAGCGCCCGGGCCCGGGCACGGTGTCGATGACGGTGTAGCCGCTGCGCACCGCGAGCTCGGACAGGCGCGGCGGTGCGCTCGCATCCGCCGGCTGCGCCTGCAGCACCCCCGGAAGCAACAGGCCCAGGGCGAAGCCGGCTGCGCAGAGCCGCAGACGGCCAGGCCCGAGCGCCGAGGGCGCGGCGCGGCGCGGGGCGGAATGCAGGTCGGACCGTGCGACGGGTGTCATCCGGTCATTCTAGGGAGACGCCCGCGAGGCCCGAGGGGCCCCGGCCACAATGGCGACATGAGCGAAGCAGCGCAAACCCCCCGGCCCACCCTCCTGCTCGTCGACGGCTCGAGCTACCTCTACCGTGCCTACCACGCGATGCCCGACCTGCGCGGCCCGGGCGGCGTGCCCACCGGTGCCATCCACGGCCTGGTGGCCATGATGCAGCGCCTGCGCGAACAGATTCCCGCCGAGCATGCCGCCTGCGTCTTCGATGCCAAGGGCCCGACCTTCCGCAACGACTGGTACGCCGACTACAAGGCCCAGCGCGCGCCCATGCCCGAGGACCTGGTCGCCCAGATCGAGCCCATCCACGAGGTGGTGCGCCTGCTCGGCTGGCCGGTGCTGGAGGTTCCCGGCGTGGAGGCCGACGACGTCATCGGAACGCTGGCCCGCCGCGCCGAGGCGGCCGGCCACCGGGTGGTCATCTCCACCGGCGACAAGGACCTGGCGCAGCTGGTCACCGAGCAGGTGAGCCTGGTCAACACCATGAGCGCCGAACGCCTGGACCCGCCCGCGGTGCTGGCCAAGTTCGGCGTGCCGCCCGAGCGCATCGTCGATTTCCTCACCCTGACCGGCGACACGGTGGACAACATCCCCGGCGTGGAGAAGGTGGGGCCGAAGACCGCCGCGAAGTGGATCGCCGAACACGGTTCTCTCGAAGGCGTGATGGCCGCGGCGGCCTCCATCAAGGGCGTGGCCGGCGAGAACCTGCGCCGCGCGCTCGACTGGCTGCCGCAGGGCCGCCGCCTGGTCACCGTGGTGACCGACTGCGACCTGGGCGCCCATGTGCCCGGCTGGCCGTCGCTGGATGCGCTGGCCCTGAACGGACACGACCCGGCGCAGCTGCTCGATTTCTACAACCGCTACGGATTCAAGACCTGGAAGCGGGAGCTTGAATCCGCGCTCGGACAGGCCGAGGGCGTCGGCAGCAGCACCGCCGGCCCCGGCCCCGTCGCGGGTGCGCAAGCCGATGGCTCGTCGGTGGTGCCGCCGCCGGCCGATGCCCTGCCCCGCCATTACGAGACGGTGCTGACCCGCGAAGCGCTGGACGGCTGGATCGAGCGGCTTCGCGCCTGCGCCGCCCGAGGCGAGCCCGTCGCGCTGGACACCGAGACCGATTCGCTGGACGGCATGGTCGCCCGCCTGATCGGCCTGAGCTTCGCGGTGGTGCCCGGCGAGGCGGCCTACGTGCCGCTCGGCCACGACTACCCTGGCGTGGCCGACCAGCTGCCGCTGCCGCAGGTCCTGGCGGCGCTGCGGCCCTGGCTGGAGGACGCCGCCGCACCCAAGGTGGGCCAGAACATCAAGTACGACACGCACGTGCTCGCCAATGCCGGCATCACCGTGCGCGGCTATGTGCACGACACCCTGCTGCAGAGCTATGTGCTCGAAGCACACAAGCCGCACGGCCTGGAAAGCCTGGCGCTGCGGCACCTGAACCGCCAGGGCCTGAGCTACGAGCAGGTGTGCGGCAAGGGCGCCCAGCAGATCGCCTTCTCGCAGGTCAGCCTGGAACGGGCCACCGAATACAGCGGCGAGGACAGCGAGATGACGCTGCAGGTGCACCGCACGCTGTGGCCGCAGGTGGCCGCCGACGCGGGCCTGCGCTTTGTCTACGAGCACATCGAGATGCCCACCAGCGCGGTGCTGGCGCGCATCGAGCGCCAGGGCGTGCTCATCGACCCGCAGGTGCTTGCCCGCCAGAGCCACGAGCTCGGCGAGCGGCTGATGGCACTGGAAGCCGAGGCCCACACGCTGGCCGGCCAGCCCTTCAACCTGGGAAGCCCCAAGCAGATCGGCGAGATCCTCTTCGGAAGGCTGGGCCTGCCGGTGAAGAAGAAGACCGCCAGCGGCGCGCCCAGCACCGACGAGGAGGTGCTGCAGGAACTCGCCGCCGATTTCCCGCTGCCTGCACGGCTGCTGGAACACCGCAGCCTGGCCAAGCTCAAGGGCACCTACACCGACAAGCTGCCGCTGATGATCAACCCGGCCACCGGCCGGGTGCACACCACCTACGCGCAGGCGGTGGCAGTGACGGGCCGGCTGGCCAGCAACGACCCCAACCTGCAGAACATCCCCATCCGCACCGCCGAGGGCCGGCGCATCCGCGAGGCCTTCATCGCCCCGCCCGGACACCTCATCCTGAGTGCCGACTATTCGCAGATCGAGCTGCGCATCATGGCCCACATCAGCGAGGACCCGGGCCTGCTCAAGGCCTTCGCCGAAGGCCTGGACGTGCACCGCGCCACCGCCAGCGAAGTCTTCGGGGTGCCGGTGGAGGCGGTGTCCAGCGAACAGCGCCGCTATGCGAAGGTGATCAACTTCGGCCTGATCTACGGCATGAGCGCCTTCGGCCTGGCCAGCAACCTGAACATCGAGCGCAGCGCGGCTGCGGCCTGGATCGACCGCTACTTCCAGCGCTTTGCCGGCGTGAAGCGCTACATGGACGACACCCGCGCCCAGGCGCACGCGCAGGGCTATGTGCAGACCGTCTTCGGCCGGCGGCTGTGGCTGCCCGACATCAACGGCGGCAGCGGCCCGCGGCGCGCGGGCGCCGAGCGACAGGCCATCAACGCGCCCATGCAAGGCACCGCGGCCGACCTCATCAAGCTGGCCATGATCGCCGTCCAGCAGCGCCTGGACGCCGAGGGTCGCGCGAGCCGCATCGTGATGCAGGTGCACGACGAACTGGTGCTCGAGGTGCCCGAAGACGAACTCGACTGGGCGCGCCAGGCGGTGCCGGCGGTGATGGCCGGCGTGGCCGCGCTGAAGGTGCCCTTGCTGGCCGAGGTGGGCGTCGGGCGCAACTGGGACGAGGCGCACTGACGGCGACGCACCGCGGGTGACGCCCCGAACCGGGCAGTGCCGCCCCTCGTTCAGCCCCGGGGCTTCAGCGCGCGTCCTTCAAGGCGTCGTGCGTGGTCTGCGCCATCTTCAGGTGCTCCTGCAGGACGGGCAGCTGCTTGGCCGCGAAGGCCCGGACCTGCGGGTCCTTGGCCGACTTGCTGGCCTTCTCGAAGTCCGACACCGTCTTCTTGTGGTCCTTGACCATGTGTTCCATGTATTCGCGGTCGAACTTCGCGCCGGTGCGCTCGCCCATCTTCTCGCTGTCCTTGCGGTGACCCCGGTCCATCTCGGTGGGAAGCGTCAGCCCCTTGGCCGACGCGATCTGCATCAGCTCGGCATTGGCCTTGCCGTGGTCGTCCACCATGCGCGCGGCGTATTCCTTCACCTGCGGGTGGGTGGCCCTCTGCTGGGCGATCTGGCCCAGGTGCACCTCGGCCATGCCGGCCATCGCGGCGCGCTCGATGAAGCTGCGGTCCGCGCGTTCCAGCGTCGCGCCAGCGGTGCCGCTGCGCGCGGCGGTGCCTGCGCCCGGTGCTGTGGTGGGGGTGGTGGACGTGGTGGCGCCGGTGCCGGTGGCCGAGGCGCTGCCGGCGGTGGCGGTCTGGGCGTGGGCGTTCAGGCCCAGGCTCAGCAGGCCCAGGGTGCAGGCGGTGGCCGCCAGCGTGCGGCGGGCGAAGGGGATTGGCGCGGGACGGCTCATTCGGGGCTCCTCGGATAGGGGGGAGCCCTGACGGGGCAAACGGCGTGCACGGGGGCGCCGCTCGCCGGCGGAATCAGTCGCGGACGATCCGGGCGTAGGCGTTGTGGGCGTGGATGGACTCGAAGTTCTCCACCTCGAGCTGATAGGCGCCGATGCGGGTGTCGGCGTTCAGCCCCAGCGCGACGTCGCGCACCAGGTCCTCCACGAACTTGGGGTTCTCGAAGGCCCGCTCGGTCACCCACTTCTCGTCGGAGCGCTTGAGCAGCGGCCACAGCTCGCTGGAGGCCTGGTCTTCGGCGAAGCGGACGATCTCGGTCCAGTCCAGCGGCTCGAGCAGCTCGAGCTGCATCGTCACGTGGCTGCGCTGGTTGTGCGCGCCGTAGTCGGAGATTTCCTTCGAGCACGGGCACAGCGTCTTGACCGGCACCACCACGCGGGCCCAGATGCGGATGGGCGCGGTGGTCGAGGCCTTCACCGCGTCGGACGTTGCGGGCGCATGGCGCGCCTCGGCGATGAAGCCGCCTTCGTACTCGAGCAGGCTTTCCAGCGCCGACACGGGCGCGCGCTTGCGCAGGAAGAAGGGAAAGCGGGCTTCGACGCGGCCTTCGCGGGCCTCCAGCCGTTCGAGCATGTCGGCCATGCGCAGGCGCAGTTCGGCGGCGTCCAGTGGCGCCTGAAGCGCCTGCAGCCACGCGATGAAGCGCGACATGTGGGTGCCCTTGCGGTCGGCGGGCAAGGCCACGTCCATCGCCCACCGGGCCACCGTGTGGGCCACATCGCCCGCCTGCGGGTGACCGACGCGGCCGATGCGCAGCTGCAGCGGGTGGCTCAGGTCCTTGATGCCCACGCGGGCAATGGCCAGCTGCCGGTGGTCGCGCGAACCCTGGGTGTCGGGGATGTGCAGCAGGGCGTCCTGCAGCGCGTGGGGGGCTTTCGGTGAATTCACGGGCATCAGGCCCCGGCCGCCGCGCGCAGCGGCGGGCTCACCAGGGCCGGCTTGGGGCCGAAGCGCTGCAGGATGGAGCGCTCGATGCCTGCGGCGTCGAGGCCGATGTCGGCCAGCAGCCGGGCCGGGTCGCCGTGCTCGATGAAGGCATCGGGCAAGCCCAGGTTGAGCACCGGCAGGCTCACGCCCGCGGCCGCCAGCGCTTCGAGCACGGCCGATCCGGCGCCGCCCATGGTGCAGCCTTCCTCGACGGTGACCAGCGCGTCATGGGTGCGGGCCAGCTCGAGCACCAGCTCGGTGTCCAGCGGCTTGACGAAGCGCATGTTGGCCACCGTGGCGTCGAGCGCCTGAGCGGCAACCAGGGACGGATACAGCAGGGTGCCGAAGGCGAGGATGGCCACCCGCTGCGCGCCGCCCGAGCCGCGTGCTGCCGGCCTTTCCGCGGTGCGGCGGATCTCGCCCTTGCCCCAGGGCAGCACATCCAGCTGGGGCTCGATGGCCACGCCGGCACCGGCGCCGCGCGGGTAGCGCACGGCAGTGGGGTGGTCGCGGTGGAAGGCGGTGGTCAGGGCCTGCCGGCATTCGCGCTCGTCGGCCGGCGCGAGCACGGCCATGTTGGGCACGCAGCGCAGGAAGGCGATGTCGTAGGCGCCCGCGTGGGTGGCGCCGTCCGCACCGACCAGGCCGGCGCGGTCCATCGCGAAGACCACCGGCAGGTTCTGGATGGCCACGTCGTGGATCAGCTGGTCGTAGCCGCGCTGCAGGAAGGTGCTGTAGATGGCCACCACCGGCTTGAGGCCCTCGCAGGCCAGGCCGGCGGCGAAGGTGACGGCGTGCTGCTCGGCGATGCCCACGTCGTGGTAACGGGCCGGGAAGCGCCGCTCGAACTCCACCAGGCCCGAGCCCTCGCGCATGGCCGGCGTGATGGCCACCAGGCGCTCGTCGGCGGCGGCCATGTCGCACAGCCACTGGCCGAAGACCTGGGTGAAGGTGGTCTTGGGTGGCGTGGCGGGCTTGACGATGCCCACGGCCGGGTCGAACTTGCCGGGGCCGTGGTAGTTGATCGGGTCGGCCTCGGCACGCTGGTAGCCGAAGCCCTTCTTGGTCACCACGTGCAGGAACTGCGGGCCGCGGGCCTCGCGCAGGTTCTGCAGCGTGGGGATCAGGGCCTCCAGGTCGTGGCCGTCGATGGGGCCGACGTAGTTGAAGCCGAACTCCTCGAAGATGGTGCCCGGGTTGACCATGCCCTTGGCATGCTCCTCCAGCCGGCGGGCCAGCTCGAAGAGGGGCGGCGCGTTCTTCAGCACGCTCTTGGCGCCCTCGCGCGCCGCGGTGTAGAAGCGCCCGCTCATCAGCCGCGCCAGGTACTTGTTCAGCGCCCCCACAGGCGGGCTGATGGACATGTCGTTGTCGTTGAGCACCACCAGCATGTCCGCCGGGATCCCGGCATGCGGCACGCCGCCGTTGTTCAGCGCCTCGAAGGCCATGCCCGCGCTCATCGCGCCGTCGCCGATGATGGCCACGGTGCGGCGGTTCTCGCCCTTCAGGCGCGACGCGAGCGCCATGCCCAGCGCCGCCGAGATGGAGGTGGACGAGTGCGCGGTGCCGAAGGTGTCGTAGGGGCTCTCGTCGCGGCGCGGAAAGCCGCTGATGCCGCCCTGCTGGCGCAGCGTGCCCATCCGGTCGCGGCGGCCGGTGAGGATCTTGTGCGGGTAGGTCTGGTGGCCCACGTCCCACACCAGACGGTCGTTGGGCGTGTCGAACACATAGTGCAGCGCGATGGTGAGCTCCACCGTGCCCAGGTTGCTCGACAGGTGGCCGCCGGTGCGGGCAACGCTTTGCAGAACGTGGTCGCGCAGCTCGACGGCCAGTGCAGGCAGCTCGTTGCGCGACAGCTTGCGAAGGTCGGATGGGCTGTCGATGCGGGGCAGCAGGCGGGGCGGCAGGGTCATCGGGGCTTCCCTCGTAACGATCGGGTGCATCGCGGTGCGGTGGGTGGGGGCGGCGTCCATCGGTGCGGGCCGGCTTCAGCTGTCGCGGTCGACGATGCGGTCGGCCAGGCGGCGCAGCCGCTCGGTGTGGGCGAGCCCCGTCCCGGCCAGTGCGTCCTGGGCGCGGTCCCGCAGCAGCCGGGCGTGGCGCACCGCCTGGTCCAGCCCCAGCACGCTCACGTAGGTGGGCTTGTTGTGGTCGACATCCTTGCCCGCCGTCTTGCCCAGCGTGTCCGAGGCCTGGGTGACGTCCAGCACGTCGTCGATCACCTGGAAGGCCAGGCCGATGGCCTCGCCATACGCGGCCAGTCCGTCCAGGGCCGGCGCAGAGATGTCGCCGCAGGCAGCGCCCATCAGCACGCTGGCCTTGAGCAGCGCCCCCGTCTTGCGCCGGTGCATGTCGCGCAGGGCCGCCTCGTCCAGCGGGTGGCCGACGCTCGCGAGGTCGATGGCCTGGCCGCCGGCCATGCCGGCCTGGCCGGCCGAGCGGGCCAGCAGGCTGCACAGCCGGGCCTGCAGCGCGGGGTGCATGGGCTGCGCGCCGGGCACGACCCGCGGGCTCGACCCGTCCGGCGTCAGCACCTCGAAGGCCAGCGCCTGCATCGCGTCGCCGGCCAGCATGGCCTGGGCCTCGCCGAACTGCACGTGCACCGTGGGCTTGCCGCGGCGCAGCACGTCGTTGTCCATGCAGGGCATGTCGTCGTGCACCAGCGAATAGGCGTGGATCAGCTCCACGGCGCTGGCCGCGCGCAGCGCCGCCTCGCGGGCCGAGGCATCGAGCGGGCGAGCGGCCAGCGCAGCGGCCAGCACCAGCAGGGGCCGCACCCGCTTGCCGCCGTCGAGCACGCCGTAGCGCATGGCCTCGCCCAGCCGCGCCGGGGCATCCGCCGGCACCCAGGTGTGCAGGGCCTGCTCCACGCAGGCGGATTCGGTGCGCAGCCAGGTGTCGAATTCGGCGTCGGTCATCTGCAGGGGCTTCGGTGGGGCCGGCAGCCTAGCCGGCGTTGCCGGCCCAGGGCTTGAGCTGGCCGTCTTCGAGCACGCGGACCTGGTCTTCCACGGCCTGCAGGCGCTGGCGGCAGTGCTCGAGCAGCGCAGCGCCCCGGCGGTGGCTGTCCAGCAGCGCATCCAGCGGCAGCTGGCCGGACTCCATGGCCACGACCAGCCGCTCGAGTTCACCGAGCGCATCTTCGTAGCGCGCCGGAAGCGGCACGCCACCGGCGGCGTCGGGGTCGGAGGGGGAGGGCGCAGCGACCCGATCGGGGGACTTTGGCATTTCGGAAGACGAAACGGACATTGTAGTCAGGGACTTAGCCCCCCGGGACCGTCGGCCGGAGGGCGCCGGGTACACTCCCGCCCCCCGTTGGCGCCGTGCCACGGGGCGTCGTTCCACGCCGGAGCGAGCGGCGGCAGCGCACGCGTGGTTCCACGCGGAAGCGGCCCGGCGATGCGGTCGGCGTGGTGGTCATGGGGTCTTATCTGAGAAAGCCTCGCCATGTCGGACCTGAGCATCGGCCTCGAATCCCTGGAGCGCAGCCGAACCCAACTGCCCGTTCACGCCTACTTCGATGAAGGCCTGTTCCGCGAGGAGATGCTGCGCATCTACGAGCCCGCACCCCGCTATCTGGGGCACGCGCTGGCCGTGCCTCAGGTGGGTGACTACCACGTGCTCGCGCACGAGGGCGATGGACGGGTGCTGGTGCGCTCGGGGACCGGCATCCAGGTGATGTCCAACGTCTGCCGGCACCGGCAGGCGGTGATGCTCAAGGGCAGCGGACGCACCGGCGCGAACATCGTCTGCCCGCTGCACCGCTGGACCTATGACCTCGAGGGCCGGCTGGCCGGCGCGCCGCACTTCGCCGACGACCCCTGCCTTAACCTCAAGCGCTACGCCACCCGCGAGTGGAACGGCCTGCTGTTCGAGGACCGGGGGCGGGACGTCGCGGCCGAGCTGGCCGGGCTGGGGGTGGCGTCCGATCTGTCCTTCGAGGGCTATGTCTTCGACAAGGCCATCGTCCACGACTGCGCCTACAACTGGAAGACCTTCATCGAGGTCTACCTGGAGGACTACCACGTCGGCCCCTTCCACCCGGGGCTCGGCGGCTTCGTCACCTGCGACGACCTGCGCTGGGAGTACGGGCGCCACCACTCGGTGCAGACGGTGGGCGTGCACCGCGACCTCGCCCGGCCCGGCTCGCCGGTCTACCAGCGCTGGCACGACGCGGTGCTGTCGGTCCATGGCGGGCAGGCACCGCGCAACGGCGCCATCTGGCTCACGCTCTACCCGCACATCATGGTGGAGTGGTACCCGCAGGTGCTGGTGGTGTCCACGCTCTTCCCGCAGGGCCCGCAGCGCACGATCAACCGGGTCGAGTTCTTCTACCCGGAGGAGATCGCCGCCTTCGAGCGCGACTTCGTCGAGGCGCAGCAGGCCGCCTACCTGGAGACCTGCACCGAGGACGACGAGATCGCGTTGCGCATGGATGCGGGCCGCCACGCGCTGATGCGGCGCGGCGACGACGAGGCCGGCCCCTACCAGAGCCCGATGGAAGACGGCATGCAGCACTTCCACGAGTGGTACCGCGCGCAGATGGCCCGTGATGGGACGTCCGGCGTCGACGCTTCCGACCTGCGCTGCGACCGCCCCTGCCCGCGCCTGGGCGTCGCGGGCGGCGCCTGAGTGCAGCCGCCCTCGCTGCCCTCCGCGCGCGCGACGCTGACCGCAGCCTGGCTCATCGCCGGGGCCTCGCTGCTGTTCGCCACCATGGGCGTGTGCGTGAAGCTCGCCTCGGAGCGCTATGGCGCCACCGAGATCGTCTTCTATCGCGGGCTGGTGGGCATGGCGATGATCGCCGTCGTGGCGCGCCTGCAGCGGCAGTCGCTGGCCACGCCGGTGCCGGGCATGCACCTGTGGCGCAGCATCGTCGGCGTGGCCTCGCTGTGCCTGTGGTTCTATTCCATCGGCCGGCTGCCGCTGGCCACGGCGATGACGCTGAACTACATGTCCTCGGTGTGGATGGCGCTGTTCCTGATGGGCGGTGCGGTGCTGCTGGGCTCGGCCCGGGTGGACCCGCGCCTGGTCGCCGCGGTGCTCACCGGCTTCGTGGGCGTGGCGCTGATCCTTCGGCCCACCATCGAGCAGGACCAGGTGTGGCACGGCCTGGCCGGGCTGAGCTCGGGCGTGCTGGCGGCCATGGCCTACCTGCAGGTGACGGCGCTCGGCCGGGCGGGCGAGCCCGAGTCACGGGTGGTCTTCTACTTCTCGCTGGGTGGCGTGGTGGTGGGGGCAGCGTTGTCCGTACCGCTGGGCTTCAGCGCCCACTCCTGGAGCGGCCTGGGCCTGCTGCTGGCCGTGGGGCTGCTGGCCACGACCGCCCAGTTGATGATGACCCGCGCCTATGCCACCGGACGCACGCTGGTCAATGCGAGCCTGCAGTACCTGGGCATCGCCTTTTCCTTCGGCTACGGTGTGCTGCTGTTCGACGACCCCGTGACGCCCCTGGCGCTGGCCGGCATGCTGCTGGTGGTGGGGGCGGGCCTGGCGGCGGTGCGCCTGCGCACCGTGGCCGTGCCCGAGGTCCGCCGTGACAGCCCCGAGTCCTGAAAGCGAGCCGAACGCCATGAACGCCTTTCCCCTGCCCACCCCGCTGGTGGACGCCGCCACGCTGATGGCCCAGCTTCGGGCCCGCCCGCCCGGTCACCCCGACGCCTGGCGGCTGCTCGACTGCAGCTTCGATCTGGCCGATCCGGCGGCCGGCCGCCGGATCCATGCCGCGGGCCACCTGCCGGGCGCCGTCCATTTCGACCTCGACGACGACCTGAGCGACACCCGCCGCCCCGATGCCCGCACCGGCCTGGACCCGCGCGGACGCCACCCGCTGCCGGACCCTGCGTGCCTGGCGCGCCGCCTGGGCGAGCTGGGCATAGGCCCGGACACCGGCGTGGTGGTCTACGACCGGCAGGGCGGCATGTATGCCGCCCGCGCCTGGTGGCTGCTGGAGTCGCTCGGCCACCGGGCGGTGGCCTTGCTGGACGGCGGCCTGCCGGCCTGGGTGGCCGCCGGCGGAGCGCTCGAGGTCGGCGAGGCGTCGCCGGGGGTCCCCCCCCTTGCGGCCTACCCGATCGACGGCGCGCAGACCCGGCAACGCATCGACGCCGACGCGCTGCTGCGCGGCCTGGGCCGGCTGCGCATCGTCGACGCCCGTTCGCCCGAACGCTTCCGCGGCGATGTCGAGCCGCTCGACCCGGTGGGCGGCCACATTCCCGGTGCGCTGAACCGGCCTTTCGGCGACAACCTCCAGAGCGACGGCCGCTTCAAGCCGCCCGCGCAGCTGCGCGCCGAGTGGGCACCCCTGCTGCAGGCGGCGGGCGTCGACCCGGCCCAGGTCGTGCACCAGTGCGGCTCGGGCGTGACCGCCTGCCACAACCTGCTGGCCCAGCGCCTGGCCGGCTTCGGCGACGGCGTGCTCTATCCCGGCTCCTGGAGCCAGTGGTGCCAGGACGCTGCGCACCCGGTGGCGCGCGGCTGAAGCGGCCGCGCTCGCGCCGCCGTCGCCCCCTGGCGCGCGCTTGACCCAACTCAAAGCCCCGGCCCGGTGGCGGGCGAACACTGGACGGCGCAGGATCTTCGATTCCTTCCCTATCCCTTCCCCGACCCGGAGACACACCATGTTCAAGCGCATCCTGGTTCCCACCGACGGCTCCGAGATCACCCAGAAGGCCGTCACCACCGCCCTGACCATGGCGCGCTCCTTCGGTGCCAGCGTCTGCGCCATCGCCGTGCGCGAGCCCTTTCCCTACAGCGCCATCTCCGAGATGCAGCCCACGCCGCCGCAGGAGTTCTTCGACGCCCAGGAACGCATCGCCACCCAGCGCCTGAAGGCAGTCACCGAAGCCGCCCTGGCGGCCGGCGTGCAGGCCAGCACCGAGTCGGTGGAGGCCGGGCACCCCTGGGAGGCCATCATCGAGTCGGCGCAGCGCAATGGCTGCGACCTCATCGTCATGGCCTCGCACGGCCGGCGCGGCGTGTCCGCGCTGCTGCTGGGCAGCGAGACGCAGAAGGTGCTGACCCACACCACCACGCCGGTGCTCGTGGTGCGCTGAGCGCGGGGCCGGGCCGGGCCGGGCCTGGTTCCCGGCGGCCTGCCGAGCCGGTGCGTCGGCCGTCCAACGACGTTTTCGTCCGGACCTGTCATCGAGTCCGAACACAATGGCGTCATGGATCCGCAACTCATCGCCGCAGCGCCTGCGGTCACCCACCGCTGGCCGGGCCAGCTGGCCGCGGTCGACATGGGCTCGAACAGCTTCCGCCTGGAAATCGCGCAGGTCACCGACAGCGGCCTGTACCGCCGGGTCGACTACCTCAAGGAAACGGTGCGCCTGGGCGGCGGCCTGGACAACGAAGGCTGCCTGACCGAAGAGGCCCAGCAGCGCGGCCTGGCCTGCCTGAATCGCTTCGCCCAGCGGCTGCGCGGCTTCGAGCCGGCCCAGGTGCGGGCGGTGGCCACCCAGACGCTGCGCGAGGCGCGCAACCGCGACGCCTTTCTGCGCCGCGCCCAGCAGGCGCTGGGGCACCCGGTGGAGGTCATCTCCGGGCGCGAGGAGGCCCGGCTCACCTTCGCCGGCGTGGCGCGGCTGCAGCCTTCCCAGGCGCCCCGGCTGGTCATCGACATCGGCGGGCGATCCACCGAGATGATCCTCGGCCTGGGCCGACGGCCGCTGCGCGCCGAATCCTTCGGCGTGGGCAGCGTGGGCCTGTCGATGCGATTCTTCGGCGACGGCCGCTACACCGAGGCGGGTTTCCGCGCCGCGCAGATCGCTGCGGGGGCCGAGTTCGAGGAGGCGCTGGAGGCCTTCGCGCCCGAGCACTGGCGCGAGGCGCTGGGCTCGTCGGGCACGGTGGGCGCGGTGTCGCAGGTGCTGTCGGCCGCCGGCCTGGGCGAAGGGCGCATCACGCCGGCCGGGCTGCGCTGGATGATCGAGCAGTGCCTGCGCGCGGGCAGCGTGGACCGGCTGGAGCTTCCCGGCCTGAAGGAAGACCGCAAGCCCATCATCGCCGGCGGCCTGTGCATCCTCTACACGCTGGCGGCGCACTTCGACATCGAGTCGCTCGCGGCCGCGCGCGGCGCGCTGCGCCAGGGCGTGGTGTTCGACCTGGCCGAGCGGCTGGCGGTGCGCCAGCGCAGCGATGGTGCCCCGGTGGTGGGCAACGACGTGCGCGACGCTTCGGTGCGCGAGCTGCAACGGCGCTTCATGGTGGACGTGCAGCAGGCCGAACGGGTGTTCTCCATCGCCGACGTGCTCTATCGCCAGGTTCAGCCCAAGGCAGGCGCGGAGTCGCGCCGGGAGCTTCGCTGGGCCTGTGCGCTGCACGAGATGGGCATGATGGTGTCGCACCACGACCATCACCGCCACAGCGCCTACCTGCTCGGCCATGTGGACGCGGCCGGCTTCAGCCAGAGCCAGCAGCGCCGCCTGGCCGACCTCGTGCTCGCGCAGCGCGGCGGGCTGCGCAAGGTGGAGCCGCTGCTCGAGCAGGAGGCCTTCGCCTGGCAGGCCCTGTGCCTTCGCCTGGCCATCATCAAGTGCCACGCCCGCGGCCCGGTGCGCACCGACGCGCTCTCGCTGCGGCGCAACGCCACCGGCGCTCAGCTCGACTATTCGCCCGCCTGGGCCGACACCCACCCGCGCACGCTCTACCTGCTGCGCGAGGAAGCCGACCACTGGGCGCGAACCCCGTGGCCGGGGCTGCAGCTGCCCGAACCCGCGGCGGGTTGAGGGCCTCGGGCGCCCCCCGGGCGCCCGGTGACGGCAGCCCCTTCAGGCGCCGGCGTCGAAGCGGTGCACCAGCGCGAGCTGGGCGCTCGGCCCGCTGTTGCCCATGCGCTCGTAGCGGCCGTCGGACTGCAGCATCCACGCGTCCTGCCGGTCGTGCAGGTAGGGCACCAGGCATTCGTCGATGACCCGCTGGCGCAGGGACGCGCTGCGGATGGGCCAGGCCACCTCGATGCGCCGGAACATGTTGCGGCTCATCCAGTCGGCGCTGGACAGGTAGAGGGTCTCGTCGGCCTCGGTGGCGCCCCAGCGGAAATACAGCACCCGGGTGTGCTCGAGGAAGCGGCCCACGACGCTGCGCACGCGGATGTTGTCGGTGTGCCCGGCCACACCCGGTCGCAGCATGCAGGCCCCGCGCACGATGAGGTCGATGGAGGCGCCGTCGCGCCCGGCCGCCACCAGCGCCTCGATCAGCCCGACGTCGGTGAGCGCATTGACCTTGACCACGATGCGAGCGGGCTTGCCCTGGCGGGCCGAGGCGGCCACGCGGCCGATCAGCGCGAGCATCTGCGAGTGCAGCGTGAAAGGCGCCTGCAGCAAGCGCTTGAGCGGGCGCGAATGGCCCTGGCTGGCCAGCTGCAGGAAGATGGCGTCGGCATCGGCCGTCAGCTCCGCATCGCTGGTGAGGTAGCCCACGTCGGTGTAGAGCCGCGCCGTCTTGGGGTTGTAGTTGCCGGTGGAGAAGTGCGCATAGCGGCGCAGCCGCGCGCTGGCCGGGCCGCCTTCGCGGCGCGTCACCAGCAGCAGCTTGGCGTGCGTCTTCAGGCCCACGATGCCGTAGACCACCTGCACGCCCACCGCCTCGAGCCGTTCGGCCCAGTTGATGTTGGCCTCCTCGTCGAAGCGGGCCTTGAGCTCGACCACGCACAGCACTTCCTTGCCGCGCCGTGCCGCCTCGATCAGCAGGTCCATCAGCGGGGATTCGCTGCCGGTGCGGTAGACCGTCTGCTTGATGGCCAGCACCTGCGGGTCGTGCACCGCCTCGCGCAGCAGCTGCACCACCGGCTCGAAGGACTCGAAGGGGTGGTGCAGCAGCACGTCCTCGTCGCGCAGCACGTCCAGGATGGACTTGCCGCGGGGCAGCCGGCCCTGCGGCCAGCGCGGCTCGTGGCGGCCGAACCGCATCGAAGGGCCGCCCGGGGCGTCGGCGGCCTGGTCGATCAGCTGGTTCAGCCGCACGAGGTTCACCGGGCCGTTGACCCGGTACAGCGCCTCGGACGGCATCGAGAACTGCTTCAGCAGGAAGTGCGCCAGGTCCTCGGGGCAGGTGGCCACCACCTCCAGGCGGATGGCCTGCCCGAAGTGGCGGGTGGTCAGGCCCGAGCGCAGCGCGGTGCGCAGGTTGCGCAGGTCGGCTTCGTCCACCTCCAGGTCGGAGTCCCGCGTCACGCGGAACTGCGAGAAGGCCTCGACGTTGCGGCCCGGGAAGAGTTCGGCCAGGTGCGCGCGGATGACGCTGGTCAGCAGCACGAAGGCCTGTCGTCCTTCGCCGGCCACCTTGTCGGGCAGGCGGATCACCCGCGGCAGCACGCGCGGCACCTTGACGATGGCGATGTGGTTGGCCCGCCCGAAGGCGTCCACGCCGTCGAGCTGCACGATGAAGTTCAGCGACTTGTTGGCCACCACCGGAAAGGGGTGGGCCGGGTCCAGCCCGATGGGCACCAGCAGCGGCCGCACCTGCGAATGGAAGAACTGCGATACCCAGCGGCGCTGTTCCTCGTCGCGGTCGGCGTGGTTGAGCACGACGATGCCGCGCTGCATCAGCGCGGGCATGACCTCGTCGTTGAAGGCCGCGTACTGGTCGTCGATCAGGGTGTGGGCGTCGGCCGCGATGGTGTCCACGTCCAGCTCGGTGACGCCCGAGCCGGGGGTGCGGAAGGCTTCCAGCACGTCGGCGAAGCGCACCTCGAAGAACTCGTCCATGTTCGACGAGACGATGCAGATGTAGCGCAGCCGCTCGAGCAGCGGCACGTCGGGGCGGCGCGCCTGCGCCAGCACCCGGCGGTTGAACTCGAGGATGGAGCGTTCGCGGTCGAGCAGCGCGGGCGTGCCCACCGGCTGCGCGGGGGGCTGCTCGGGTGCCGCCGGCGCCGGCGTCAGCACCACTGCCCGGGCCGATCCCGGCTCGGCGGCGGCATCGGCCGCGGAGACCGGGTCGGGCAGGGCATGCACGGTCGGGGCGGCGGGGGCGGCGGCAGCGCCGGCGGCGGGGGGCGTGGAAGGCTCGGCGTGCATCCGCTGCAGTGTAGGAAGTTCGCCGTGACATCGCGTTGACACCTTCACCCGAAAGCAGCCGACAGGCTTAGCATGCGTCGCCCCCCGAGGAGTGCCTGTGTCGTTTGCAGAGTTCGTACCCACCGCCCAGGACGGCGACATGCGCCGCGCCGGCCGCGACAGCCTGTCGCTCGGCCTGATGGCCGCGCGCAACCAGACGCTCGCCTGGATCAATGCCTACGCCGCGCTGCTGCCGGGTGGCCGTCTCGAAGTGCCGCTCACCGGTGAACTGAACCCGCCGCTGTGGGAGCTGGGGCACATCGGCTGGTTCCAGGAGGCCTGGATCGCCCGCAACGTGCAGCGCCAGCGCGGTGCCGCCGCCGACCCGACCCGCACCCGGCTGGCCTCGGTGGAGCCGCATGCCGACACCTGGTATGACTCCGCCGGCATCGACCACGCCGACCGCTGGCGCCTGGCGCTGCCCGACCTGGACGCCACCCGCCAGTACCTGGCCGACACGCTGGAGGTGACGCTCGAGCTGCTGGCCCAGGCCGACGAGGACGACGACTCGCTCTACTTCTACCGGCTCGCGCTGCTGCACGAGGACATGCACATCGAGGCCTTCGCCCACATGTCGCAGACCCTCGGCCTGGACACCCGGCTGCTGACCGACCCGCCGCCCGCCGCCCCGCGCCCGGCGCTCGTCTTTCCGGCCACCCGCTGGAGGCTGGGCAGCGATGCCGGCGCGGGCTTCGTCTTCGACAACGAGAAGTGGGCCCATGAGGTGGCCGTGCCGGAGTTCGAGATCGACGCCCAGCCGGTCACCTGGTCGCAGATGGCCGACTTCATCACCGACGGCGGCTACGACGACGCACGGTGGTGGTCGCCCGAAGGCTGGGACTGGGCGCAGCGCGAGGGCCGGCGCGCGCCGCGCCATGTCGAGCAGGTGCGTCAGGCGGTGCTGCAGCGGCGCTTCGGACAGCTCGTGCGGGTGCCAGGCCAGCGCAGCGCCATGCATGTGAATGCGCACGAGGCCGAAGCCTGGTGCCGCTGGGCGGGCCGGCGCCTGCCCACCGAGGTGGAGTGGGAGGCGGCCGCCCACCAGGGTGCGTCCCGCGGCTTCCGCTGGGGCGAGGTGTGGGAGTGGACCGCCACGTCCTTCCAGCCCTATCCCGGCTTCACGCCCGACCCCTACCGCGACTATTCCGCGCCCTGGTTCGGCAGCCATCGGGTGCTGCGCGGCGCGAGCTTCGCCACGTCGGGGCGGCTTCGGCACCGCCGCTTCCGCAACTTCTACCGGCCCGAGCGGGACGACATCTTCTGCGGCTTTCGCAGCTGCGCGCTCTGAAGCGCGCTGCCGGGCGCCAGACCGGGCCCTGAAGCCCGGGCCGGCGCCCCCGGCCTCACTTGGGCATCAGCACCGTGTCGATGGCGTGGATGACGCCGTTGCTGGCCACCACGTCGGTCTTGATGACCTTCGCCTTGTCCACCATCACGCCGCCCGAGGTGGTCACCGTGATCTCGCCGCCCTGGACGGTCTTGACCTTGCCGGCCTTGACGTCCTTGGCCATCACCGTGCCCGGCACGACGTGGTAGGTGAGCACCGCCGTCAGGCGCGCCTTGTCCTTCAGCAGCGCGTCCAGGTCGGCCTTGGGCACCTTGGCGAAGGCCTCGTCGGTGGGCGCGAACACGGTGAACGGGCCCTTGCCCTTGAGCGTGTCCACCAGGCCGGCGGCCTGCAGCGCGGTGGCCAGGGTCTTGAAGTTGCCCGCGCCCACGGCGGTGTCGACGATGTCCTTGGCCTGCACGGCGAACGCACCGACGGTCAGGGCGGCGGCGATCAGAAACTTCTTCATCTTCAGTCCTTGGGGTTGAGGAGGCGCCGCCAGGACGACGGCGGACGCAGTATGAACGTAATCGTTCACCATGAAGACTGAACGGTCACTATCTGAAACGAACAGTTCGTCTGCGTGCCCGCTACTCGCCCGGCGCCGCCCGCGCCAGACCCATGCGCTCGACGGCGCGTCGTTCGGCTTCGAAGGCGCTGCGCAGGGCCAGCGCGTAGTCGCCCGGGCCGAGGTAGTCCACCTCCTGGTCGTAGCGGGCAAGCTCGGCCACATGCGCCGGGTCGGTCAGGGCACTGCGGAAGGCCTGGTGCAGCACCTGCACCACCCGCGGCGGCAGCCCCCGGGGGCCGACCAGACCGTAGGGGGAAGTCGCCACGATGCCGTGGCCCAGTTCGCGCAGCGTGGGCACCTCGGGCCAGCGCCGGGTGCGCTGCTCGCCGAAGGTGCACAGCAGGCGCAGGCGCCCCTGGTCGACGAAGGGCGCGAAGCCGGTGCTGTTGATGCCGGCCACCACCTGGCCGGCGGCCACCGCGACCATCTGCTCGGCCGTGCCCTTGTAGGGCACATGGATGTAGCGGGCCTGGCGCCGCGCGGCCAGCTCGTCCATCACCAGGTGCGGCGTGGTGCCGATGCCGTTGGTGGCGATGGTGACCTCACCCGGCTGGCGGGCGATGAGCTGCAGCAGGTCGTCCAGGGTCTGGATGGGGCTGGACGCCGGCACGACGATGCCGAAGGTCACGCCGGTGAGCTGCAGGATGGGCGTGGTGTCGCGGATGGGGTCCCAGGCGACGCGCCGCGTCCAGGGCGCGCGCAGCACCGGCTGCGGCAGCTGCGCGATGGTGTAGCCATCCGGCGCCGCCTGCTGCAGCACCGGCATCACCAGCGTGCCCGAACCGCCGGGCCGGTTCTCCACCAGCACCTTCTGGCCCAGCTGCCGTCCGGCCAGCTCGGCGAGCACCCGCAAGGTGCCGTCGGTGGAGCCGCCCGCCGGCCAGGGCACCCACAGCGTCACCGGACGCAGCGGGAAGGCGTCCGCCGTCTGGGCCTGCACCACGGCGCGCGCCGGCCCGAAGGCGGCCACCGCCGCCAGGGAGGCCAGCCACTGGCGGCGGCTGCATCCGCCGTGCGCGGCGCCCGAACGGCGCGTGGGCGTCATGGCGGACCGCCGCCCCGGCGGGCCAGCGGGCCGAAGCCGCGTTGGGGGTCGTAGCCCCAGGCCGCCAGCGCGAAGCACAGCGCCAGCGTCAGCAGCACCACCGCGGGCGCCGCGCCGGGGTCCTTGCCGTACATCGCGAAGCGCATCCACTCCACCGCGTGGGTGAAGGGATTGAACTGCGCCGCCAGGTGCACCCAGCGCGCGCCTGATTCCTCCAGCTTCCACAGCGGGTAGAGGGCGGTGGAGAGGAAGTACATCGGGAAGATGACGAAGTTCATCGTGCCCGCGAAGTTCTCCAGCTGGCGGATGTGCACGCTGAGCAGCAGGCCGATGGCGCCCAGCATGAGCGCGCAGGACACCGCGGCCAGCAGCAGGTGCGGTGTCTGCGCGCCCAGCACCGGCAGCGGCGTGCCGATGAGCGCGGCCACCCCGACGAACACCCCCGCCTGCGCCAGCGACAGCGTGGCCACCGCCACCAGCTTGCTGAAGAGGATCCACCAGCGCGGCAAGGGCGCGGTGAGCAGCAGGCGCATCAGGCCCATCTCGCGGTCATAGACCATGGCCAGGCTGGACTGCATGCCGTTGAACAGCAGCACCATGCCCACCAGGCCGGGGGCGATGTAGACGTCGTAGGGGATGTAGGTGTCGTAGGGCTCGACGATGGCCACGCCGAAGACATTGCGAAAGCCCGCCGCGAACACCGCCAGCCACAGCAGCGGCCGCACGACGGCCGAGGCCAGGCGCCCGGTCTGGCGGCTGAACTTGAAGAGCTCCCGCCCGACGATGCCGCCGAGCGCCTGCAGGGCCAGCGCGGCACCGCGGCGAGGTGGCGGCAGGGCTGCGGGCGTCATGAGGCCGCCTTGCAGGCCGTCTCGGGCGCATCGGCGCCGAGCGTGTCCAGCGCGTTGCGCGGGTGCAGGATGCCGTCCACCGGGGCGCTGCCCACCACGCCCAGCCCGTCGCCGAGCAGCAGCGGCTGGCGCAGCTGGCGGTCCCAGGGACGAAACCCGATGCGCGTGCCCTTGAAGCCGTCGAGCACGAAATCGGGTCCGCTCATCGAGCGCCGCAGCGCCTCGCCGCCGGGTGGCCGCGGCAGGCTGGCGGCGGCCTGTGCGACCGCCTTCATCGCCATCCAGGCCGCCCAGTCGTGGCCGGTCATCGCCCGCCGGGCCTCGCGGGCGAAGCGACGCGACAGCTGCGGCGCGCCGAAGCGCTCGAAATGCGAAGCCCAGGCCTGCGCGGTGAGGCCGGCGTCTCCCACCAGGGGGCGGGGCAGCGCGCTGCGGTAGGCGATGCTCCGCCCGAACTCGCCGCCGCTGTCCACCACCCAGACGACGTCGTAGTCGCCGCCGGCCTGGGCCGGCGCGGTCAGCAGCGCGGGGTTGGCCCGGTCGCGCTCGCGCGGGTCGGCCGAGAGCCTGAAGGCGCGCACCGCCGTGGCCTGCAGCCCGTAGCGCTTGATCGAGGCCTGCACCGTCGCCAGGCGGGCCAGGTCCTGCGGCCCTTCGCCGTGCAGCACCAGCACGCGGCTCCAGCGCCTGGCCGTCAGCCACTGGGCCAGCGCATCGGCGCGCATGCGCTCGGACGGCAGCGTGTGGAACAGCGCCGGGTGGCAGGCCGCGCCGCGCAGGGCGTCGTCGGCCGCACCGATGTTCATCAGCGCCATGCGGGTGTCCAGGCTCGCGCCGGCGGTCCACAGCGCAGAAAGCCAGGCGGCGGGAAGGTCCAGCATCACCGCGGCCGTGCCCGCCTGCTCCAGCCGGGCCAGCGCCGGCCGCAGCTGGGCCGCGTCGCTCAGCGCCACCCGCTCCACGCGCGGCTGCAGCCGCGCCGCATCCAGCTCGAAGCGGGTCTCTTCCAAGGCCACCGCCAGCGCCGCATCCGGCGGGCCACCGGGCTGGCCGGGGTAGGCCCGTTCGCCGCGCCGCTCGTCGTGGCGCTCGTCGTCGGCCAGAACGATGAGTGCGATGCGAAGCACCGCGGGGCCGGGCGGGGCCGCCGCGGCACCGGGGGCTGCGGCCGGGGCCGCGCGCGCGCCAGGGGCGGTCTGCGCCAGCGCCGGCGTGGCGAGCAGCGCAGCGCCGGCCAGGCTCAAGGCACCGAGGGCAAGCCCGCGCCAGGGAGCCGCGTCCGGCGCGCCTGGCCGTTCAGTCATCGACCACCACCGAATGCGGCACCCGTCCCACCGGCACGCTGCGCAGTGCGCGCGCGCTGCCGGTGTCGATGATGGTCAGGTCATCGCTCAGGCCGTTGGCCACATGCAGCCGGCTGCCGTCCCGGTTCAGGCCCAGGCCCCAGGCGCGCTTGCCGGCCAGCACCGTCTCGCGAACGCGGCGGCTGGCGATGTCGACGAAGGCGACATGGTTGGCGCGCCCGAGCCCGACGTACATCGTGCGGCCGTCGGGCGAGCGGACCATGTCCACCGGGGAGATGTCGTCCGGGCGCATGCCCCGGATCTCGAAGGGCAGGGTGTGGACGACCTTCAAGCTGCGCGTGTCGATGATGCTCACGCTCGCTCCCAGTTCGTTGCTCACCCACAGCTCGCTGCCATCGGCGTTGAAGGCGAAGCGGCGCGGCCGCTTGCCCACCGCGATGTTCTGCAGGATGCGGCCGTCCGCGGCCGACACCACATGCACCAGGCTTGCGACCTCGGAGCTCACGTACACCCGGCTGCCGTCCGGCGACACCTTCACGCCCTCGGGCTCCAGGCCCACCTTGACGGTGCGCAGCTTGCGGCCACCCGGCCAGTCGAAGGCGTTGAGCTCGCCGTCCTCCTCGTTGGACACCCACAGCGTGCGCCCGTCGGGCGACAGGTCGAAGATCTCCGGGTCCGGGCCGATGGCCACGCGACCGACGCTGCGCCGGCTGGCCAGGTCGATCTGGTCGGCCTGGCCGGAGTCGCCGCAGGCCACCAGCAGGCGCTTGCGGTCGGGCGTGAACTGCAGGTGGCGCGGTCGCCGGCAGGTCGGCACCGTGCCCACCACCGCCAGCGTGCGCGCGTCCACCAGCGTGAGCGCGTTGTCCTTCTCGCTGCTCACGACGACGAGCCCCGTGGGCTGGGCGATGGCCGTGTCCGGGGGCAGCAGGGCGAGCAGTGCGATCGGCCAGGCGGCAAGCCGAAGTGCGGCGCCGAGATTGAATCGGATGGCGGTCATGGGCTTCATCGGGAGGGTGCGGCGCCAGGCGCCTGCAGGGGCGGTGGATCGGTGCCGGGCGGCGCCGGCCGGACCGGCTGGGTTGCCCGGATGAAGGCCTCCTCCAGCGGGCCGCCGCCCAGCGCGTCGGCCACCGCATCGGGCGGGCCTTCGGCCAGCCGCCGGCCCTGGTGCAGCACCAGCACCTGGTCGGCTTGCTGGGCCTCGGGCACCAGGTGCGTGGCCCACAGGGTCGCAGCACCGCGTTCGGCGCCCTCGCGGCGGACGGCGGCCACCAGGTCCCGGCGCGAGGCCGGGTCCAGGCCCACGGTGGGCTCGTCCATCAGCAGCAGGCTGGGCTCGTGCAGCAGCGCCCGGGCCAGTTCCACCTTGCGGCGCGTGCCGCCGCTCAGCTCGCGCACCGCACGTCGGCGTTCGGCCTGCAGGCCCAGTTGGGCACAGGTGGCCTCCATCCGGGCGAGCGCGCGGCGGCGGGGCAGGCCGTGCAGGTCGGCGTGGAAGCGCAGGTTGCGCTCCACGCTCAGGTCGAGGTCGAGCGAACTCTGCTGGAACACCACGCCGATGTGCCGCAGCGCCTGGGGCGCCTGCTGCCGCAGCGACAGGCCCAGTACCCGGGCATCGCCTTCGTCGGGCGCGAACAGGCCGGTGAGCATCTGGAAGAGGGTGGACTTGCCCGCGCCGTTCGGCCCGAGCAGCACCATGAACACGCCGGAGTCGATGCGCAGGCTGAGCGAATCGACCGCCGTGCGCGGGCCGTAGCGCTTGATCAGGCGGTCGCACTGCAGCACCGGCACGGCGGGCGAGGGGTTCATGGGGGCGTGCGGGGCGTCGGGCGCAAGGGGTGCGGGCTCAGGACCCGCGGGGCTTGGATCGATTGATCGATTGTGGTGGGCGGCCTGAACCCATCGCCCGGGTGTTGTCCCGGGCGCGGGGCGCCGCAACCTTAGCGGCTCCCGGCGGGCCTGGGCAGTGCGCACGGAGTGTTCCGTTTCGAATCATCCGGCGGCTTCGGCGGCGCGGCGGGTGCGGCGTCCTGCCGCTTCAGGCACGCTGCGCCGCAGGCAGGTGCAGCGCAGAGGTCCCAACGGAGATCTCGAGATATGAACACTACTTCATAAGGGAACGCCTGTGCTGTCGCCTGTCGCAAGGCGTCCGAACAATCGGCGGCTCAGGCAGAGGCAATCGACCTCCGCCCTCAGCAGGAGACCGTTGTGAGTGTTCAGCTTTCCTTGACCGTCAATGACCGCGCCGTGAACACCACGGTGGACCCCCGCACGCTGCTGGTGCAGCTGCTGCGCGACCAGCTCGGCCTGACCGGCACCCACATCGGCTGCGACACCGCGCAATGCGGCGCCTGCACGGTGCACATCGACGGGCGCGCGGTGAAGTCGTGCTCGATGCTCGCGGCCCAGGCCCAAGGCGCCAAGGTGACCACGATCGAAGGCATCGGCAACCCCGACCAGATGCACCCGATGCAGGCGGCCTTCCGGGAGTGCCACGGCCTGCAATGCGGCTTCTGCACCCCGGGCATGGTGATGTCCAGCATCCAGCTGCTGGCCGACAACCCCACGGCCACCGAGAAGGAAATCCGCGAAGGCCTGGAGGGCAACATCTGCCGCTGCACCGGCTACCAGAACATCGTCAAGGCCGTCCAGTTCTGCCAGAGCGGCAAGACGAGCGCCTCGGCCGTCGCCTGATCGAACTCCAAGGAAACGACCATGACCGACCTGTCCAATTCCCCGATCGGCAAGCCGCTGCTGCGCCGCGAGGACTCCCGCTTCCTCACCGGCGCCGGCCAGTACACCGACGACGTCGTCCTGCCCGGCCAGACCTTCGGCGTGTTCCTGCGCTCGCCCTACGCCCACGCCCGCATCAAGTCCATCGACACCTCCAAGGCCGCTGCGGCCCAGGGTGTGGTGCGCATCTTCACCGGCCAGGACCTGGCCGACGCCAAGGTGGGCGGCCTGCCCTGCGGCTGGCTCATCCACAGCAAGGACGGCAGCCCGATGAAGGAGCCGCCCCACCCGGTGCTCGCCCAGGGCAAGGTTCGCCATGTGGGCGACCAGGTGGCGCTGGTGGTGGCCGAGACCGCCTTCCAGGCGCGTGACGCCTGCGAACTGATCGAAGTCGACTACGAGGTGCTGACGCCGGTGATCGACATCACCTCGGCCGACGGCGCCGGCTCTGCCGTGCACGACGAGGTGCCGAGCAACGTGTGCTACGACTGGGGCCACGGCAACAAGGACGCGGTGGACGCGGCCTTCGCCCAGGCGGCCAAGGTCACGCGGCTGGAGTTCGCCAACAACCGGCTCATTCCGAACGCGATGGAGCCGCGCGCGGCCAACGCCCAGTACACCAAGCACGACGGGCAGTACACGCTGTACGTGTCCAACCAGAACCCGCACGTCGAGCGCCTGCTGATGAGCGCCTTCGTGCTCGGGCTGCCCGAGTCCAAGGTGCGGGTCATCGCGCCCGACGTCGGCGGCGGCTTCGGCTCCAAGATCTTCCTCTACGCCGAGGAGACCGCACTGGTGTGGGCGAGCAAGCACGTGGGCCGCCCCATCAAGTGGACGGCCGACCGCAGCGAGAGCTTCCTCACCGACGCCCACGGCCGCGACCACCACACGGTGGCCGAGATGGCGATGGATGCCCAGGGCCACTTCCTGGCCTGCCGGGTGAAGACCATCGCCAACATGGGCGCCTACCTGTCCACCTTCGCGTCGAGCGTGCCCACCATCCTGTACGCCACGCTGCTGGCCGGGCAGTACAAGACGCCGGCGGTCTATGCCGAGGTCAAGGCGGTGTTCACCAACACCGCACCTGTGGACGCCTACCGCGGCGCCGGTCGCCCCGAGGCTACCTACGTCGTCGAGCGCCTGGTCGAGACCGCCGCCCGCGACATGGGCCTGGACCCGGCCGAGATCCGCCGCCGCAACTTCATCACCGAGTTCCCGTATGCCACGCCGGTAGGCCTGACCTACGACATCGGCGACTACAACGCCCACCTGGACAAGGCGATGAAGATCGCCGACGTGGCCGGCTATCCGGCGCGCAAGGCGGCCTCTGCTGCCCAGGGCAAGCTGCGCGGCATCGGCTACAGCTGCTACATCGAGGCCTGCGGCCTGGCGCCGTCGAACATCGCCGGCGCCCTGGGCGCCCGGGCGGGTCTCTTCGAAGCCGGCGAGGTCCGGGTGCACCCCACCGGCACCGTCACCGTCTTCACCGGCTCGCACAGCCATGGCCAGGGCCACGAGACCACCTTCGCGCAGGTGGTGGCGGCCAAGCTGGGCATTCCGGTGGAGAACGTGGACATCGTGCACGGCGACACCGGCCGCATCCCCTTCGGCATGGGCACCTATGGCAGCCGCTCGCTGTCGGTGGGCGGCACCGCCATCGTCAAGGCGGTGGACAAGATCATCGCCAAGGGCAAGAAGATCGCGGCCCACCTGCTCGAGGCGGCCGACACCGACATCGAGTTCGAGAACGGCGAGTTCAAGGTGGCCGGCACCGACCGCAAGGTGCCCTTCGGCAGCGTGGCGCTCACCGCCTACGTGCCGCACAACTACCCGCTGGACAAGCTCGAGCCGGGCCTGAACGAGAACGCCTTCTACGACCCGACCAACTTCACCTACCCCTCGGGCACCTATGTGTGCGAGGTCGAGGTCGACCCGGAAACGGGCAAGACGCAGGTGGCCTCGTTCGTGGCCGTGGACGACTTCGGCAACATCGTGAACCCGATGATCGTCTCCGGCCAGGTGCACGGCGGCATCGCCCAGGGTCTGGGCCAGGCCATGCTGGAAGGCTGCGTCTACGACCCGGAGAGCGGCCAGCTGATGACCGGCTCCTACATGGACTACGCGATGCCGCGGGCCGACGACCTGCCCAACTTCGTCGTCGACCACACCGTCACGCCCTGCACCCACAACCCGCTGGGGGTGAAGGGCTGCGGCGAGGCCGGCGCCATCGGTTCGCCGCCGGCCTTCATCAATGCGCTGACCGACGCGCTGGGTGTTCGTGACATCGCCATGCCCGCCACGCCCGAGCGGGTCTGGCGCGCCGTCCACAACCTGGCCTGACCGCACCGCACCGCACAGGAGAAGCACCCCATGTACACCTTCGACTACCAACGTCCGGCCAGTGCGGCCGACGCCGCGGCGGCCATCCAGGGCGATGCCCGCTACCTCGCCGGCGGCCAGAGCCTGGTGCAGGCCATGCGCCTGCGCCTGAGCAGCGCCGAGCGACTCGTCGACCTCGGCGGCGTGGCCGACCTGCAGGGCATCTGCCTGGACGGCGGCAACGTCGTCGTCGGCGCGATGTGCACGCACGCTTCGGTGGCCCGCTCCGCCGACGTCCGCAAGGCCTGTCCGGCGCTGGCCGAACTGGCCGGCGGCATCGGCGACCAGATGGTCCGCAACCGCGGCACGATCGGCGGCTCCATCGCCAACGCCGACCCCGCCGCCTGCTACCCGGCGGGTCTGCTGGGGCTGGGCGCCACCGTGCACACCGACCGTCGCACCATCGCCGCCGACGACTTCTTCGTCGACATCTATGCCACCGCGCTGCAGCCGGGCGAACTGGTCAAGGCGGTGAGCTTCCCGGCGCTTCAGCGCGCGGCCTACATCAAGTACAAGCAGCCGGCCTCGCGCTTCGCGCTGGTGGGCGTGTTCGTCAGCCAGGGCCCGTCGGGCGTTCGCGTGGCCGTCACCGGCGCGAAGAGCACCGTGTTCCGCGCCACCGAGCTGGAGCAGGCGCTGTCCGCCAGCTTCACCCCGGAAGCCGCCAAGGCCGTGCGCATGCCCACCACCGGCATCAACAGCGACCTGCACGGCAGCTCGGCCTATCGCGCCGCGATGATCAGCGTGATGGCCGCCCGCGCGGTGGCTGCCGCCAACGCCCGGTGACCCAGGCCCTCCGCGCCGACGCGCCCGCCAGCGTCGACGCGGTGGTCGAGCGGCTGGCCGAACACGATTACGTCTGCGACCGCCGGCTGGCCACGGCCGTCTTCCTGGCCATCCGGCTGGGTCGGCCGCTCTTCCTCGAAGGCGAGCCGGGCGTTGGCAAAACCGAACTGGCCAAGACGCTGGCCACCGTGCTGGGCACGCGGCTGATCCGGCTGCAGTGCTACGAGGGCCTGGACATCGCGCAGACGGCCTATGAATGGAACGTCGCCCGCCAGCTGCTTGAGATCCGGCTGGCCGAGGCGGCGCAGACCGCCGGCGACCCGGACGACATGGCCCGGCGCCTTTACCGCCGCGAACTGCTGATCGAGCGACCGCTGCTGCAGGCGCTGACCCAGCCCGTCTCGCCGGTGCTGCTGATCGACGAGCTCGACCGCGCCGACGAGCCCTTCGATGCCTTCCTGCTAGAAGTGCTGGCCGAGTCGCAGCTGACCATCCCCGAGCTCGGCGCCATCCGCGCCACCGCGCCGCCGCTGGTGCTCATCACCAGCAACCGCACCCGCGAGGTGCACGACGCGCTGCGCCGCCGCTGCCTCTATCACTGGGTGGGCTACCCGGATGCCGAGACCGAGCTGGCCATCGTCCGACTGAAGGCGCCGGCGGCCTCGGCCCGCCTGTCCAGCCAGGTGGTCGCCTTCATCCACCGCATGCGCACGCTCGACCTCTTCAAGGCGCCGGGCGTGGCCGAGACCATCGACTGGACGAATGCGCTGGTCGCGCTGGACGCCATGCGCCTGGACCCGGCCAGCGTGCAGGACACGCTGGGCGTGCTGCTCAAGCACCAGGACGACATCGCCCGCATGCAGTCGGGCGACACCGCGAAGATCCTGGACGAGTTGCGCGCGAGGGCGCTGATCGACTGAGCCGGGGCGCAGGCCCTGTGCCTTGCGTGGCCACAGCGGCGCCGCCCCTTCCAGCGCCAGCGCCCGAAAGCCTTCTTCATGGAACAACTCGCCGGCAACATCGCCCACTTCGGCCGCGTCCTGCGGGACGCCGGCCTGCCCGTGGGCACCGACCGGGTGCTGGCGGGCATCGCCGCGGTCGAGGCCGTGGGCGTCGAGCGGCGCGAGGACGTGCGCGCGGCGCTGTCGGCGGTGATGGTGGAGCGTCACGAGCAGCAGGTGCTTTTCGACGCCGCCTTCGACACCTTCTTCCGCGACCCCAAGCTGCTCGAACGGCTGATGCACCTGATGCTGCCCACCATCCGGGGGCGCGGCGACAAGGCCCAGCCCCCACGCAGCCAGCGCCTGAGCGAGGCGCTGGCACCGCCCCGGCCGAAGACGCCTGCCGCCCCGCCGCCGCCGCCGCCGGACGCCACCGCGGAGCATCGCTTCGACGCGGCGCTGACCTTCTCCGACCGCGAGCGGCTGCAGAAGGCCGACTTCGAGAGCATGTCGGTCGACGAGTTCGCCTGGGCCCGGCGCATGGCCGAGCAGCTGCCGCCGCCGGTCGCGCGCGTCCGCCAGCGGCGCACCGAGGCGGCTGCCCGCGGCAGCATCGACCTGCGGGCCACCTTGCGCCAGATGGCGCGCCAGCCCGGTGCGTGGACGCCCCGGCGCCGACGCCCGCGCGAACAGTGGCCGCCGATGGTGGTGCTGCTGGACATCTCCGGCTCGATGGAGCGCTACGCCCGGCTCTTCCTGCACTACGTGCACGGCCTGACCCGCCGCCACCTGCGGGTGCAGACCCTCACCTTCGGCACGCGGCTGACCTGCATCACCCGCTGCCTGCGCCACCGCGACCCGGACGTCGCACTGGCGCTGGCCGATGCCCAGGTGGCCGACTGGAAGGGCGGCACGCGCATCGCCGCCTGCCTGGACCGCTTCAACCGCGACTGGGCCGGGCGCCTGCTGTCGGGCAATGCAGCGGTGCTGCTGGTCACCGACGGGCTGGACCGCGACGAGCACGACGCGCTGCGCGACGCCGCCGAGCGCCTGCACCGCCGTGCCCACCAGGTGGTGTGGCTCAACCCGCTGCTGCGCTTCGACGGTTTCGAGCCCCGTGCCGCCGGCGTGCGGGCCTTGCTGCCGCATGTGGACCGCCACCTGCCGGTGCACAACCTCGCGAGCCTCGCCGACCTGGGCCGGGTGCTCGCGCAGACGCCAGGGCCATCGCCCCGGCGGAGAATCGGCCCATCGCCCGCTGCCGATCGCCCACGCAGCGGCACGCCCTTCGATTGAGGAAACGCTCCATGGACAGTCTCGACCTCCAAGTGCTCGCGCAGGCCCGCGACTGGTTCAACGGTGGCCACAAGGTGTGGCTGGTCACCGTCATCGAGACCTGGGGCTCGGCCCCGCGCCCGCCGGGCGCGCTGCTGTGCCTGCGCGGCGACGGCCAGGTGGTGGGCTCGGTGTCGGGCGGCTGCGTCGAGGACGACCTCATCGACCGCGTCCGCCACGGCGAGCGGGTGGGCGAGGCCTCGCTCATCGCCTATGGGGTGAGCAAGGAGGAAGCCGCGCGCTTCGGCCTGCCCTGCGGCGGCAACCTGCGCCTGGTGCAGGAACCGCTGAAGAGCACCGACTGGATAGACGAGCTGCTCGAGCGCACCGCCCGCCACGAGCTGGTGTCGCGCACGCTCGACCTTCAGACCCAGGGGGTCACCCTGCAGCCGTCCAGCCGCGGCGAGGCCTTCAGCTTCGACGGGCGCCTGGTGCGCTCGGTGTTCGGCCCCAAATGGCGGCTGCTGATCATCGGTGCCGGGCAGCTGTCCCGTGTGGTGGCGCAGATGGCCCTGCCGCTGGACTTCGAGGTGCTGTGCTGCGACCCCCGGGAGGAATACCACCTCACCTGGGATGTGCCCGGCACCGAATTCAGCCGCGAGATGCCCGACGACCTGGTGCAGCGCATCCGCCTGGACCCTCACAGCGCGGTGGTGGCCGTCACCCACGACCCCAAGCTGGACGACCTGGTGCTGCTCGAGGCGCTGAAGAGCCCGGCCTTCTACATCGGCGCGCTCGGCTCGCGCGGCAACACCGCCAAGCGCATGGAGCGGCTCAAGCTCTTCGACCTGAGCGACGGCGAGATCGCACGGCTGCACGGCCCCATCGGGCTGGACCTGGGCGGGCGCACGCCGGCGGAGATCGCCGTGTCCATCGTGGCCGAGATCATCGCGGTGCGAAACGGCGTGACGCTGGTGCAGAAGAAGGCCGGATCGGCGGTGCCGCGGCCCTCGGCGCCGGCGGCGACGGCCTGCGGCATCGCGCCCTGAGCCGCGCCGGCGCTCGGTGACAATCGGCGATTCACCTCCTCGCTGATCCAGCCCTGCCGTCTTGAAGATCCAGACCCAGCGCGCCATCGACTTCTGGGTCGGCGTGCCCCTGTGTGCCCTGCTGTCGGCGTTCGACCGGCTGGCGCGCCCCTTCCGGCGGGCCGTGCGGCCGGCGGCGGCCGAGGCACCGCCCCGCCGCATCCTCGTGATCCTGCTGTCCGAGATGGGCAGCCTGGTGCTGGCCAGCGCCATGTTCCAGCGGCTGCGCGAGCGCCATCCCGATGCCGCGCTTCACGCGCTGATGTTCGGCAAGAACCGCGAAGTCCTCGACCTGCTGGACGTGATGCCGCGCGACCATGTCCACACGCTGGACGACCGCGGCGCCTGGAGCCTGGTGCGCGACACGCTGCGCGTGCTGGTGCAGCTGCGGCGGCTGCAGATCGACGTGGCCATCGACTGCGAGCTCTTCGCCCGCATCGGCATGCTGTTCTCGCGCCTGTCGGGCGCCCGCATCCGCGTGGGCTTCCACCGCCACAACCAGGAAGGGCTGTACCGGGGTGAGCTGCTGAACCGCCCGGTGCCCTACAACCCCTATCGCCACATCGCCGACCAGTTCCTCGCGCTGGCCGAGGCGATCCACCGCGATGCCAGGCCGCGGTCCAAGGGGCTGCTGCCGCGCGAGGCCCGCGACTACCCGCTGCCGCGGCTCGCCCTGCGGCCCGGCGAGGTCGATGCGTCCTGCCGGCGCCTGCTCGAGGCCCATCCCGGCGTGGCGGGCAAGCCGCTGGTGCTGCTCTATGCCGGCGGCGGCATCCTGCCCATCCGCGCCTGGCCGCCGGAGCATTACATCGAACTGGCCCGCGCGCTGCTCGAGCGCGGCTGCGCGGTGGCGGTGATCGGCCTGGCCGAGGACCGCCCGCTCGCGCAGCGCATCGGCCAGGCCGCGGCCCACCCGGCGCTGCTGGACCTCACCGGCTGGACACGCAGCATCCGCGAGCTGCTGCTGCTCTTCCACCACGCCGACCTGCTGGTGACCAACGACGGCGGGCCGGGCCAGTTCGCCGCGATGACGCCCATCCACTCCATCGTGCTCTTCGGGCCCGAGACGCCGGTGCTGTACGGCTCGCTCGCGCCGCGTTCGCAGTCGGTGCACCTGGCGAACATGCCCTGTTCCCCCTGCCTGACGGCCTACAACCACCGCAACTCGCCCTGCGACGGCGACAACCAGTGCCTGCGCCGCATCGCACCGCAGACGGTGCTGGACCGCTGCCTGGCGGTGCTGCCCGATCGCAGCGCCGCGGCCGCATGAAGCCCGCGCCCGCTGCGGGGCCGCCGGCCTGGCTGGGTCGGCTGGGCCGATGGCGCTTTGCGCGCTTCGGCTCGGTGGGTGCGCTGGGCACGGTGGTCAACCTGGCGGTGCTGTGGCTGGCGCAGGAATGGCTGCTGCGCGGCATCGAGCCCGAGAGCCTGCGCCTGAACCTGTCGCTGGCACTGTCCATCGCGCTGTCGACGGTGCACAACTTCATCTGGAACCGGGCCTGGACCTGGTCGGACCGCCAGGGCGGGGCGGACGCGCCCTGGCTGCAGCAGCTCGGCCAGTACGCCCTGGCCTGCTGGTTCGGCATCCTGCTGCAGTTCATCCTCACCCGGGCCCTGGCCGACGGCCTGCACTACCTGCTGGCGGCCACGCTGGCCATCGTGCTGGCCAGCGTGGCGAACTACGCCATCAACGACCTGTGGACCTTCGGGCGGCGCCTGACGGTGCAGCCTTCCGCACGGCTGCTGCTGGTGCTGCAGTTCGCACTCGTGGCGCTGACCGCATGGGCCTATGGCCTGGGCCTGGACGGCCAGAACATCCCGCGCAACGGGGACGAATTGGTCTATGCGCACATCACCCGGCTGACGGCGGCCAGCGGGCAGTGGCTGCCGCTCGCGTCCGAGCTGGATGCCATGCGCAACACCAAGCCGCCGCTGCTGTTCTGGCAGGGCCTGGCCAGCACCGGCTTCGGTGCCCACTGGGAACTGTGGCGGCTGCGCTGGCCGTCGCTGGCCTGGACGGCGCTGACGGCGCTGCTGATCGGGGGGGTGGCGGCGCGCCTGGGCCGACGCCCGGGCGCCTCGGTGGACCCTCCGGCGGGCGCTGCCACGGGCTTCGACCTGCCCACCGGCCTGGTCGCCGCGCTGGTGTGGCTGGGCTTCTTCACCACCTTCCGCTACGGGCGTCCCTACCTCACCAACCCGCCCGAGGTGTTCTGGCTGTCGCTGCCGCTGCTCGCGCTGCTGTGGCGCGCGCCGGCGGGCTTCGAGTCGCGGTGGGTCATGCCGCTCGGGCTGGGGCTGGCCGTGGGCATGGGCCTTCTGGCCAAGTCCTTCGCGCTGCTGCTGCCGGTAGGCGCGGTGATGGCGCTGTGGTGGCTGCAGCACCGCGGCTGGCGGCTCGCCACCTTCCTGCGCCGCGATGCGGCCGGGCTGCTGCTGGTGGCGGCGGTGTCGCTCGCGCTCTTCGGCCTGTGGTTCGCACTCGACCCAGATCCTGCCGCCATCTGGCGCGAGTTCGTCGTGGGCGAGAACTTCGGGAAGATGGACAACCGCGGGCACCCGGCCGTCACCTTCTTCACCGGGCCGGACAGCGTGTGGGAATACGGCCTGGCGGTGCTGCTCAATGCGGGGCTGCTGGTGGGCGTGGTGCTGGCGCTGGGGGTTCGCGCCTGGCGCGAGCGTCATCGGCTGAGCCTGGACGAGCGCCGGCTGTGGATCTGGCTGGCGGTCTTCTTCGTGGTCTTCGCGCTGCCCAGCCAGCGCTCGGCACGCTACCTGCTGCCGGCCATGCCGGCACTGGCGCTGCTGGTGGCCCTGCGCTGGCGCGAGCTGCCGGCCTGGGGCGCGCGGGTGGGCCACCTGCTGGCGCTGGCCGCGGTGCTGCTGTTCGCCTGGCTGGCGCTGGGCCTGCAGGCGGGCGCGGCCACGGCGCTGGGCAACGGGTCCGCCGCTGACACGCTGCAGACGGTGCGGCCCATGGCCTGGGCGGTGTTCCTGCTGGCGGCCACCGTGGCGCTGGCGGGCCTGTCCATCACGGCGCTGTCGCGCACCGCCCTGCTGGCCACGGTGGCGCTCACCCACCTGAGCATCGGCGTGTTCCTGATGCCCTTCGACGGACCTGCCGGGCGATACCCGGCCGCCATCGAGAAGGCGGTGGCGGGCCAGACCGTCTGGGTGCCGTGCAACTTCAGGGCGCGCTTCGAGGGCCATGCCTTCCTGCTGCCGCAGTCCGAGCCGCGCGGCTACGACGAGCGCGCCGCCCCCACGCTGGCGAGCCTGGCCGAGCGCTACCCGCTGTTCGCCTGGCGCCAGCGGCTGGGCGAGCCGCCGCCGCAGTGCGAGGGCTGCGAACGCCTGGCGCAGCGTCTGGACCTGCGCAGCCGCCACCGATCGGCCGAGCTCAAGGCCATGTTCAGCGGCGATGCCGCGGGCCAGCTCTTCACCCGCGAGTGGCTGATCCGCGCCGCGCCCCGGGACTCGCACCAGGCCCACCGCGACGAGGCGGGCTGCCGATGAGGGCCCCGCTGCGCGCGCCGGTGCGGTGGGTCCTGGCGCTGGTGGTGGTGGCCGCGGCAGTGCCGGCCGCCTGGCGGGTGCTGCAGGCGCCGGCCGCGCCGGTGGCCTTCGCGGCGATGAATGCTCCGGCTGAAGCCGCCGCGCCGGCCGGTGCAGCGCCCGGGGCCGGGTCGGGGTCTGGGTCGCCGCCGGGGTCGGTGCCCGTGTGGCGAAGTGCCAGCCAGCAGCCGGGTGCGGCCGTGCATGCGGCCAGCGGCGTGAAGCTGCGCGACGGGCGCATCCGCGCGGTGTGGTTCTCCGGCAGCCGCGAGGGCGCGTCGGACGTGAGCATCCGCACGGCGGTGTTCGAGCCGCGCACCGGCCAGTGGAGCGCGGAATCGACGGCGCTGTCGCGTCCCGCGCTGGCCGCCGCCAGCGCCCGCTTCATCAAGAAGCTGGGCAACCCGGTGCTGGCGCGCGCGGCCGATGGCCGGCTGCACCTCTACGTGGTGGCGGTGTCGCTTGGCGGCTGGGCGGGCAGTTCGATCACCCGGCTGGTCTCCGACGATGAAGGCGAGCGTTGGCATTCACCGCGCCGCCTGGTGAGCTCGCCCTTCCTCAACCTGGGTACGCTGGTCAAGGGCGTGCCGGTGGCCTATGCCGACGGGCGCGTGGGCCTGCCGGCCTATCACGAACTCATCGAGCGCTTCCCCGAGTGGCTGGTGCTGGGCGCGGATGGCCGGGTGCAGTCGCGGGTGCGGCCGCCCGCCTCGGTGAACAACCTGCAGCCGGTGGTGCGGGTGCTGGACGAGCGCCGCGCCGAGATGTGGATGCGCCATGCGTCGGCCGGCACGCCCGCGCGCATCACCCGCAGCCGCAGCGAGGACGCAGGGCTCAGCTGGTCGCCGGTGCAGGCCACCGATTGGCCCAACCCCAATGCGGCGGTCACCGTGCTGGCGCGGCGCGGCGGCGATTCCCTGCTGGTGTTCAACGACACCGAGGCGGGGCGAGGCAACCTGAGCCTGGCCTGGGCCGGGCCGCCCGCGTCCGGATCGCCCTTGAACTGGACCCGGCTTGCCCGCCTGGAAGGCGAGCCGGGCGAAGTGCCACCGGGCCTGGCGGCCGAGTCCTATCGCCGACTGCTGACCGAAGGGGTGGCGCGCCTGCCCCCGCCCGAGGGCGCCAGCCGTTCCTCCGACGAAGCGGCCATCGTGGACGCCGCGGCCCGCCAGCTGTGCTTCGCCACCGCGCAGGGGCCCACCTGCAACCGCGAGTTCTCCTACCCCAGCCTGGTCGAGGGCGACGACGGCAGCGTGCACCTGTTCTTCACCTGGCACCGCGCTCGCATCCTGCATCTGCAGATGCCCGCGTCGTGGATCGAAGCCCGGCTGCTGGAGGCCCGGCCTTGAGCCCGGGTTCGGCCCCCACGATGCAGGTCACGCCCACCGACGCCTGGGCGCTGCTGGCCTTGGCCATCGTGCTGGCGGCCGGGCTCTTCGGTGCGCTGCGCCGCGGCCCCGGCAGCAGGCTGCCGCCTGGCCTCGGGTGGATGCTCGCCGGCATGCTGCTGCTGGCCAGTGCCGCCAGCGCGGTGTGGCCGGTGCTGGGCTTCGCGGGCGGGGGCCTCACCTGGGCCGCGTGGGTGCGCGGCATCGCGGGCGACCTCAGCGCCACCACCGTGGTGCTGGTGGTGGCCTGGGCCTGGCTGCCGCTGCCTGCAGCGCGGCCCGCACCGGATGCACTGCAGCCCGGTCGGTCCCGACCGCTGCTGCAGGGCGAGGCCCTGTGGCTTCGGCTGGCGGTGGTGGCCACCGGTTGGCCGCTGGTGCTGGGCCACCTGCTCACCGACCGGCTGGACCTCTACCGGCTGGGCCACGATGGCGCTGCGCTGCCCCTGGTGCTGTTCGTCGTCGTGCTGGCGCTCGGGGCGGCTGCGGCCGGCGCGTGGCGCTCGGCCTGTGCGCTGGCCGCAGCGCTGGCGGCCTGGGGCCTGGCGCTGATGGAGTCGTCCAACCTCTGGGACGCGCTGCTCGACCCGTGGCTGCTGCTGTGGGCCACTGGTTCGCTGCTGCTGCGGGGGCTGCAGGCCGCCTGGATGCGCAGGTCGCTGCGCCTGCGGATGCAGCGCTGACCCTACGCGGGGCCTCAGCGCCGGGTCACACGTTGCTGGTGGCCCGCACGTCCTCGATGGTGCACAGGCCCTGCAGCACCTTCTCGATGCCGTCCTGGCGCAGCGTGCGCATGCCCGCGCGCTGCGCCTGCTGCTGGATGGCCTCCGAGCGCGACCCGGTCTGGATCAGGTGGCGGATGTCGCGGTCCACCACCATCAGCTCGTGCAGGCCGGTTCTGCCCTTGAAGCCGCTGTCGTCGCAGGCCTTGCAGCCCGGGCTGTGGAAGTGCTGCAGCCGGCCGCCGCTGGCGAATCGCTCCAGCCACGACGCGAGCACCGCCTTTTCCTCCAGCGCCGGCGCATCGGCCGGCGTGGCATGGCGGAAGTCGCGCAGCAGTTCGTCGGTCTCCTCGTCGGTGGCGGGCCGCTGGGTGCGGCAGGCCGGGCACAGGCGCTTGACCAGCCGCTGCGCCAGCACCGCGAGCAGCGAGTCGGCGAAATTGAACGGGTCCATGCCCATGTCGAGCAGGCGGGTCACCGTCTCGGGCGCCGAGTTGGTGTGCAGCGTGCTGAGCACCAGGTGGCCGGTCAGCGAGGCCTCCACCGCCATCTGGGCGGTCTCGCGGTCGCGGATCTCGCCCACCATCACCACGTCCGGGTCGGCCCGCAGGAAGGCGCGCAGCGCCCGGGCGAAGGTCCAGTCGATCTTGGCGTTCACCTGCACCTGGCGCAGGCCCGCCTGGGTGATCTCGATCGGGTCTTCGGCGGTCCAGATCTTGCGCTCGGGCGTGTTGATGAAGCTCATCGCCGAGTGCAGCGTGGTCGTCTTGCCCGAGCCGGTGGGGCCTACGCACAGCACCATGCCGTAGGGGCGCTCCATCGCGGCCTTCAGGTGCCGGCCGTTGTAGGGCGACAGGCCCAGCTTGTCCAGCGGGATGGGCTTGGCCGAGGCCAGGATCCGCATCACCACGTCCTCGCAGCCGCTGTGGGTGGGGATGGTGGCCACCCGCAGCTCGATCTTCTGGCCGGCCACGAAGCGGCTGAAGTTGATCTTCCCGTCCTGGGGCTTGCGCCGCTCCGAGATGTCCAGGTCGCACATGATCTTGATGCGGGCCACCAGCGCGTTGCGGTAGGTGTGCGGCAGCTCCAGGTGCGTGCGCAGCATGCCGTCGCGCCGGAAGCGGATCTTGATCTTGTCGCGGCCCGGATAGGCCTCGATGTGGATGTCCGACACGCCCTGGCCGTGGGCCTCCAGGATCAGCGTGTTGATGAGCTTGACCAGCGAGTTGTCCGATTGCTCGATCGGCCGGTCATCCAGCGGCGCGCCGTCGGTGACGTCCTTCTCGAGCGTCTCGAGCAGCCGGCTGCGGTCGGCCAGCAGCTCGGTGCCGTCGAAGGCCATGGAGTTGCTGGCCGAGACGGCCTGCGCCTCGGCGTGGGCGCCATACACGCGGCGAAGCGATTCCTCGATCGACTCGGCCAGCGCTAGCACCGGCACCGCCTTGCACTGCGCGACGAACTCCACCTCGTCCACCGCGGCACGCCGGCGTGCCGGGTCGTCCATGGCCACCACCAGCCGGCCGTCGTTGAGCAGCAGCGGCATCAGGCGCAGCCGCAGGCACAGCGCGAGCGGCAGCTTCTTCACCGCCTCCGCGTCGATGGGGAAGCGGTCCACGTCCACCAGCGGATAGCCCATCTTGCGGGCCAGCGCCACCTGCAGGTCCTCGCGCGACACCGCGCCCATGCGGATCAGGATCTCGCCCAGGGGTGTGTTGCGGTCCTTGGCCTGCTGGGCCAGCGCGGTGGTCACCTGGTCGGGCTGCACCAGGCCGAGCTGCAGCAGCGCGTCGCCGATGCGCACCATGGGCATGCGCTTTTGCTGCTCCAGCGCCTCGAGCAGCTGCTCGGTGCTGACCACCTGCTTCTGGATGAGGATGTCGCCCAGGCGGCGCTCGCGCAGCCGCTGCTGCTCGTTGACCGCCTCGTCGATCAGCATGGGCGTGGTGACCGTGGCCTGGACGAGCAGGTCGCCCAGGCGGCTGCCGAAGCTGAAGTCGACGAAGGTCTCGCGGGGGATGAAGAGCCGGGTGACGTGGCCGATCTCGTCCAGCGGCGGAAAGAGGAAGAGGCCATAGGCGGCCTCCTGGTGCCCGATGGTCTCGCCCTGCTCGTCGCTGCCGTCCGCGCGGGTGATGCTGAAGGGATTGCGGGGCCGGGCGTCCAGCAGGTCGGCGTGCGCGGCGGTGGCGTCCGGCCGGCGCGGCTTGACCGGCTCGAGCAGCCGCACGCTGCGGAACTGGTTGAAGCGCAGTTCCACCGGCGTGCGCGCCGGCGGCAGCAGCACCAGCAAGGTGGCCGAGTCGGGACGGAAGGCCATCAGCCGGCCGGTCATCACCTGGCCATTCAGACCGGTGATGTCGCACAGCATCGGCCGCTCCAGCGGCTGCCCGGGCGGGTAGCTGGCATAGGGCGGGCTCGGCCAGATGAAGCCCTGGACGCCGGTCTCGGACGCGCCAACGGCAGCGGCGGGCCGCGACAGTTCAGGCTCGACCGGGACGAACTCGATCAGGTTGGATGTGGCGCTGGGAGGGCGCGAGAGGTCGGACACGGGGACACTCCGGTGGTGGGGGCGACGCCGCCTCCCGAACGCAGACGTTTTCAACCCGATGCTAGGCAGCCCGGTCTGTTCCCAAGCCCCGATATGCACCCCGCTTCGCCTCCATTTGCCGGTCCTGACGCCGTCGACACGCCTCGTGTGACGGTGGTCGGCGCAGGCCTGGTGGGCCTTTGCTGTGCGCTGGCGCTGGTGCGTGCCGGGCGCACCGTGGACTTGATCGACCCCGACCCGGCAGGCGGGCCGCAGGCCGCGAGCTTCGGCAACGGCGGCTGGATCAGCCCGGCGTCGGTGGTGCCCATGTCCACCCCGGGGCTGCTGGCGAGGCTGCCGGGCCTGCTGCTCGACCGCAACGGACCGCTGGTGCTCAGGCCTGCGGCTGTGCCGGGGCTGGCAGCCTGGCTGTGGCGTTTCGTGCGGGCCGGCTCGACGCTCGAGCGGGTGCAGGCCACGTCCTCGGTTCTGGCCCGTCTGCTGCGGGATGCGCCCGAGCGTCATGCGCGGCTGGCAGGCGCGGCGGGCAGCCCCGATGCGGTGCAGCGCAACGGCCTGCTCTATGCCTATCCGGACACCGCGGCGCTGCAGGCCGACCGCCTGGGCTGGGCGCTGAGGGAGGCGGCTGGCGTGGCGGCTGAAGTCCTGCAGGGCGCGGCCCTGCAGGCGGCCGCTCCCAGCCTGTCGCCGCGCCTGCCGCTGGCGCTGCGGGTGGGCACCGGCGCGCACGTGCCCGATCCAGGGGCCTATGCGGCGGCCCTGCAGCGCCTGGCGGTGGAGCAGGGCGTGCGGTGCCTGCGCGCCCGGGTGACGGGGGCGCGCTTCCGTGCGGGCCGCATCGAGGCGCTAGGCCTGCAGCACCCTTGGTCGCAGCACCCGGCAGCGCCCGGCGCGATGCCGGGCGAATGGCCGGTGCAGACGGTGGTGCTGGCCGCCGGCATCGGCACTGAGGCGCTGATGCGGGCCTTCGCCCGCGCACCCGGAGGGCCCCGCTGCGGCCTGAGCCTGGCCAGCGAGCGCGGCTATCACCTCGTACTGCCCGGCCAGCTCGACTGGCCCCAGCCGGTGATGCCCTCGGATGGCCGCATGGCGGTGACGCTGACACCCGCCGGCCTGCGGGTGGCCGGCCAGGTCGAGCTCGCCCGTCCCGGGGCGCCGCCCGACTGGCACCGTGTCCGGGTGCTGTGGTGGCATGCGCGACGGGTGTTGTCGCCACAGGCGGCGGCCTCGCTCGGCCTTCATGCCCGGGCCCTGGCGTCGGACGAGCCGCCGGCGGGTGCGACGAGGTGGATGGGCCACAGGCCATCCACGCCGGACGGCCTGCCGGCCATCGGTCCGGTTCCGGGCTGCGAGGGCCTGTTCCTCGCCTGCGGCCACGGCCATGTGGGCCTGGCCACCGCGCCGGTCTCGGGCGAGTTGCTGGCGGGCTGGGTCACCGGCGGGCAGCCTGGCGCAGCGGCGGTGCTGGGCGACGGCGTGGCAAGGGCCTGCGCACCCGCCCGCTTCGGCTGACACCTTGTTCCGTGTGAGGACGACCGTGCCGGGCCTCGGGCAGGGCGGTGAGCACGCGCTGCATGGCACCATCCCGGCACTGCTGCGGCGGCGCCTTGCCGCGGCCCCACCCACCCAGGAGACCCGATGAGCCCGACGCCCCAGCCCGCCCATGTCCTGGGCCGAATCGCCGTCAAGGACGAAGCTGCCTGGGATGCCTACCGCGCCGGCGTGCCGGCCACGCTCGAACCCTTCGGCGGCACGGTGGTGATGCGGGCGGACGGTGGCCGCGCGCTGGGCGCGGCGTCGGCTTCGGGCCACAAGCCCACGGTGGTGGTGCTGCGCTTTCCCGGCAGCGCGCAGGCGCGGGCCTGGTTCGAGTCGGCGGCCTACCAGGCGCTGCTGCCGCTGCGCGAGCGCGCAGCCGACGTGGACCTCACGCTCTACGAAGACTGAGCGGCCCTGTTCAAGGCTTCAGCCCAGCATCTGCCGCGGCAGCCAGGTGACGAGCCCCGGGAAGGTGTAGACCAGCGCCACGGCCAGCACCATCACGAAGAAGAAGGGCAGCGTGACCCGGGCGATCCAGCCGATGTCGCGCCGGGTCATGCCCTGCAGCACGAAGAGGTTGAAGCCCACCGGCGGCGTGATCTGCGCCATCTCGACGACCAGCACGATGAAGATGCCGAACCACAGCGGGTCGATGCCCGCGGCCGTCACCGTGGGCATGATCACGCCCATGGTGAGCACCACCATCGAGATGCCGTCCAGGAAGCAGCCGAGCACGATGTAGAACACCATCAGCACGGCGATGAGCTGCCACTGGCTCAGACCCAGGCTGCCGATGAACTCGGCCAGGTGCCGCGGCAGGCCGATGTAGCCCATGCTCAGCGTGAGGAAGGCCGCGCCGGCGAGGATCAGCGCGATCATGCAGTACAGCCGGGTGCCGCCGAGCAGCGAATCCTTGAAGGTCTGCCAGCTGAGCGAGCCCTGCACGGCCGAGATGACCAGCGAGCCCAGCACGCCGATGGCCGCGGCCTCGGTGGCGGTGGCGATGCCGCTGTAGATGCTGCCCAGCACCGCCGCGATGAGCACCACCACCGGGATCAGGTGGCGCGACTCGTGCAGCTTCTGGCGCAGCGTCATCGGCGCGTCGGCCGGCGGCACCTGCTCGGGGTGGCGCAGCGCCCACAGCGCGATGTAGCCCGAGAACAGCAGCGCGAGCATCAGCCCGGGGATGACGCCGGCGATGAAGAGCTGCGAGATGGACACATCGGCGCTCACGCCGTAGACGATCATGATGATCGACGGCGGGATCAGCAGGCCCAGCGTGCCGGCGCCGGCCAGGGAGCCGATGCTGATGCCGTCCGGGTAGCCGCGCCGGGCGAGCTCGGGCAGGCTCATCTTGCCGATGGTGGCGCAGGTGGCCGCGCTCGAACCCGACACGGCCGCGAAGAGGGTGCAGCCGGCCACGTTCACATGCAGCAGCCGCCCGGGCAGGCGCTGCATCCAGGGCGCCAGGCCCCGGAACATGTCCTGGCTCAGCCGGGTGCGGAAGAGGATCTCGCCCATCCACACGAACAGCGGCAGCGCGGTGAGCGTCCAGCTCGAGGCGCTGCCCCAGATGGTGACGGCCATCGCGTCGCCGGCGGGACGGGCGCTGAAGAGTTGCATGCCGATCCAGGCCACGCCCGACAGTGCCAGACCGATCCACACCCCGCTGCCCAGGATGAGGAAGAGGGCTGCGATCAGCAGCAGCGAGACGGCGATGTCACCCATGGTGGTGCGGCTCCGGGCGGTGGGGCAGGGCGGTCTCATTCATTGCGGGTGGCCTCCTCGGGCGTGGCCACCACGCGACGGCCCTGCAGTTCGAGCACCAGTTCGTCGACGAAGGCGATGAAGAGGATGGCCGTGCCCACCGCGAAACCCAGCTGTGGAAGCCACAGCGGCGTGGCGTCGTTGCCGGTGGAGATGTCGTTGAAGAGCCGGGACTGCCAGACAAGCCGCGCGGCATAGAAGGCGGTGAGGCCAGCCAGCGCGCTGGCCGCGGCCAGCGCCCAGAGCTCGAAGCCCCGGCGCGCACGCGCCCCCAGCGCGCCCAGCAGCAGCGTCACGCGGATGTGTTCGCCGCGCTTGAGGGTGTGGGCCAGCGCCAGGAAGCCGGCACCGGCCATCAGGTAGCCGGCATAGGCATCGGTGCCCGGCACATGGAAGTGCAGCTGCCGGCTCAGCACCGACAGCAGCACCATGGCCAGCAGGCCGACCATGCACAGGGCGGCCAGCCAGGCGGCGCCGTCGTAGAGGGTGTCCAGGGCGCGGCGCATGGCGGTCCTCGAAGCGGTGGCCCTGTCTTACTTGCGGTAGGCGTCGACCAGCGCCTGGCCCTCGGCGCCGGCCTTCTCCAGCCATTCCTTGAGCAGCGTATCGCCCACCTTCTTCATGTCGGCGGTGAGGGCCGGGGGCGGGGGCAGGATCTGCATGCCGCCGCCCTTGAGCCGGTCCAGGCTCTCGGTGTTGGCGCGGCGGCTGGCGGCCCAGCCGCGGGTTTCGGCGTCGGCGCCGGCCTTCATCACCGCGTCCTGCGTGGCCTTGTCCAGCGCATTGAAGGCGGCGCGGTTGACCAGCACCGCGTTCTTCGGCAGCCAGGCCTGGGTGTCGTACCAGAACTTCACATGCTCATGCAGCTTGGCATCCCAGCCGGTGGAGCCCGAGCTCATCATCGACTCGGTGACGCCGGTGGCGAAGGCCTGGCTCACCTCGGCGGCCTGCACCGTGACGGGCTGGGCGCCCACCAGTTCGGCGATGCGCGCGGTGGCCGGGCTGTAGGCGCGCCACTTGATGCCCTTCAGGTCGGCGGCGCTGTTCAGCGGCCGCTTGCTGTAGATACCCTGGGGCGGCCACGGCACCGAGTAGAGAACCATCATGCCCTGCTCGGCGAGCTTCTTGTCGAGCATCGGCTTCTGCACGCGCCACAGCTTGGCGGCCTCGTCGTAGCTGTCGGCCAGGAAGGGCAGGCCGTCGGCCCCGAAGATGGGCCATTCGTTCTGGAAGTTGACCAGCAGCACCTCGCCGATCTGGGCCTGGCCACCCTGCACGGCACGCTTGATCTCCGGCGCCTTGAAGAGGCTGGCGTTGGCATGCACGGTGATCTTGAGCTTGCCGCCGCTGGCCTTGTCCACCTCGTCGGCGAACTGCTGAAGGTTCACGGTGTGGAAGTTGGCGGCCGGGTAGGCCGCGGGCAGGTCCCACCTGGTCTGGGCCTGCGCGGTGAGCGTGAAGGCGAGGGCGGCGGCGACGCCGAGGGCGCGGAAGGTGGATCGCATGGGAATCTCCGGAAGGTGATGCGGACGGACTGCCAGCAGGGACCGTGCCGCACCGATTCGGTGACCTGGGCACGATTCGATTGAAGTCTAGAGAACTTGTCGATAAAGTGCCAACGATTCGTGGAGGTCATGGTGAAAACACCGAGTCGAAAGCGCGCCCGATCCGCCCCCGCACCCCTGGCGTTGAAGGGTGGGGGAATCGTGTCGTCCTCCCACCTGGTGTCGCAGCACAGCCCGCAGCTGTCCGAGTTCGAGTTCGGCCTCATCGTCGCGTGGAATGCCTTCTCGCGCTGGGCCGTGCGCTGCATGGCCGCGGCCGGCCTGCCCGACCTCACCATCACCGACGTGCTGGTGCTGCACCACATCAACCACCGGGCGCGCAACAAGAAGCTCGCCGACATCTGCTTCGTCCTCAACTACGAGGACACGCATGTGGTGGCCTATGCACTGAAGAAGCTCGTCGCCGCGGGCCTGGCCCGGCCCGACCGCCAGGGCAAGGAGGTGTTCTACAGCCCCAGCGCCGAGGGCGAGGCCTTCGTGCAGCGCTACCGCGAAGTGCGCGAGGCCTGCCTGACCGGCAACCTCGACCCGCAGCTCAACGCCGGCGTGGGCGACCTCGCCCGGCTGCTGCGCACCCTCAGCGGCCACTACGACCAGGCCGCCCGCGCGGCCACCTCCATGTGAAGCCCGCCGCTCGGCGCCTGGCGCCCGCGATGCGGTCCGAAGCGCCCTGGCTCGGCCTGCTGCGGCTGGACACGCGCTTTCCCCGTCTGATCGGGGACGCCGGCCGCGCCGACGCCTGGCCGATGCCGGTGCGGGTGCGCACGGTGGAGGGCGCCTCGCCCGAGCGGGTGGTGCGTCAGGGCGCGAGCGGCCTGCTCGACGACTTCATCGCCGCGGCGCTGGCGCTCCGGGCCGAAGGCGCCGCGGCCCTCACCACCAGCTGCGGCTTCCTGGTACGCCATCAGGCGGCGCTGCAGCGGGCGGTCGGGCCGGAGCTTCCCGTCTGGACCTCCGCGCTGCTGGCCCTGCCCGGTCTGCCCTCGCCGGGCGTGCTGACGGTGGACGCCGCCTCGCTCGACGCCGAATGCCTGCGCGCCGCCGGTGCGAGCATCGACACGCCGGTGCAGGGCCTGGAGCCCGGCTGCTCGCTGCAGCGCACGCTGCTGGAGAACCTGACCACGCTGGACGCGGCCGACGCGCAGGCCTGCACCGTGGCCGCAGCGCGCCGGCTGGTGCAGCGCCACCCGGGCCTTGGCTGCATCGTGCTGGAGTGCACCAACCTGCCGCCCCACGCGGACGCCGTGCGCGCCGCCACCGGCCTGCCGGTGCACCACCTTCTGAGTTTCGTCACCGAACGCTGGACCTTCCCATGAGCCCTGCTTCCACCCCCGTCCCCGACACGCGCTGGCAGTTCTGGATCGACCGCGGCGGCACCTTCACCGATGTGGTGGGCCGCGCACCGTCGGGCGAACTGACCACGCTCAAGCTGCTGTCGGAGAACCCCGGCCAGTACGCCGACGCAGCGGTCGAAGGCATCCGCCGCCTGCTCGGCCTGGCAGTGGGCGAGCGCATCACGCCCGAACGTGTGTCCGCGGTGAAGATGGGCACCACGGTGGCCACCAACGCGCTGCTCGAGCGACGCGGCGAGCGCACGCTGCTGGTCACCACCCGGGGCTTCCGGGACGCGCTGCGCATCGCCTACCAGGCAAGGCCCCGGCTCTTTGACCGCCACATCGTGCTGCCCGAGCGCCTGTACGAGCGCGTCATCGAGGCCGAGGAGCGCATGGGCGCCCACGGCGAGCGGCTGCAGCCGCTGGACGAAGCCCATCTGCGCGAGCGCCTGTGGGCCGCCTTCGACGCCGGCATCCGCTCGGTGGCGGTGGTCTTCCTGCACGGCTACCGCTACACGCAGCACGAGGCCGCGGCCGCTCGCATCGCCCGCGAACTGGGCTTCACCCAGGTGAGCACGAGCCATGAGGTGAGCCCGCTGATGAAGCTCGTCTCGCGCGGCGACACCACGGTGGTGGACGCCTACCTGTCGCCCATCCTGCGCCGCTACGTCGACCGCGTGGCAGCGGAGATGCCGGGCGTGCGCCTGTCCTTCATGCAGTCCGGCGGCGGCCTCACCGAGGCCCACCGCTTCCAGGGCAAGGACGCCATCCTGTCCGGCCCGGCCGGCGGCATCGTCGGCATGGTGCGCACCGCGCTGGCCGCCGGGCACCCGAAGGTGATCGGCTTCGACATGGGCGGCACCTCCACCGACGTCAGCCACTACGCCGGCGAGTTCGAGCGCGCCTTCGAGACCCAGGTGGCCGGCGTGCGCATGCGCGCGCCGATGATGAGCATCCACACCGTGGCCGCCGGCGGCGGCAGCCTGCTGCAGTTCGACGGCGCCCGGCTGCGCGTGGGCCCGGCCAGCGCGGGTGCCAACCCGGGGCCCGCCAGCTACCGGCGCGGCGGCCCGCTGGCCGTGACCGACGCCAATGTGCTGCTCGGCCGCATCCAGCCGCAGGCCTTCCCGGCCGTCTTCGGCCCGGGCGGGGACGAGCCGCTCGACCTGCCGGTGGTGCGCGAGCGCTTCGCCGCGCTGGCGGCCGAAGTGAGCGCGGCCACCGGCCGCAGCACCTCGCCCGAGCAGCTGGCCGAAGGCTTCCTCACCATCGCCGTTCAGAACATGGCCAATGCGGTCAAGCGCATCTCGGTGGCCCGCGGCTACGACGTCACCAGCTACACCCTGCAGTGCTTTGGCGGTGCGGGCGGGCAGCACGCCTGCCAGGTGGCCGATGCGCTGGGCATGCAGCGGGTCTTCATCCACCCGCTGGCCGGCGTGCTGTCGGCCTATGGCATGGGCCTGGCGGACACCACGGCGCTGCGCGAGGCGGCCATCGAACGGCCGCTCGCAGCGGAAGGCCTGGCCCAAGCCCGCGAGGCGCTCGACCGCATCGGCCAGGCGGCGCTGGCGGAGCTCGGCGCCCAGGGCATCGAGCCGGCCGCGGTGCGCCGCCGCGAGGAGCTGCGGGTGCGCTACCAGGGCACCGACACCGCGCTGGCCGTGCCTTTCGGCGCCGAGGCCGAGGTGCGCGCGGCCTTCGAGGCGGCCTACCGCCAGCGCTTCGCCTTCCTGATGCCCGACCGGCCGCTGGTGATCGAAGCCGCGGCGGTGGAAGCCATCTCCGACGGCGAAACGCTTGCCGTGCCGGCCGCAGCGCCCGGGCCCGCACCGGCCGCGCACACGCCCGAGCCGGCGTCACGCGTGCAGCTGCACGCCGGGCGGTGGCACGACGCCGGGCTCTTCCACCGAGAGTCCCTGGCAGCAGGGGCGCGCATCGACGGCCCCGCGGTGATCGCCGAGCGCAATGCCACCACCGTGCTGGAGCCTGGCTGGCAGGCCCTGTGCCGCCCCGATGGCGCACTCGACCTGCGGCGCACCCGCCCGCGCGAGGCGGCCCAGGCGGTGGGCACCGAGGTCGACCCGGTGATGCTCGAGGTCTTCAACAACCTCTTCATGAACATCGCCGAGCAGATGGGGCTGCGGCTGCAGAACACCGCCCACTCGGTGAACATCAAGGAGCGGCTGGACTTCTCCTGCGCCCTGTTCAGCGCCCGCGGCGAGCTCATCGCCAATGCGCCGCACATGCCGGTCCACCTGGGGTCGATGAGCGAGTCCATCCGCACCGTCATCGAGCGCAACCCGCAGATGCGCCCGGGCGATGTCTATGTGCTGAACGACCCCTACCACGGCGGCACCCACCTGCCCGATGTGACGGTGGTCACCCCCGTCTGGCTCGACCCGGCCGAAGGGCCGGCCTTCCATGTGGCCAGCCGGGGCCACCACGCCGACATCGGTGGCATCACGCCGGGGTCCATGCCGCCTTTCAGCCGCAGCATCGACGAGGAGGGGGTGCTGCTGGACAACCTGCTGCTGGTGCGCGACGGCCACCTGCGCGAGGCCGAGCTGCGCGCCTTGCTGGCCGGTGGCCCCCATCCCGCCCGCGACGCCGACCGCACGCTGGCCGACCTGCGCGCGCAGATCGCGGCCAACGAGAAGGGCGTGCAGGAACTCAAGGCCATGGTCGCGCAGTTCGGCCGACCCACGGTGGACGCCTACATGCAGCATGTGCAGCGCAATGCCGAGGAATCGGTGCGGCGCGTCATCGCCGCGCTGGCGGCCCGCCCGGGCATCCCTGCCGAATCCCGCTTCGAGCTGCCGCTGGACAACGGGGCGGTGATCCGGGTGCGGGTGGTGCTCGACGGCGCTTCGCGCAGCGCGGCCATCGACTTCACCGGCACCAGCGCCCAGCTGGACAACAACTTCAACGCACCCAAGGCGGTGACGATGGCCGCGGTGCTCTATGTCTTCCGCACGCTGGTGGACGACGACATCCCGCTGAACGCCGGCTGCCTGGTGCCACTCACCGTCACCGTGCCTGCGGGCTGCATGCTCAACCCCAACCCGCCGGCCGCGGTGGTGGCTGGCAACGTCGAAACCTCCACCTGCATCACCAACGCGCTGTATGGCGCGCTCGGCGTGATGGCCTCTTCGCAGCCGACGATGAACAACTTCACCTTCGGCAACGAGACCCACCAGTACTACGAGACCATCTCCGGCGGCAGCGGCGCCGGGCCCGGCTTCGACGGCAGTCCGGTGGTGCAGACGCACATGACCAACTCGCGCCTGACGGACCCGGAGGTGCTGGAGTTCCGCTTCCCGGTGCGCCTGGATGGCTATGCCATCCGGGCGAACTCCGGCGGCGCCGGCCAGCAGCGCGGCGGCGACGGCGGTGTGCGGCGGGTGCGGTTCCTCGAGCCGATGACGGCCAGCATCCTGAGCAATGGCCGCGTGCACCCCGCGTTTGGTGCGGGTGGCGGGCAGCCGGGTGCGCCGGGCCTGAACCGTGTCGAGCGGGCCGATGGGTCGGTCCAGGCGCTCGGGCACATCGCCAGCGTGCAGATGCAGCCCGGGGACGTCTTCGTCATCGAGACCCCCGGCGGCGGTGGCTGGGGGCCGGTGGCCTGATGGCGCTGGACGCCGCCGCCGCCGGGCTGCTGGCGGTCAAGCTGCTGGGCGTGGGCCTGATCGTGCTCGGGGCCACCTTGCTGGCCCGCCGGCACGGGCACCGCGCCGGCGGGCTGGTGGCGGGGCTTCCGCTGATCGCCGGCACCGTCACCGGCCTGCTGCTGCTGACCCAGCCGCCGGCGGGCATCCGGGCGATTGCGGTGGCCACGCTGGCCTGCGTGCCGGCCACCGTGCTGCACCAGGTCGTCTTCGCGGCCTGGGCGCGGCGCCATGGGCCGGCGGCCTGCAGCGCCGCGGCCAACACCGCCTTCGCCCTGGCGGCTGCGGTTCTGGGCGCCAGCATCACCTCGGCTTCGCTCGCCCTGCCGATGGCGCTGTGCGCGGTGCTGCTGGGCGGGCTGTGGCTGGGGCGGCGCTCGGCGCTGGCGCCGGGCTCGGCGGTGGCCGGCACGGCCGCCAGCACAGGCGAGGCGAGGTCCGCGACGGCCGATGCCGCCGCCGCCGCTGCCTCCCCCCGGCCCGACGACCTGCCCTGGCGGGTGGGTGCCGCCGTGCTGCTGGCCGCCTTGCTGCTGGTGGCCGCCGAGCAGGCGCCCCCTGCGGTGGGCGGGTGGCTGCTGGCACTGCCCATCGTCGGCAATGTGCTGCCTGTCTTCACGCTGCGCCGCGATGGCGTGGCGGCCACGCAGGCGCTGCTGCGCGGCTTCGTCACCGGCTTCGGGGCCTTCGTGGGCTTCTTCGCGCTGCTGGTCGTGGCCTTGCCGCTGCTCGGCGCCGTGCCGGGTGCCGCCAGCGGCTGGGCGACCTTCGCCGTGTTCGCCGGCGCGGTGCTGGGCGCACCCCTCGTCGGCGCCGCGCTGGCGGGGGTCGTGCGGCGGGCTGCACCCGGCGGGGGCATGCCTTAGGCTTCGGGTCGGCGCGGCCGCCTGCCGCTGAAGGTTCCCATGCTCCATCCGCAAGGCCGCCCCGGCGACGCCCGTCCGCTCGACATTCGCAGGCGGCGAAGGCCGCGCCGTCACCCGCAGGCCGGCTGGAGCCGGCCGCTGTTGCTGCTGGTGCTGGCAGCTGCGGTGCTCGCCTTCTTCGTGCTGGATCTCGGTCGCTTCCTCACGCTGTCGGCGCTGCAGGAACGGCAGGCCGATTTCGCCGCCGCCTTCGCGCAACGCCCGTGGACGGTGGCCGGCGCCTTCTTCGCGCTCTATGTGGCAGTGACGGCGCTGTCGCTGCCCGGGGCGGCGCTGCTCACGCTGGCCGCGGGTGCGCTTTTCGGCTTGGGTTGGGGCCTGGTCATCGTGTCCTTCGCCTCCAGCCTGGGTGCCACGCTCGCCTTCCTGGTGTCGCGCCACCTGCTGCGCGATGCGGTCAAGGCCCGCTTCGGTGCGCGCATGGCCGAGATCGACCGTGGCGTCGCCCGCGAGGGCGGCTTCTACCTGTTCACGCTGCGGCTGGTGCCGGTGCTGCCCTTCTTCGTCATCAACCTGCTGATGGGGCTGACGGCCATGAAGGCCCGCACCTTCTACTGGGTGAGCCAGTTGGGCATGCTGGCCGGCACGGTGGTCTATGTGAATGCGGGCACGCAACTGGCACGGCTCGATTCGCTGGCGGGCATCCTCAGCCCGGGCCTGGTGGCGAGCTTCGCGCTGCTGGGCGTGTTCCCGCTGGTCGCGCGGCGGGCACTGGACGCACTGCAGGCAAGGCGGGTCTATGCACCCTGGGCCGATCGCCGGCCGCGCCGCTTCGACCGCAACCTGGTGGTCATCGGTGCCGGGGCGGCGGGGCTGGTGACGAGCTACATCGCGGCGGCGGTGAAGGCGCGGGTGACGCTGGTGGAGCGTCACGCGATGGGCGGCGACTGCCTGAACACCGGCTGCGTGCCCAGCAAGGCACTGATCCGCAGCGCCCGGCTGGCGCACGACATCCGCCAGGCCCGCGAGTTCGGCTTGCAGGTGGACGAGCCGGTGGTCGATTTCCCCGCCGTGATGGACCGCATCCACCGCGTCATCGCCGACATCGCGCCCCACGATTCGGTGCAGCGCTACACCGGGCTGGGCGTGGAGGTGGAACAAGGCGAGGCCCGCATCCTCGACCCCTGGCATGTGCAGATCACCCGGGCCGACGGCAGCGTGCAGCGGCTGTCCACCCGCAGCATCGTCGTGGCCACCGGCGCGTCGCCCACGGTGCCGCCCTTGCCGGGGCTGGACGCGGTGGGCTTCCTCACCAGCGACACGCTGTGGACGCTGCGCGAGCTGCCGCGCCGGCTGGTGGTGCTGGGCGGCGGCCCCATCGGCTGCGAACTCGCCCAGGCCTTCGCCCGCCTGGGCTCCGAGGTGACGCAGGTCGAGATGGGCCCCCGGCTGATGCCCCGCGAGGAAGAGGCGGCCAGCGCCTGCGTGCGCAGCGCGCTGGAGGCCTCCGGCGTGAAGGTGCTCACCGGCCACCGGGCGCGCCGGTGCTGGGTGGAGCAGGGGGAGCTGGGGGAGGTCGGCTCCGCGTCTGGCGGGCCGACTTCCTCTGCGCTGTCGCCTACGCCTAGGCAGCGGATGATCGAGCTCGAGGTGGACAGCCAGCGGGTGGACCTGGCCTTCGATGCGCTGCTGGTGGCGGTCGGACGCACGCCGCGGGTGCGCGGCTTCGGCCTGGAGGAGCTGGGCCTGGTGGACCCGACCGCCCCGGCCCGGGTGCTGCAGACCGATGCCGGCCTGCACACCCGGCTGCCCAACATCCTGGCCGCCGGCGACGTGGCAGGCCCCTGGCAGTTCACCCACACGGCGTCCCACCAGGCCTGGACGGCGGCGGTGAACGCGCTGTTCGGCCGCTTTCGCCGCTTCAAGGTGGACCACCGGGTGATCCCCTGGTGCACCTTCACCGACCCCGAGGTGGCCCGCGTCGGCCTGAGCCAGGCCGAGGCCCGCGAACAGGGCGTGCCCTTCGAGGTGACCCGCGTCGAACTGGACGACCACGACCGCGCCATTGCCGACGGCCAGACCCAGGGCTTCGTGCAGGTGCTGACAGTGCCCGGGCGCGACACGGTGCTGGGCGTGACCATCGTGGGTGCCCACGCGGGTGAACTGATCGCCGAGTGGGTGCTGGCGATGAAGGCCGGGCTGGGGCTGAACCGCATCCTGGGTGCGGTGCATGTCTACCCCACGATGAACGAGGCGAACAAGGCCGTGGCCGGCGCCTGGAAGCGCGCCCATGCGCCGCAGGGCGTGCTGCGCTGGGTCGAGCGCTACCACCGCTGGGCGCGCGGAGGCGACGCATGAGCGGCGGGCTTGGGGGCAGCGGGCGCTGCTGCGTGGGAAGGGCGTGGATCGCGCTGCGGTCGGCGGCTGCGGCGGCGCCTTCGCTGGGGATGTCGGTGGCGATGACGCTGATGACGCCGTTGGCGATGACGCTGATGACGCCGTTGGCGTTGTGGATGGCGGTCCCGGCGGCGCAGGCCGCCGAGCCTGCCGCGGCCGTGCCCTCGCTGTTGGCGCCCCCCGTCGCCGCCGACGGCAGCGTGCCCGCGCCCGGCTGGCGATCGGCCCTGCTGCCCTCGCAGACCCTGCCGGCCACCCGATTCCTGGCGGCCCCGGCTGCTGCGGCATCGCCAGCGCCCGGCCCCGAAGGCAGGGCGCTGCGCATCGAAGCCGATGGCAGCTACGGCAACCTGCTGCACGCCTTCGATGGCGAGGCCCTGCGGGCGCAGGTATCCCGCTCGACGCTGGCCTGGTGGTGGCGCATCGAACGCGCCAACCCGGCCATCGACCTGGCCACCCGCAGCGGGGACGACACCGACCTCAAGGTCTGCGTGCTGTTCGACCTGCCGCTTCAGCGGGTTCCGCTGGGCGAGCGGCTGCTGCTGCAGATCGCGCGGCAACGCACGGGCGAGGCCCTGCCGGCGGCTACGCTGTGCTACGTGGCCGATGTCCGCCAGGCCACCGCCGCCCGATTGGACAACGCCTACTCCCGCCGGGTGCGCTACGTGGTGCTGCGCGGCGCGGGGGACGATCTCTCCGCCTGGAAGGCCGAATCGCGCCGGCTGGCCGATGACTTCCGCCTGAGTTTCGGCGACGAATCATCGACGGTGCCGCCGGTGCTGGCCATTGCCGTGGGTGCCGATGCGGACAACACCCGGGGTTCGAGCCGCGCGCTGCTGGCGGGCCTGCGGCTGCTCGGTGAAGCACCGGCCAGACCATGAAGCGCCTGCTGCTGCTGGGTGCCGGCCATGCCCATGTCCACGTGCTTCGCCAGTGGGCCCGTGCGCCGGTGCCCGGGGTGGAGCTGCTGCTCGTCTCCCCCTACCAGCGTCAGATGTACTCGGGCATGGTGCCCGGCTGGATGGCCGGCCGCTACCGGCTGGAGGACTGCGCCTTCGCCGTCGAGCCCCTGGCCGCGGCCGCATCGGCGCACTGGCACCACGACCGGGTCGTCGCGCTGGATGCCGCTTCGCGGCAGGTGCTGCTGGGCGGCGGTGCCCGTCTGTCCTACGACCTGCTGAGCCTGGACACCGGCTCGGTGCTCGAAGGCCGCGGCCTCAGGGGTGCGGCCGAGCATGCGCTGCGCGTGCGCCCCATCGAGACCTTCGCGCAACGCTGGACGGACTGCATGGCCGCGGCCGGCCGGGGGACGGGATCGGGGCCGGGGCTGGCGCTGACGGTGGTGGTGGTCGGTGCCGGCGCTGCCGGCGTGGAGCTGGCGCTGGCCGCGGCCGCCCGGCTGCGGCCGCGCGGGCGGGTGGTGCTGGTCACCGGTGGCACGGCCCCGCTGGACAGCCACCCGCTGCTGGCCCGAAGCCTGGTCGCACGGGCGCTGCGCCGAGCCGGCGTGACGGTGATGCGTCTGCCCTGCGCGGAGATCGGCCCCGACCATGTGCACCTCCAGGGCGAGGACGACGGACGCATCGACCTGCCCTGCCAGGTGGCCATCGTCTGCACCGGCGGGGAGGCCCCGCGGTGGCTGCCCGAGAGCGGGCTGCAGCTCGATGGTCGCGGCTTCATCGCCACCGGCCCGATGCTGCAGAGCCTGTCCCACCCCGAGGTCTTCGCCGCGGGCGACGTGGCCAGCCGCGCGGATGCCGTGCGCCCGCGCAGCGGTGTGCAGGCGGTGCGCGCAGGCCCCGCACTGGCCGACAACCTGATGCGTGCCCTGCAGGGCAAGCCCCTGCGGGCCTGGCAGCCGCCGGTGCGCACGCTGAACCTGCTGGCCTGCGGTGACGGCCGCGCCATCGCCTCCTGGGGCCCGCTGGCGGCCAGCGGCCGCTGGGCGATGCGCTGGAAGGATGCGATCGACCGGCGATTCATCGCCGGCTTGCAGGGGGCGACGCCGCCAGCGGCCTGAAGCGGGGCAACCGCCTGGATCGGCCGGACCTGGGGGTGCGGCGGGGTCATGCAGGCCCGACGGCTGCGGCCGGGTGCTGCCCCTTCAGCGGCCCGAATCGTCCAGCCCGGAGACCTCCGACCTCGGAACGCCAGGCGCGCCGCCCTCCGGTCCCGTGCCCGGGCCTGCTTCCTGCCCGAACAGGGCCAGCACCGTGGCGCGCAGCCACAGGCTGGCCGGGTCCCGGTGCACCCGGGTGGGCCACATCATCGAGATGGGGCTGCGCGGCAGCCTTGCCGGGTGGGGCAGGGCCACCAGGCCGAAGGGCGCGGTCATGCGCTCGGCAAGCCGCTCCGGCACGGTGGCCACCAGATCGGTCGCAGCCAGCAGGTGGCCAGTGGCCACGAAGTGCGGCACGGTCAGGGCCACGCGGCGCGCTATGCCCTGCCGGCGCATGGCCTCGTCCACCTGCCCGTGCGCCGTGCCTGCCGCCTTCACCACCAGGTGCTCGGCTGCGCAGAAGGCCTCCAGGCTGAGGGTGCTGGCCGTGGCGGCGCGGCGGCCCGTCGTCCTGAGCAGGGGGTGGCGGCGCCGCAGCAGGCACACATAGCGCTGGTCGAAGAGCCGCCGCTGGTGAAAGCCGCTGCCGCGGCGCACCGCCGGCAGGTGGCCGATGGCCAGGTCCAGGCTGCCGTTCTCCAGCCCCTCGGGCACCGAGAGCACGCCGGGCCGGACCGTGGCCAGCGTAACGCCCGGCGCCGCGCCGCGCAGCGCCTGCATCAGCGTGGGCAGGAAGTAGATCTCGCCGATGTCGCTCATCGACAGGTGGAAGCGCCGTTCGCTTCGCAGCGGGTCGAAGGCGGCGGGCCGCTGCAGCGCGCGGGCCAGCCCGCCCAGGGCCTCGCGCACCGCAGCGGCCAGGTGCTCGGCCAGCGGCGTGGGCTGCATGCCCGATGGCGAACGCACGAACAGGGGGTCGTCCAGCGAGCGGCGCAGGCGCGCCAGTGCATTGCTCAGCGCGGGCTGGGTCAGGCCGAGCTCGTCGGCGGCGCTGGCCACCCGGCGGGTGCGCATGAGCACGTCGAAGACGCGCAGCAGGTTCAGGTCGAGTTCGCGGGGCAGCATGCTTCATTCACCACGGTGATGTGACGCATTCAAGCACGGACCTTGGCCGGCGTGGCCGCCGGCGGCACCATCAGGGCGGCGCTGCTGCATCCTGCAGTGCCCCCCGGCCCGCCCGCGGTTCCGGGCGGGCGTACTCCCGATCCGACCTCCCGGCGCACCCACCATGGCCCTCGACACCCCGCCGCTGACGCTGCCCGCCTGGGAAACCGCGGGCACGCACCGCATTCCCTTCGACGTCTACACCGACCCGGCCTTGCACCGCCGCGAGCTCGAGCGCTTCTTCTACCGCGGCCACTGGTGCTACGTGGGCCTGGAGGCCGAGGTGCCCGAGCCCGGCGACTTCAAGCGCACCGTGGTCGGCGAGCGCAGCGTGGTGCTGGTGCGCGACGCGAACGGCGAACTGCGCGTGCTGGAGAACGTCTGTGCCCACCGCGGCATGCAGTTCTGCCGTGAGCGCCATGGCCGCCGCGAGAGCTTCACCTGCCCCTATCACCAATGGAACTACAGCCTGCAGGGCGAGCTGCAGGGCGTGCCGCTGCGCCGGGGCGTGCGCGATGGCGGCCAGGTCAAGGGCGGCATGCCGGCGGACTTCAAGCCCGCCGACCACGGACTGACCGCGCTGCGGGTGGCCCGCCGCGGCGGCGTGGTGTTCGCCAGCTTCGACCCGGACGTCGAGCCCTTCGAGGACTTCGTCGGCCCGACCATCCTGGGCTACTTCGACCGCCTGTTCAACGGCCGCAAGCTGAAGATCCTCGGCTACAACCGGCAGCGCATTCCGGGCAACTGGAAGCTGATGCAGGAGAACATCAAGGACCCCTACCACCCGGGCCTGCTGCACACCTGGTTCGTCACCTTCGGGCTGTGGAGGGCAGACAACAAGAGCGCGCTGCACATGGACCGCCACCACCGCCATGCGGCCATGGTGTCCACCCGCGGCAATGCCGGCGTGCAGTCGCAGGTGGCCCAGGTGTCCAGCTTCAAGGCGGACATGCAGCTGCACGACGACCGCTTCCTGGACATCGTGCCCGAGCCCTGGTGGGGTGGCCCGAGCGCGGTGATGACCACGCTGTTTCCCAGCGTCATCCTGCAGCAGCAGGTCAACAGTGTGTCCACCCGCCACATCCAGCCCGACGGCCACGGCGCCTTCTTCTTCGAGTGGACCCACTTCGGCTTCGCCGACGACGACGAGGCCATGACGCGGCGGCGGCTGCGCCAGGCCAACCTCTTCGGCCCGGCCGGCTTCGTCTCGGCCGACGATGGCGAGGTGATCGAGCTGTCGCAGAAGGGCTTTGCCAGCAAGCCCGGGCATCGCGCGGTGGCCGAGCTGGGGGGCCACGGCGTGGCCGATACCGACCACATGGTCACCGAGACGCTGATCCGCGGCATGTACCGCTACTGGCGCGAGGTGATGGAGGACCGGCCATGAGCACCGTGCTGCCCGGCGAAGCGCCGGAAACGATGGCGGAACTGGAACCAGCGCCGGTGCTGGCCATCGACTTCGCGCACTACCACGCGCTGCTGCAGCTGCAGGCGGCCTACACCCAGGCGGTGGACCAGGCCGACTGGGACACCTGGTGCAGCCTCTTCACCGACGACTGCGTCTACCGCGTCGTGCCCCGCGAGAACCACGACCGCGGCTTCCCGCTGGCCACGCTGGCCTTCGAGAGCCGGGGCATGCTGCTGGACCGCGCCTTCGCCATCCGCGAGACGCTGTTCCACGACCCCTACCGGCAGCGGCATGTGGTGGGTGCGCCCTTGCTCACCGGCGTCGAGCCGGGTGGCGGCTGGCGCTGCGAGTCGTCCTATGCGGTGTTCCGCACCAAGCTGGACGGCGAGACCACGGTGTTCAACGTCGGCCGCTACCTGGACCGCATCGTGCCCACGCCGCAGGGCCTGAGGTTCGCCGAGCGGGTGTGCGTCTACGACAGCGAGTGGATTCCCAATTCGCTGATCTATCCCCTCTGATCGCTCCCCCCTGAGCCACCCCTTCCAAGGCCGATACCGACATGAGCGAGCAAGCACCCGGCCCCTGGCACGACGTCGCCGCGCTGGACGATCTCTTCGACGGCGCCGGGCTCGAGTTCAGCGTGGCCGGCCAGGTGGTGGCCGTGTTCCGGGACGGCGATGCGGTGCACGCCACCGACCCGATGTGCACCCATGGCCTGGCCCGGTTGTGCGAAGGCTTCCTGGAGGACGGGCAGGTCGAATGCCCCCTCCACCAGGGCCGCTTCGACCTCGTCAGCGGCGCGGCCACCTGCGCACCGGCCACCCGGGCGCTGCAGGTTCATCCGGTTCGGCTGCAGGACGGTCGGGTGTGGGTGGCGCTGGGGACGGCAGCCGAGGGTTGAGGAACCCGGTCGAGGGCCTTTTGCCGTCAGGACTCGACCTGCCCGGACATCACCGGCACGCAGGCACCGCCCACCCACACGCCGTCCGGCCCGACCTGGGTGTGGATGCGGCTGGGTCGCCCCATGTCCACGCCCTGGGCGATGCTCAGCGTCGCTGCGGCCTTCCCCTCGGTGCGGGCGATCCACGCGGCCAGGGCCGCCATGGCGCTGCCGGTGGCCGGGTCCTCGGGCACGCCGATCATGGGCGCGAACATGCGGGCGCTGAGGTCGGTGCTCACCGGCCCGGCCGAGCCGAAGCGGTCGGCTTCGATCGTCTCGCGGCACCACAGCACCACGCCGTCCAGATCGAAGTCGACCAGGTGTTCGTCCATCGCCGCCGCCTGCGGACGGGCCGCCGCCAGCGCGGCACGGCTTTGCAGCTCGACGAAGGGAAAGGGGAAGCCGACGGTGGCCACCACCGGGCCGTGTGCAGCCTGCGGCCCGGTGGTCTGCAGGTCTTGCACCTCCAGGCCCACGCAGCGGGCCAGCGCCGCGGCCGAGGGCGCGGCGCGGGTCTGAAGGGGCAGGGGTGCGCGGATGTCGACCCGGGTCGGACGGCCGTCCGCATCCAGCGCGATGCGGGCCTCCACCGGCCCCGCGCCTTCGTCGAAGTGCAGCGTCAGGCCCTGGCCCTGGCCCCCGCCGGCCGCAGCGTGCGGCGCACGCGCCAGGCGATGCGGTGCGCAGGCCAGCGCCCAGGCGGTGCCCACGTTGGGGTGGCCTGCCCAGGGCATCTCGGAGGCGGGTGTGAAGATGCGCACCTCGGCGTCGTGCTGCGGGTTCCGTGGCGGCCGCACGAAGGTGGTTTCCGACAGGTTGAACTCGCGTGCGATGGCCTGCATGGCCGTGGTGTCCAGCGTTGCCTGCGGGTCGAAGACGACGGCCAGCGGGTTGCCGCCGAAGCGGCGGTCGGTGAACACATCCAGGGTGACGAAGTCGTGGCGCATGGCGTGCTGGAACGGAGGACGCCGGCGTGGCCAGACGTTCAGAAATGAAAAAAGCCGGCATGGCCGGCAGTTCGGCAATGAAAAAAGCCGGCATGGCCGGCTTTTGGGGGGGAAGGTGCTGGCGGCAGGCCGCTCAGCGCGCTCCGGGGCGGTTCGGGCCGCGCGGGCCACCGGGGCCCGGGCCGCCACTGCGATCCAGGAAGCGGAAGGTGATCCGACCCTTGGTGAGGTCGTAGGGGGACAGTTCCAGAGAAACGTTGTCCCCGGCCAGGATGCGGATGTGGTTCTTGCGCATCTTGCCGCCCGAGTAGGCGACGAGTTCATGGCCGTTTTCGAGCTTCACGCGGTAGCGGGAGTCCGGGAGGACTTCATTCACCACACCGCGCATTTCGATCAGTTCTTCCTTGGGCATGCGACTCCTGGATCCGTGAAGTTCAGGCAACCGGACGGATGTCGGCAGCCATCGGGCCCTTGTCGCCCTGCTTCACTTCGAACTGGACGCGCTGGTTCTCTTCCAGCGAACGGAAGCCCTGGCCGCGGATTTCGCGGAAGTGGGCGAAAAGGTCCTTGCTGCCGTCATCGGGGGTGATGAAGCCGAAGCCCTTGCTGTCGTTGAACCACTTGACGGTGCCGGTTTGAACGGTCATGGAGATCTCCTGAAAAAAATGAAAAGGACGAAATCGGCGTGGACCCAGCCCACACCGTGCAAACACACGCAAGGAGATCACCGCGGGAAACGATCAAACGAAGCACCGCCTGAAGGGTCGGCGGGGTCCGGTCACGCTGTCGGACAGTGGCCCGATGGGGAAAGCATGGTTAGTTTACCGGTTTTGCAGCGGATGTGCTAGGCCGGCGTGCCCCGCGGCGTCGGGCGTCGTCACTTCCAGCGCTGCGGCTCCACCGTGGCCAGGCCGCGCTCCCCGCTCAAGGTCAGCACGCCGTCCTGCACGGTGGCCTGCAGCGCCATGCTGCGGTCGGCCAGGGCTTCGAGCTCGACGGCGGCCTCGTGGGCCAGCCGGAAGACCGACAGCCGCTCCAGCCGGGCCACCTTGTTCTCCAGGCCGCGCCACCACACCTCCGCCGCCGGCCCGAAGGCGTAGACCGCCACCGCGTCGGTGCGGCTGCTGGCGCGCACCAGAGGCTTGTCCTCGGGCTGGCCCACCTCGATCCACAGCCGCTTGCGGCCGGTGAAGTCGGTCACGTGCACGTCGGGGTCGTCCGGGTCGGACAGCCCGGCGCCGAAGAGGATGTGGGCATCGTTCTGGCACACGGTCTGCACCGCGTGCGCGTTCAGGGCCAGCACGGCCAGCCGCACCATCATCCGCTGCTCGGTCTCGCTCGGATGCCGGGCGATGGTCAGGGCCAGGTCGGTGTAGACGCCGTGGTCGATGTCGGCCAGTGCGATCGACGCCTTGTGTATCGTGGATTTGAGGGCCATGCCGCAGTGTCGTGCACGCGGCCTGCGGACCGTGCGCCGCACCAGTTTGGGTTGGCACGGAGTCTGCGTGTGCTTTCTTGTATACCAAGACGTGCACCAAGATGCCTCCTGCTCAATCCCTCGCTTCACCGACGGCTGCGCCCCGTGGCCTGCGGGCCTGGCGTGCCGCCCTGCGCGAACAAGGCGGCAGCTGGGCAGCCTGGCTGCGCTTGCATGTGCAGGCGGTGCGTCGCGACAGCCCGCCGAGCACCTGGATCAGCCTGGTGGACGAGCGTGCGCTTGAGGAGCGGCTCGCACAACTGCAGCCGCTGTGGGACGCCTGCAAGGGTGATGCCCAGGCCCTGCACGCACAGGCTCCGCTCTTCGGCGTGCCTTTCGCGGTCAAGGACAACATCGACGTGGCCGGCTGGCCGACCACGGCGGCCTGTCCGGCTTTCGCCTACACGGCGGCAGCGGATGCGGGCGCGGTGCGCCGGCTGTTGCAGGCGGGCGCGCTGCTGCTGGGCAAGACCAACCTCGACCAGTTCGCCACCGGGCTGGTGGGCACCCGTTCGCCCTATGGCACTCCCACCAGCACCTGGGATGCGTCCCGGGTGAGCGGTGGCTCCAGTTCGGGTTCGGCGGTGGCCGTGGCCCGAGGCGACGTGGTCTTCGCGCTGGGCACGGACACCGCAGGGTCCGGGCGCATTCCGGCGGGCTTCAACCAGATCGTGGGCGTCAAGCCCACGCCCGGCCGGGTGTCCACCGCCGGCGTGGTGCCGGCTTGCCGCAGCCTGGATTGCGTGTCCATCTTCGCGCTGGACGTGGCCGATGGCGGCGAGGTGCTCGCCACGGTGGAAGGGGCCGATCCGACCGATCCCTTCAGCCGCTTCCTGCCCGGGCCTGCCGCGTTCGCCCGGCCCGGTGGGCGCCGCCTTCGGGTGGGGGTTGCCTCAGCGCCGGGGCTGGACGCTGCGCTCGGCTATGACCTCGCCTGGGCCCAGGCCCTCGAGCGCCTGGCTGCCTGGAAGGACGAGGTGGAGGTCGTCGAGCTGGACCTGCAGGTGCTGCACCGCGTCGGTGCCCTGCTGTACGAAGGCCCCTGGGTGGCGGAGCGCTTGCACGCGGTGCGCAGCCTGTGGCCGCGGGGCGCCGACGTCTTCGACCCTTCGGTGCATCAGGTGATCGCCGCCGGCGAGGGGCGCACCGCGGTCGATGCCTTCGATGCCCAGTACGCGCTGCGCTCGCTGGCCGTGTCCGCTCAGGCGATGTTCGACACGGTGGACCTGCTGCTCGTGCCCACTGCGCCCACCCACCCCACGGTGGCCGACCTGCGCGCGCAGCCGCTGAGCGCCAATGCCGCGTTGGGCCACTACACCAACTTCGTCAACCTGCTGGGCTGGTGCGCGCTGGCGCTGCCTGCGGCGGTGACGCCGCAGGGCCTGCCCTTCGGCGTCACCGCCATCGCCCCGGCTGGCCTCGATGCGGCGCTGCTCGACTGGGGTCTGCACTGGCAGCGCCGGGGCGCGCTGGCCAGCGGCATCACCGGCTGGGTGCCCGATGGTCCCGATGCGCCCGACCCCGCCCGCCCCGGCCCGGCCGTCGAGCCGCAGATGCCGCTGTGCGTGGTGGGTGCCCACCTGAGCGGGCAGCCCCTGAACCATCAGCTGGTCGAGCGGGGTGCGCGGCTGCAGCAGTGCACGCACACCGCGCCGGCCTACCGCCTGCATGCGCTGCGAGGCACGGTGCCGCCCAAGCCGGGGCTCGAACGGGTGGGCCCCGGCGGCGTGGCCATCGAGGTGGAGGTCTGGTCGATGCCGGTGTCGCGCATGGGCAGCTTCCTGCAGGGGGTGCCGCCGCCGCTGGCCATCGGCAGCGTCGAGCTGGCCGACGGCCGCTGGGTTCAGGGCTTCGTCTGCGAACCGGCCGCGCTGCGCGAGGCCGAGGACATCAGCGCCCACGGCGGCTGGCGTGCCTGGCGCGAGCGCAGCACGGCCAGCGCGAGCCTCGCCGCGCCCGCCTGAACGCACAGCCGCCGCCGACCGCCCGGGTCATCGCCCCCTGCCGCGCCCCTCTTCCCTTCAACCGCCCCAACGGAGCCTCCCCATGGACAGACGTGACTTCCTCGGCAGTGGTGCTGCCGCCTCGCTGGCCACCGCGGCCGCCGGCCTGCCCCTGAGCGCCGCCGCGCAGGCCCGCCCCAAGGACGTGCTGGTGGTGGCCAACGAGTTTGGGCCGAACTCACTGGACATCCAGACCATCGGCGCGAACCGCCCCGCCTACGGCGTGAGCTGGGTCTGCTACGACCGGCTGATGACCTACGGCCGCAAGACCCTTCCCGACGGGCGGGTGATGTACGACCGCAACAAGCTCGAGCCCGAACTCGCCGAGAGCTGGCAGATGGCACCCGACGGCGGCTCGGTGACCTTCAAGCTGCGCCGCAACGCGAAGTTCCACGACGGCACCCCTGTGACCGCGCGCGACGTGAAGTGGAGCTTCGACCGCGCGGTGAGCGTGGGCGGCTTCGCCACCTTCCAGATGGGCGCGGGCTCGCTGGAAAAGCCCGAGCAGTTCGTGGTGGTCGACGACCACACCTTCCGGGTGAACTTCCTGCGCCGCGACAAGCTGACGATGAACAACATCGCCGTGCCGGTGCCCTGCATCTTCAACAGCGAACTGGTGAAGAAGAACGCCACGCCGCAGGACCCCTGGGGCCTGAACTGGACGCGCAACAACGTGGCCGGCGGCGGTGCCTACAAGGTCGAGGCCTTCCGGCCGGGCCAGGAAATCATCTACGTCCGCAACGACGACTGGAAGAGCGGGCCGCTTCCCAAGCTGCGCCGCATCGTGCAGCGCGAGGTTCCCAACGCCGGCAACCGGCGTGCGCTGCTGGTCAAGGGCGACATCGACATGACCTACGACATGCCGCCCAAGGACTTCTCCGAGCTGGCCAGGGAAGGGGGCGGCGTGAAGGTGGCCACCATGCCGGTGGAAAACGCGATGCTCTACGTGGGCATGAACGTGAACCGGCCCCCCTTCGACAACGTCAAGGTGCGCCAGGCGGTGGCCTACGCGCTGCCCTATGACCGCATCCACGAGGTGGCGCTCTATGGCCGCGGCACCAAGCTGTACGGCGGCTCGCCGACGGTGAAGACCACCGCCTGGCCGCAGCCCACCGGCTATGCCACCGACCTCGCCCGCGCCCGCGCGCTGATGGCCGAGGCGGGCGTTCCCAACGGCTTCGAGACCACCCTCAGCCTGGACTTGGGCGGCGCCACCGTGGGCGAGCCTGCGGCCATCCTGATGCAGGAGTCGCTCGCGCAGATCGGCATCAAGGCGCAGATCAACAAGATCCCCGGCGCCACCTGGCGTGCCGCGCTGCTGAAGAAGGACATGCCGCTGATCCTCAACCGCTTCGGCGGCTGGCTCGACTTTCCCGAGTACTTCTTCTACTGGTGCTACCACGGCCAGAACGCGGTGTTCAACACCATGGGCTACCAGAACCCCAAGCTCGACCGGATCATCACCAACGCGCGCTTCGCCGAGAGCAAGCCCATCTACGACAGCTCGGTGCGCGAGATGATCCAGATCGCCTACGACGAGGTGCCGCGCATCCCGCTGTTCCAGCCCAGCCAGGACGTGGCCATGCAGGCCAACGTCACCGGCTACCAGTACTGGTTCCACCTGCAGCCGGACTACCGGCAGCTGGCCAAGGCCTGAGGGAGCGTTCGATGACGCGAACCCCGCTCGACCTGGAGGTCTGGATGGACGCGCAGGCCGCGCTCCTGGGCCTGAGCCTTTCCGAGCAGCACCGGCCCGGCGTGCTGCGCTACCTGCAACTGGTGGCGGGCCTGGCCCCTCGGGTGATGGACTTCCCGCTCACGCCCGCCGATGAATCGGGCAACGTCTTCCAGCCGGTGGCGCCGGCTGCGCAAGCGCCCGCCGGGGGTGAGCAGTGAGCGGCGCGGCGCGCACGGCGGTGCAGGCTGCGCTCGACCGCATCGCCCGGACCGACGGTCAGGTCAACGCCTTCACCGAGGTGATGGCCGGACGGGCACTGGCCCGCGCGGACGCGGTGGACGCATCCGGGCTGCAAGGACCGCTCGCCGGCCTGCCTTTCGCGGTGAAGAACCTCTTCGACCTCGAGGGCATCGCCACGCTGGCCGGCTCGAAGATCGAGCGCGAGGCCCCGCCCGCCCGGCGCGACGCGGTGCTGGTGCGCAGGCTCGAGGCGGCGGGTGCGGTGTGCGTGGGCGCCCTCAACATGGACGAGTACGCCTACGGCTTCACCACCGAGAACAGCCACGTCGGCCCCACCCGCAACCCGCACGACCTCACCCGCCTGTCGGGGGGGTCGTCCGGCGGCTCGGCCGCGGCGGTGGCCGCCGGGCAGGTGCCGCTGTCGCTGGGCTCGGACACCAATGGCTCGATCCGGGTGCCGGCCTCGCTGTGCGGCGTCTTCGGGCTCAAGCCCACCTTCGGCCGCCTGCCCCGCACCGGCAGCTATCCCTTCGTCGCAAGCCTCGACCACCTCGGGCCCTTTGCCCGCGAGGTGCACACGCTGGCCAGCGCCTACGACGCGATGCAGGGGGCCGACGACGAAGACCCCGCCCAGGTCCGCCGTCCGGTCGAGCCCACCCTGCAGCACCTGTCCAGGGGCAGCGAAGGCCTGCGCATCGGCGTGCTCGGCGGCTGGTTCCGGTCCATGGCGCTGCTCGAGGCGCGTGAGGCGGTGGACCGGGTGGCCGCGGCGCTGAAGGCGGTGCGGGTCGTCGAATGGCCCGAAGTGGACCGCGCCCGCGCCGCCGCCTTCCTGATCACCAACGCCGAAGGTGCCGCGCTGCACCTGGACGACCTGCGCCGTCGGCCCGACGACTTCGAGCCCCTGTCGCGCGACCGTTTCCTGGCCGGCGCGCTGCTGCCCGCGGCCTGGGTGGTGCAGGCCCAGCGCCTGCGGCAGTGGTTCGCCCGCCAGGTGGCGGCGTCCTTCGGCGAGGTGGATGTGCTGCTGGCTCCGGCCACGCCCTGCGTGTCGCCGCCCATCGGCACCGAATGGATGGAGATCAACGGCCAGCGCCTGCCGGCGCGCGCCAGCATGGGCCTCCTGACCCAGCCGATCTCGGCCATCGGCCTGCCGGTGGTCACCGTGCCGCTGTGGGGCTGCAGCCCCGCCCACCCGCACCTGCCGATCGGCGTGCAGGTGATCGCCGCCCCCTGGCGCGAGGACCTCTGCCTGCGCGTGGCCCGCGGGCTCGAAGCCAGTGGCCTGGCGCGTGCGCCGGTGGCCGCTCTGTCCCTGCCCGCAGCCCCCGGAGCCTGACCATGAGCCTTGAGATCAACCAGGCCGAAGTCCACGCCGAACTCTCGGCCGCCTTCGCCCGCTACGAAGCCGCGCTGGTGGCCAACGACGTGCAGGTGCTCGACGAGCTGTTCTGGGCCAGCCCGAACACGGTGCGCTACGGCGTCGCCGAGAACCTGGTGGGCATAGACGCCATCCGCGCCTTCCGGCTGGCACGGCCCTCGCAGGGCCTGGCCCGCACGCTGCAGAACACCGTGATCACCACCTTCGGCCGCGACGCCGGAACCGCGATGACCGAGTTCCGACGGGCCGGTGGCAGCAAGCTCGGCCGGCAAAGCCAGACCTGGATGCGCCTGCCCGAAGGCTGGCGCGTCGTCGCCGCGCACGTGAGCCTGATCGACCTGCCGCCCGTCGCCGTCCCTTGACCGGCCTCGATGCCGCCGTGCGACCTGCCCCCCGCCGAACCCGTCCCGTCTCCACACCCCGTTTCCACACCCCGTTTCCACACCCGACCTGCCAGGAGAACCACCGATGACCCCCGACCGCTCCGCCTCCCCCGCGCTTGAAGTCGACCAGCGCCGCCGCCAGCTGGGCCTGGGCGCCCTGGCCGCCGGCAGCTTGCTGCTGCCCGGTGCACTGCGCCCTGCCTTCGCCCAGGCGCCGCTGACCGTGGGCATCATCTACGTCGGCCCGCGCGACGACTTCGGCTACAACCAGGCGCATGCCGAGGCCGCGGCCCAGCTGAAGAAGCTGCCCGGCATCAAGGTCGTGGAGGAGGAGAACGTCGCCGAGACACAGGCCGTGCAGAAGACCATGCAGGGCATGATCTCGCAGGACGGCGCGACGCTGCTGTTCCCCACCAGCTTCGGCTACTTCGACCCGCACATGCTGGCGATGGCCGCCAAGTTCCCGCAGGTCGAGTTTCGCCACGCGGTCGGGTTGTGGGACGAAAAGAAGCACCCGAAGAATGCCGGCTCCTATTTCGGCTATCTCGACCAGGCGCACTACGTGAACGGTGTGGCCGCCGGTCTCGTGACCAAGACCAAGAAAATCGGCTTCATTGCGGCCAAGCCCATCCCGTCGCTGCTGCGCAACGTCAACGCCGTGCTGGTGGGTGCGCGCAAGAACACGCCCGACGCGACCGTGACCGTGATCTTCACGGGCGACTGGTCGCTGCCGGTGCGCGAAGCGGAGGCCACCAACGCGCTCATCGATGCGGGCTGCGATGTGATCACCTGCCACGTGGACAGCCCCAAGGTCGTCGTGCAGACGGCCGAGCGGCGCGGGGCCATGGTG
>JAIYCR010000049.1 GCA_027487905.1 Rubrivivax sp. | reverse complement strand
CGCCGCCACTTCCTCGCCAAGGATTCGCCCTATGGCAAGGTCCGTTTCGCGGTTCCGAGGCACGCCCTGCGTTTCTATTTCCCGGCGCTGTGGCCTGAAGCGGAGCAGGACGAGGCCTCGCCCGTGCAGCGCCCGGGCGTGGGTCGCCTCAAACACCCGGCGCCCTGACCGCCCCCCACACCGCCTCCACCGCCACCCCGATGGCCAGCAGGTTCGCATCCGACCCCAGCGGCCCGTCGAACGCCATCCCCACCGGCAGGCCGCTGGCGGTGAGGCCCGCCGGGACAGACAGGCTGGGCAGGCCGGCGTTGGTGCAGGGGTCGGCGTTGCGGATGCAGGTGCCGAAGGTGTCCTGGTTGCTGCGCGGCAAGCCGTCGACGGTGTAGCTCAGCGTGCCCGAGCCGCGCACCGCGTCGATGGGCGGAGCGGCCAGCACGGTGGTGGGAAACATCACCGCTTCCACGGCCTGCGTGGCGAAGTAGTCGCGGTACAGGCGCTGCAGCGCGGGCCGCTGCGTGGCCATCACCGCGGGGTAGGCGGCGCCGAACACGTCGCCCGCGATGGCGCCGAAAGCGCCTTGCACGTCGGGGCTGGCCAGCGAGGCACTGACCTGCGCCACAGTTCTCACCGGTGCGTCGTTGGCGGCCAGGTAGGCCGGAATGGCGGCTACCGGCTCGTGCAGTGCAATCGGGAAGGAGATGCTGTCGTTGAGCGCCAGGATGCCGGTGAGGTCGGCCTCGACGAACACCACGCCCGCGTCGACCAGCCTTTGCCGCGCGGCCAGAGCCACCGGCCGGACGCTGTCGTCCAGGCCGTTCCAGAAGGCCGCGGGAAGGCCGATCCGCAAGCCGCGCAGGGGCTTGGCGGGCGCGCGGGCCTGGCCGGTGATCACCGAGTCGAGCAGGGCCAGGTCGGCCACCGTGCGGCCCATCGGGCCGATGGTGTCGCGGGTGGTGCTGATGGGGGCCACCGCGTTGTCGTCCACATAGCGGCGGCCATTGCCCGCACCGTTGCCCACCGAGGGTCGGAAGCCGGCGATGCCGCAGAAGGCGGCCGGCACGCGCGTGGAGCCGCCGGTGTCGGTGCCCAGGCCCGCGGGTGCGAAGCGGGCCGCGATGGCCACTGCCGTGCCGCCGGAGGACCCGCCGGGAATGCGGTCCGGGTCATAGGGGTTGCGGCAGGGCCGATTGGCCGCGCGGGTGATCGGGTCGATGCCCAGCGTGAAGTTGGTGCTGGTGATGCCGAAGGCCCACTCATGCAGGTTGGACTTGCCCAGCACGATGGCTCCCGCGTCGACGAGCCGCTGGAGCGACGGCGCGTTGCTGGCCGGCTGGAAGTCCCGCAGCGAGTGGGTGCCGGCGGTCGTCTTCATGCCGCGGGTGTTGATGTTGTCCTTCACCACCAGGGGCAGCCCGGCCAGGGGGCCGAGGGCTCTGCCTGCGGCGCGGTCGGCGTCCACCTGGCGGGCAGCGGCCAGCGCCCCGGCCTCGTCCAGGTGGATCATGGCGTTCAGGTGGGACAGCGCCTTGGCGCGGGCGATCAGCGCCTGCACATAGGCGGTGGCGGTGAGGGTCTTGGCTTCGTAGGCGGCCAGCGCCTGGGTGGCGCTCAGCTCCAGCATCTCGGCGGTGCTCAGGGCGGCAGGGCTGTCGGAGCCGCCACCGCAGGCGGCAAGGCCGGTGCCTCCGAGCAAGGCGGCGGCCGACACGGCACTGGTGTTCTTGAAGAAGGCTCGACGCGTCGTCGCTGGCATGGGCTGCTCCTGAGGGCTGGGGTGACGCCCGGGGTGGGCGAGCCGCCACTCTAGGAAGACGGGCCATCCCGCGGCATCCTCGAGACCGAGGACCCGCGCCCTGCCGCTCAGGCGCGCAGCCTGTGCACGAGCGTGGCCCGGTTCGAGGCGCCAACCTTGCGGAACGCGTGCTCGAGGTGGGTGCGCACCGTGGTGGCCGAGATCCCCAGTCGCCGGGCGATCTCCTTGTCGGCAAGCCCCAGCATCACCAGCCGTGCGATGTCCTGCTCGCGCGGGGTCAGGCGCTGCGAGACCGGGTTGAGCGCGGGCGCCTCGTCTCGCCCGGCCTTGTGCGTCCTGGCCAGCGCGGTCACGAAGGCCGGCTGCAGCATGTCCAGCAGCCGCAGGTCGTCTGCGCTGAAGTTCTCGCGTCGGCGATCACGCCAGATGCGCATGTCGCCCAGGTTGCGGCCCTGGTGCCAGGCGTAGAGGTTCACGCCCCAGTGCAGGCCGTCCCGGTTCAGGAAGTCGTTGAAGAACTCGGTGGTCCTGAGGTCTTCCTGCGGCAGCACGTCAGTGGCCCGCACGGCCACCTGGTAGCGCTGCATCGTCGGGGTGATGGGGTCGCGGAACTGGTAGTAGGCCTCGTAGGCCTTCAGGTTGGCCGGGTCCATGTTGATGCAGCTGGCCTGGCCGAAGCAGCGTTCGGCCGGTTGCCACACGAAGCTCGCATAGAACTGCGCGCCCAGCAGCTGCATCACCAGGTCACCCATGATCTCGCGGATCTCTCGCTCCTCGTGGGGCTCGGCCAGGGTCTGCATGATCTGGCCCAGCAGAGCGGTCTGCTTCGCACTGAGGTACATCGTCTTCCCCGACCGTGATCGCTGCGGGGAAGTATCGGGTCGGGCGTCGCTGCTTCGCCGGAGGGGTTTGTCCCATCCTCGGTTTGCAGGAGGGGCACAGCCGACAGTCGTACGGGCCGGTTCAGCTTCGAAGCATCACCATCGACGATCCGGCAACACATTGAGGTTTCCACATGGCCACCACCCTGATCAGCAAGGGGCAGGTGACGATCCCGAAGCACATCCGTGACGCGTCGCGCCTGGCGTCGGGCGCGTCGGTCGAGTTTGCGGTGAATGCGGCGGGCGAGTTGGTGATCCAGACCGTCCGGCGCGCCGCTCGTCCGAACCAGCCGCCTCGGGATCGTTCGATGCGGCCCGCGGCCGGGCAGATGAGCGGTGGCGGACCGAGGACTTGATGAAGCTGCTCCGCGCCGACGACTGATGCTGCTCGTTGACACCAGCGTCCTCGTCGACGTGCTGCAGAACGACGCGCAGTGGGCCGACAGGTCCATCGCTCAACTGCGGGCGCAGGCCCAGTGGCGTGCCATGGCCATCAACCCGGTCGGCTATGCGGGGACGTCGCTGTCCTTCCCGACGCTCGAACTCATCGCGCCCCGAGCCGTCGCGGGCCGCTACGCCCCGCCCGCTACGCACCCACACCGGCCGCGAGCGCCGCCTTCACCTGCGCGATCAGGCCCTTCACCACACGCGGCACATGCCGGCTGGCCGTCACTGCGTAGAGCGGCCAGGTGGGCGTGGCCACCTCCGCCAGCACCGGCGCCAGCCGGAGTGCCTTCACCTGGCGCTCGGCCAGGTGCCGCGGCAGCAGCGCGATCCCATGGCCGTCTTCGGCCAGCCGGCCCAGCAGCGCCACGCTGTTGGCGGCCAGCGTGCAGGGGCCCGGGGCCGCCTCCCAATGCAGGCTCCCGAGGGTCCAGGGCATGGACCCCTTGGCGGTGCGCAGGTCCAGGCAGGGCAGGCCGGGCAGCTGCTGCGGCGAGCGGATGGCCGGCAGGCGGCGCAGCAGGCCGGGCGCGGCATACAGGCCGCTGGCGATCTCGCCCACCTTGCGCGCGACGACGCGCTCGTCCATGGGCCTGCCGATGCGAAAGGCAAGGTCCACCGGTTCGCGCAGCAGGTCGGTGGCCTGGGACGACAGGTCGAACGTCACGCTCAGGCCGGGGTGCTGCGAGGCGAAGCTCGCCACCACCGGCCCGAGGATGTCCACCCCCAGGTCCACCGGCATGGCCACCCGAAGCCGCTGGGGCACGCTTCGGCTGTCGCCCAGCACCGACTGCGCGCGCTCGGCCGCTTCGAGCACCTCCAGGCAGCGGTCGTAATAGGGCTGGGCGGTGGAGGTCAGCGCGACGCTGCGGGTGGTGCGCACGAAGAGCGCCACGCGCAGCCGCGCCTCCATAGCCGCGATGCGGCGCGACAGGGTGGAAGGCGGCATCGCCAGGCGGGTGGCCGCCTGACGGAAGCTGCCGGTGCGGGCCACTTCGACGAAGAGGGCAAGGTCGGCAAGCAGTGTGGCGGGGTGCTCCATGCGCGGCATTGTGAATGCCACAGACGGTGCACCGAGCCTGGATGGCCGCTCCTAGCATCGCCCCACCCTGGCGCCGCTGCGCCACCACCAGGAGACAGCCTTGACGCGATTCACCCTCTTCGGCGCCGGCCTGATGATGCTCATCGTCGGTGCGCTGCACCTCGTGAATCCGCAGATGATGATGCGCGAGCCGGGCATCGAGCTCAGCACGGTCAACCACCTGCACGTGGTGCGGGCGGTGTGCGGCGGGGCTTATCTGGGCATTGCCGCGCTCTTCCTCGCTGGAGCGCTGAAGTACCTCGAAGCGCGCGCCGCGCTGGCCGGCGTGGTGTTGATCTTCGGAGGCTTCGCCCTCGGGCGGCTGGTCAGCCTGGTGGTGGACGGCTCCCCGGTGCCGCTCTATCTGGGCGTGCTGGGGGCGGAGCTTTTCTTCGCGGCCTGTGCGGTGGCGGCGCTCAGCGGGCTGGGCTCGAGCCCTCAGCGTCGGGTCCGGTAGCTCGAGGCGACGCGCACCTGCCCCTACCAGTCCACCCGCCGGCCGGGACGGCGGGTAGAGAGAAGACGATCCACGACCGGCAGTGGATCTGCACGCTCTCGGCGGCGAATGTCAGCGCAGGGTGACTATCCTCCTGTCGGTGCCACATGCCCTGACCGCCTTGCCGCCCACCCCCCTCCTCGCCGGCCCCATCCTGCGGCGCCTGCAGCCCCGTGACCTGGCGCTGTGGCTGGTCACCGAAGCGCCGTGCGAGCTGCAGCTGCGGCTGCATCGCCCGGATGGCCGCCCGCTGGCGGCGCAGACCACCGCACGGGCGCTGCGGGCCGGCGAACGGTTGTGGATCCACTGGGTGCAGGTGAAGGCCGAGGTGGATTTCCAGCCCGGCGAGTGGACCGGCTACCGGGTCTGGCTGGCGCCCGCGCACACACCGCCGCCGTCGGACGATGCGGCGCCACCCCATCCCTGGTGCGACAGCACCGTGCCGGAGCTCTGCCACGCCGGCCGCGACAGCCCGGGCTTCATCTTCCAGCCGCAGGTGCGCGCGCTGCTGCACGGCTCGTGTCGCAAGCCGCACAGCCGCCACCCGGGCGACGGGTTGGCGCGGGCGGATGCGCACCTGCAGCGCGTGCTGGCGGCGCGGGCGGCAAAGGTGGCAAAGGCGGTGGAGGTGGCAAAGGCAGCGAACGCCGGCGCGGGCCCCGAGGAACCCGCCGGGCCTGACCGCCCGGCCAGCCGCGCCGATGGCGCTCACGCCGCCCCGCCGGCCCATGAGGAGGCCTGGCCCTCCGCGCTCGTGATGAGCGGCGACCAGGTCTATTGCGACGACGTGGCCGGCCCGATGCTGCTGGCCATCCACGCGCTGGCGCGGCGGCTCGGCCTGCCCGACGAGGCGCTGCCGGGCGCCGAGGCCGCGGGCATCCGCAGCGCGCGCGACCTGATGGCCCATCCCCAGGGCCTGTATGGCCGCGACACCCTGCTGCCGCGAAGCCAGGGCAATGCTGCGCTGCTCGATCTCTTCTTCGCTGGCGTGCGCAAGCCCGTGTTCACCACGGCCAATGCGCACAACCACCTGGTCACGCTGGCCGAGGTGCTCTGCATGTACCTGTTGGCCTGGGCGCCCGAGCCCTGGAAGGGGCTGGACCTGTCGCCGCCGCCCGGGCTGGACCAGCGCCACCTCGAGCGCTGGGCCCGCGAGCAGCGGGCCATCGAAGCCTTCCGCGAGGGCCTGCCCGCCGTGCGCCGGCTGATGGCCCACCTGCCGGTGGCGATGGTCTTCGACGACCACGACGTCACCGACGACTGGAACCTGAGCCGCGAGTGGGAGGAGGCGGCCTATGGCCACGCCTTCTCGCGGCGCATCATCGGCAACGCGCTGGTGGGCTACCTGCTCAACCAGGCCTGGGGCAACCGGCCCGAGGCCTTCGACGACGGCCTCTTCGACTCGGTGCAGCAGGCGCTGGACGCGCCCGGCGGCGAGGCCCACGACGCGCTGGTGGAGCGGCTGCTGCGCTGGCGCGAATGGCACTACACATGGCCCACCGAGCCGCCGCTCATGGTGCTGGACAGCCGCACCCACCGCTGGCGCTCGGAAGGCTCGCCGAGGCGGCCCTCGGGCCTGCTCGACTGGGAGGGCCTGACCGATCTGCAGCAGGCGCTGCGGGGCCATCCGGCGGTGCTGCTGGTGGCCTCGGCGCCGGTCTTCGGCGTCAAGCTCATCGAGACGCTGCAGCGGGTGGCCACCTACCTGGGGCGTCCGCTGATGGTGGACGCGGAGAACTGGATGTCGCACCCGGGCGCGGCCTCCACGGTGCTGAACATCTTCGGCCACCCGCAGACGCCGCAGACCTTCGTCATCCTG
>JAIYCR010000024.1 GCA_027487905.1 Rubrivivax sp. | reverse complement strand
CGATACAAGTCGAAGGCTCCCGGCTCCCCCTTTGCAGCGACCGGCGCCTTCGCGTCGGGCACGATGTCTTGTTTTCTGTGTGGCAAGCACCGGCCCCGCGCCTCGTTGCAGACCAAGCGGCTGCTGGGCAAGACCCAGTTCGTCTGCGCGCCGTCCTGTGCCGAAGCACAGGCTGCTGCCACGGCGAACAAGCGTTGAGCGGCGGGCCGCACCGGCCCTCGCCGGCTGGCCTGGGAAGCGTGCAGGTGTGTCCCGTCTGCCCGCCCCCGCCGCCCGTCAGCGCCTGTCAGCGCCCGTCCAGGCCGCGTGCAGTTCGTGCACGTCGCGCTCCAGGGCCTGCAGTGAGGTCTGCGCACCGTTGAACACCACCGCATCCGCGATGGAACGTCGCGCGATGCGGGTCGCCTGCTGGGCGATGACGGCTTGGACGGCTGCCGCCGTCCAGCCCGACCGGGCCATGACCCGCTCGACCTGAACCGGCTCGGGGCAGTCGACCACGACGATGCGGTCGACACGGTCGCGCCAGCGCGACGACTCCGTCAGCAAAGGCACGTCGAACAGCAGCAATGCGGCCCGGGCCCGCAAGGCGGCCGAGGCCTGACGGTCCACCTCTTCGCCGATCATCGGATGCAGGATGGCTTCCAGCCGGCGACGCTCGGCGGGGTCCGAGAACACCCTTTGACGCAAGGCGGCGCGATCGAGCTGCCCGTCGGCTCCCAGCACCTGCGGCCCGAAAGCCCGCGCCACCGCGGCCACCGCCGCGCCCCCGGGGGCGGTGAGCGATCGGGAGATCGCGTCGGTGTCGACGAGCGCCGCCCCCAGACCCACCCAGGCGCGCGACACGGTGCTCTTGCCGCTGCCGATGCCGCCCGTCAGGCCGATGCGAAGGCTGGTCATGGTGCCTTGATGAAGGCCGCGGCGAGGCGCTGCGTCAGCGCAGGCCGGCGGGGCCCGCCACGCCCAGCCCGGCCACCCACTCGGTGCCGCCGAACAGCACCAGCAGCAGCCCCCCGGCCACGAGGAAAGGCCCGAAGGGCACATAGCGGCCGCCTCGCAGCGAACCACCGAACTTCATGGCGATGCCCGCCAGCGCACCGCTGATGGAGGCCACGATGAGGATGGGCAGCAGCGCCGGCCAACCGAGCCATGCGCCCAGCGCGGCCAGCAGCTTGAAGTCGCCCGCGCCCATGCCCTCCTTGCCGGTGGCCAGCTTGAAGACCCAGTAGACCGCCCACAGCGACCCATAGCCGGCCGCCACGCCGATCAGCGCGCTGTGCAGGCTGACGCCGCTGAAGCCCTGGCTCGCCGCCAGGAGGCCGGCCCACAGCAGCGGCTGGGTGAGCTGGTCGGGCAGCAGCGTGGTGTCCCAGTCGATCAGCGCCAGTGCGAGCAGCAGGGCGCCCACGGCACACCACATCGCCGCCTGCAGCGTGGGCCCGAAGCGCCAGCCGATGGCAGCGAAGAGCAGCGCCGTGAGGACCTCCACCACCGGGTAGCGCCAGCCGATGGGCGCGGCGCATGCGCTGCAGCGGCCCCGCAGCAGCAGATAGCCGACGACCGGGATGTTCTCGTGCCAGGCGATGGCATGACCGCAATGCGGACAGCGCGACCGCGGACGCGACAGCGTGATCGGCTCGACCGAAGACAGACGGCTGTCGATGGCCTGCGCCGCACCCTGGACGCGCCGCTGGGCGTCGGCCAGGCCGGCCTCGGCTGCAGCACCGGCGCCGGCGCCACCGAAGAAGCGACCGCGGGCGTCGTCGTCGGCCAGCAGGCCGGCGGCATCGCCCCACCACTGCCGCTCCATCATCAGCGGCGTGCGGTGGGCCACCACGTTGAGGAAACTGCCGATGCAGGCGCCGAACAGCGCCAGGGCCCACGGTTGCAGCAGGAAGGACGCGTCCAGGCCGCTCACACCACCTGACCCAGCTTGAAGATCGGCAGGTACATCGACACCACGATGCCGCCGATCAGGGTTCCGAGGATGACGATGATGAAGGGCTCCATCAGGCTGGACAGCCCCTTGACGGCTTCATCGACCTCGTCCTCGTAGAACTCGGCCGCCTTGCCCAGCATCTGGTCGAGCGAGCCCGACTCCTCGCCGATGGCGCTCATCTGCAGCACCATCATCGGGAAGACGCCGGTGCCCTGCATCGAAGGCGTCAGCCCCGCGCCGGTGGACACATCCTTCTGGATCTGCGCGGTGGCGTCGGCGAACACCGCGTTGCCGGCCGCACCGCCCACCGAATCGAGCGCCTCCACCAGCGGCACGCCAGCCGCGAACATCGTGGAAAGCGTGCGCGTCCAGCGGGCCACCGCCGCCTTGTTGACCAGGTCGCCAAAGACGGGAAGCTTGAGCATCACACGGTCGACCACGCGCTGGAACTGCTCCGACCGGCGCCACGACTGGAAGGTGAAGTAGCCCACCCCGAAGCCCACGCCGAAGATCAGCCACCAATAGCCGACGAAGATCTTGGACAGCGCGATCACCACCAGCGTCGGGGCGGGCAGGTCGGCACCGAAGGACTTGAACACCTCCTCGAAGGACGGGATCACGAAGATCATGATCACCGACAGCACGATGAAGGCCACGGCCAGCACCGCGATGGGGTAGACCAGCGCCGACTTGATCTTGTTCTTCAGCGCCATCGTCTTTTCCTGGTAGATCGCCAGGCGCTCGAGCAGCGCCTCCAGGATGCCGCCGGCCTCGCCCGCCTCGACCAGGTTGCAGTACAGGGCGTCGAAATAGAGCGGGTGCTTGCGGAAGGCCGAGGACAGGCTGGTGCCGGTCTCCACGTCACCGCGGATGTCGGTGAGCAGCCGGGTGAGCCGCGGGTTGGGGCTGCCGCGCGCGACGATGTCGAAGGCCTGCAGCAGCGGAACGCCCGCCTTCATCATCGTGGCGAGTTGCCGCGTGAAGATGGCGATGTCCTTCTGCTTGATCGAGCGGCCGCCACTCGTGCGGCGCTTCTTCACCTTGGTGATGAGCACGCCCTGGCGACGCAGCGTGGCGCTCACCATGGCTTCGCCGCCGGCGCGCATCTCGCCGCGCACGACCTTGCCCGTCTTGTCCTTGCCTTCCCACTCGAAGATCGCTTCGCGCAGATCCTTCGAGGCGGCTGCTGTTGCCATTCACATGCTCCCACGAGGGCGTCGTCTTGCACTGCGCCGGAAAGTCGATCGGGCCCTGAGTCCGCAGCCTGTCCGAGGACGGCGGAGCCAGGGCAGGGCCCTCACTCGTTGGTGACTGCGATCACTTCTTCCAGTGTCGTCACCCCCGAGCGGACCTTGATCAGCCCGGACTGCCGCAGATCGCGCACTCCTTCACGTTGGGCCTGCTCGGCGATGTCCATGGCCGATCCCTCGCTCAGGATGACCCGCTGGATGGCCTCGGTGATGGGCATGACCTGGTAGATGCCCACCCGGCCCTTGTAGCCGTTGGTGCAGGCGCTGCAGCCCACGGCGCGGTAGGGGCGCCAGCTGCCGTCCAGTTCCGTCTCGGTGAAACCCGCGCGCAGCATCGCCTCGCGCGGGTAGTCGGCGAACACCTTGCAGTTCTCGCACAGCCGGCGCGCCAGGCGCTGCGCGGTGATCAGCAGCACGCTGGAGGCGATGTTGAACGGGGCCACGCCCATGTTCAGCAGCCGGGTCAGCGTGGCGGGGGCGTCGTTGGTGTGCAGCGTGGACATCACCAGGTGGCCCGTCTGGGCCGCCTTGATCGCGATGTCCGCGGTTTCCAGGTCGCGGATCTCGCCCACCATGATGACGTCCGGGTCCTGGCGCAGGAAGGACTTCAGCGCGACCGCGAAGCTCAGCCCCGCCTTGTCGTTGACGTTGACCTGGTTGATGCCCGGCAGGTTGATTTCCGCCGGGTCCTCCACGGTGGAAATGTTCACCCCCGGCTGGTTCAGCAGGTTCAGGCAGGTGTAGAGCGACACCGTCTTGCCGCTGCCGGTGGGCCCGGTGACGAGGATCATGCCGTAGGGGCGCTCGATGGCCTTGAGCAGGCGCTCCTTCTCGACCTTCTCGTAGCCCAGCGAGTCCACGCCCACCTTGGCGCTGGACGGGTCCAGGATCCGGATCACCACCTTCTCGCCGAAAAGCGTGGGCAGGGTGCTGACCCGGAAGTCGATCGCACGGTTGCCGAACTTGAGCTTCATGCGGCCGTCCTGCGGCACGCGCTTCTCGGAGATGTCCAGGCGCGAGATGACCTTGATGCGCGACGCGAGCTTGTCCTTGATGGCCACCGGCGGCTGGGTGATCTCGCGCAGCTCGCCGTCCACCCGGAATCGCACGCGGTAGATGTTCTCGTAGGGCTCGAAGTGCAGGTCGGACGCGCGGGCGTTGATGGCGTCGATCAGCATCTTCTGCAGGAAGCGCACCACCGGCGCGTCCTCGACGTCGGTGGTGACCTCGGCCTCGGCCGGCGCGGTGTCCTCGGTGCTGACGTCGAAGTCGAAATCGCCCGACACCAGGGATTCGAGGGCCTCGCCGGCACTGGTGGAATTGGCTTCGAGCAGCGCGGCGAGCTTGTCGTGCTCGACGATCACCCATTCGGGCGACAGCTGGGTGGCGAACTTGATGCGCTCGACGGCCTCCTGGTCGGTCGGGTCGGCGCCGCCGATGAACAGGCGGTTGCCCCGCCGCCCGAGCACGACGATCTGGTACTGCGCCGCGGTGCGGGCGTCGATGAGGTTGCGCGGCAGGCGCGGCACGTCCACCGCGGACAGGTCCAGCAGCGGCAGCGCCAGGGCGCTGGACAGCGTGTGGGCGAGGTCGGCCGGAGAGACGGCTCCCGAGGCGATGACCGAGGCGATGAAGCTCGCCTTCTTCTCGCGCGCCGAGCGCACCAGCTCCTCGGCGCGCTTGGGCGCGAGCTTGCCGGCGTGCACAAGCACCCGGGCCACGCCGGAGAGCGATGTCGCGGCTGCTTCCGCCAAAGTGTCCACGGGTCGGGGGCCTCCTGCTGCTCAGCGCCGGCCAGGCGTGGCCGGAGCGGGAGTCGACTGTAAACGCCCGGACCCGGCCGCAATCATGCGAAACGACACGCCCCTCGGCCCCAAGGCGGGCGATCGACGCCCGCAGCACCCCGCCGAGCGGACTTGCCGGCGGCGTCCCCGACAATCCACCATGACCGTTGCATCCCCTGACACCGCCGCCCGGCCCGCCGACGGCGAAGCCTTCTCCACGCTGCCGCTGCCCAGCGCCGTGCTGGACAACCTGCAACGCCTGGGCTGGGAGCGCATGACGCCCATCCAGGCGGCCACGCTGCCGCTCACGCTGGCCGGACGCGACCTGATCGCCCAGTCCCGCACCGGCAGCGGCAAGACCGCCGCCTTCGCCCTGCCGCTGCTGGCCCGGCTGGACCTGCGCAACCCGGCCACCCAGGCGCTGGTGCTGTGCCCCACGCGCGAGCTGGCCGACCAGGTGTCGCAGGAGATCCGGCGCATCGCCCGTGCCGAGGACAACGTGAAGGTGCTCACCCTGTGCGGCGGCGCGACCATGCGGCCTCAGCTGGCCAGCCTGGCCCACGGCGCCCACGTGGTGGTGGGCACGCCTGGGCGCATCGGCGACCACCTCGGGCGGGGCTCGCTCGTGCTGCAGGACCTCTCCACGCTGGTGCTCGACGAGGCCGATCGCATGCTGGAGATGGGCTTCGCCGAGGACATCGCCGCCATTGCCGCACATTGCCCGCCCACGAGCCGCCGCCAGACCCTGCTCTTCTCGGCCACCTACCCCGATGCGGTGGGCAAGCTCGCGGCGCGCTACCTGCGCGATCCCCGCGAGGTGCGGCTGGCCGAACAGGCCGACACCTCGCAGATCCGGGAACGCTTCTACGAGGTGACCGACGAAACCCGACTGCATGCGGTGGGTCTGCTGCTCGACCACTTCCGGCCGCAGCGCACGCTGGCCTTCTGCAACACGCGCCAGCAGTGCCGCGATCTCGCGGCGGTGCTGCAGGCGCAGGGCCTGGTGGCCTTCGAGCTGCACGGCGAGCTCGACCAGCGCGAGCGCGACCAGGTGCTGGTGCAGTTCACCAACGGCAGCTGCAGCGTGCTGGTGGCCACCGACGTGGCGGCGCGGGGCCTGGACATCGCCGGCCTGGAGGCGGTGATCAACGTGGATGTCACCCCAGAGCCGCCGGTGCATGTGCACCGGGTGGGCCGCACCGGGCGCGCCGGCGCATCGGGCCTGGCCTTCAGCCTGGCGAGCCCGGACGAGCTGGCGCGGGTGGGGCGCATCGAAGACCTGGTCGGCCGCCGCTTCGTCTGGGAGCCGCTGGCCGCCGTGGCCGGCGGTCCGCCCCCCGGTGCGGGCACCGGCCCGCTGCGCCCGCCCATGGTGACCCTGCAGCTGCTGGGCGGTCGCAAGGAGCGCATCCGTGCAGGCGACCTGCTGGGCGCGCTCACCAAGGACATCGGCCTGCCCGGCTCCAGCGTGGGCCGGATCGAGCTGAACGACCATGCCACCTACGTCGCGGTGCGCCGTGAGGTGGCCGAGCAGGCCCTCGAAGGCCTGAACCGGGGCAAGGTCAAGGGCCGCTCGGTGAAGGCCAGAAGGCTGTGAGCGGGGACACCCCGCCACCGACCTTCGGCGCCATGGGCCTGGCGCCCGGTCTGCTGCAGGCCCTGGAGGACCTGGGATTCGTCGAGCCCGCCCCGATCCAGGCGGCCGCCATCCCGCCCGCGCTGCAGGGTTTCGACCTCATCGGCCGCTCGCCGACCGGCTCGGGCAAGACCGCCGCCTTCGCGCTGCCGCTGCTGCAAGGGCTGCTGCAGGCGGAACGGGCAGAACGGACACCCCGCACGCGCGGCACGCCCGCCCGCAGGGCACGGGCGCTGGTGCTGGTGCCCACGCGCGACCTGGCCCTCCAGGTGGGCGACGCGCTGCAGACCCTCGCCCGCAGGCTGCCAGGAAGGCTGAGCCTGCAGACGGTGTTCGGCGGCGTGTCGATCAACCCCCAGATGCTCGCCTTGAGGGGCGGCGCCGACGCGGTCGTGGCCACGCCCGGGCGACTGCTCGATCTGGTCGAGCAGCGCGCACTGAAGCTGGACGACGTCGGCCTGCTCGTGCTCGATGAAGCCGACCGCCTGCTCGACGAGGGATTCGGCGAGGAAATCACCCGGATCGTGGCCCTGCTGCCCACCTGGCGGCAGACCTTGATGTTCTCCGCCACCTTCGAGCTACCGGTGCAGACGCTTGCAGCCGGGCTGCTGCACCAGCCGGTGATGGTGGACATCACCGGCCAGGCAGCGGGGGACTGCGCGCGCCCGCAGATCCGCCAGAGGGCCATCGAGGTGGCCGCCGCGCAGCGCACGCCGCTGCTTCGGCACCTGATCACCGAAGAGGGCTGGACCCGGGTGCTGGTGTTCGTCGCCACCCGCTACGCCAGCGAACACGTGGCCGACAAGCTGCGGCGCAGCGGCATCGCCGCGGCGGCCTTCCACGGCGACTTGAGCCAGGGCGCCCGCAGCGCCGTGCTGGCCGATTTGCGCCAAGGCGTGCTGCGGGTGGTGGTGGCCACCGACATGGCCGCGCGCGGGCTGCACATTGCCGACCTGCCGGTGGTGGTCAACCACGACCTGCCGCGTTCGCCCACCGACCACCTGCACCGCATCGGGCGCACCGCCCGCGCCGGCGCGAGCGGGTTGGCGGTGAGCTTCATCGACCCGGCCGGCGAGTCGCACTTCCGCCTGATCGAGAAGCGCCAGGGCGAACGCGTCCCGCGCGAGCGCATCGCGGGCTTCGAGCCGGCCCCGGCCGCGCCAAGCGGCACGGGCTCGCCGGCGGCGGCAGCAGCAGCAGCAGTGGGGCCAGCCGGCCTGGACCCGCACGGAGGCGTCAAGGGCCGCAGGCCCAGCCGCAAGGACAAGCTGCGCTCAGCGGGTCAGGGAACCGGGGGCTGAAGCCTGGAACGATGCGACACCGCAGGCAGGTGCACCCGGGCCGGTGACGTCCGGCGAGGTGCGGGCCGTCAGAGGTATTCGGCCTTCCAGCGCGCCGCGTCGGTCACCCGCTGCGTCAGCCGGTCGGCCTGGCGGGACACGAAGTCCGCAATGCCCTGCACGAAGACCCGCTCGGCTTCGCCCTCGTAATCGGAAGCCTGGGCTTGTGCGGCGGCCTCTGCTGCGGCCAGCTTCGCCAGCCGTTGGCCTTCCCGGCGCATCAGCTGGCGGTCAACGCCGCAGCGTGCGGCAAAGTCGGCCAAGGCAAAGGCCGAGACCTCGGCGTGGCTGAAGACGTCGCCGTAGGCCATGGCCAGCTCGGTGTCGAGGCCGTCGTACTGCCGCACGCTGACGAGGTCGTACCAGGGTGTGGGCTCCAGCAGGCCGCCCGGGCGCACGAAGAATGAGAAGTTCTTGCCGTGGGCGTCGCTGTTGCCAATCAAGAACTGGAAGAGCGCCCAGCGCAGCATGGCCAGCCGGGTGGCCGCCTTGTTGGCCGTGAGGTCGGCGCAGCCGAACAATCGTTCGAAGCTCACGCCGTCACGGATGTGGCGCACCGCCTCGGCACTGCCCAGGTTGCGCTCGTACTTGTACGCCACGGGCAGGTCGCACGCCTGGCAGGCGTCGATGATGTGCTGGCGGTGAACCCGCGTCTGGCCACCGACGGTCTCGACTTCGCGGTCGAAGCGGCGCACGACCAGTACCGGGCGGGGCGTGCGCAACAGGCGCACCTGCGCGGCCGGCAGCTTCATGCGGCGGGCCAGCGACATGCAGAAGTGCTCGTTGACCGCCAGGTGCGGCGTCTGCGGGTTGCCGGTGTCGGGCTTGAGGATGTGGGTGGAGGCCAGTCGCTGTCCGTCCACCAAAAAGAGTCGCCCGCCCTCCAGCAGTGGACGGTCAAGGTAGACCAGCAGCTTGTCTTGCAGGCCGGCCACCGACATGCGCACTCTGCCGTCCCACACCGTCAGCGGCAGGTGCTCGCGTTCGGCGATGCGTTGGTCGAGTTCCTGGAGGGGGATTTCTCGCAGGATGGATTCGGCGGTGGGTGGTGCCGGGTTTGCATCCCCCGTGAAGCGCAGGGCGCCCGCGGTTTCGGCACCAAGCGCCCAGATGAGGCCGAAGACGTTGGTCTTGGCCAGGCCGTTGTAGGCCACGGCCACATCCAGCGCACGCCCCTCGGGCAGCAGGTGCTCGATGAAGCGCTTGATGGAGGCGGACGCGTAGTTGGCCGCTGGGCGAACCAGGGGCAGCGCCGCTGACAGCGGAAAGGACTGCGCACCTGCTACCCAGGGCTCGGCATAGCTCAGGCCCCAGCGGTCGTCGCGCCCTTCGTGCTCGATGGTAGCGACCTGAGCCTCGTCGGCCCAGACGTGCAGTGCGTGGGTCATGCTGACCGCCTCATGGCTTCGGGGAGGCTGGAGGGACCGTCGGGCTGCCAGAGCTGCCCGAGCCGCGTGATGAGGCCGCCTCTCGGGCCCACGGGTGCTCCTTGGGCAGCACCATGAGCGTCAGACCCAGGCCATCGAGCACGGCCAAGGCTTTGTCCAGGCGCACCGAGCCTTGGCCGTTCTCCAGCCTTGACATGAGGTCCACTGAAACGCCGAGCAGTCCTGCCGCATCGTCAATGCGCAGCGACTGTGACTTGCGGCGCTCGCGCACGACCGGGCCCAGGTCAGCGGCTGACTGGAGCAGGGTCGGGCGACGGATGGCGGAGTCGGTCATTTCGGAGTTTCAGTTGCAGGGCTGCTGGGGCGCGGTTCAAGGAAGTAGTTTCTGTTATTCCGAAATCGTAGGTGGTTCTGGGGGCCTAATCCACAAGAATTTCGGTAAATCAGAAATAGAAGGACTCTCGATGCGGTGTCAGGTGCGGTCTTGGCCGATCGCGTCTAGTCGCGGAACAGGCCCACCTCGGCCTCTGCGTCGATGCGCTTTACGCAGGCCTCGGCTTCCCTGAGGCTGTGGAAGGTCTCGCATGGGGGTTCATGCCCAAAGCGAACGACCTGTGCAGAAAAACGCAAAGGCGCGCAGGGGCACGAAGCCTCTCGCGCGACCGTTTCTGGAGCAGATTTGGAGCAGAAAGGCCGTTTTGCGCTGTCTGGCGCGTTGTCCGCGTTGCGCGGACTGACCCAAGTGCTTGATTCTTCAGGAAGACTTCCTGGTCGGGGTGAGAGGATTCGAACCTCCGGCCTCTACGTCCCGAACGTAGCGCTCTACCAGGCTAAGCTACACCCCGATGGATGACGGATCGGGCCTGTGGCCAGCGAACCTTGCGTGCGCTGGCGCTTCATTGGCTTTTCAAACCGCTCAGGGGCAAAGTTGCCACTCAACGCGTTCTGTCCGTCAACCGAACCACGAACTGTAGCAGGGCTTCGCGGTAGATGGATAGGGGCAGCACCTGCAGCGCGTCCACCGCCCGTTGCGATTCCGCCCGGGCCGCGTCTCGCGTGGCCTGAATGGCCCCGGTGGCGCGCACGATGCGCAGCACCGCATCGAGCTGGTCTGCACCACCTTCGGTGATGGCCTGGCGCAGCAGCGCGCGGTCGGCGGGCGAGGCGCGTTCCATGGCCACCAGCAGCGGCAGGGTGGCCTTGCCTTCGCGCAGGTCGTCGCCCACGTTCTTGCCCAGGTCGGCGGTGTCGCCGTCGTAGTCGAGCAGGTCGTCGATCAGCTGGAAGGCCGTTCCCACCGAGCGCCCGTATTCCGCGCAGGCCTCCTCCACTGCCGGGGACGCACCCGCGAGCACGGGGCCGATGCGCGCGCTGGCCTCGAAAAGCTTGGCCGTCTTGAAACGCACCACCTTCAGGTAGTCGTCCACGCCGAGGTCGGCGTCGTGCATGTTCATCAGCTGCAGCACCTCGCCGCGGGCGATGACGTTGGTGGCATCGGCCAGCACGTCGAGCACCCGCAGGCTACCCACCGACACCATCATCTGGAAGGCGCGGGAATAGAGGAAGTCGCCGACGAGCACCGAGGCGGCGTTGCCGAACAGGGCATTGGCCGTCTCACGGCCCCGGCGCAGGCTGGATTCATCGACCACATCGTCGTGCAGCAGCGTCGCGGTGTGGATGAACTCCACCGTCGCGGCCAGCAGCGGCGGGTGCGCACCCTCCACGCCGCAGGCGCGCGCCATCAGCAGCAGCAGCACAGGGCGCACCCGCTTGCCGCCCGCCGACACGATGTAGCGGCCGATCTGGTCGATCAGCGCCACGTCCGACTGCAGCCGCTCGACGATGACCGAATCGACCTGCCCCATGTCGCCTGCGAGGATGTGCGCGACTTCGGGCGCGCTGGCGAGCATGTCGTGAAGGAACGGGGTGGGCACAATGATCTTTCGGGGCAACCCGAGATTATAGAAATCGGCCAGCCGCACCGCCGGCGGGGTCGTGCGCGGTGCCCGCGCCACAGATCGCCGGCCATCCTGCGCGCCCGTGCTTGCCATGCTCAATGGCGGCTGCGCTATACTCAAAGGCTTTTCCGCAAGTTGGCCGTTCCGGCCACGCCGTGGGCGCGGTTTTTCGCGCATCTGTCCTGGCGAACCCGGCCCTCCTGGCCGCTTGCGGTGCCCGAATCCAGCGAGGCCAACATGTACGCAGTGATCAAGACCGGCGGCAAGCAGTACCGCGTCACCAGCGGTGAGCGAATCAAGGTGGAACTCCTCCCGCACGAGGTCGGCGCTGCCATCAGCCTGTCCGATGTGCTGGCCATCGGCTCGGCCGACGACCTGAAGATCGGCTCGCCGCTGCTCGAGGGCGTGTCGGTGCCGGCCACCGTGGTCGCTCACGGCCGCCACGACAAGGTCCGCATCTTCAAGATGCGTCGCCGCAAGCACTACCAGAAGCGCGGCGGTCATCGCCAGCATTACACCGAACTCGAGATCGGCACGCTGGCCGCCTGAGGCCGCAAGCCCTTCCTTACCTGACGGAGTCCTGAGATGGCACAGAAAAAAGGCGGCGGCTCAACCCGCAACGGGCGCGATTCCAAGCCCAAGATGCTCGGCGTGAAGGTGTTCGGCGGCCAGGTCATTCCGGCCGGCTCGATCATCGTCCGCCAGCGCGGCACGCGCTTCCATCCGGGCACCAACGTGGGCATCGGGCGCGACCACACGCTGTTTGCGCTGGTCGATGGCACGGTGAGCTTCCGCAAGCGCGGCCCGCAGAGCCAGTCCACCGTCGAGGTGACGGCGGCCGCCTGATCGCGGTGGCCGGGCGCGCCGCCCGGCCGGACGCCCGCATCGCTCGTCCACAGGCCCCGATCGTCGGGGCTTTTGCATTTCCGGAACCCGCATCGGCTGCGTCGGCCGCTGTGCGTTCCCTTCCTGACGCCGCCCCGCGGGGTCGGCACGAGGAGCGCTGATGAAGTTCGTCGACGAGGTGACCATCGACGTGGCAGCCGGCCACGGCGGGTCCGGGTGCGCGAGCTTCCGGCGAGAGAAGTTCATTCCCTTCGGTGGCCCGGACGGGGGCGATGGCGGGCGGGGCGGCAGCGTCTGGGCCCAGGGCGACCGCAACCTGAACACGCTGGTGGACTTCCGCTATGCGCGGCGCCACGAAGCGCGCAACGGAGAGTCCGGCCGCGGCTCGGACCAGTTCGGCGCCGCTGCCGAAGACGTCGTGCTGCGCATGCCGGTGGGCACCATCGTCAAGGACGCCGAGACCGGCGACCTGCTGGGCGAACTGCTGGGCCATGGGGAACGTCTGCTGCTGGCCAAGGGCGGTGACGGCGGCTTCGGCAACCTGCACTTCAAGAGCAGCACGAACCGCGCACCGCGCCAGAAGACCACCGGCTGGCCGGGCGAGGCCCGCAAGCTGCAGCTCGAGCTGCGGGTGCTGGCCGATGTCGGCCTGCTGGGCATGCCCAATGCGGGCAAGTCCACCTTGATCTCGGCGGTCTCCAATGCCAAGCCCAAGATCGCCGACTACCCCTTCACCACGCTTCACCCCCACCTGGGCGTCGTGCGAGTGGGGCCGGAGCAGAGCTTCGTCATCGCCGACGTGCCCGGCCTGATCGAAGGCGCTGCCGAAGGCGCGGGCCTGGGCCACCAGTTCCTGCGCCACCTGCAGCGCACCCACCTGCTGCTGCACATGGTGGACGCCGCCCCCTTCGACGAGAACGTCGATCCGGTCGAGCAGGTCCGTGCCATCGAACGCGAGCTGCTGCGCTACGACCCCGACCTGGCGGCCAAGCCGCGCTGGCTGGTGCTCAACAAGGTGGACATGCTCGACCCGGCGCAGCGCGACGCGGCGCTGAAGTCCATCGTGCGGCGCCTGAAGTGGAAGGGGCCGTCCTTCGCGCTGTCCGCGCTGACGCGCGAGGGCTGCGAGCCGCTGATCCGCGCCATCTACGAGCATGTGGCGCTGTCGCGCAACCCGCCCGAGCCGGATGCCGACCCGCGCTTCGACCGACCCGCCGCCGACGACCCGCGCTTCGCTGGCCCCGAGGACACCGGCACTCCCGCGCTGAACTGACCGCCGGGCGCTCACGCCGCCCGCACCGCCGCCCATGACCGACACCCGCCCCTCCATCCTGCGCGACGCCCGCCGCATCGTGGTCAAGGTGGGTTCGAGCCTGGTCACCAACGAGGGGCGGGGCATCGACGGCGAGGCCATCGGTCAGTGGTGCCGGCAGCTGGCGGTGCTGGCCCGCGAAGGGCGCGAGCTGGTGATGGTGTCCAGCGGCGCGATCGCCGAGGGCCTCAAGCGCCTGGGTTGGACGAGCCGGCCGACTGAACTCGACCGTCTGCAAGCGGCTGCGGCCGTCGGGCAGATGGGCCTGGTTCAGATGTACGAGACGCAACTGCGCGCGCAGGGGCTGGGCAGTGCCCAGGTGCTGCTGACCCACGCCGACCTCGCCGACCGCGAACGCTACCTGAACGCTCGCAGCACGCTGCTGACCTTGCTCGGCCTGGGCGTGGTGCCGGTCATCAACGAGAACGACACGGTGGTGACCGACGAGATCAAGTTCGGCGACAACGACACCTTGGGGGCGCTGGTGGCCAACCTGGTGGAAGCCGACGCGCTGGTCATCCTGACCGACCAGCGGGGCCTGTACTCGGCCGATCCCCGTCGCGACCCGTCGGCCACCCTCGTCGCTCAGGGTCTGGCCGGCGACCCGGCGCTGGAGACCATGGCCGGCGGCGCGGGCTCTTCCATCGGGCGCGGCGGCATGCTGACCAAGGTGCTGGCCGCGCGCCGTGCCGCGGGCAGTGGGGCGTCCACCGTCATCGCCTACGGACGCGAGCCCGACGCCCTGCTGCGCCTGGCCCGAGGCGAATCCATCGGCACCTTGCTGGTGGCCCAGACGCCCAAGCTGGCCGCCCGCAAGCAGTGGATGGCCGATCACCTGCAGCTGCGGGGTGCGGTGGTGGTCGACGGCGGTGCCGTGCTCAAGCTGCGCGACCAGGGCAAGAGCCTGCTGCCCATCGGCATGACCGAGGTCGTGGGCGATTTCCACCGCGGCGACGTGATCGCCGTGCGCGGACCCGATGGCCTGGACATCGCCCGCGGCCTGGCCAACTACGCCAGCTCCGAAGCCCGGCTCATCGCACGCCACGCCTCGTCGGAGATCACCCGGCTGCTGGGCTACAGCGCCGAGCCGGAAATGATCCACCGGGACAACCTCGTCCTGGTGTGAAGACGCGCCCGGCCGGGTGCGCCCCGCTCGCCCTTGGCTGGCCGGCACGCCCACACCTGCCCTGAGAAAACCCGGGGGCGTCCGGAATTTGCGTGCAATTGCTTACACCTGCAGCACGCTGGCCGATCGGCCGAACTCTTGAGACTTTTCTTCCGGAAGCGGCTGCAAGTCGTTATCCCGACGGGCGAAACGCCCGTCCAACCCCCCTTCAGAACCAGCGCTAAGTGCTTGATTTGATTGTCTTTCCCCAAGAAGTCGCGTTGACCCTCCCCGTGCCATCGGCTACAGTGGCAAAAAATGGGTTTTCGTGGTTTTTAGTGGCAGGGCAATCGTGGCGAAGCAACTCTTTCAAGGCGCCTCCGCGCTGACGCTCGATGGGAAAGGCCGCCTGGCCCTTCCCACGCGTCATCGCGACGCCTTGGTCGCCGCTGCCGACGGTCCGCTCACGCTCACCAAGCATCCGGTGGGTGCGCTGATGCTCTTCCCGGCCGCGGCCTGGGAGCGCTTCAGCGAGCGGGTGGCCAACCTGCCCTTCTCCGCCGCCGGCTGGAAGCGGGTGTTCCTGGGCAATGCCAGCGAGGTCGAGGCCGATGGCTCCGGGCGCATCCTGGTGCCGCCTGAGCTTCGCCAGTTCGCTGGATTGAACCGGGACCTGACGCTGCTGGGCATGGGCTCGCACTTCGAGCTCTGGGATTCGGCCCGCTACGCGGCGCATGAAGCCCAGGTGCTGACCACGCCGATGCCCGATGCGCTGCTCGAACTGGTGACGGTCTGACCGCGAACACCGACCCGAGCCGTCGCCCGCCCGCCCCGTCGCAACCCCACCGCCACCTGGCCCCTTGCGTGCCCGCTGATCCCATGGCGTCCAGCCCCGTTCACCGCACCGTGCTGCTGCACGAGGCGGTGAATGCGCTCGTCGTCGACCCGGCGGGTCGATACGTGGACGGCACCTTCGGCCGCGGCGGCCACTCGCGCGAGCTTCTCAAGCGCCTGGGGCCCGACGGGCGGCTGCTCGCACTGGACCGCGACCCGGACGCGGTGGCCCACGCCCGCGCGGGCGAGGGGCACATCGCCGACGCCCGCTTCTGCATCGTGCACGCCGCCTTCTCCAGCCTGGACGAGGTGCTGGCGTCGCAGGGCTGGTCCCAGGTGGACGGCATCCTGCTCGACCTGGGGGTGTCCTCGCCGCAGATCGACACGCCTGAGCGTGGCTTCAGCTTCCGGTTCGATGCGCCGCTGGACATGCGCATGGACACCACCCGCGGCGAGACCGCGGCCGAATTCCTGGCCCGCGCCGACGAGCGCACCCTGGCGGAGGTCATTGCGCACCATGGCGAAGAACGGTTTGCTGTTTCGATTGCAAAGGCGCTTGTCGCTCGCCGCGAAAGCGGCCGACCGGTGCGCACCACGGCCGAGCTGTCCGACGTCGTGGCTCGTGCGGTCAAGACCCGTGAAGCGGGGCAGGATCCGGCCACCCGCACCTTTCAAGCTCTTCGGATATTCGTCAATGCAGAGCTCGACGAGCTCGACGCGGCGCTCGAGCACACGCTGACCTTCCTGAAGCCCGGCGGGCGGCTGGTGGTGATCAGCTTCCACTCGCTGGAAGACCGCCGCGTCAAGACCTTCGTCGCACGGCACGGCAAACCCAGCTTCGACCGCCGTGCGCCCTTCGCCGAAGCGCCGCCGGTGCTGCTGCAGCCCATCGCCCGCCTCAAGCCCGCCGATGACGAGGTGGCAGCCAACCCGCGATCGCGTTCGGCCATCGCCCGCGTCGCCGAGCGCACCGGCGAGCCACTGCCCCCGCCCTCTGGGATCGAGCGGCGGCGCAGGGGGGCGTCATGAGCCGAATGAACATCGTGCTGCTGCTGGTGCTGGTGGCCAGCAGCCTGTACCTCGTCAACAGCGCCTACGAGTCGCGGCGGCTGTTCACCGCCATCGACCGTGCACAGTCGGAGCAGCGGCGCCTGGACCATGAGCACGACCGGCTGCTGGCCGAACGCCAGACCGAAGCGAGGCCGCTGCGGGTGGAGCGGCTCGCCCGCGAGAAGCTCGCCATGCACTCGGCCAGCCCGGCGGTGACCCAGTTCGTCCTGCTCGAGCCGAACGGCAAGCCGGCACCGGCACCTGCACCTGCACCCGGAGGGCGTCCGTGACCGCCAGCGCCCGCAATCCGGGCGGCTGGTCGCTGGCCGGCCTCTTCGCGGCCAGCCGCTCGCGGCCCGCCCCCGAGGCCTATTCGCCCGGGGCCCGCCAGCGCCACGCCGGGGCCACGGCCCAGGCGGTGCGCAGCGTGCGCTATGCGAGTAGCCCGCTGCTGGCCTCGCGCACGCCACCCTGGCGCTCTCGCTTCGTCGTGGCCCTGGTCGGGATGGCGTTCTGCGGCCTGCTCGGGCGCGCGCTGTACGTGCAGGTGGTGGCGTCCGATTTCTTCATGGAACAGGGTGAACGCCGGTTTGCGCACACGCTGGAACTCACCGCGAGCCGCGGCCGCATCGTCGACCGCAACGGCGTGCTGCTGGCCACCAGCGTGCCGGCGCCGTCGCTGTGGGCGGTTCCCCGCGAGCTCAACGCGTCGCTGAACGCGCAGCCGGCGCGGCGCCGCGAGCTCGCCCGGCTGCTCGGCCTGACGCCGGCCGAGCTGGACGACCGGCTCGACGGCAGCCCCAACTTCGCCTGGCTGCGCCGCCAGGTGGACGAAGACCTCGTCCGTCAAGCGACCGCCCTGGGCCTGAAGGGCGTCTACCAGGTGGCCGAGTACAAGCGGCGCTATCCGGAAGGCGAGTCGATGGCACCGGTGGTGGGCTTCACCAACATCGAGGAGCGCGGCCAGGAAGGGATGGAACTCATCCTCGAGTCGCTGCTGGCCGGCAAGGACGGATCGCGCCAGGTCATCAAGGACCGCCTGGGCCGCGTGGTCGAGGACATGGGCGAGCGGGTGGCGGCGCAGGACGGCCGCGACATCACGCTGTCCATCGACTCGAAGGTGCAGTTCTTCGCCTACCAGCGCCTGCGCGACGCGGTGGCGCAGCACAAGGCCAAGGCCGGCAGCGCGGTGGTCATCGACGTGAAGACCGGCGAGGTGCTGGCGATGGCCAACTACCCCAGCTACGACCCGGCCGACCGCCGCTCCTTCCAGCCCGGGCAGATGCGCAACCGGGTGCTGACCGACACCTTCGAGCCCGGCTCGACGATGAAGCCCTTCGTCATCGCCCGTGCACTGGACACCCAGCGCGTGCGGCCCGACACCCGCATCGCGACGGCTGCCGGCTCCATCACCATCACCGGCGCGACCATCCGCGACGCACACCCCCACGGCGACCTCACCGTCGAGCAGGTGGTGCAGAAGTCGAGCAACGTGGGCACGGTGAAGATCGCCATGCAGATGGACCGGCGCGAGATGTGGGACATCTACAGCGGCGTGGGCTTCGGCCAGCGGCCGACGCTGGAGTTCCCGGGCGCCGTCAGCGGACGGCTGCGGCCCTGGAAGAGCTGGCGGCCCATCGAGCAGGCCACGATGAGCTACGGCTACGGCCTGTCGACCTCGCTCTTCCAGCTCGCCCAGGCCTACACCGTCTTCGCCAACGAAGGCCGGATGCTGCCGGTGACCATCCTCAAGCGGGACGCGGCGGCCGCAGCGGACGCACCGCTGGCGCTGAACCTGATGTCGCCCGACACCGCCGCCACCGTGCGGCACATGCTGCAGCTGGCCGCGGGCGTCGGCGGCACCGCACCGAAGGCGCAGGTGGAGGGCTTCTCGGTGGGGGGCAAGACCGGCACCGCGCGCAAGCAGATCGGCAAGGGCTATGCCGAAGGGAAGTACCGCGCCTGGTTCGTCGGCCTGTCGCCGGTGGCGCATCCGCGGGTGGTGGTGGCGGTGATGATCGACGAGCCGAACAACGGCGTCTTCTACGCCGGCGAGGTGGCCGCGCCGGTGTTCAGCTCCATCGTGCAGCAGACCCTGCCGGTGCTGGGGGTCGCGCACGACCTGGAGATCAAGCCGGGCATCGCCAGCCGCACGCCGCTGCCTGCGGCGGTGGAGGAGAGCAACTGATGGGCGTGCAGCAGCTCACCAGCGTGCAGGGTGCCTGCGACTGGCTGCGCGCGCAGGGCGTGCGCGGCCTGAGCGCGGACAGCCGCCGGCTCGAGGAGGGCGACGCGCTGCTGGCCTGGCCGGGCGCCCGGCACGACCCGCGCGAGCAGCTCGCCGGTCTGCTGGCCGGCCGGGCGCGGGCGGCGCTGGTCGAGCAGGCGGGCAGCGCGCCCGCGCTCGAGCGCCTGAGCCCGGCGCAGACCGAACGGGTGGCGAGCTTCGACGGCCTGCGTCTGGCCGCCGGCCCGATCGCGCATGCCTTCTATGGCCAGCCGAGCGAAGCGGTCGAGCTCATCGCCGTCACCGGCACCAATGGCAAGACCTCGGTGAGCTGGGGCATCGCGCAGGCGATGGCCGCGGCGGGCCGTCGCTGTGCGGTGGCCGGCACGCTGGGCGTGGGCGAACCCGGCCGCGCCGTCGCGTCCACCGGCCTGACCACGCCCGATGCGGTGTCGCTGCACCGCGCGCTGCACGAACAGCGGCAGGCCGGCGTCGGCGCCATGGCCCTGGAGGCCTCGTCCATCGGCCTGGCCGAGGGCCGGCTGGAGGGCTGCCGCATCCGCATCGCCTGCTTCACCCAGCTCAGCCAGGACCATCTGGATTACCACGGCTCGATGCAGGCCTACTGGTCGGCCAAGCAGCGCCTGTTCGACTGGCCCGGACTGCAGGCCGCGGTGGTGTGCGTGGACCATCCGCACGGCGTGGAGCTGGCACGCCGGCTGCGCGCCGAGCGACCGGCCTTGAGCCTGTGGACCGTGTCGGCTGCGGATGCGACGGGCTCGACCCGGGGCCACGGCGACGCGACGATCCAGCTGCGCAGCGACGGGCACGATGCACAGGGCCGGCAGCGGCTCTTCCTCGTGGAAGGTGGGCGCGCCCTGCCCTTTTCGTCAGCGCTGCTGGGCGGCTTCAACCGCGAGAACCTCGCCGTCGTGGCCGGCGCCCTGCGGGCATCCGGCCTGACGGCCGACGACACCGTCGGTGCCTTGCAGGCCATCGAACCGGTGGCGGGTCGGCTGCAACCGGTGCCGGCGGTGGCCGACGCGCCGCAGATCGTCGTCGACTACGCCCACACGCCCGACGCGCTCAGCCAGGTGCTGGCCGCGCTCGCCCCGCTGGCGGCGGCTCGGGGGGGACGGCTGTGGTGCGTCTTCGGCTGCGGCGGCAACCGGGACCGCAGCAAGCGCCCCCTGATGGCCGCGGCTGCCGAGCAGGGCGCCCACCGGGTGGTGATCACCAGCGACAACCCCCGGGACGAAGACCCTGGGGCCATCCTGCGCGACGTGCAGTCGGGCCTGAGCCGGGCGGGGTCGGCGCTGGTCGTCGAAGACCGCCGCGCGGCCATCGAACGCGCCGTCGCCACCGCCGACCCGCAGGATCTGATCCTCATCGCCGGCAAGGGGCATGAGGCCGAGCAGGAGATCGCCGGCGTGCGGCATCCGTTCAGCGACGTGGCCGAGGCCACCCGCGCCCTCGAGCTGCGAGGCCGGAGCCGCCCATGATGACCCTCGGACAGGCCCAGGCCCTGCTCGGCGGCGCGGTGCTGCTCGGCCCGCCGTCGCTGCCCATCACCCGGGTGCACACCGACACCCGCAGCCTCGCCGCGGGCGACCTGTTCGTCGCGCTCAAGGGCGAGCGCTTCGATGCCCACGACTTCCTCGCCGACGCGGCGCGTGCCGGCGCGGCCGCCGCCCTCGTCGCCCGGGGCGTCACGCTCGATGCGCAGGGCCGGGCGCTGCCGCTGCCCGCGCTTCAGGTGGACGACCCCCAGCAGGCGCTGGGCCGGCTGGCCCGGGCCTGGCGTCAGCGTCACGCGCTGCCGCTGGTGGCCGTGACCGGCAGCAACGGCAAGACCACGGTGACCCAGATGATCGGCGCCATGCTCCAGGCCTGGTGGGGCGACGGCGCGCTGGTGACCCGCGGCAACCTGAACAACCACATCGGCCTGCCGCTCACGCTGCTCAGGCTGCGGCAGGACGACACGCTCTATCACCGCGCCGGCGTGGTGGAGCTGGGCATGAACCACCCCGGCGAGATCGCCGAACTCGCGGCCCTGGCCCAGCCCACGGTCGCGCTGGTGAACAACGCCCAGCGCGAGCACCAGGAGTTCATGGCGACGGTCGAGGCGGTCGCCCGCGAGAACGGCAGCGTCATCGAGGCGCTGGGCCCCACGGGCACGGCCGTCTTCCCGGCCGACGACGCCTACAGCGCGATGTGGCGCCAGATGGCCGGCGAGCGTCGGGTGCTGCGCTTCAGCGACGACCCGACGTCCGCGGCCGAGGTGCGCTGCCTCGGGGCACAGTGGGTGGCCGCGGCCGACGGACGCGGTGCGCACTGGACGCTGGCCCTGGCCACGCCGCTGGGCGACCTGCAGACGCGCCTGCACCTGCCCGGACGGCACAACCTGCGCAACGCCGCGGCGGCTGCGGCGGCCGCGATCGCCGCCGGTTGCCCGCTGCCCATGGTCGCCGACGGCCTGGCGCGGTTCCGGGCGGTGCAGGGCCGCAGCAGCCCCACGCAGTTCCTGCAGGACGGTCGCACCGTCACCCTGGTGGACGACAGCTACAACGCCAACCCCGATTCGATGCGTGCGGCCATCGACCTGCTGGCTGCCCTGCCCGGCCCCCACTGGCTGGTGATGGGCGACATGGGCGAGGTCGGCCAGGACGGGCCGGCCTTCCATGCGGAGATCGGCCGGCATGCGCGCGAGCGGGGCATCGAGCACCTGTGGTGCGTGGGTGCGGCCAGTGCCGAGTCGGCCCGCGCCTTTGGCGAGGGTGCGCTGTGGCTGGCCGACACGGATGCCGTGGTCGAACGCATCGACGCCAGCCCGCCGGCCCTTCCGGTCTGCGCCTCGGCGCTGGTCAAGGGCTCGCGCTTCATGCGCATGGAGCGCGTGGTCGCCGCACTGCAGGCGCGCCCGGGCCCCGGCGCGCCGCCGCCACCGGCCGGGAGGGCCACCTGATGCTGCTGCACCTGGCCGCCTGGCTGCAGGGCCTGTCGCCCGAGCTGAGCTTCTTCCGCGTCTTCCAGTACCTGACCTTCCGGGCGGTGATGGCGGCGATGACCTCGCTGCTGATCGGCCTGGCGCTCGGGCCGTGGGTGATCCGCCGGCTCACGGAACTGAAGATCGGGCAGCCGGTGCGCGAATACGGCGTCCAGTCCCACCTGAGCAAGCGGGGCACGCCCACGATGGGGGGCGTGCTCATCCTCATCGGCATCGGCGTGTCCACGCTGCTGTGGTTCGACTGGAGCAACCGCTTCGTGTGGATCGTGCTGCTGGTCACCTTCGGCTTCGGCGCCATCGGCTGGGTGGACGACTACCGCAAGGTGGTGCACAAGAACCCCGAGGGCATGCGCTCGCGGGAGAAGTACTTCTGGCAGTCGGTGATCGGCCTGGTGGCGGCCTTCTACCTCGCGTTCGCGGTGTCGGAGAGCTCCAACCTGCGGGTGTTCGAGCTCTTCCTGCGCTGGCTGCAAAGCGGCTTCTCCAACCCGCTGCCGCCGAACGCGGATCTCTTCGTGCCCTTCTTCAAGGAGATCAGCTACCCGCTGGGGGTGTGGGGCTTCATCATCCTCACCTACCTGGTGATCGTGGGCACCAGCAATGCGGTGAACCTCACCGACGGCCTGGACGGGCTGGCCATCATGCCGGTGGTGATGGTGGGCTCGGCGCTGGGGGTGTTCGCCTATGTGGTGGGCAATGCGCAGTTCAGCCGCTACCTGCTCTTCCCCTACCTGCCGGGCACCGGCGAACTGCTGATCTTCTGCGCGGCCATGGCCGGGGCGGGCCTGGCCTTCCTGTGGTTCAACACCCACCCGGCCCAGGTGTTCATGGGCGACGTGGGCGCGCTCGCGCTGGGCGGCGCCCTGGGCACGCTGGCGGTGATCACGCGCCAGGAGATGGTGCTCTTCATCATGGGCGGCGTGTTCGTGGCCGAGGCGCTGTCGGTGATGGCGCAGGTGCTGTGGTTCAAGTACACCCGCCGCCGCCACGGCGAAGGCCGGCGCCTGTTCAAGATGGCGCCGCTGCACCACCACTTCGAGAAGAGCGGCTGGACGGAGACGCAAGTCGTCGTCCGCTTCTGGATCATCACCATGCTGCTGTGCCTGGTGGGCCTGGCCAGCCTGAAGCTGCGATGAGCCACGCCCCGCTTCCCTTCCACGGCCTGTCGGTGCTGGTGCTGGGCCTGGGCACGTCCGGCGTGGCCATGGCCACCTGGTGCCTCAGGCGCGGTGCGGCCGTGACGGTGTGGGATTCGCGGCTGGGCCAGGTGGACGAGCCCACGGGGGTGGCGGTGGCGCTGCAACGGCTGCGTGCACAGCCGCTGGCCGAGGGTCAGGCGGCGCTGCAGGCGCTGACCGGTGCGCTCGTGCCCTCGGCCCTGGGCGAGCACCGCTGGGTGCTCAGAAGCCCCGGGCTGAGCCCGCAGGACCCGCGCGTGGCGCCGTTGCTGCAGGAAGCCGAATCGCAGGGCGTGCCGGTGCGCGGCGAACTCGACCTCTTCGTCGACGAACTCAAGCGCTTGCGCGAGGCCGCCGGCTATGCACCCCGGCTGCTGGCCATCACCGGCACCAACGGCAAGACGACCACCACCGCGCTGACCGCCTTGCTGGTCGAGCGGGCCGGCAGGCGCGTGGCCGTGGCCGGGAACATCGGACCCAGCCTTCTGGACACGCTGCAGGCCACGCTCGATGCGCAACCGCAGGCGCCGCAGGCCTGGCCCGAGGTCTGGGTGCTGGAGCTTTCAAGCTTCCAGCTGCATGGCGTGCAGGGTTTCGAGCCGAGCGCGGCCGCGGTGCTCAACCTCAGCCAGGACCACCTGGACTGGCACGGCAGCATGGCCGCCTATGGCGCGGACAAGCAGCGCATCTGGGGGCGCTCGCCCGACAGCGTTCTGGTGGTCAACCGCGACGACGCCACGGTGAGTGCACTGGCCGACGCCCTGGTCCGGCCGGTCGCTGAACCCGGGCTGGGCGCCGAGCCTGCCCGCAGCCGCACGGCGCGTGCCGCCGCGCGGGAACCGGCAGCCCCGACACGGCGGCAGGTCACCTTCGGGCTGGACGCACCGCGGGTGAACGGCGACTTCGGTCTGGTGGTCGAGGGCGGCATGGCCTGGCTGGTGCGCGCGGTGGATGACGAATCCGGCGAGCCGGTGCGCCGCCGCCGCGGTGCGGCGGCTGCCGCCACCGAGGCGGTCGAACCCCCGGCGCTGCAGCGGCTGATGCCGGCGGACGCGCTGCGGCTGCGCGGCCGCCACAACGCGGCCAACGCGCTGGCAGCGCTGGCACTGGCCACGGCCATCGGCTGTCCGCTCGCGCCGATGCTGCACGGCCTGCGCGAATACACCGGCGAGCCGCACCGCGTGCAGCACGTGGCCACGGTCAACGGCGTGGACGCCTTCGACGACAGCAAGGGCACCAACGTGGGGGCCACGGTGGCTGCGCTGGAAGGCCTGGGCCTGGACCGTGCGCCGGCACGGCTGGCGATCATCCTGGGCGGCGACGGCAAGGGGCAGGACTTCTCTGCGCTGGCGGCGCCCGTCGAGCGCCATGCACGCATGGTCGCGCTCATCGGGCGCGACGCCGCCGCCATCGAGGCGGCCATCGCCGATGGCTGCCGGCTGGGGGGAATTCCCATCGAGCACCACGCGTCACTGGACGGCGCCGTGCAGGCCTGCTTCGCCGCCTGCCGCAGCGGCGACGCGGTGCTGCTCAGTCCGGCCTGCGCGAGCCTGGACATGTTCCGCGACTATCGCCACCGCGCCGAAGTCTTCGTGGCCGCAGTGCAGGCCCATGCCGCCGCCGAAGGGGGACTGGCATGACCCGCAGCGCGATGCCACGAACCGGTGCCGGCAGCGGACGCCGCACCGACGCGCCGGCCGTGCCGCTGGCCGGCGGCGACCGCCGTTCGACCTCGTCGTGGCAACGCTTCCTGCCCCGCAGCCTGCGCAGCTCCGGCGCGCTGTTGCCGGTGCGCGACCGCATCGTGGCCGGCCCGGGCTCGACGGTGGAACTGCGCGGCTTCGACCAGACCCTGGTGGCGGTGGTCGTGGCGCTGCTCGCCCTCGGCCTGGTGATGGTGTATTCAGCCACCGTCGCCTTGCCCGACAACCCCAAGTTCCGCGCCTACGAGGCCACCTTCTTCGTCACCCGGCACCTGCTGTACATCGGCCTGGGCCTGGCGCTGGCCGCGGTGACCACGCAGATCCCCATGGCCACCTGGGAGCGCCTGGCGCGGCCGGTGTTCGCCGTGGCCATCGTGCTGCTGCTGCTGGTGCTCGTGCCCTTCATCGGCAAGGTGGTCAACAACTCGCGCCGCTGGATTCCGCTGGGCGTGCTGAACTTCCAGCCGTCGGAGCTCGCCAAGGTGGCCATCGCCATGTACGCGGCCAGCTACATGGTGCGCAAGATGGACGCCCGCGAGAACTTCTGGCGGGCGGTGTGGCCCATGGGCCTGGCGGTGCTCTTCCTGGGCGTGCTGCTGCTGCGCCAGCCCGACATGGGCGCCTTCATCGTCATCGCCACCATCGCGATGGGCACGCTCTTCCTGGGCGGCGTGAACGCGCGGATGTTCTTCGTCATCGCGCTCATCCTGGTGGGCAGCTTCTCGCTGATCATCGCCTTCGATGACCTGCGGCGTGAGCGCATCCTTGCCTACCTGGACCCCTGGAACCCGGCCTATGCCCAGGGCAAGGCCTACCAGCTCACCCACTCTCTGATCGCCTTCGGCCGCGGCGAGTGGCTGGGCCAGGGCCTGGGCTCCAGCGTGGAGAAGCTGCACTACCTGCCCGAGGCGCACACCGACTTCCTGCTCGCCGTCATCGGTGAGGAACTGGGCTTCGTCGGCGTGGCCGCGGTCATCGTCGGCTTCTTCTGGCTGACCCGGCGGCTCTTCGTCATCGGTCGGCAGGCCATCGCGCTGGACCGCCTGTTCTCGGGGCTCTATGCGCAGGCCATCGGGCTGTGGTTCGGGGCGCAGGCCTTCATCAACATCGGCGTGAACCTCGGGGTGCTGCCCACCAAGGGGCTGACCTTGCCGCTGATGAGCTATGGCGGCTCCGCCCTGCTGATGAACCTGCTCGCGCTGGCCATCGTGCTGCGGGTGGACATGGAGAACCGTTCGCTGATGCGCGGAGGTCGCGGATGAACCGCCACCTCGTCGTCATGGCGGCCGGCACCGGCGGCCACGTCATTCCCGGCCTGGCCGTTGCGCAGGAGCTGCTCGGCCGCGGCTGGACGGTGAGCTGGCTGGGAACCCGAACCGGGCTGGAGAACCGGCTCGTGCCGCCCACCGGGATCCCGATGGACACCATCGCCTTCAGCGGGCTGCGTGGCAAGGGCCTGCTGCACAGCGCCACCGGCGGGCTGCGGCTGCTGGGCGCCTTCGTGTCGTGCTGGCGCCTGCTGCGCCAGCGCCGCGCCAGTGCCGTGCTGGGCATGGGCGGCTACGTGTGCTTTCCCGGCGGGCTGATGGCCTCGCTGCTGGGGCGGCCGCTGGCGCTGGTGAATGCCGATGCGAGCCTGCTGATGAGCAACCGCTGGCTGCTGCCGGTGGCCGATGCGGTGGCCTTCGGCTTCGACGGCGAGGCGGCCCGATCCGCCCGGCAGGGTCTGGTCACCGGCAACCCGGTGCGCGCGGCCATCGAAGCGCTGCCCGAACCCGCGCAGCGCTTCGCCGGGCGCAGCGGCCCGCTGCGCCTGCTGGTGGTGGGCGGCAGCCTCGGCGCGCAGGTGCTCAACCGCACGCTGCCCGAGGCGCTGGCGGCGATCGCCCCGGCGCTGCGGCCGCAGGTGGTGCACCAGACGGGCGCTGCGGCACTGGACGCCACGCGCGCGGCCTATGCCCAGGTGGGCGTCACCGCGCAGGTGCTGCCCTTCATCGACGACATGGCGGCCGAACTGGCCGCCTGCGACCTGGTGGTCTGCCGCGCCGGCGCGGTGACGGTCAGCGAGCTGTGCGCGGCCGGCGTGGCCTCGGTGCTGGTGCCGCTGGTGGTGAGCACCACCGCCCACCAGCGCGACAACGCGGCCTGGATGGCCGGCCACGGCGCCGCACTGCACCTGCCGCAGGCCGACCTGACGCCGGCCGGGCTGGCGGCAACCCTTCAAGGCCTGAGCCGCGCTCGCCTGCTGGCCATGGCCACGGCCGCGCGCGCACTGGCCCGCCCGCGGGCCGCGGCCCGCGTGGCCGACCTCATCGAAAGGCTGGTGGCGGCATGAAGCACGCCGTGAAGCACATCCACTTCGTGGGCATCGGCGGCGCCGGCATGAGCGGCATCGCCGAGATCCTGCACAACCTGGGCTACCAGGTGTCCGGCTCGGACCAGTCCGACTCGGCCACCACCCAGCGCCTGGCGCAGCTGGGCATCCGCATCGCCATCGGGCACGACGTGGCCCACCTGGGCGGCGCCGAGGCGGTGGTCACATCCACCGCGGTGCGCGGCGACAACCCCGAGGTGCTCGGCGCACGCTCGCGCCGCATTCCCATCGTGCCCAGGGCGGTGATGCTGGCCGAGCTGATGCGCCTGAAGCAGGGCATCGCCATCGCCGGCACCCACGGCAAGACCACCACCACCAGCCTGGTGACCAGCGTGCTGGCCGAGGCCGGCGTCGACCCCACCTTCGTCATCGGCGGCAAGCTCAACGCGGCCGGCGCGAACTCGCGGCTGGGTTCGGGCGACTACATCGTGGTCGAGGCGGACGAATCGGATGCGTCCTTCCTCAACCTGCTGCCGGTGATGGCGGTGGTGACCAACATCGATGCCGACCACATGGACACCTACGGGCACGACTTCGCCCGGCTCAAGTCCGCCTTCGTCGACTTCCTGCACCGCATGCCCTTCTATGGCGCCGCGGTGCTGTGCACCGACGACCCCGGCGTTCGCTCCATCGTGCCGATGATCTCGCGGCCTGTGGTGAGCTACGGCTTCGGCGAGGACGCGATGGTGCGCGCGGTGAACGTGCGCGCAGCGGCCGGGCGCATGCGATTCACCGCGCAACGCCGCAACGGCGTGTCCATGCCCGACCTGGATGTGGAGCTGAACCTGCCCGGCGAGCACAACGTGCTCAACGCGCTGGCCGCGGTGGCGGTGGCCACCGAGCTGGAGCTGCCCGACGAGGCCATCGTCCGCGGCCTGGCCGAGTTCCGGGGCGTGGGCCGCCGCTTCCAGCGGCACGGCGAGGCGGCCACCGGCTTCACGCTGATCGACGACTACGGCCATCACCCGGTGGAAATGGCAGCCACGCTAGCCGCCGCCCGCGGTGCATTCCCGGGCCGCCGCCTGGTGCTGGCCTTCCAGCCGCACCGCTACACGCGCACCCGCGACTGCTTCGAGGACTTCGTCAAGGTCATCGGGACGGCCGACGCCGTGCTGCTCACCGAGGTCTATTCCGCCGGCGAACCGTCCATCGTCGCCGCCGACGGCCGCGCGCTGGCACGGGCGCTGCGGGTGGCGGGCAAGGTCGATCCGGTCTTCGTGGACGAGGTGGCCGCGCTGCCGCAGGCCATCGTCGACCACGCCCGGCAGGGCGACGTGGTGATCACCATGGGCGCGGGCTCCATCGGCGGCGTGCCGCCCCTGGTGCTGGAGCAGGCCGCGACCCGCGCGGCCACCGACGAGGCGCTGGCGATGGCGCCGGGGGCTGCACGATGAACACCGACCGCATCGACGACGCCCTGCGGCCCTTCAGCGCCGCGGAGATGCGCGCGCTGGGCAAGGTGGCCGTGCTGATGGGCGGCGACTCCGCCGAGCGCGAGATCTCCCTGCTGTCGGGTGCCGGGGTGCTGCGCGCCTTGCAGAGCGAAGGCGTGGAAGCCTATGCCTTCGACCCGGCCCAGCGACCGCTGGGCGATCTGGCCGCGCAGGGCTTTTCCCGCTGCTTCATCGCGCTGCACGGACGCCGAGGCGAGGACGGCACCGTGCAGGGAGCGCTGGAGATGCTGCGCATCCCCTACACCGGCTCGGGGGTGCTGGCCAGCGCGCTGGCCATGGACAAGGTGATGACCAAGCGCATCTGGCGCACCCACGGCCTGCCGCTGCCGGCCGAAGTCGTGCTCGGGGCCCTGGCCCACGACCCCGAACACACCCGCACCGTGCCCGACGTCCTGGGCCTGCCGCTGATCGTCAAGCCCGCGCGCGAGGGCAGCTCCATCGGCGTCACCCGGGTGAGCGGCTACAGCGAGATGCACAGCGCCGTGGCGGCTGCGGCCCGACACGACGCGGACGTGCTGTGCGAGGAATGCATCGAGGGCGACGAGGTGACCTGCGCCGTCCTCGGCGAAGGAGAGTCCGCCCACGCCCTGCCGGTGGTGCGGATCGTGCCGCCTGCCGCAGGCGGCTACGACTACGAGAACAAGTACTTCACCGATGTCACCACCTACGTGGTGCCGCAGGCGCTGCCGCCGGATGAGGAAGTCGAGGTGCAGCGCCTGGCCGTGGCGGCCTATCGGGCCCTGGGCTGCCGGGGCTGGGGGCGTGCGGACCTGATGATCCGCGGCCGCGACCGCCAGCCCTTCCTGCTCGAGATGAACACCTCGCCGGGCATGACCAGCCACTCGCTGGTGCCCATGGCGGCACGCGCCGCCGGCATCGGCTACGAGCAGCTGTGCCTGCACCTGCTCGCCCAGGCGACGCTGGACCGCTGAGCCCGGGAACGACGAGACCCCCATGCGCACGCCCACCATGCTGCACCGCACCCCGACCGCCGCCAGCGCGGTCGAGCTGCCGGGCGACGTGCGCTCGATGCTGGCGCTCGCCCACGCCCTGGCCGTGCTGGGGGCCTTGCTCGTGCTGGGCGCGGCGCTGTCCTGGGCGGTTCAGCGGCCGATGTTCCAGCTGCGCGCCATCGAGCTTCGGGGCGATGTGCAGCGCCTGGCGCCGGCCGCCCTGAGGCAGGCCGTCGTGCCGCGGCTGCAGGGCAACTTCTTCACGCTGGACCTGCAGCAGGCGGCGCGCCACTTCGAAAGCGTGCCCTGGGTGCGCCATGCCCGCGTGCAGCGCGTGTGGCCCGACCGGCTGCGCGTGACGCTCGAGGAGCACCAGCCCGCGGCGCTGTGGAGCGCCGACGATGCCACCCGTCTGGTCAACACGCGGGGCGAGGTGTTCGACGCCAACATCGGCGCGGTCGAGGACGACCTGCCCTCGCTGGCCGGCCCCGAGGGCAGCGCCTCGCGGGTGCTCACCCTCTACCGAGCGCTCGGCCAGGCGGCCGAGGGGCTGGACGCCCGCATCGAGGAGCTCACGCTGTCCAGCCGGGGCTCGTGGTCGATGAAGCTGGACACCGGCGCGCGCATCGAGCTCGGCCGCGGCGAGGACACCCAGGTGCTCGAGCGCGCCGCCCGTTTCGTGCAGACCCTGCCCCAGATCACCGCCCGCTTCGCCGGCCCCTTGCTGTACGCCGACCTGCGCCACCGCGACGGCTATGCGCTGCGGCTGGCCGGCGTGACCACCGACCCCAACCCGTCCAAGGGCCCTCCCCGCGCACCGGCGCGTCCTGCCGCCCCCCGGGCGGCCGCACCCAACCGCTGAAACCACCATGCCCAAGGACTACAAGGATCTCGTCGTCGGACTGGACATCGGCACCGCCAAGGTGATGGCCGTCGTCGCTGAAGTGCTGCCCGACGGCGAGCTGCGCATCGCAGGGCTGGGCATCGCGCCGTCGCACGGCCTCAAGCGCGGCGTGGTGGTGAACATCGACGCCACGGTGCAGAGCATCCAGCAGGCCTTGAAGGAGGCCGAAATGATGGCCGACTGCAAGATCACCCGGGTCTACACCGGCATCACCGGCAGCCACATCCGCGGCATGAACTCCACCGGCATGGTCATCGTGCGCGACAAGGAGGTGACGCCGGTGGACGTGGGTCGGGTGGTGGAGACGGCCAAGGCGATCAACATTCCGAACGACCAGCGGCTGCTGCTGGTGGAGCCGCAGGAATTCGTGATCGACGGCCACGAGGTGCGCGAGCCCATCGGCATGAGCGGCGGGCGCCTGGAGGTCAAGGTGCACATCGTCACCGGCGCGCAGAGCGCGGCGGAGAACATCGTCAAGTGCGTGCGCCGCTGCGGCCTGGAAGTGGAGCAGCTGGTGCTCAACCCGAGCGCGTCCAGCCACGCGGTGCTCACCGAGGACGAGAAGCAACTGGGCGTGGCGCTGGTGGACATCGGTGCCGGCACCACCGACGTGGCCATCTTCACCGACGGGGCCATCCGCCACACGGTGGTCATCCCCATCGCCGGCGACCTCATCACCAGCGACATCGCAATGGCGCTTCGCACGCCCACCAAGGACGCCGAGGAGATCAAGGTCGAGTGGGGCGTGGCCAAGCAGCTGCTGGCCGACCCGGCCGATTCGCTGGAGGTGCCCGGCCTCGGGGACCGCGGGCCGCGCATGCTCGGCCGCCAGGCGCTCGCCGGCGTCATCGAGCCGCGGGTGGAGGAGATCTTCGCGCTGGTGCAGCAGGTGATCCGCGACAGCGGCTGCGAGGAGCTGCTGTCCTCCGGGGTGGTGCTCACGGGCGGTGCGGCGCTGATGCCCGGCATGGTGGAGCTGGCCGAGGACATCTTCCTCAAGCCCGTGCGCAAGGGCGTGCCCACCTACTCCGGCCCGCTGGCCGACATGGTGGGCAGCCCGCGCGCGGCCACCGTGATGGGTCTGCTGGAAGAAGCCCGCATCGGCCGGGCCCGGGGCTTTCGCGCCTCGCAGCAGGCCGGCTCGGTGAAGAACATCCTTGGCCGGGCCAAGGACTGGATCCTGGGGAACTTCTGATGGAAGCGGCCATGCACATCACGGGACCTCCCCCGGCAGCGGGCGTCAAGCGCCCGGCCCGACGACGACGGCGACGACCGTGGCGATCGGACCCTGCGGACCCCCCTTCGCAGCCAGCGCGAGCGACAGGCAAACACACGGAACGGCCGCCCTGCGGCCAGGCAACTGCACAGTGAATCAAGACCTCAACAGGAGAAGCGACATGGCCATCGAGATGATCGAAGAGTTCGACCAGGGCACCCAGATCAAGGTGATCGGCGTGGGCGGCGGCGGCGGCAACACCGTCGAATACATGATCGGCCAGGGTGTGCAGGGGGTGGAGTTCATCGCCGCCAACACCGATGCGCAGGCCCTGAACCGCTCGACGGCCAACGTGCTGCTGCAGCTGGGCAAGACCGGCCTGGGCGCGGGCAGCAAGCCCGAGGTGGGCCGCGGCGCCGCCGAGGAAGCGGTGGACCGCATCCGCTCGGCCATCGAGGGCGCGCACATGGTGTTCATCACCGCCGGCATGGGCGGGGGCACCGGCACGGGCGCCGCGCCCGTGATCGCCCGCGTGGCCAAGGAAATGGGCATCCTGACCGTGGGCGTGGTGACCAAGCCCTTCGAGTTCGAAGGCCCCCGCCGGGCCAAGCAGGCCGACCTCGGCACCGCCGAGCTCGAGGCCAACGTCGACTCGCTGATCGTCATCCTCAACGAGAAGCTGCTGGACGTCCTGGGCGACGACATCACCCAGGAGCAGGCCTTCGCGCAGGCCAACGACGTGCTGAAGAACGCCGTGGGCGGCATCAGCGACATCATCCACGTGCCCGGTCTCGTCAACGTCGACTTCGAGGACGTCAAGACGGTGATGAGCGAGCCGGGCAAGGCGATGATGGGCACCGCCCAGGCCGGCGGCCCGGACCGCGCCACCAAGGCGGCCGAAGCCGCGGTGGCCTGCCCGCTGCTCGAAGGCATCGACCTGTCCGGCGCGCGCGGCGTGCTGGTGCTGATCGCGGCGGCCAAGGGAACCTTCAAGCTGTCGGAGAGCAAGAACGCGATGAACACCATCCGCCGCTATGCGGCCGATGATGCGCACGTGATCTACGGCACGGCCTACGACGAGAGCCTGGGCGACCAGCTGCGGGTGACGGTGATCGCCACCGGCCTGAGTCCGGCGCGCCGCACCCAGCAGCCGCCCATCTCGGTGGTGCACAGCACGGTTCGCACCGGCACCGACAACCTGCCCATCCTCAACCAGGTGGCGCCGCAGCCCATGAGCATGGGCGGCGGCCATCCGGGCGGCACGCTGGGCCACCACGCGCCGCAGCAGAGCTACGAGGGCCTGAACACCCCCAGCGTGTGGCGCACCCGCACGGCCGCTGCCAAGGTCGATGCACTGGCCAGCAACGGGATGGAGGAGATCGAGATTCCCGCCTTCCTGCGCCGGCAGGCGGACTGAGGGACGTGCCCCGGCCTCGCGCCGGGGCGCTCTCTAGAATCGACGCGATGCTGGCCCAGACGACCCTGAAGACCCCGACCCGCGCCGTCGGCGTGGGCCTGCACACCGGCCAGCGGGTGGAGCTCACGCTGCGCCCGGCGCCCGAGGACCACGGCATCGTCTTCCGACGGGTGGACCTGGCCGGAGCGCCCCTGATCGCCGTCGACGCGGCATCGGTCACCGACACCCGGCTGGCCTCCACGCTGTCGGCCGGCGGCCAGCCCGATGGGGCGAAGGTGAACACGGTGGAGCACCTGATGTCGGCCTGCGCCGGCCTGGGCATCGACAACCTGCTGATCGACATCACCGCCGAGGAGGTGCCCATCCTCGACGGCTCGGCCGCCAGCTTCGTCTACCTGCTGCAAAGCGCCGGGCTTCAGTCCCAGGCTCGCTCGCGCCGCTTCATCCGCGTGCTCGAGGCGGTGGAGGTGCGCGAAGGCGAGGGACGCTCGCTCAAATGGGCCCGGCTGGAACCCCACCACGGCTACACCCTCGCCTTCGAGATCGACTTCGACCACCCGGCCGTCAACCAGACCGGCCAGCGGGTGAGCTTCGACATGGGTTCGGGCCGCTACCCCCGGGAGATCGCCCGGGCCCGCACCTTCGGCTTCACCAAGGACGTGGAGGCCATGCGCTCGCGCGGTCTGGGCCTGGGCGGCAGCATGGACAACGCCATCGTGCTGGACGACACCCGGGTGCTCAATGCCGGAGGCCTCCGCTATGACGACGAGTTCGTCAAGCACAAGATCCTGGACGCCATCGGCGACCTCTACCTCGCCGGGCGGCCGCTGCTGGCGGCCTACACCGCCTTCCGCTCGGGGCATGCGATGAACAACCGGCTGCTGCGCGCGCTGCTGGAGCGGCCGAAGGCCTGGGACATCGTCCAGTTCGACGACGCCTCGCTCGCACCCCCGGGCTTCGGCGAACCGCCGCCCGCCTGGTAGCCGCGCTGTCGCCGACCCGCCGCCAGCGCCAGCCCCCCCGCTCCGGTCCATGCCTTTCGTCCGCGCCGCCGTCTTCCTGCTGCTCATCGCGGCCCTGGTTTGCTTCGCCCTGTACCTGGGCACCGGACAGACGCGGTGGCGGAACTGGGGGCTTGCGCTGGTGAAATGGACGGTGATTGCGGCTCTTGGATTCTTTGCAGTGTTGCTGCTCGAGCGCATGATCGCGTGATCAGCCGGGCGGAACGCGCCGGCGGTCGACGCCGGCTCCCCATCCGCCGGTCCGAACCGTGAATCCGCTACCTCGGGGCCCCTGGGCCCGAGGTCCGATCCCCAGACCGCCCGCCTCCCGGCGGCCGATCCGAGATGACGATCTTCCGAATCCTGATGGTGTTGCTGGCCGGAGGCCTGGGCGCCGTGGCAGCCCTGTTCTTCGCGCTCTATGTGATCCGCGGCGACGACGACTGGATGCCGCGCGCCCGCATCTTCGGCCGCTGGGCCTGGGCGGCCATCCTCTTCTGGTTCAACATCGAGGTCTGGGGCCGGGTGCTGTGGATCCTCATCAACTGGTGAGCGGCGCGCCCGCCGGCCACAAGCCGAGGAAATCCAGCGCCGCGCCCAGATGCTCGGCGAAGTCGCTCAGCGCGTGGTCGCTGCCGGTGACGATGCGCAGCTGCGAATCGCGGTAGCGGTCGCGCATCTCGTTCCAGTCGAGCACCTCGTCACCGGTGGCGATGATGGCCATCACCCGGTCCGGTGCGCTGCAGGCCGGGTGGGTCAGCGCGCGCAGTTCGTCCACGTAGTGCGGCTCGAAGAAGAATCGCTCGTCGCCATGCCACTGCCGCTGCTCGCCGATGTAGGCGGCCAGGTCGCGCGCCGGATCGACCGCCGGGTTGAGCAGCACCGCCCGCAGGCCGAATCGCTCGGCCAGGTGGGTCGCGTAGAAGCCGCCGAGCGAACTGCCCATCACCACCACCCGCGCCGCAAGGCCCGCCGGCCCGCCTTCCCAGGCCCTGGCCCACTGCAGCAGGCGGTCCTCCACCAAGGCCATCGCCTGCCTCGGCGACGGCGGCAGCTGAGGGCAGAAGCACTGGACATCGGCGCGTTCGCGCGCCATCCAGGCCATCACCTGACGCGCCTTGGCCGACTGCGGCGACGACCGGAAGCCGTGCAGGTAGACGAGGTGGGTGGGCGCGGGCCTCATGACGGGTGGGGCCTTGGTCGCATCCGACCCGTCGGGGTTCAACGGACAGCCGCCTGCAGCGCCTGCACCAGCCGGCCAGGCAGTCCGCCGAAGCTGCCGTTGCTCATGCACAGCACATGGTCGCCCGGCCGTGCCGCGGCCAGCACGCGCGCGGCGAGCTCATCGAGATGGGCCGCCACGACGGCGCGCTCGCCCAGCGGCGCGAGCGCCTCCGCGGCATCCCAGTCCAGGCCGGCGGCATGGCAGAAGCTCAGGTCCGCGCCGTCGAGCGCCCAGGGCAGCAGCGCCTTCATCGAGCCAAGCTTCATCGTGTTCGAGCGGGGCTCGAAGACGGCGAGGATGCGCGGCGCCTCGCGGCCCTGCAGGCCCGCCTCCAGGCGACGGCGCAGCCCGTCCACGGTGGTGCGGATGGCGCTCGGGTGGTGGGCGAAATCGTCGTAGACCTGCACGCCGCCGGCTTCGCCCACGCGCTCCAGCCGGCGACGCACGCCCTTGAACGCACCCAGTGCGCGCGCCGCGAGCTCCGCGCTCACCCCCAAGTGGTCGGCCGCCGCCAGGGCAGCCAGCGCATTGAGCTGGTTGTGTTCGCCCAGCAGCGACCAGTCGACCCGGCCGGCCTTCAGGTTGCCGCGCAGCACGTCGAAGGCGTGCGGCTCGCCGCGCGCGCGCCAGGCACCCGGTTCCTCCTTGCGCGCACCGAAGCGCACCACCTCGCTCCAGGCGCCGCGGGCCAGGACCCGCTGCAGCGCCTCGTCGCGGGCATTGACCACCAGCCGGCCACTGCGGGGCACGGTGCGCACCAGGTGGTGGAACTGGCGTTCGATGGCGCCCAGGTCATCGAAGATGTCGGCGTGGTCGAACTCCAGGTTGTTCAGCACCGCGGTGCGCGGCCGGTAGTGGACGAACTTGCTGCGCTTGTCGAAGAAGGCGGTGTCGTACTCGTCGGCCTCGATCACGAAGGGTGAGCCGGCGCGGCCCGCCCGCGCCGACACCCCGAAGTCCAGCGGCACGCCACCCACCAGGAAGCCCGGCTCCAGGCCGGCGGCGTCCAGGATGCGGGCCAGCATGGCGGTGGTGGTCGTCTTGCCATGGGTGCCCGCCACCGCGAGTACATGACGGCCCTGCAGCACGTTCTCGGCCAGCCACTGCGGGCCGCTGACATAGCGATGGCCGGCATCGAGGATGGCCTCCATCAGCGGGTTGCCGCGGCTCACCACATTGCCCACCACGAAGACGTCGGGGGCCAGAGAGAGCTGCCCGGCGTCGTAGCCCTCGATCAGGGCGATGTCCAGTTCGCGCAGCTGATCGCTCATCGGCGGGTAGACCTGCGCGTCGCAGCCGGTCACGCGGTGCCCGGCTTCCCGCGCGAGCGCGGCCAGGCCGCCCATGAAGGTGCCGCAGATGCCGAGGATGTGGAGGTGCATGGCGTCATTCTAGGAAGCAGGGGGGTGCAGCCGCGCGGCAATGCCCGGTGCGCTCGCCCACGCCCTGGTCACAATGGCGCATGTTCAGCAGCCTGGCCACCCACCCGATCGCCTACCCGGCGCTGGAGGTGGTGCACATCCTGGGCATCGCGCTGCTGCTGGGCAACCTGGTGCTGCTCGAGTTGCGGGTCTGGGGCCTGAACGCGCAGCTGCCGCTCGAGCCGCTCGGACGGGCCACGCTGCTGCTGGCCGTGGGGGGCTTCTCGCTGGCAGGCCTGTCCGGGCTCACCCTGTTCGCCACCCAGCCGCTGGACCTGCTGGCCAACCGCAGCTTCACCTGGAAGATGGGCCTGCTGATGCTGCTGGGCCTGAACGCAGCGGCCTTCCACGCGCGCGGCGGGCTGGCGCGCCTGGACGCCTGGGCCCGCGCGCAGACCGCGTTGTCGCTGGGGCTGTGGCTGGGTGTCATCATCTGCGGCCGCTGGATCGCCTATGCCTGAGGCGCCGCCCGAGCGCCCGTTCATCCTTCACTGACCCTGCCATTCAAGGAGAGGAACCGACGATGAGCACCCCTGAGCACACGCCCTGCCGCCCGAGCGAACTCGTCGAGCGCCGTCGATGCCTGGCCCTGGCCGCCGGGTTCGCCGCCAGTGCCTGGTGCCTGCCGGCGAGGGCACACCACGGCTGGAGCAGCTTCGACCTCAACCGCCCGCTGTGGCTGTCGGGCAAGGCGCGCAAGGTGCAATGGCGCAACCCGCACGTCGAACTCGAACTGGAAACCGACGCCGATCTGCGCATCCCCGGGGACCTCGCCGCCCGGCCCGTGCCGGCCCAGGTGGCCCAGGTGGAAGGCGCAAGGCTGCTGGCCGCCGCGCAACTGCCCACCCGCCGCGACCGCATCTGGCAGGTCGAGCTCGCACCGCTGACCCGCATGCAGTCCTGGCAGGTGCCGGAGATACAGGCCGGAAGCAGCCTGGGCGTGGTCGGCTTCAGCTTCGCCGGCGAGCGCGGCGATGCGGTGCTCCGCGCCGAGTACCTCTTCCTGGGCGGCAAGGCCTACGGCCTGCGGTCGTCGCCCGCCTGAACGCCTGAACCCCTCGGCGTCAGAACGTCAACGCGTCAGGGCGACTCCGGCGCGATCGACTCGCCATAGTCCACCAGCGCCTCCAGCAGCGACTGAGCCCGCTCGTCGTCGGTTTCGATCGCGCGCTCCGCCAGCTCGTCGATGCGCTCGAGATAGGCCTGCAGCGTGAGCGCACCGCCCTCGCCCTCAATGAGACGGGCATGTCGATGGGCTTGCCAGCGGGCCTGGTCGTCGGCATCGAGCGTGTCCGGGAAGTTGCGCGCCCGGTAGCGGAAGCACAACTCCTCCAGGCGACCGTCGGCGAAGGCCGGGCGGCGCCCGGCCAGAGCCACTCCGTCCAGTTCGCGCAGGCGCTGCAGCTGTCGGCGGTCCTCGGGGCCGAGGAAGCCGCCATACAGGTCCTCGTCCACATCCACCGGCAGCGCGTCGGCGGCGTCGGGCTTGAGGTAGACCTCGGGCCACAGCCCCTGCAGGGCCGCGCCAACGGAGGGCGCATGCTCGGCATGGGCCAGCGCCCGCTGCAGGTCCAGGCCGAAGCGGGCCGCCGGCCCTTGCAGCACGCGCAAGTCGCTGGCCACCATCGGCGAGCGGTTCAGGTGCAGCGTCTTCATCGGCAGCCGCGTCTCGCCTGGAGGCAGCGAATCCGCCTTGGTGAAGAGCCGCCGGCGCAGGGTCGCCGCGTCCAGTTCAAGCAACTGGCGGGGGTCTTCGGCGAGGTCCCAGACGATCACCTCGTTGGCATTGCGGGGGTGGGGCGCGAGCGCCCACACGATGGCCAGGCGGCCCCGCTCGAGCGGGTACTGGCTGGACAGGTGCAGGAAGGGCCGGCCGCTGGCGATCTGGGCCTTCACCCCGTCCTTGCGGTGCAGTTTCAGGCAGAAGTCCCACAGCCGCGGCTGCTGCCGCCGGATCAGCCGCGCCAGGCCCAGCGTGGCACGCACGTCGGCCAGCGCATCGTGAGCGCCCTCGTGGGCGATGCCGTTCGCCCGCGTCAGGTGTTCCAGGCGAAAGGACACCCGCCCTGCCCACTCCCCGCTCTCGTGCACCGGCCACTGGATGCCATCGGGCCTGAGCGCCCAGGTCAGGCGCACCACGTCGATCAGGTCCCAGCGGCCGCAGTGGTTCTGCCACTCGCGGGCATAGGGGTCGGCCAGGTTGCGCCACAGCAGGAACCGGGTGACCTCATCGTCGAAGCGGATGCTGTTGTAGCCCACGCCGATGGTGCCGGGCCGGGCGAGTTCGCGTTCGATGGCCAGTGCGAACTCGCGTTCGCTCAGCCCGCGCTGCAGCGCCTGCTGCGGCGTGATGCCGGTGATCAGCACGCTGCCCGGGTCGGGCAGGAAATCGGGGGCGGGACGGCAATGGATCATCACCGGCTCGTCGATCTCGTTGAGCTCGGCATCGGTGCGCACTCCGGCGAACTGCGCCGGCCGGGACCGTCGCGGCTCAGCCCCGAAGGTCTCGTAGTCGTGCCAGAAGAAGGTGGGGGTCGGCGGCGTGGTCACGGCGGCACGATAGCGCACGGCCGCCGGGGGCGGGCGGGCGCGTCCACCCGGGACCACAATGCCGCGTCCCCGCCCCAACCCCGATGGACAAGCCCCACCTCCAGTCCCCGAGCCCGCGCCGCCGCCACCTGCTGCAGGGCTGCTGTGCGGCGCTGGGCGCAGGATTGTTCAGCGGGCTGGGCCTGTCGGACGCCGCCAAGGCGTCCGAGCCGGAAGAGGCCGCCCGCCTGCGCGCGCCCTGGCTCAACCCCTGCCTGGGGCCCTTGCCGGAGTCCCTGGCCCGGCACGAAAGGGTGCAGGCCGCCTTCGAGGGGCTGGACGCGACGCGCCTGGTCGACACCCACGCCCACCTGCTGGGCACTGGCGACGCCGGCAGCGGTTGCACCATCCACCCGAGCCTCACGCAGTGGTGGCATCCGCTGGAGGTGCTGCGCCGCCGCGGCATCCTCAATGCCTCCTGCGTGGGCCCGCAGGCGCCCTCGGTGGACCGGGCCTATGTCGAGCGGCTGCAGCGGCTCGCCCGCGATTTCCCGGCCGGCGCACGCTGGTGGCTCTTCGCCTTCGATTCCGCCCACAGCGACGAGGGGCTCCCGGACCCCGCCCGGACCACCTTCCACGTGCCCGACGACTACGCCCGCTCGGTGGCCGCGGCGCAGGCGGACCGCTTCGACTGGGTGGCTTCCATCCACCCCTACCGGCTCGATGCGCTGCAGGCGCTGCAGCGGGCGGTGGACGGCGGTGCCCGGGCCGTCAAGTGGCTGCCCAGCGCCATGAACATCGACCTGCGCGACCGCCGCAGCGCTGCCTTTGCCGAGGCGGCCGCATCGGCCGGTCTGCCGCTCATCGTCCACAGCGGCGAGGAGCTCGCCGTGCCGGGCGCCGGGCGCGATGCCTTCGGCAACCCGCTGCATGTGCGGCACCTGCTCGAACGCGGGGCCACGGTGGTCATGGCCCATTGCGGCTCGCTGGGCCAGGCCGACGACGAGGACCGCCCGTCCCGCACCCGCGTGCCGGCCTTCGACCTGTTCGCCCGCCTGATGGATGAGGGCCACCACGGCCCCCGCCTGATGGGTGACCTGTCCGCGCTCTTCCAGCGTAACCGGCGGCCCGAGGTGTGGCGCGCCATCGTGCGCAACGAGCGCTGGCACGACCGCCTGCTGCACGGCAGCGACCACCCGCTGCCTGGCGTGATGCCGCTGCTGAGCCTGCCGCGGCTGGTGCGCTCCGACTTGCTGGATGAATCGGCCGTGCCCCTGATCGAGCAGATCCGCCAGCACAACCCGCTGCTGGCCGACCTGATGGTCAAGCGCGAACTGCGCTCGGGGTCGGCCCGCCTGCCGGCGGGCGTCTTCGAGGGACGCGCGCTGGAGGCTGCCCGCACCGGCCGCAGCACGACCACCCGCTGACACTGGCGATGGCGATGGCGGTGGCGGTTGCGGCCCTCACCGCCGGGTCACCCCCCCTGTTCACCGTCGCTCAGCCGGAACGGCCCTCGCCCTCCCGGCCGGCAGGCGGCATCTGAGCAGTGGCCGGGGCCGCGGCTGCGGCGTCGCCGGCCCAGGCTTCGTAGTGGGGCCGCCATTGCGGATGGGCCTGCAACCAGCGCTCGTCGTCCTCCCGGGTGTCGCCCACGACGACGGCCGGGCTTCCCGCGATGACGGCGAAATCGGGGAAGTCGCCCCGGACCCGGCTGTGCGAAGCCACGAGGCAGCCCCGCCCGATGCGGGTGTTGGCCTCGATGGTGGTGTGCGGCCCGATGAAGCTGTAGGCCCCGATGTGCACCGGCCCCTCGATGAACCCGACCCGGCCCGCCGGCGGCGTCACGGCATAGGCGCGCCCCATCAGGCGCAGGCTGCGGTGCGAGCTGTGGCTGAGGATGCTGACGTAGTTGGTGATCTGCACCCCCTCGTCGATGCGCACCCCGTGCAGGGCCTCGATGTAGTTGAAGTGCCCGATGAAGACATGGTCGCCCAGCTGCAGGCCGGGCGGGTGCTCGATGCAGGTGCTGGGCGACAGCCGCGTGAGCGCATGGTGGCTGCCCTGCGGCGCCGCCTCGCCGAACACGATGCGAAAGGCCAGCAGGTCCAGCAGTGCGCGGCGGGCGCGATTGATCCAGATCCGCAATCCGATGGACATGCCGGGCGCTCGGGTGGTGGCTTCTTCAGGTCGGGGCAGCCCCGGCATTGTCCCTGGTGCCGCCGCCTAGAATCACCCCCCCTTCACCGGCCCGGTGTGGCGAGCGTTCATGCCGGCGCTGACCGACACCCCAAGCTGCGGCCCGCCCCCCTTGAAAACCATGACCGACACGGCCCGCCCCGTTCCTGAAGCCACCGCTGCGGCGCAGGCCGCCGCGCCGCAGGCCGGTGCCCCCGCACTGGACGAGAACAAGCTGGTGGCCGAGCGCCGGGACAAGCTCGCCGGCCTGCGCGCCGCCGCCACCGCCGAAGGCCGCGCCGTCTTCCCCAACGACTTCAAGCCGCAGCACCGTGCGCTCGAGCTGCGTCGCCTGCACGATGCGAAGTCGAACGAGGAACTCGAGCCCGAGGCCGTCGCGGTGAGCCTGGCCGGCCGCTTGATGCTCAAGCGCGTGATGGGCAAGGCGAGCTTCGGCACCCTGCAGGACGCCACCGGCCGCATCCAGCTCTTCGCCACCCGCGACGCCCTGGGCGAGGCCGCCTACGAAGGCTTCAAGCACCTGGACCTCGGCGACATCGTGGCCGCCGAAGGCACGCTCTTCAAGACCCGCGCCGGCGAGCTGTCGGTGCGCCTGAGCGGTCTGCGCCTGCTCACCAAGAGCCTGCGGCCCCTGCCCGACAAGTTCCACGGCATGGCCGATGCCGAGCAGAAGGTGCGCCAGCGCTACGTGGATCTGATCACCGACGACGGCGCGCGCGAGCGCTTCGTGGCGCGCAGCAAGGCCGTGAGCTCCATCCGCCAGTTCATGGTCGAGCACCAGTTCCTGGAGGTGGAGACGCCCATGCTGCACCCCATCCCGGGCGGTGCGAACGCACGGCCCTTCACCACGCACCACAACGCGCTGGACCAGCAGATGTTCCTGCGCATCGCGCCCGAGCTGTACCTGAAGCGGCTGATCGTCGGCGGCTTCGAGCGGGTGTTCGAGATCAACCGCAACTTCCGCAACGAGGGGGTGAGCGTTCGCCACAACCCCGAGTTCACGATGATGGAGTTCTACGCGGCCTACTGGAACCACCGCGACCTGATGGACTACACCGAGGAGGTGCTGCGCCACGCCGCGCGCGCGGCCACCGGCAGCGCGGTGCTGAGCTACGGCGGCCGCACAGTGGACCTGGAGCAGCCCTTCGAGAGCCTGTCGGTGCGCGACTCGCTGGTGAAGTACGCGGGCCTGTCGGCCGAGCAGGCCTGCGACGCGGCGCTGCTGCGCGAGCGCATCGTGGCCGCCGGGGAGGAAGCGCCCCCGCACTGGACGCTGGCCGAACTGCAGTTCGGCCTCTTCGAGGCCACGGTGGAGAGCCAGCTGTGGCAGCCCACCTACATCGTCGACTACCCGGTGGAGGTGTCGCCGCTGGCGCGCGCCAGCGACGCCGACCCGTCCATCACCGAGCGCTTCGAGCTCTTCATCACCGGCCGGGAGATCGCCAATGGCTTTTCCGAGCTCAACGACGCCGAGGACCAGGCCGCTCGCTTCCACGCCCAGGTGGCGAATAAGGCCGCGGGCGACGAGGAGGCGATGTACTACGACGCGGACTTCATCCGCGCGCTGGAAGTGGGCATGCCGCCCACCGGCGGCTGCGGCATCGGCATCGACCGGCTGGTGATGCTCATCACCGACAGCCCCAGCATCCGCGACGTCATCCTCTTCCCGGCGCTGCGCCGCGAAGGCGGCTGAACGGCGCTGCACCGCACCCCCGGCCGCAGACGCGACATGCGCGACCGCCTGAACGGGCTTGCGGCCATCGAAGAGGCGCTGTGGCGCGAGCTGCAGCGGGCCACGGTGGACCGTCACCACGCCTGGCGCACCCCCGTGCTGGCCACGGCAGGGGCCGATGGCCAGCCCGATGCGCGCACCGTGGTGCTGCGCGAGGTGGATCTCGACGAGCGGCGGCTCGTCTTCTACACCGACGCCCGCTCGGCCAAGCGAAGCCAGCTGGCCGAGCGGCCGCAGGCGGTGCTGGTGATGTGGTCGCCCGCGCTGGGCTGGCAGCTGCGCTGCAGCGTGCGCTGCGCGGTGCACACCTCAGGGCTGGCCGCCTCGTCGCGCTGGGAGCGGGTTCGCCAGTCGCCCTCGGCCCAGGACTACCTGTCCCCGCTGCCGCCGGGCACGCCGCTGGAGGGCGCTGCACCCGACACGGCCGCGCCGGAAGAAGACACGGTGGCAGGCGAGCCGCGTCAGCGACCGGTCGAGCATGTGGCTTTCGCGGTCGTCGAAGCCGGCGTGACGGCAGTGGACTGGCTGGAACTGCACCGCGCGGGCCATCGGCGCGCCCGCTTCGAGGGGGGCAGCGGCCGCTGGCTGCAGCCCTGACGCGGCGTAGTGGCCTGCCCACGCGGCTGACGCCGCCGCAGGCCGGCCCCCGCGGGCTCAGCGCTGCCGGAAGGTCGGCTTGCGCTTTTCCAGGAAGGCGGCCATGCCCTCCTTCTGGTCCTCGGTGGCGAACAGCGAGTGAAAGAGCCGGCGCTCGACCATCAGACCGTCGGCGAGCGGGCTTTCGAAGGCGCGGTTCACCGCTTCCTTGGCCATCATCACGCTGGGTCCGCTGAACTCGCAGATGGTCTGCGCGGCAGCCAGGGCCACCTCCAGCAGTTCGGCAGCGGGCACCACCCGGCTGACGAGACCGCAGCGCTCCGCCTCGGCCGCGTCCATCGTCCGCGAGGTGAGCACCAGGTCCATGGCCTTACTCTTGCCGATCGAGCGCGGCAGGCGTTGCGTGCCGCCCGCGCCGGGGATGATGCCGATCTTGATCTCGGGCTGGCCGAAGCGGGCGGAGTCCGCGGCGATGATGAAGTCGCACATCATGGCCAGCTCGCAACCACCGCCCAGCGCGAAGCCGGCCACCGCGGCGATCACCGGCTTGCGCACGCGGCGCAGGGTCTCCCAGTTGCGGGTGATGAAGTCCTCGCGGTAGACCTGCTCGAAGGTCTTGGGCTGCATGGCCGCGATGTCCGCGCCGGCGGCGAAGGCACGTTCGCTGCCGGTGATGACCACGCAGCCGATGGCCGGATCGGCATCGAAGCCGACCAGGGCGGCGCCCAGTTCGTCCATCAGCGCATCGTTCAGCGCATTGAGCTGCTTGGGCCGGTTCAGGGTGATGAGCGCGGTGCGACGCTCGCCATTGCCGTGCAGGCTGATGATGAGGTTCTCGTAGGTCATGGGGTGTCTCCGTCGGCAGGTCCGACCGGCACTATAGGCACCCTGGGCGGCCAGCGTCCCCCCGGGCGTGCACGACGCGCCGTCACCCCGATGCTGACGCAGTTCACGGCAGGCAACACCCCGTTCGCGGGGGCTGCGCGTTAACCTGCCGGCTTCTTCCGCCTGTCCTGCCGACCCATGGCCACCGTGTACCGAAAGACCGACAAGGGCCGCAACGAGATCGAGACCCGGGCCAACCGGCTGCTCCCGCGTCTTCGCAGCGCCTTGATCGTCATCGACGGGCAACGCAGCGACGAGCAACTGCGCGGCATGGTCGCGGGCGATTTCGACGCCACCGTCGAGGCGCTGCTGGGCGGGGGCTACATCGAGGTGGTCTCGGTCTCCGACCCTCGCGGCCAGCCCCGGGCGGCGCCGACCACCGCGGCACCGGCCGCTGCCCCCGCCGCAGCCATGCCCCCGCCGCCCCCTGCCGCGCCGGCCGACCCGCGCCAGGCGCTGGCCGACCGCAAGCGCCAGGCCGTCCGCTTCCTGACCGACCGGCTGGGGCCGGCGGCCGAGGGCGCCGCCTTGCGCATCGAGTCGGCTCGCTCCCCGCTGGACCTCGGAGGGGCGCTGGAGAAAGCCGAAGCCTTGCTGCGTCAGATGAACGGCAACGCCACGGCCAACGCCTTCCGCGCCCAGTTCATCGAGCTGCCTCTGGGCTGAGGCCGGATCCCGGCGGCGGCGCCGGGGGCGGCACCCGCGCCGCTGGCACGACCGGCGCCAGGACATCGGGCAGGCGGTCGATCATCAGGTCGACGAAGACCTCCGGCCCCTGCTCGACGCGGATGCGCACCGGCAGGTGGCGCAAGCGGGGCGCGAACCAGATCTCCGCGCGCAGCACCTCGCCGGCGCGGGCCACCGGCCGAGGACGAAGGTGGACCGCCTCGATGGTGCCGAAGGGCGTGTGCAGCAGCTCCGGTCCGACCACGTCGTAGGTCCAGATGTCAAGCCGTCGGGGCAGCGCCAGCGGCAGTTCCACGGTTCGGCCCGGCTGCAGCAGCCCGGGCTCGGTGGAGAAGCGGTAGGCCAGCTGGATGAACTGGCTGGCCGTGTCCTGCACGCCCACCGGCGCGGGCAGCGAGCGGCCGTCGGCCATCTGGACGAAGGCCGGGCCCAGGCGGACGGCGTACTGCCGCGGGTCGCGCACCGCCACGCGGGTGCTCTCGTCATAGCGCTCGGGGGCCAGGCCCCGCGGCGTCAGCAGGCCTTCGCTGCTCATGCGCCGGCTCATCAGCGGCGCAAACGGCAGGCCCACCCGGAT
>JAIYCR010000002.1 GCA_027487905.1 Rubrivivax sp. | reverse complement strand
CGGCGGGCGCTTGTACGATCGTCCGCCATGGCCCTCGTCTACAGCACCGACCACGGACGCATCTGCCCGGGCTGCCGCCAGCCGGTGGCCTCCTGCAGCTGCCGCGCCGCCCAGCCCACCCCGGCCGGCGATGGCACGGTGCGCGTCGGCCGAGAGAAACAGGGCCGCGGCGGCAAGACGGTGACCGTGGTGCGCGGCCTGGCGCTCGACGCCAATGCGCTGGTGGCCGTGGGCAAGCAGCTGCGGGCGGCGTGCGGTGCGGGGGGGACGGCCAAGGAGGGCGTGCTCGAGGTGCAGGGGGACCATGTCGAGCGTGTGATGGCCTGGCTGGCGCAGGCGGGGCATCGGGTCAAGCGCGTGGGGGGCTGAGGCTCGGCGGGCTTGGGGCGCGTTTGCTGGAGCGCTTGCTGAAGAATCCTCACCGGCTCGGCCGCCGAGACCCGCACCTGACCGCCCAGCCGGTGGCGATCTCAGCGCAGCCAGCGTGCAGCGGCGTCGAGCAGCCCGCGCCGCACTCGCTGCTGGCGTGCGGCGTCGGTGTCGCCACAGGCCAGGCGGCACATCCAGTCGCTGGGCGACTCGAAGTCGCAGTGCGAGGCACCTTCGATCCGCTCGTCGCGCCACAGCGCCGGCAGCGCGGCGGCCCAGGGCGCCGCCACGGCTTCGGCGTTGCAGCGGGAGGGCGGTGCACGCAGCAGCAGCGCTTCCGTCTGCAGCCGGCCGGCCGCTGCCAGGCCGAGCCGTTGAGCTTCGCCCGGCATGGTGCGGTCAAACGGGTCGAGGCCGACGAAGCCGACCACGCCGGGCGTGTCCGCTGCCAGCAGGCTGGAAAGCCCGCCGGCGGAAAAGCCCACCAGCACGACCCGTTCCACAGGGGCGCCGAAGCTTCCGCCGGCGCGCAGCGAGCCGACCAGCGCGGACAGGGCGCCGGCGTTGCAGCGGAAGTCGAAGGTGCAGGGCAGGTCCGGCGTCAGCGCCAGCACGCCGGCATCGGCCAGCGCCTGGGCATGGCCCGCCATCGTGCGCCGGCTGCGCGTGAAGCCGTGCGACAGGACGACGGCGCCCCGCGGCGGCCCGGCAGCGGGGTAGACGTCCAGCGTCACGCGGTGGCCGTCGAGCAGATGCACCTGCGTCTGCACAGGTCCTCGCGCCGACTCTGCCGGCGCGGCTGAGGCGGTCAGCGAGGCGATCGCCGCGGCCGAGAGCAGAAAGGCGGGAAGGGCCTTGAAAAGATCCACAGCAGATCCGGCCGCTGTGACAGCAACCAACGCCGTACATGGGCCATCAACTCCTGAGCGCTGGCCAGGCACTCGACCGCTGCGGCGTCGGGGACCAAGTCTCCGGAGCAACTTGCCCACCAGCCCCTTGTCCGCCGGCACGACATCAAGGCGGATGCCCAGCAGGTTCTTCAAGGTCATGCGCATGTCCGATCAGGAAGAGCTTGGGCCGGGCCAGCACTTCGGCCAGAAAGGGTTCGGTGGTGGCCTTGGCACTGAACTCGGCCGGCGAGAACACCTTGGGGTTCACCTCGCGGCCGAGCGCGGCCTGCGTGGGGTGCAGCAGCTCCACCGCCTGGCGGAAACTGATGTCGCCGATCAGCATCACGTCGATGTCGCTGCCGGCAGTCTCGCGCCCCTGGGCCACAGAGCCGAAGATGAAGGCCACGCGGAGTTGGGTGGCCGCGGGCGCCAATGCCTGCCGCAGCACGTCGGCCAGGCCCGAGGTCTTGCGCAGGATGCTGGCGAGCTCGGTGTAAATGGGCCCGGCGGTGTTGGCGCTGTAGACCTGCTGGTTGCCGCGCTTGTCTCGGTTGAGCAGGCCCACGTCGGCCAGCTTGACCAGTTCTCGCGTGATGGTGCCGGCCGGCAGGCCGGTGCGGCGGGCGATCTCCCGCCCGTGCAGCGCCTCTTCGGGCTTGAGCAGCAGCAGGGCAAGCACCCGGCGGCGGTATTCGGGGAACAAGAGGCTGGGAAGAGAGTGATGCATATTCGGCGGCGATTGTCGCTTCTTCTGCATCGTCTTTCAAGGTTTCGGTTGTCCCTCCGCCCTCACACCCGCTTCATGAACCCCCCAAAAAATTCCGCCAGCGCCACGAGCCCCCTCAACGGCAGCACCTGCGCCACATACTGATCCGGCCGCACCACCACCAGCGCCCCCTCCCTTCTGTCGACCCCGCGAAGCTCGAACACATCCGGCCCGTCCCGCAACACCGAGCAGAACACCTTGTCGTAGTCCCGAAGCCCGAGCCGCCCCTTGGTGGGCAGCAGCAGATCCGGCAGCGTCGAAAGGTCCACCTCGGTGTGCGGCGCCTGGAAGATGGCCCGCAGATCGAACACCGAATCGATGTCGTGTTGCGCCCGCGTGTGGCGGCGCAGCGGCGAATCGGCGGCGTCCAGCAGGAACTCGCACAGCGCGCGCACGCCGGTGCGCACCTGGGGCTGGTGGTCATTCGCCCTGGCGAAGGCATACAGCCGCCAGCGCCCGTCGGCCTTGCCGGCGTGGCCAAGCTGCACCGGCTTGGCGTCGGCCACGCGCAGCACCGGCGCGGAGTGGAACCGGGTGCCGATGACGAAGCCGGTGGCAAGCGCCTGGTGGGTGCTCGCCCCGGTGATGAGCGAGGGCGTGTAGTGCGTGCCGACGCCGGCGGTGAAGCGGCCGTGGCGCTGGAAATAGCGCTGGAACTCCTTCGGGTCCACGCCCTGTGCGTCGTCGCTGCCCTGCCCGCGCTTGGCGGGGTCGCTGAACATCTTGGCCCACTCGCGGTCGAAGTCGATCAGCTGCTGGGCGGCGGGCTGGCGCTCGGCGGAATAGGTGTGCAGCAGCGCCTCGGTGGCCTGCTGGCGCAGCACGGCGGCGAGCTTCCAGCCGAGGTTGAAGCTGTCCTGCATGGAGAAGTTCATGCCCTGGCCCGCCTTGGGGCTGTGGGTGTGGCAGGCGTCGCCGGCAATGAACACCCGGGGAAAGCGCGTGCCGCCCGCCGCTGCCGGTACATCGTCGTAGCGGTCGCAGATGCGCTGGCCGATCTCGTAGACCGACCACCAGGGCACTTCCTTCACCTCGAGCGTGTAGGGGTGCAGGATGCTGCGGGCCTTGGCGATCAGCTGGTCGAGGCCGATGTTGCGGCTGCCCACGCGCTCGTCCTCGCCGAGCTTGTCCATCTCCACATAGAGCCGCACGAGATGGTCGCCCTCGCGCGGAATGACGAGCAGGTTGCCGCTGGCCGACTGCACCGCCGCCTTGAAGCGGATGTCCGGAAAGCTCGTCACGGCCAGCAGGTCCATCACGCCCCAGGCCTGGTTGGCCGAGTCGCCCGCCAGCTGCAGCCCCAGGGCGCGGCGCACGCCGCTGCGAGCGCCGTCGCAGCCCACCACATACCGGGCGCGCACCGTCTCCAACGTGCCCGCGTGGGGGCCGGCCGCGCGTTCGAGGCGCACCCATACCGGATGGTCAGGGGCATCCGGGTCGACGGTGAAGTCGACGAAGCGGCGCCCGTAGTGCGGCTCGAGCCGGCTAGGCGACTGGCGCATCGTCTCGAGGAAGAAGTCGTGCACGCGGGCCTGGTTGAGGATCACGTGCGGGAACTCCGACAAGCCGTCCTCGGTGTCCTGCACGCGGCCATGCCGCTGGATGCGGGCGGGGTCGGCCTCGCCGGGCTTCCAGAAGGTCACCTCGTGGATTTCGCAGGCCTCCTTGAGCACCTTCTCGCTGAAGTTGAAAGCCTCGAACATCTCCATCGTGCGGCAGGCAATGCCGTCGGCCTGCCCGAGCTGCAGCGGGCCTTCCTTCTGTTCGACGATGCAGGTGCGGATGTCCGGGAACGCGGCCAGCTGGGCGGCCAGCGTCAGCCCGGCCGGGCCGCAGCCCACGATCAGCACATCGACCTCTTGCGGCACCGCGTCGGTGCGGGGCAGGGCGTCGGGTGCGGGGTCGCTGAGGTGGGGGTCGCCGGGGCGGAAGCCGTTCAGGTGGAATTGCATGGGGCAAGCGTAGTCGGAACGCGTCGGACCACCGGCCAGAGCGCCGTCCGCATCACCTCACTTCACCGCCCTGCCACGCAATACCGCCCCTGCGACGAATACCCCGAAGGGCAGCTTCCCGCACCCTTCGGCTTGAGCACCGCCAGCCGGGCCGACGAGCCGGCCAGGCAGTAGGCTCCCTGGGCGCTGTAGCCACTCGGGCAGGAACCTTCCCTGACCACGGCGAAGCGCGCATGGGAGCCAGGTGCGCAGAAGGCGCCCTGGCTGCTGTAGCCCGACGGGCAGCTGCCGTTGCGGGGCAGGGGCGTGGCCGTGGGGTTGGCGGCGGCGGCGCTTGCAGCCAGGCAAGCGGCCACTGCGATCAAGGCAGCCCGGCAGGGCAAGAGGTCCAGCAAGGGCCTCATGGCTTTGGAGCTCATCCGCATCGTTCCCGGCATCGTCATCGTCATCCCCTCTGCTTGCAGTCCATGCACACCCGCCCCGCACCCCCCGCGCCGCCCTTGAGCGCCGGGTCCCAGAAGGCCGCCTGCGCGCGGATGGCGCCGCACCGGCTGCAGGCCTTCATCTCCTTGCTCACCATGCCCTCGGCCTGCTGGCGCAGCCGCTCCAGGAAGCGGGACGACTGCTCGCCGGTGGCCAGCTCCACCAGCCGGGCGAGGCGGGCGTCCAGCGTGGCCACTGGGTCGCGGCCGAGGTTGAAGCGGTTGATGCGCAGGAAGCGGTAGCCGTAGCCTTCCAGAGTGAGTTGCCGTTCGACGTCCGAGTCCTTCAGGTAGCGCTCGTGGTTGCCCACGTGGACGCTGCCCTCCTCGGGCTTGTCGAAGTGGTATTCGAAGCCGTCGTACTCCACCACGATGTGCAGCGCACCGGAGGCGGCCCGCGGCGTGCGGTAGGTGATGAGGAAGTCCACGCGCCAGGCGGGGTGCTGGTAGGTGGGGTCGAGCTGGCGCAGGTAGTCGCTGATGGGGAACTGCGGAAGGATCTCGATGTCCTCGCTCTGCGCCTGCACGAACTGAGTCTGCTGCAGCCACTGCAGCACCTTGGTCTCCATCGGCGAGGACGGGTCGGTGCGGCTGGCGTCCGGCGCGCCGCGCTGCAGCACGCCGTGGTAGTGGTGCAGCGCCTGGGCGAGCGCGCCCTTGTAGAGCCCGAGCTCCTGGCTGTGCAGGATCCAGATCGTGTTCTGCGCGCGCGAGAAGCCCACGTTGAGCCGCTGCACCTTGAGCTTGTCCTCCACCGATTGCTCGGCCGCGTCCAGCCGCACCGGAAAGACGTAGTTCAGCGCGTCCAGGCCCGGCGTGGCCACGAGCGAGTAGAAGATGATCGAACGCTCCTCGCCCTGGCAGGAATCGAAGGTCATCACCTTCAGCCGCAGGCGGCTTTCGAACTCCTGCGCGCGCGGGTGGCCATGCAGGCGTTTCTGCAGCAGCGTGTGCTGTTCGCGGAACGGGGTGATGACGCCCACGCTGGGCGGCTTGGGCTGCTCCAGCAGTTCGAGCAGCCGCTTGAGCAGGGTCTCGGCCTCGGCTTCGTTGGTGGCGCGGCTCACCTTGTGGCCGGTGGCATCCACCCGCTCGAAGCGGATCACCTCGTCCAGCGGCCGGGCGCGCACCTTGAGCGCCTGCAGCTGCCCGCCGTAGAAGGTGCTGGATGAATAGCCGATGAGCTCGGGGTAGCTGCGGAAGTGCTTGCGCAGCATCACCGAATAGGACGCGGCGAGGCTGCAGAAATCGAGCACGCTGCGCTTGATGTCGAACATGGCCAGCCGCTGCAGCGCCTCGGCCTCGCGGGTGACGCTGCGCTGGAAGAACTGCACGAGGTTGGCGCGGTATTTCTCGTTGAGCGCAATGCTGGCGTTGGCGCTCTTGACCGAGCTGAACTGCTTGCTGTCGCCCAGGCAGATGATCTTCTTGGCCCGCAGCAGCGCGGGCAGCGCCTGCGCCACGCTGACCTGCGAGGCCTCGTCGATGACGATCACGTCGAAGAGTTCGGGCACGAGCGGCATGTACTCGCCGAACTCGCGGATGCCGGCCAGGATGATGGGAAACGAGCTCTTGACCGCACCGAACTTGGCTTCGGGGAACTTCTGGCGCTGCGCAATCAGCTGCGCCATGGTCTTGGCGTCGCTGCGGTGGTTCTCGATGAAGTCCACCAGCCGCGTGTCCACGCGGGCGTTCATCAGCGAGGTGTTGAGCCGCTCGATCTTGGTCTTGCTGCCCACGTAGTCGAACACCGGGGCGCGGGCGAAGGCATCGTGCACCTGCACCCAGCCGGTCAGGCACTGCAGCGCCAGGCGCCAGAGCGCCGTGTCATGGCCCGGGCCGGGACCGAGGGTCTGGGCCAGAACCTGGCCCAGCGCAGGGGCCTTGTCCAGCAGGGCCAGCAGCGCTTGCAGCTGGCGCGCTGCGGGCTCGGTGCGCGCAGCCTCGCCGAGCGACGGCCATACACGCGCCAGGTGGGTGCCGCAGCCGATGCGCTCGAGCGCATCGTGCACCTGCACCGCGGTGCGGGCGATGTCCTGCAGGCGGTCGGCATGCTGGCGCATCACCAGCGGCTCGCGGGTGGGCAGCGCATTGACCTGGGCCTCCAACGCGCGCACCGCGGCGCCGCGGAACAGGTAGCCGAAAAGCGGCATCTTCAGCTGCCGCCAGGCGAGCACCGCCTCGCGCAGGTCCTGCGCCTGGTGCAGCGTGAGGCTTGAGAAGAGCGCGGCCTGTTCGAGCCGCGCCGTGCCGAGGGTGACGCTCACCTCGGCCAGCGCGAGTTCGCGGCGCGCGCAGCGGCGCAGCTCGGCCAGGAGCGTTGCGGCGTCGCCCCGCGGGGCGCGTTCGGACAGTTCCTCCAGCCGTGCGGCAAGGTAGTCGTCCAGGCTCGGCGCGTGCGGCGGGACGGCTGCCACTGTGCTTTCGGAAGACCGGTCTGCGAACGCCCCGGTGGCGGTGAACTGCGCGCTGCGGCTGCGCAGTTCGTCGTCGATGTCCAGCGCGTGGATGGCCTCGAGCGCTTCGGGCAGCCGCGTGCGCAGCCGCGCTTCGAGCCGGTGCAGCGCGGCGACCTCAGCCACCGGCACCGAGCCCACCGTGTCCAGCGTGGACTGGATGGCGCCCTTGAGCGAGCCCGCGCTGCCATCGCGCTCGGCGACCAGGTCGCTCAGGTTGCGCGCGCTGGCCTTGGCATAGGCGGTGACCTGGCTCACCGTCTGGTTGCCCACCAGGCGGCGGAAATTCGCGTCCTGGCGGCCCAGGCGCAGCAGCGGGTTGGGGAAATCGTCCACATGCCGCACCCGCGACATCGCTTCGGACAGCTTGTCGTGCACCACCTGCAGGGCCTCGGCCTTGTCCGACAGGATGAGGCAGGACTTCTGGTTGAAGGCGCAGTCCGCCGCGATGGCGGTGATGGTGTGGCTCTTGCCCGTGCCCGGCGGCCCTTCGACGACGACGATCGGCCCTTCGGGGTGGCGGGCGGCCAGCAGGATCTTGCGCTGCTCCTCGTTCAGCGGAATGGGCGAGTCGCACACCAGCCGGTCCACCAGGGGCAGACCGTCCCATGCGCCGTCCACCTGGCGGGCGATGCTGGGCGGGTTGGAGGTCAGCACGCCGCCGACGAGTTTCTCGAAGAGCTCGACCACCGCGCTGCCGCCCTGGCGCGCCAGGCCGATGATGGCCTCGTAGTCGTTGACCAGGCTTTCCTCGCCGCGCTCGAAGGCGCACAGGTGCAGCGCCGGCGACAGCGTCACATCCACCGCAGTGGCATCGGGTTCGCGCGACGCCAGCCGCGCCTGGCCGGCCAGGCCCAGGCTGGCGGCCACCGCATCGAAGAGGCCACGGGCAACCTCCAGCACCGACTGCTCGGGCGCGAGGTAGAGGATGCGCTCGTGCAGCGGGTTCACCCACTCGCGGGGCTTGGCCGCAGCCAGCTCCTGCAGCACGAACTCGAGCGACGCCCGGTTGGCGAAGAGCTGGTTGGACAGCATCAGCTCGTAGCCGCGGCCGTGGTCGAGCTTGCGGGCATCCACCGGCACGAAGAACACCGGGTACTGGGCGCTGCGGAAATGAAGCGCGCCCAGGTAGAGATAGAGCTGGTGGCCCTCGTGCAGCGTGGCATAGGCCTCGACGTCGCGCAGTTCGAGGAAGGCGTCGGCGGTGACGAAGGCATCGAAGAATCCACCGAGCGCGGCGCGCACGTTGTCCAGCCGCAGGAAGCCGTCCAGCGCCTCGCGCACGCCGGTGGGCGAGGGCGCCGCGGCGTGGCGGGCCAGCGCGTCGGGCAGCACCGACACCAGCGGCTCGGCCACGCGGCGGATGAGGTCGGACTCGGCGCTGTAGAGCGAATCGACGAAGTCGTAGCTCGAGCGGCGCATCGGCTCGTCCAGCTTGGTCACCAGCGGGCGCACGATGCGCTCGCCGATCTGCGCCGAGGCGAAGGCCTGCATGGCCTCGACCCAGGCCTCCGGGTCGCGCGCGGCCTCGGCGGCGCTTCGGCCGAGTTCCTCCTCGAAGGCCAGGCGAACGCGTTCGAGCGCGCTGTCGTCGATCTGCGCGATGTGGCTGTCGATGACCTTGCGCAGCGTGGTCGACACCGAGCGGGTGAACTGCCGCGGCGTCACGCCGAGTGTGGCCTCCTCGCCGCTCGGCCGGCCCAGCAGCTCCCACAGCGCGCGGTCCAGGCCTTCATAGGTGCGGGTTCTCAGGCCGCAGCGAAAGCCGCTGTCCGACTGCAGCACGATGCGCCGCCGCGGCGCCGACTGCTTCTTGAAATCGCTTTCGAGGAAGTCGCGGAAATAGCCGCTGACCTGGATGGCGACTTCGCGCAGGGCGGCGGGGTCGATCGATTGCATGGGGGCGGAGGGGCGCATGGCCCTGAAGGCGGTTTGTGGACAGGAGAATCGGTCGAATCGTCGGAATCGTAATGGCCGGGGCATCGAATCGAAGCGAATCGGACCCGGTCGTGCCCCTGGCGCGGTGATTCAGTGCGCGATATCCGGAATGTGGCATCGAGTCCTCTGCGGCCGATTCGATTCCTGGACTGCTTCGATGACCCTCCCGATACATTTGAAAGGTGCGAAGACCCCGTCGCCCGTGCCCTTTCTCCCCAGCATCATGAGCAACGCTCAGAGATCCGTCGCGTCCGGCCCCCCGTCCGGACTCTCCTGGATGATGCGCGCCTACCTCTTCCTGGCAGTGCTGGGCGCCGCGTCCTGGGCGGTGCCGCAGATTCCGCCCTGGCTTTTCCTGACCTTCGCGATCGCTCTGTCTCTGCCCTCGGTCGGGGTGGCGGCGCACGGCGCGACCGTTGCCGGTGTCGTCGCATCGCAGTCCCTCCAGCCTGGCAGGCTGTTGCATGGGTTGTCAGTCCGACGCAGCTTGCGCATCCTGCTGGGCGCGACCGTGGCCGTCCTGCTGACGGCTCTGTTGCTGCTTCAAGGCGTCCTGTTCACCACGTCCGATTGGTGGATCGTCGCAACGGTTCCCGTTGTTGCGTGGTGGGTCGAACGGCGGGTGCGCTCCGCCTTGGAGGGGCAATACCGCAACCCCGTGCTGGCCAGCCGAATGGTCCGGCTCGTTTCGATCGGTGTCACGGCGCTGATCCTGGGTATCGGCTGGTTCGGGTTGACTGCATTCAGGGAGCCGGGTCCACAGGCGTCTGACATCGAGCAGGCGTTCCGGTACCAGCAGTCCTGGCAGGACGCGCCCTCGCATGCCATTCGCACTGCGCTTGACGCGATGGTCCTTTGGGACACGGCGGGGCATCGACTGACGGGCCTGGCCGAGGGCGCGTTGCGGCCGGTGCTGCTGGCCGTTTTGGCACCCATCGCCGCCTTCGCGCATCTGGTGGGTCTGGTTCTCGGGTTGAAGCTGGACGCACAAGAATGGCAGCGAGCGTTCGCTGCCGTGCCGTCCGCTGACTCAACGCCTGTGCCGATCGGACCGCGACGGGCCACCTGGGTCGCGCTGTTCGCCGCCGTGTGGTTGCTGATCCTGCTCACCGCCGCCGCGGCCCTGGAATCCTGGGCCCACCGAGCAGGCCGAGTCGCGCAGGTCATGGCTGTGCCGCAGTGCGCGCGGATCGGGCAGCAGTTCTACCGGATCGAGGCTGTGACCGCCGTCTATGCGAAACTCGGGCAAAGCTCCATCGAGCACGCGCGGCTGCGTGCGGAGGTCTGTTCAGGCACTGCAGCGGTCGAGCAGGCTGCGGCCACCGGCATCGAGGCCTATCTGGACTGGTACTACAGCCTGTGGGGCGACCTGTCCAGGACCGCGACGCTACTCGCCGGAAACGGGGACGCCTTGATGGAGAAGCGCTTCCGGGAACTCGTTACCGACCGCAGCGACTTCAAGGCCGCTGAAGCGCAGGTGGCTGGCTCGGCGGCAAAGCTGACTGCACTGAGCGACGCGCTGCTCGGTCCCTTGCGCAAGGAGTTGGAGGCCAGCCGCATCGTTCCCGACACGGCCTGGTGCCAATCCGTCGTCGATCGCCCATTGCTCGCGCTCCCCGATGACATGGCCGCCTTTCAGGCAAGGCTGGTCGCCAGTGGTGGCGCAGGTGTGGCCACTGGCGGACTCGCTGCGGCGGTGACCGCCAAGGCCATGGGCAAAGCCTCGGTGAAGGCTGCCACCAAGGTGCTGGTGAAGGTCGCCGGCAAGAAGTTCGTGTCGAAGGGCGCCGCGGTTACCGCAGGTGCCGTGATCGGATCGATCCTGGGGCCCGTAGGGACCATGGCAGGGGCGGCACTCGGCGCCGCTGTGGGGGTCACGATCAGCCTGCTGGTGGAAGTCGGAATCCTGAAGGCCGAGGAAGCATTCCAGCGGGACGAGTTGCGGGCAGACCTGCAGGCAGCCGTCCGCGACGCGCTGGCCTCCAGCCGGCTGGTTATTGGCTGCCCTTCGGCGCCAGCGCCTGCCCGCGGCTGATCGGCGCCGATGGGGCGACCCGCGGGCGCGCGTCAGCGCCCGCCGGCCACGTCCATCACCGTGCCATGCACATAGGACGCGGCGTCTGACGCCAGCCAGAGGGCCGCTTGTGCCACCTCCTCGGCGGCGCCGGCGCGGCCCAGCGGCACGACCTCAGCGGCCATTGAATGCATGCGATCCAGACCGCCGTGCACCTGATGGATTTCGGTGGAGATCAACCCCGGGCGCAGCGCGTTGACGCGTATACCCTCCCGGCCGACCTCTTTCGCCAAGGCCAGAGTGAAGGTATCGATGGCGGCCTTCGATGCCGCGTAGGCGGCGCCCCCACTCAGTCCCCCCATCCGAGACGCCACCGAGGAGAGGTTGACGATGGACCCGCCGTGCCCGCCATGGGCGGTGGACATGCGCCGAACGGCTTCACGTGCCGCATAGAAGCTGCTGAAGACGTTGGCTTGGAAGACGGCGCCGAGTTGCTCCTCGTCCAACGCATCCACCCGAAAACTGGCCAGGATGCCCGCGTTGTTGATGAGCACATCGAGTGTGCCCAGGGATCGGTCCATTTCGGAGAACAGGCGAACCACCTCGGACAGGCGGCTCACATCGGCCTGCAGGGCCACGGCCTCACCGCCCGCAGCGTGGATATCGGCCACGACCTTCTGGGCGGCCGCCTCGCTGCGCTGGTAGTTGACACCGACCCGATATCCGGCGCTGCCGGCTGCGCGGGCAATGGCAGCGCCGATGCCACGGCTGGCGCCGGTGATGAGCATGTTCTTCAGGTTCTTCGGGTTCATCGGGTTCATCGGTTCATTCCGGCTGCACGTTGGCTTCCTTGACGAGGCGCTGCCACTTGGCGATCTCCGACCCCATGAACTCCTGGAGCTTGTCCGGCGACAGCGGCATGGGTGCGATGCCGATCCCGGCCAGCCGTTCGCGGGTGTCCGGTTGGGCCAGGGCCCTGGTGACCGCGCCGTTGAGCTTGTCGACCACCGCCCTGGGAAGGTTGGCAGGGCCCACGATGGCGAACCAAGCCCGTACATCGAAGCCGGGGTAGCTTTCCTGGATGGCCGGCCACTCAGGCACAAGCGGGTTGCGCTTGTCGGATGTGACCGCGATGGCCCTGAGATTGCCGCCCTTGGCCTGCGCCATCGCATTGCCCAGATCGACGAACGTGAAGTCGGTGGTGCCGCCGACCACGTCGTTGACGGCCAGCGGTATGCCCTTGTAGGGTATCGACAGGGTATCGAGCCCGGCGAGTTTGTTGAGGAGCGAGATGCTCACCTGGGAGGTCGATGACCCGTAGCCAGCCGAGAGCTTGCCAGGCCTCGCCTTGGCTTGTGTCACGAATTCGGCGAGGTTGCGCGCGGGAAAGCTGCTTTTCACCATCAGCACGAGCATGTTCTCTCCGATGCCGGCGATCGGAGTGAAGTCCTTCATCGGGTCGTAGGGGATGCTCTTGAGCAGCGCGACGTTCGATGCGACGGCCGAATTGGAGGAGAAGAGCAGCGTGTAGCCGTCAGCCGCTGCCCTGACGACTTCTGCGCCTGCGATGGATCCACCCGCCCCCGGCTTGTTGTCCACCACGAAGGTCTGGCCCAGCGACGCCTGAAGCTGCTGGGCCATCACGCGGGCTGCCATGTCGGTTGCCGAGCCGGGTGGAAAGGGCACGACCATGCGCACCGTCCTGTCGGGGTAGACCTGAGCGATGGCCTGGCCCATCAGCAGCGTCATGCCGGCTATGGCCGAGAGAAGGTGAATGAGGAACTTGTTCATGTCGTCTCCTTGGATCGGGGGGCTGGCAGCACGGGCAATGTCAGCAGGTGGAAGGACAGCGCCTTGCCGTGCATGTCCAGGTTCAGCGTGTCGTTGACGCCGCCGTCCAGGACGTCTTCGAGCACGAAGTTCATCGCCGCGAGCCGCGGGAGTTGGTAGCGAGTGACCGCGCTGGGCGTTCGGTGCGCGAAGTGCGCCGCCACGCGCTCGGGCGTCAGCTGTGCCACGAGCCAGCCGTAGTCGGCCGCGTCATAAGCGATCACGCTGATGTTCACGCGGTTGCCCTTGTCGCCCGTTCTCGCGTGTGCGAAGTCGTAGAGGGTCGGGTGCTTCATGAGGGCAGCGTTCAGGTCAGGAAGGTGAAGGTCGAGGGCACCCGGTCCCGCGGCACCAGGCAGGAACGCATGGACAGTCGCTGGCGTCGAGATGTGCGAACGCCGCCACCGCCCGCTGGCCCGCCTGTCCACAGCGCGGTGACTTCGCGCAGCAGCCGGTCGATGACAGCCAATGCGTCGTGTCGGCCAGCCACGCGAAGCCGGATGTCTTCTGACTGGCCGATCGCTTGCGAGCGCAGCAACTGGCCCCGGTCGTCGCCCAGCACGCTGCTCAGGCCGATGAGGTCGAAACGCAAGGCCAGATCTCCGCCGCAGCGGCTGTCGATGATCTGCAGCGCGAGCCGAGCGCGCGCCTCGGCGCCGGGACCGGCGTAGGAGATCTCGGCCTCGCCCAGCCAGCCGCCATCGAAGAAGGCGCAGACCTTGAGCGTGGGTGTGCGCGGATGCCCCCGCACACCAGACAGACGCACCCGATCGACCCCGATCTGCAGCACATCGGCCATCGAGATGTCGGCCACGACGTCCGGTGTCAGGTAGCGCGCTGGGTCGTGGATTTCATACAGCAACTGCTCCTTCACCGTTCTTGTGTCGACCAGACCGCCGGTGCCGCTCGCCTTGCCGATGACACAGCTGCCGTCCGCTGCGATCTCGGCGATGGGGAAACCCACGTTGTCCAAACCGGGAACTTCCTTGCGTCCTGGGTCTGCGAAATAGCCGCCGCTGACCTGGGCGCCGCATTCAAGCAGGTGGCCGGCCATGGTGGCGCCGGCCAGTTCGTCCCAATCCTCGCGCCCCCAGCCGTGGTGGGCAATGGCGGGGCCGAGCGCCAGCGCCGGGTCGGCCACTCGCCCGGTGACGACGATCTGCGCTCCAGCCCGTATCGCCTGCGCGATTTCGAAGGCGCCGAGGTAGGCATTCGCGCAAACGAAGCGTTCATCGTCCAGTGCAGGGTCTGCGCACGCATGCAGTGCGTGGCGGACGAGTTCGCGCCCGGTGGAGTCGGACAGATCGTCCCCGCTCACCACGGCGATGCGCGGCGTCGCCAGGCCGAGCTTCTCGGCCAGGTCGGCGATGCAACGGGCCGCGCCTTCGGGGTTGGCTGCGCCGAAGTTGCCGACGATGGTGATGCCGTGCTGCAGGCAGTCCGCCAGGACCGGCCGAAGTTCCAGATCCAGCAGGGGCTCGAAACCGAGCGTCGGCGCGCTGCGTCGTGCGAGGTGCGCGGTGGCAAGCGTGCGCTCGGCCAGCATCTCGAACATCAGCGCCGCTGGTCCGCCCCGCTCGATCAGCGTGCGCACCACGGGCCCGGCGGCGTCCACGCGATCGCCGGAAAAACCTGCCCCGCAACCTACGGCGATGTCTGCCATCGGCGTCGTCCCTGCTTGCAAAAGCGCCAGTGTGGTCCGGGTGTTCGTACAGATAAACTGGTTTTATTGGAATGACTGTGCGGATTTGCGAATGAATTTATCCGGCCGCCTGATCGATGCCTTCCTGGCGTTGGAAGAGACCCGGCGTTTCGTTCTCGCAGCACGGCGCTGCCACGTGTCACCCTCCGCCTTCAGCCAGATGATCGGCCGGCTAGAGGCCGCGGTGGGCGCCCGCCTGTTCGACCGGGACACCCGCAACGTATCCCTGACGCCCGATGGCGTGGCCTTTTCGGTGGGTGCGCACCGCATCGCCGCGGAGATCCAGGCCTCTCTGAGCGAACTGCAGCAGAGGGCGAGCCTCGAGACCGGTCGCGTCGCGGTGGCTGCGCCCCCCTCCCTGACGGCCGACTGGTTGCCCAGATTGCTGGCGGGCTTTCACGCGCGCCACCCAGGAGTCGCGCTGCGTCTGCACGATGTGGTCTCCGACCGTTGTCTGGCGCTGGTGTCCAGCGGCGAAGTTGACTTCGGCGTCAACGCGCAGCGGGGCAACGACATCGAATTCGAGTCCCTGCTGCTGTTCACCGAGCCTTTCCTGCTGGTCTGCCGACGCGACGACGCGCTCGCTCAACGAGCGTCCGTGCGCATGGCGGACCTGAAGGGCCGCAGCGTCGTGCAGACCTTGCGCAGCGGCAGCGTGTGGCAGCAGACACAGCCGCTGCTGGCCAAGGCTCAGGTCGTCGATACGGGTCTGGACGTGGCCCAGCTGGGTACCTTGGGCGGTCTCATCGAATCAGGTTTCGGCATCAGCATCGTGCCCCAGCGAGCGCTGCTTCTGTGCCTGCGCGCCAGCCTGGTGGCCGTTCCCCTTGCCGATGCCAGTGCAAGGCGCCCCATCTATCGAATCCGGCGTCGGAGGCGCTCATTGTCAGCAGCCGCCCTGGCCTTGTGGGATGCACTGCCAGAGTCGGTTCAGGACGATGCGGTTCCCGTTCCGGGGGGGCCTGCTCTGGATTCAGCCATTCCTCAAACCTCCGTACGGCCCCGCCTAGCGCGTGCGAAGGGCGGTCGCTGAGACCTTCAGTTGCCTGGCCTCATCCCTGCCGCCACGAAGCGCCCCGACTCCAGCTCCGCCTCGCCGTCCCAGCGGTAGGCCACCAGCGGGCCGTCGTGCGCGGCCGACCAGTCCAGGCAGGCGACGTGGCGCGATTGCAGCCGGGGCACCCCCTGCATCCAGTAGTGGCCGATGAAGATCGGGGCTTGCTCAGCGGTGGCCTGGCCGCGCTCGCCCCACCAGGTGTCCAGGTGGTCCTGCGGCAGCGCCTGCTCGGCATGCGGTGGGTCTGGTCGGCCCCGACGATGGCCACGTCGCGCCAGCTGCGCGGCGCGTCGTGCCACCAGCGGGCCCGCACGTCGAAGCGTTCGATGCCGCTGTGGTCGAAGAAGCTGTGGCCTTCGGGCAGGCGCAGCTCCAGGCCCTTGGTCAGTCCTTCCATGGCCGTCCACTGCGGCGAGTGCTTGGTGCAGGCGGCTTGCAGGAAGGCGTCGTCCAGGCGCTGCCCGAGCGGCCAGCCCGACCGGACGGTCTCGACGTGGGGCGGGTGCCACCAGGCGTGCACCGCCCGGATTCGCGCGGCTCCGCTGGTCAGTTCCAGCGCCACCGGCAGCGAGCGGAACCATTCCACCCAACCGAGGTGCTCGGCGGAGCCTTCGCCCACCTGCCGCAGGAACTCGCCGTGCTGCCTGCGGTTGTTGTCGCTGTGGCGGCGCAAGAAGCCCTCGCCGGCCTCGCGGCGCGTGACCCAGCCGATGGCGTTGAACTCGTGGTTGCCCATGATGCAGCGGGCGTGGCCCGCGTCCACCATCGAACGCACGGTGTGCAGCACCTCGAGCTGCTGCGGCCCGCGGTCGATGAGGTCGCCCAGGAAGAGGGCCTGCCGCCCCTGCGGCGCGGCCCAGTGCGAGGCCGTTCGCACATAGCCCAGGCGGCCCAGCAGGGCTTCGAGCTTTCCGTGCTGGCCGTGGATGTCGCCGATGACGTCGTATCCGAGGGTCTGGCTCAAGCGGGCTTCGTTCGACGGGTTCGTTGCATATCGCAACGAACAAAGTATCGCTCAGTTCGATGCCAGATGCAACTAAGATCGTCGCCTGCCTGAGAGGCTGCGCCTTCCCGCTTCCATGACGACGACCCGAACCCCCTTGAACGCGCCCCGCGGCGAGCCCGAGCCGGCCTCCTCGCCCGGGTCGACGCCGAAGCCCACACCCACGCCCGCAAGCCCGCCGCTGCACCCCATGCCCTTCACCCGCGTGGAGCTGGCGGTGATGAGCCTGGTGGACGGACAGCTGCAGGTGCTGCTGGCCCGGCGCGCGCAGGCGCCGCACGCGGGCCGCTGGGCGCTGCCGGGCGGCGTGCTGCGCATCGACCTCGACCGCTCGCTCGAGGCGGCCGCACAGCGCGTCATCGGCGAGCGCCTGGGCATCGCCCTGCCTTTCCTGCGGCAGCTGTGCGCACTGGGCGGGCCCGCGCGCGATGCACGCTCGCCGTGGACGCTGTCGGTGGTCTATCGCGCGCTGGTGCCGCTGCAGGCGGTGCCGGCCACGCCGGGCAAGCGCATCGAGGCCCTCGCCTGGCGGCCGGTGGAGGAGGCGGCCGCCGACCGGACACTCGCCTTCGACCATGCCGCGCTCGTCGCGCAGGCGCTGGCCGCCACCCGCGAGGAGGTGCAGCGCCTGTCCCTGCCTGCCGGCTTCCTGCCCGAGCACTTCACGCTGGGCGAACTGCAAGGGCTGTGCGAGGGCGTGCTCGGCCACCCACTGGACAAATCGAGCTTCCGCCGCCGGCTGGATGCGCGCTCGCTGGTCGAGCCGGTCGAGGGCCTGTGGCGGGGCGGGGCCAACCGGCCCGCGCAGGTCTATCGGCTCAAGGCCTGAAGAGCCGCCGGGCGGGCTGGCGCCATCGATGGCTGGCCGCGGGGGGTGGCCTCAAGGCGCAGCGGGTGCCAGCGTCCGGCGTGCGTCGCCCTCAGTACTGGCTTCGGATTCGGGCGACACCGATGAGACATCAAGCGCCGATCGCGACGGCGGCGCCGGTTCCGGTGCCGGTGCCGGTGACAGCCCCGCCGCAGCCAGGGCCGCTTCGGCCGCGCTCCTGCCCTGGACCATCAGCCGCACCAGGCGCTCGGGCGAGAAGTCCATCTGCCCGGACACGCCGTCTTCCGGCCACGGCTCTCGCTGGATGCGGCAGTGGGTGATGGCCCGAGACGCATCGCCGATCGGCAGCGACAGCTTGTCCACCTGCAGCAGCGTGAGCGCGCGGTAGGCGATCTCCGCGCTGCTCTGCGGCCGCGCTGCCAGCGCGCGCGCCATCGGCTCCACGGTGATCAGCAGCACCGCTTCGTCGGCCGCCAGGCGGCCACGGGCCTGCAGCGTGTCCAGCAGCAGCGGCAGCGGGCTGTCGCGGCTGACGTCGCCGTCCCAGTACAGCCGGCCGTCGATCTCCACCGGGTCGAAGAGCAGGGGCAGCGCGCTGCTGGCCGCCAGTTCCACCGGCGTGATCGCCTGCGCATCGCTGTCGAAGAGCCGCAGCGTGCCGGCCATCACGTCCACCGACACCGCCGCGAGCATCGGCTGCGAGGTGTCCGGCTCGCTGCTGTAGGACGGGAACTCGCGCTGCAGCAGCGCATGCATCGAACGGCGGTCGTGCAGCGGCTGCTGCAGCCGCCACAGGCCCGCCGCCGGCTGCCAGCCCGCCCAGGCCGCCAGCGACAACCCCCGGTTGCCCACCAGCAGTCCGGTGAGCAAGCCGTTCCAGTGGTTGGCCAGGGCGCCGCTGGGCGCCACGGGCACCGGCCACGGCCCGAAGAAGGGCAGTGACGGCGTGGCCAGCGAACCCAGCCACAGCTCGGACATCGCCTGCGCGCCGCGATCGGGGTCGCGCAGGTGGTGTGCGACCACCGCCGCATTGAGGGCGCCGATGGACGAGCCGGCCACGGCGGTGAGCGTGCCCGGCGCGGTGGCCGACGACTCGGCCAGCGCCTGCCAGGCACCGGCGGCGAAGGCACCCAGGGCGCCACCGCCCTGGAAGACGAGGATGGTTTTCAAGTGCAGATCTCCGGCAGGGCAAAGGCAAGGCGCTGCTAGGGGCAAGTGCCATTCCTGCGGAAACAAGCGTTCAGGCCACCGGCGGGTCGGCTCCTCCCAGGGCGAGCAGGGTGTCGGCGATGAAGGCATGGGCAATGACCGGCAGCTGCCGGCCGCGCAGGTGGGCCAGCACCAGGTGGCCGGTGGGGAACTGCCGGTCGGTGATGTCGCGCGAGACGATCTCGCCGCCGTCGCTGACCGCGCCGATGGCGATCTGGAAGGAGATCGCGTTGCCGTGGTGCAGGCAGCCGCGCAGGAACTCGAAGCTGTTGCTCTCCACCACCGCACGCAGCTTGACGCTGCTGCGGGCGAGGTGGCGTTCGAGCAGCTGGCGCCCGCCGGCCTCCCGGTTGGGCAGCACCAGCGGGTAGTCCATGCATTCGCGCAGCCTCACGCCGCCCGGGCGCTGGGCGAGCGGGTGGGTGCGGTGCATCACCGCCACCAGACGCTGCTCGAAGCGGGCCACCACCTCCAAGTCGGCCTCGATCGCCAGGTTGAACACAAGCACCAGGTCGGTCTCGAAGGCCCGCAGGGCCCGCAGGGCCTGGACGTGGTCGCCGATGCGCACCTGGAACTCCACCAGCGGGTGCGTTCGCCGGAAGTCCGCCACCAGCCGGGGCATGAACTCGGGCGCCAGTGCCTGGCTGGCCACCACCTGCACGCTGCCGCGGCGCAGGCCCTGCATTTCCTCGATGTGGGAGCGCACCTCCTCCAGCGCACTGAAGCGTCCGCGCACGTACTGCACGAAGAGCTCGCCCGCGGCGGTCAGCCGCATCCCGCGAGGCAGCCGCTCGAACAGCGGCACGCCCAGCTCGTCCTCCAGGTCCTGGATGCGGCGGTTCACCGCGGAGGGGGCCACATGCAGCGCCTGCGCCGCCTGCCGGATCGAGCCGGCCCGGGCCACTTCGTCGAAGTAGCGGAGAAATCTCAGGTGGTTCATGCCTGTGCCTTGCAGGAACGATGCCGCAGGCGTTGCCCAAACGGCAACGCACCTGTCGTGATTCAGCAGGGGAAGTGATCGGTTTCTGGCACGGCCGGTGCGTGCCTGTCCAGCGTGAACGCCCGATCCCGCACCTCGACCGCCGCCGACCGGACCGTGCAAGCCGCCCGCTTCGGCCCGGTGGCGCACAACGCCTGGCGGCTCACCGCGACGGGCCGGGTGTCGCTGGTGCGCCGGCCCAAGGCCCCCAAAGTGGTGCAGATCGACGCACTGCCGCAGAGCATCGAACTGGACCTGCACCGCACCGTGCTGGTGGTGGTGGACATGCAGAACGACTTCTGCCACCCCAAGGGCTGGTTCGGCCAGAAGGGCCTGTCCGTGGCGAGTGCCCGCCGGGCCATTGCCCCGATTGCCGCCTTGCTGCCCGCCTGGCGCGCCGCAGGCGGCACCGTGCTGTGGTTGAACTGGGGCGTGCGCGCCGATCGGCTGAACCTGCCGCCGCTGGTGCAGTTCACCGGCAAGCGCAACGCCACCGCGGTGGGCTATGCCGAGGTGTCGCCCGAGGACCGGGGCCGCTCGCTGGTGCCAGGCGAATGGGGCGCGCAGGTCGTCGACGAACTCGCGCCGCAGCCCCCGGACATCACCGTCTTCAAGCACCGGCTGAGCGGCTTCTGGGACAACGAACTGGACAGCCTGCTGCGGCTGCGCGGCGCGACCACGCTGCTGTTCGCCGGCGTGAACACCGACCGCTGCGTCTTCAGCACGCTGCAGGACGCGGGCTTCCTCGGCTACGACTGCGTGCTGCTGGAGGACGCCTGCCGCACCTCGTCGCCGGCCTATGTGAGCCGGGCCATCCACCACCTCGTCCGCCAGCTTCACGGCTTCACTGCGCGCAGCACCGAGCTCCTTGCCGCACTGGCTCCAACCCACCCCCGCTAGGAAACCCCGCCATGCCCTTCCGACCCCTCCGACGCTCCTGCCTGGCTGCGCTGCTGACCAGCGTTGCCCTGGCCGCCCTGCCGCTGGCCGCCCAGGCCCAGACCCGCATCAAGATGGTGCTCAACTGGAAGTACCAGGGCCCGCAGGCCTGGTTCTTCATCGCCCAGGACCGGGGCTACTTCAAGGCCGAAGGCCTGGATGTGGAGATCGACCAGGGCGAGGGCTCCTCGGCCTCCATCACCAAGGTGGCGGCGGGCGCCTACCAGGCCGGCTTCGGCGACATCAACGCGCTGATCAACCTGGCGGCCACCCGGCCGGCGGATGCGCCGGTGGCCGTGTTCATGATCTACAACACGCCGCCCTTCACCATCGTGGTGAAGAAGGACAGCCCCATCCGCACCCCGAAGGACCTGGAAGGCAGGACGGTGGGCGGGCCGGCCAATGACGGCGCGCTGCGCCTGTTCCCGGCCTTTGCCAAGGTGGCAAAGATCGACGCGACCAAGGTCAACGTGACCAACATGGCGCCCAACCTGCGCGAGCAGATGCTGCTGCGCGGCCAGGTCGATGCCATCTTCGGCTTCACCAACACGGTGTGGTTCAGCGCCAAGCTGGTGGGCATAGACCCCGAGCGCGACCTGCGCTTCATCAACTACGCCGACTACGGCATGGACCTCTATTCGAACGCGGTGGTGTTCAGCCGCGCCTTCGTCAAGGAGAACCCCAAGGCGGTGGCCGGCTTCGTGAAGGCAGTCAACCGGGCGCTCAACGAGAGCCTGACCAACCCCGAGGCGGCCATGGACGCGGTGATGAAGCGCGAGCCCCTGCTCAAGCGGGACGTCGAGCGCGAGCGCCTGCTCGCCACCATCAAGGAGGAGATGAGCCACCCGGAGATCGCGCGCATCGGCTTCGGCGATGTCGACGCCGAGCGGCTGAAGCGCGCCATCGCGATGGTGGTGGAGGCCAACGCCCTGCCGCGCACGCCCGCCAACGACGAGGTCTTCGACCGCAGCTTCCTGCCGCCGCGCGCCGAGCGCGCCAGCAAGCTCTGAGGACGACAGCCCCATGGACCTGCAACTGACCGACAAGGTGGCCGTCATCACCGGCCCCGCCAAGGGAATGGGTCGCGCAGTGACGCTGGCCTTCGCCGACCACGGTGCCCGCCTGGTGCTGGCCGGGCGCGACACGGCCGCCATCGAGCCGGTGGCCGCCGAAGCGCGCCATCGCGGCGTGCCGGCCATCGTCGTGCCCTGCGACCTCACCGACCCGGCGCAGACCGAGGCCCTGGCCCGCCATGCCATCGAGGCCTTCGGGCAGGTGGACATCCTCGTCAACGTGGCCGGCGGCTCCGGCCCGATCGGCAAGACCGGCTGGGAGACCTCGCCCGAGGAGTTCAACGACATCGTGCAGCTCAACATGAGCGGCTGCTTCAACACGATGCGCGCGGTGCTGCCCCGGATGATCGAGCGGCGATCGGGCAAGGTGGTCAACGTGGGCGGCACCTTCGGCATGAAGGGCCGCGCCGGGCGCATGGCCTATTCGGCGAGCAAGTGGGGCCTGCGCGGCATCACCAAGAGCTTCGCGCTCGAAGCCGGGCCCTTCAACATCAACGTGAACTGCGTGGCCCCCGGCATGGTGGACGGCCCGCGCTTTCGCGACAAGGTGTGCGCCGACATGGCGCGCAAGCTGGGCATCACCGTCGAGGAGGCGATGACCCGGCACGCAGCCGACTACGCGCTGCGCCGCGTGTCCACCGACGCCGACGTGGCCAACGCCTGCCTCTTCCTGGCCAGCGACGTGAGCCGGCAGATCACCGGCGCCGACCTGCCGGTGGATGGCGGCTGGGCGAGCCTGTGAGGCTACGCGCTGCACCCCCCGAACCCTCTGGAGACCTGAATGAAGAGCGTTGACCTCGTGATCCGCGGCGGCAGCGTCGTCGCACCCGACCGCATCGTGCAGGCGAGCGTGGCCATTGCCGACGAGCGCATCGTGGCGGTCGGACACGACGACGTGATGCCGCCGGCGCAGCGCGAGATGCGGGCCGACGGCCTGTTCCTGCTGCCCGGCGCCATCGACAGCCACGTGCATTTCCGCGACCCCGGCTACCCGCACAAGGAGACCTGGCAGACCGGCTCGGCCGCAGCGGCCTGCGGCGGCGTGACCACCGTCTTCGACATGCCCAACACCCACCCGCCCACCGGCACCCGGGAGGCGCTGGCGCTCAAGCTCAAGGCCGCCGAGCGCAGCTTCTGCGACTACGGCATCCACGCGCTGCTGGGCGACGACACCGTGGGCCACCTGGAAGACCTGCTGGACGGCGGCGCGACGAGCTTCAAGGCCTTCGTGGGCAACACCTTCGGCAACCTGCCGGCGCCCACCGACGGTGCGCTGCTCGAGGGATTCGAGAAGCTCGCGCCGCTGGGCATCCGCACCGTGGTGCATGCGGAGAACAGCTCCATCATGGCGCGGCGCCAGAAGGTGATGCAGGACGCAGGGCGGCACGATGCGCAGGCGCACCTGGATGCGCGCCCGGCGGTGGCCGAGATCGAGGCCATCGGGCGGGTGGTCACGCTGGCCGAATGGGCCGGTGCGCGGCTGCACATCGCCCACCACAGCGCCGCCGACTCGCTTTTCCTGCTGCGTGCGGCCAAGGCCCGCGGCGTGGACCTGACGGTGGAGACCTGCCCGCAGTACCTGCTGCTCAACACCGACGACATCCTGCGCCTGGGCGGCATCCTGCGGGTGAACCCGCCGGTGCGCGAGCCGCGCCACAACCAGCCGCTGTGGGACGCGCTGATGGACGGCACGATCGACATGATCGCCACCGACCACGCACCGCACACCCCCGAGGAAAAGACCCGCGAGAGCATCTGGGCCTGCGACTGCGGCTTCCCGGGCGTGGAGACGCAGATGCCGCTGATGCTCACGCAGGTGAACCTGCAGCGGGCCACGCTGATGGACTACGTGAAGTGGAGCGCGGTGGCGCCGGCCAAGGCCTGGGGCCTTTACGGCACCAAGGGCGTGATCGCACCGGGCGCCCATGCGGACATCGCCTTCGTGGACATGAACAAGACCGGCACGCTGTCGCAGGGCCGGCTGCAGACCATCAGCAAGATCTCGCCCTGGCACGGCCGTGCCGTGCAGGGTTATCCGGTGCACACGCTGCTGCGCGGGCGCTTCGTGATGCAGCACGGCCGGCTGGTGGAGGACGCCATCACCCACGGCCGATCGGTCAAGGGCGTGCAGGCCATGCCGGCGGCGCGCCCGCGCAACCAGGAGCACTACAGCAGCGCCATCGTGACCCCGCCGGCCGGCGTGCGGCCGAACGCCTGGCCCGAGGGGATGCTGCGGTGACGGTGCAGCAGGTGGACGTCTTCCGCGTGGCCTGCCGGGGCCCGGCCGACCTGAGCGGCGTGCAGGCGCTGGTCGATACCGGCCGCCTGCGTCCGGCCGACATCGTGGCGGTGATGGGCAAGACCGAGGGCAACGGCTGCGTGAACGACCACACCCGGGACTTCGCAGCCACCGGCTGGTGCCACTTCCTGGCCCCCCACCTGGACTGCACGCCCGGCGAGGTGGCCGCGCGGGTGGCGCTGGTGATGTCCGGCGGCACCGAAGGGGTGCTTTCGCCCCACTTCACCGTGTTCACCCGCAGCCGGGTGCCGGCGCCGGGCCACCGCGACAAGCGCCTGGTGGTGGGCATCGCCCACACCCGCGACTTCCTGCCCGAGGAGCTGGGCCGCGGCGCGCAGGTGCGCGCAACGGCCGAGGCCACCCGAGCGGCCATGGCCGACGCAGGCATCGCCGACGCCTCCGACGTCCATTTCGTGCAGGTCAAGTGCCCGCTGCTCACCGATGCGAAGGTGCGCTCTGCCCTTGGCAGGGGCGTGCGGCCGGCCACGCGAGACGGCTACGAGTCGATGGGCTACTCGCGCGGCGCGTCCGCACTGGGGGTGGCCGTCGGGTTGGGCGAGCTCGGCGTCGACGCCGTGGACGACGAGGCGGTGCTGTCGGACTGGTCGCTCTTCTCGGCGCGGGCCTCGGTGTCGGCCGGCATCGAGCTCGAACACAACGTGGTGCTGGTGCTGGGCGAGGCGGCGGGCGCGGCCTCCAGCGTGCGCATCGGCCACACGGTGATGCGTGACGCACTGGACGCGGCCAGCGTTCGCCGCCTGCTGCGCGAGGGCTTCGGCCTCGACCCCGACAGCCCCGCACTCGCCACCCGCCTTCTCAACCTGCTGGCCAAGGCCGAGGCCAGCCCCGATGGCCGCGTGCGCGGCGAACGACACACCATGCTCAACGATTCGGACATCCAGGCCACCCGCCATGCCAGGGCCGCCGTCGGCGGGGTGCTGGGCTCCATCGCCGGCCATGCCGCGCTGTACGTCTCCGGGGGCGCCGAGCACCAGGGCCCGGCGGGTGGCGGCCCGGTGGCCGCACTCGTCCGGGTGGAGCTGCCCGACCACCCCGAAGGAGCCCTCCATGGCTGATCCCTTCATCGAACTGAGCAACGTCACGCTGCAGTACGGCGGCGGCACGCTGGCGCTGGCGCAGACGGACCTGCGCATCGAGCAGGGCGACTTCGTCGCGCTGGTGGGCCCCAGCGGCTGCGGCAAGAGCACCATCCTCAAGCTGGTGGCCGGCCTGCTCAAGCCGAGCTCGGGCGGCGTGGTGGTGGCCCGCCGCGAGGTGGCGATGGCCGGCCGGGGCGCCGGCCCCGACGCGGTGGGCGCGAGCGCCCCGGTGCGGGTGGGGCTGGCCTTCCAGAACCCCACCATGCTGCCGTGGCTGACGATCCGCGAGAACGTGATGATTCCGCTGAAGATCGTCGAGCCCTTCCGGCGCGACTGGGCGAAAAAGCGCAAGGGTGAGTACGCCGAGCGGGCCGACGCCTTGCTGACCCAGGTGGGCCTGAGCGGCTTCGGCGACAAGCGCCCGTGGCAGCTGTCCGGCGGCATGCTGCAGCGCGCCTCGCTGTGCCGGGCACTGGTGCACGAGCCTCAGCTGCTGCTGCTGGACGAACCCTTCGGCGCGCTCGACCAGTTCACCCGCGAGGAACTGTGGGCCATCCTGCAGTCGCTGTGGCTGCAGCAGCGGCCCACGGTGCTGCTGGTCACGCACGACCTGCGCGAGTCGGCCTACCTGGCCAACCGCATCGCGGTGATGAGCGCACGGCCCGGCCGCATCCTCGAGGAGCGCGAGGTGCCCTTCGCGCGCCCGCGCACGCTCGAGATGAGCTACGCCCCCGAGTTCGCCACCCTGGTGCAGCAGCTGCGCATGCGCATTGCGCACGCCCGCCAGCCCGGCGAGACCGAGCTCGCCGCACAGCCCCTGACCCCTTCCACGCTTGCGAAGGCGCTCGCATCATGACGCTCTCCCCGCAAGGCCGTCAGCGAGCGCTGTCCTTCAGCGCGCTGGTCGGCTTCTTCCTGCTCTGGGAGCTCGCCTGCCGGGCCACCGGCGTGTCCGACCTGGTGCTGCCGCGCCCCTCGCAGATCCTCTGGGTGCTGTGGAACAAGGGCCCGCTGCTGTGGCCCCACACCGTGCAGACGCTCTACACCACGCTCACCGGCTTCGCGCTGGGCGTGGGCGTGGGCATCGTCATCGGCATGCTGATCGGCTCGTCCAAGCTCGCCTATGACGTGGCCTATCCGCTGCTCGTGGGCTTCAGCAGCATCCCCAAGGTGGCCGTGGTGCCCATCTTCGTGGTGTGGTTCGGCGCGGGCACGGTGCCGGCGGTGCTGACCTCCATGGTCATCAGCATCTTCCCTGTGGTGGTCAACGTGGCCACGGGCCTGGCCAACACCGAACCGGAGCTCGAGGATGTGCTGCGCGTGCTGGGCGCGAGGAAGCGCGACATCCTGTGGAACGTGGGCCTGCCGCGGGCGATGCCCTACCTCTTCGCCTCGCTGAAGATCGCCATCACCCTGGCCTTCGTCGGCACGGTGCTGGCCGAGACGGTGGCCGCCAACAAGGGCATCGGCAACGTGATGATCATCGCCAGCGGCAACTTCGACGTGCCCATGGTGTTCGCCGGCCTGGTCATCCTGGCGGTCATGGGCGTGATGCTATATGCGGTGTCGTCCTTCCTCGAGCAGCGCATGACCGGCTGGGCGCAGCGCAAGGACAGCGGCGGCAGCGTGGTGATGGCATGAGCGCAGCCGCGCTGAGCTGCGTGGCCGTGTTCTGCGGCAGCAACAGGGGCAGCGCGCCCGAGCACGCGCAGGCTGCCGCCGAGCTGGGCCGGGCCATCGCGCGCCGGGGCTGCACGCTGGTCTACGGCGGCACCCACAAGGGCCTGATGGGCGTGCTGGCCGACGCCGCGCTGGCCGAAGGCGGCCCGGTGCTGGGCGTGATCAGCCAGCGCCTGCACGACCGGGGCCACCTGCACCCGGGCCTGACCCGCCATGAGGTGACGCCCGACCTGCGCTCGCGCAAGGCGCGCATGGCCGCGCTGGCCGATGCCTTCATCGCGCTGCCCGGTGGCCTGGGCACGCTGGAGGAACTGCTCGAAGCGGCCACCCTGACGCAGCTGGGCGACGAGGTCAAGGCCTGCGGCGCGCTGGACGTGCGCGGCTTCTACCAGCCGCTCAAGGCGCTGCTGTCCAAGGCCACCGATGAAGGCTTCCTCAAGCCCGAGCACCGAGACCTCATCCTCATCGACGCCCACCCCGAGCGACTGCTCGACGCCCTGCAGGCCTGGATGCCGCCTGCGGTGAGCAAGTGGATCGAGCCGCCGCCGGTCGATCGCTGAACCCTTCCACCCACCCCTCGACCATCCCTCGTCCAGCCCCGCCCCGCCATGCCCCGCATCCTCATCACCGCCGCCGGCCACCGCTTCGTCGCCGAAACCCATCCCGACGCGCCTCTCACCGTGGCCGCCTTCACCCGGCTGTTGCCCTACCGGCAGAAATTCATCCACGTGCGCTGGAGCGGCGAGGCGGTGTGGGTGCCGCTGGGCGGCTTCGAGCTTGGCGTGGGCTTCGAGAACCACACCAGCCACCCCTCGGTGGGTGACGTCCTCTTCTACCCCGGCGGCTACAGCGAGACGGAAATCATCCTTGCCTATGGCGCCTGCAGCTTCGCCAGCAAGATGGGTCCGCTGGCCGGCAACCACTTCCTGAGCATCGTCGAAGGTCGCGAGAACCTGCGCGCGCTGGGCACGACGGTGCTGTGGCAAGGCGCCCAGGACGTCGTCTTCGAGGCCCTGTGAAGGCCCTTTCCTCCACGTCTTCCTCCACCCCGCCCTCAACCACCGGAGCACGCATGAACCCGTCCACCACCCGCCGCCGATTCCACCAGGCGCTGGTCGCCGCCGCCTTGGCCCTGCCCCTGCTGGCCAGTGCCCAGGAGGTCACGCCCATCAAGTTCGTCCTCGACTGGAAGCTGCAGGGCGTGCACGCCTGGTACTTCCTCGCCCAGGACCGCGGCTACTTCACGCAGGAGAAGATCGACATCACCATCGACCAGGGCGATGGGTCGGCCGCTGCGGTCACCAAGGTGATGGCCGGTGCCTACCAGGCCGGATTCGGCGACCTGAACGCGGTCATCCAGAACGCGGCGGCCAAGCCCGGCCAGGCGCCGGTGATGGTCTACCAGATCTACAACCGCACGCCCTTCGCGCTGATGACCCGCGCGAGCAGCGGCATCCGGACCCTCAAGGACCTGGAAGGCAGGAACCTGGGTTCGCCCGCGGGCGGTGCGGCCATGCGCATGTTCGCGGTGCTGGCCGAGAAGAATGGCGTCGATGCAAGCAAGGTCAGCTGGACCAACATGGCGCCCAACCTGCAGGAGCAGATGCTGCTGCGCGGACAGGTGGACGCTTCGGCGGTGTTCTCGGTGACGAGCTACATGAACGTGGTCGCGCAGAACGTCGACCCCGACCGGGACATCCGCTGGTTCCACTACGCCGACCACGGCATCGAGCTCTACAGCAACGGCATCCTCGTGTCGCAGCAGCTCATCAAGGACAAGCCGCAGGCCGTCGCGGGCCTGGTGCGTGCGGTGCACAAGGGCATTCGCGATGCCATCGCCGACCCGGACGCCGCCATCGAGGCCCTGGCCCGCCGCGAGCCGCTGATCAACAAGGACCTGGAAAAGCGCCGCCTGCAGTACGCGCTGCGCACGGTGATGTTCACGCCCGAGGTGGCCTCCGCCGGCGTGGGCGACGTGAACGACGAGCGGCTCAAGCGGGCGGTGTCGCAACTGGCCGGCGTGTTCGAGCTGCCCCGGCAGCCGGCGCCGTCCGAGGTCTTCGACCGCCGCTTCCTGCCGCCGCTGGCCGAACGCCGCCTGAGCCTGAAGTGAAGCCCTCGCCTGCCACGGTCGACGGCGCCTGGCTGCTGGGCGACCCGGGCACGGGTGCGGCGCAGCGCGACCGGCGAGTGCGCATCGAAGGCGGCCGCATCGCGGCCATCGAAGGCCTGCCCCGCCCGAGCGGCGGACCCCGCAGGCTCTTGCTGCCGACGCTGGCGAACGCGCACGACCACGCCCGCACCTTCCGCAGCGCCACGCTCGGGGCCTTCGGCCAGCCGCTGGAGGCCTGGCTGCCCTACCTCTCGGTGCTGCCCGGGGTCGACCCCTACCTGTGCGCCGCCACCTCCCTGGCCCGAAGCGTCCGCCAGGGCGTGACCGACGTGATGGTCCACTACACGCGGGTGCAGGGCGACCGCGCCTATGTCGACGAGGCCCTGGCGGTGGCCCGGGCCGCGCGCGACGTCGGCGTTCACATCGGCTTCGCGGTGGCCCTGCGCGACCGCAACGGCATCGGCCTGTGCGACGACGCGACGATGCTGGCCGCCCTGCGCCCGTCGCTGCGCGACGCGGTGCGCCAGCGGCTTGCCGTGCAACCGCTGCCGCCGGCCGAGCTGCTCGGCCGGGTGGACGCGCTGGCGCAGGCCCTGGCGGCCGAGCCCAGCCTGGCGCCGCATGTGACGCTGCAGTACGGCCCCAATGGCGTGCAGTGGTGCAGCACGCCGCTGCTGGAGGCCGTGGCCGAAGCCTCGGCCACGACCGGTCGACCGGTGCACCTGCACCTGCTCGAAACCCGGCACCAGCGCCAATGGGCCGACGAGACCCATCCCGAGGGCCTGGTGCGGCACCTGGACGCGCTGGGCCTGCTGAGCCCGCGGCTCACCGTGGCCCACGCCACCTGGGCGCGGCCGGACGAGCTGGCGCTGCTGGCCCGTCGCGGCGTCACCATCGCGGTGAACACCGGCTCGAACCTCGGCCTGAAGTCAGGCATCGCGCCGGTGGGCGAGATGCTGCGCCAGGGCTGCCGCGTGGCCATGGGCCTGGATGGCATGAGCTTCGACGAAGACGACGACGCCCTGCACGAGATGCGCCTGGCGCATGCGCTGCACCGCGGCTGGGGCTTCGACACCGTGCTGGACCGGGCCTCGCTGTGGCGCTTCGCGGCCGTCCATGGCCGCCGCAGCGTGCGTGGCCCGCTGAGCGATGACCTGCCGCGCGGCGTGCTCGCCCCCGGAGCAGCGGCCGATCTGCTCGTGCTCGACTGGGACCGGCTCGACGACGACGCGCTCTTCGACGACGTGGACCCGCTGGACCTGCTGCTTGCGCGGGGTCGAGGCGCCCACGTCCTCGAGGTGCTGGCGGGCGGACGCCGAGTGGTCAGCGCCGGGCGGGTGACCGGCGTGGACGAGGCCCTGCTCAAGACCGAGCTGCTCGAGCGGGTGCGCAGCGCGCTGCGAGCCGAGGGCGACCCTGGCGCCTGGCGGCGCCAGCTGGGCGAGCTCGCCGAGGATCTCGGCCCCTTCTACCGCTGCGCGGCCTGGATGGGGTGCTGCTGAGTGTCCAATGGGGCTCCAACCGAAGCGGGCCTGCATGAACCCCCAACTCTGGCGCCTGGCCATCCTGCAAGGCCTTTTCCTCACCAACAACGTCGCCTTCATCGCCATCAACGGGCTGGTCGGGCTGTGGCTGGCCCCGCAGGCCTGGATGGCCACGCTGCCGGTGATGGGCTATGTGGTGGGCGGGGCCCTGTGCACTGCGCCCGTGGCCTGGACGCAGTCGCGCTTCGGGCGTCGAACCGGCTTCCAGATCGGCCTTGCCTTTGCCTTCGGCTCGGCGCTGCTGTGCGCCTGGGCCGCCCACAGCCAGAACTTCTGGCTGCTGTGCACCGGCACGCTCATCGCCGGCTGGTACTCGGCCAACGGTCAGCTCTACCGCTTCACCGCCGGTGAGCTGGCCGCGCCGGCCGCGCGCGATAAGGCGGTGTCCCTGGTGATGGCCGGTGGGCTGATCGGTGCGGTGCTCGGCCCCAACCTGGCCACGGCCACGCGCGAGCTCACCGTGGTGCCTTTCGTCGGGGTCTACCTGGCGCTGGCCGGGGTGGCTGCGGTGGCCGCGGCCCTGCTGTGGACGCTGCGCTTTCCGCCGGTGCCGCCGCCCCGTACGGGTGCCTCGCCGGGACGCCCGCTGGCCGAGATCGCCCGGCAACCGGCCTTCATCGTCGCCGTGGGTGCCAGTGCGCTGGGCTACGGCGTGATGAACCTGCTGATGGCGGCTACGCCGCTGGCCATGCAGCAGTGCGGCCTGCCCTTCTCGGACGCCGCCTTCGTGCTCGAGTGGCACGTGATCGGCATGTTCGCGCCGGGCTTCTTCACCGGCCACCTGATCCGCCGCTTCGGCACGCTGCCGGTGATGGGCGCGGGCGTGGCGCTGAACCTCGCGTGCATCGGCATCGCGCTGTCCGGCGTGCAGCTGCACCACTTCACCGCTGCGCTCTTCCTGCTGGGCGTGGGATGGAACTTCCTCTTCACCGCGGGCACGACGCTGGCGATGAGCACCTACGAGACCGCCGAGCGCGACCGTGCCCAGGGCGCGATCAACTTCTCGGTCTTCGCGGTGATGGCCGTCACCTCCTTCGGCTCGGGCGCCATCGTGTCGCTGGCCCGGGGCTGGCAGTGGCTCAACGCGGTGTCGGTGCTGCCGGTGCTGGTCATCGCGGGTGGGGTGGCCTGGCTGGCCTGGCGTCGGGCGCACGAAGCGAGGATGTCGCCAGGGCTGTGACACGCGCACCAGGCTGGGGCTGCACACCGGCCGCCCGCGCGGCACGCTTCGTGCACCGCTGGGGTCACCCCCCCAACGTGGAGCCTGTGATGCAACGTCGTTCTATGGTCCTGGGCTCGGCAGCGGCCTTCGCACTCGCCGCGGCCGGAAGCCCGCGCGCGCAGACGCTCACCCGATTCAAGTTCAACCTCGGCTGGCGCATCGAGGCGTCCGGCGCCGGGTTCCTTCTGGCGCAGCAGCGAGGCTACTACCGCGACGCGGGTCTGGACGTGACCATCGACACCGGCAATGGATCAGCCGGCGCGATCAGCCTGGTGGCCGGCGGCGCCTACGACGCCGCGTCCGCCGACCTGTCCACGATGATCGAGTTCAACACCGCCAACCCGGACAAGAAGCTGACGGCGGTGGCGGTGCAGTACGACCTCAATCCGAACTCCATCATCGTGCGGCGCGATTCCGGCATCCTCAAGCCAGCCGACCTTGCCGGCAAGACCTTGCTCGGCCAGCCCTTCAACGCGTCGCGCAAGCTCTTTCCGGCCTTCGCCCGGGCCAACGGCTTCGATGCCAGCACGGTGAAGTGGGAGAACGTGGACCCGGGCATCGGCGACACGCGCTTCGCGCGAGGCGACTTCGACGGCGCCGGCTACTTCTACTTCACCGGGCTGCTCAACCTGAAGGCGCGCGGCATCACGCCCGATCAACTGCGGGTGTTCCGTTTCTCCGAACATGGCCTGAGCAGCTACGGCAACGGCATCGTCACCAACGCCCGCGCCAGCGCCGAAATGCCGCAGGCGCTGGCCGCATTCGTCCGGGCGTCCACCCGGGGCTGGCTCGATTGCATCGTTGACGCGCGGGCCGGTGCTGCGGCGGTCAAGGCTCGCGAGCCGCTGGCCAACGAGGAGCTCGAACTCGAGCGCCTGCAGCTGATCACCGCGGGTTCCATGGTGACGGCCGGCACGCGCGCGCACGGCTGGGGCGCCGCGACGCCCCAGCGCCTTCAGGCGACGATAGACGAGACGGTGGCGGCCTTCGGCCTGCGCCCGGGCATTGCGGTGGCCGACATCTGGAGCGAACGTTTCCTGCCGTCGGCTTCCGATCGGATCGTGCGTGGCGCTTGAGGAAGCTGCAGCCGCTACCCGCCGACCATGAGCATCCCCATCCTCGATCTTCGCGGCGCGCTCGAGCCAGGCGGCCCTCGCTCCCGGGAAGTGGCCAGGCAGCTGCGCGCGGCCGGCGAGGAAGCGGGTTTTTTCTATGTGGTCCACCACGGCGTCGAGCCCAGGCAGATCGACGGCATCTTCGAATGCGCGAGAGCGCTCTTCGACCTGAGTCCGTCGCAGAAGGCTGCCGTCTCGCTGAAGCATTCCCCGGTCATGCGCGGCTACGAAGGCATAGGCGAACAGACCCTGGACGCCACCGCGCTGCCCGATCTGAAGGAAAGCTTCTACGCCGGCATCGAGTACCCGCCGGATCATCCCTATGTCCGCGCGGGCTACCAGAGCTACGGGGCCAACCAGTGGCCCGCCGCCTTGCCGTGGATGCGCGCGCGATGCGAGGCCTACGTGGCGCGGCTGTGCGCGCTGTCGCAGCGCGTCATGCAGTTGATGGCGCTGGCGCTTGATCTTCCCGAATCGACCTTCGACCACGCCCATGGCGACCCCATGGTCACCTTGCGATTGCTGCGCTATCCGCCGCACCCGCTGGGCGACTCGGGTGGGGACGACCCGCGGCTCTGGGGGGCGGGGGCCCACACCGATTGGGGCGCGGTGACCTTGCTCGCGCAGGACGCCCACGGCGGCCTGGAGGTGTGCATGCCCGATGGTCGGTGGGTGCAGGCGCCCCCTGTGGACGGCAGCTTCGTGGTCAACCTGGGCGACATGATCCCGCGCTGGACGAACGGGCGCTTCCACTCCAACGCACACCGGGTGCGCAATGTCCACGCAGGCGGCCAGCCGCGCCATTCCGTTCCCTTCTTCTACAGCCCCGACTACCTCACCCGGGTGGAGCCGCTGCCCGGTTGCACCAGCGTTGCGAACCCGCCGCGCTGGGCGCCCTGCACGGTGGGCGAACACCTGCACGAGATGTACACGCGCTCCTATGGCCTCCAGCGAACAGTGCCCCAGGACGGCGTGAGCCAGGAAAGCCCGCGATGAAGATGCTGGTGAACTTCCTGTGCCGCGATGTGGATCGGACCTTCGAGTTCTTCCAGCGGCTGTTCGGCTTCGAGGAAATCGAGTCGGCCCGCTCGCCGATCTACCGGGCGCTTCACACCGGCGCCAGCGAACTGGGTTTCAATGCGCCGGCGGCCCGGGCGCTGCTGGCCCTGCCCGACGCCGCCGAGCCGCCCGGCGTCGAAGCCTTCCCGACCTTCATGCTCGATGAGCCCGAGGCCGTCGATGCGGCCGCGCAGCGCGCGGCAGCACTTGGCGGGCGCGTGCTGCGGGCGCCGTTTCCAACCTATTACGCGCAGTGGCAGGCGGTGCTCGCCGATCCCGAAGGGCACGCCTTCCGAGTGGCAAGCCTTCGACTGCCCGCCGCTGACTCCGCGCGTGCGGAGCCTGCCTGACGGGACGTCAATCGCCCAGGAAGCGCACAGGCGAATAGGCGCCCGCGTCCACCACCGTCGCATCGCCTTCCATCAGCTCGGCCAGCAGCCGGCCGCTCACCGGCCCGAGGGTGAAGCCCTGGTGGGCATGGCCGAAATCGAACCACAGCCCGGCGTGGCGGGGTGCGGCGCCGATGACCGGCAGCATGTCGGGCGTGCAGGGCCGCGCGCCCAGCCAGGGCTGGGCCTCCACCGGCTCGGGCAGCGGGAAGAGCTCGCGCGCACAGGCTTCGGCACGGGCCAGCTGGCGGGGCGTGGCCGGCGCATCGCGCTCCGCGAACTCCGCGCCGGTGGTCAGGCGGGTGCCCCGCACCATGGGCGCGAGCACATAGCCGCGTTCGAGGTCGAACACCGGGCGGCTCGGCCCGGGGCCGCGGTAGTGGCGGTGGTAGCCGCGCTTGACGAAAAGCGGCAGCTCGTAGCCCAGCGGCTGCAGCACCGATTCGGCCCACGGCCCCAGCGCGATGACCGCGTGCTGCGCATCGGTCGGTCCATCGGTGGTGTCCACCCGCCAGCCGCTTCCTTGCTGCCGCAGCGTGGCGGCATCGCCAGTGACGAAGCGTCCACCCAGGCCCTGGAAGCTTCGGGCGTAGCGCGAGACGAGCTCGCCCGGGTCGCGCACGGCCCAGGGGTCGGTCCAGTGCAGGGCGCCCGCCAGCGGCAGCCGCAGCGCCGGCTCGGCGCGGGCGAGGGCGTCGGTGTCGAGCGTCTGGTAGGCGATGCCGTGGTCGCGGGACAGGCCCTGCGCAGCGGCCCAGGCCGCATCGCGGGCCGCCGGGGTGCGGAAGACCTGCAGGTAGCCGCCCTTCTGGACCAGGTCGGCAGCGCCGGCGGCCTCGATCATCGGGGCGTGCTCGGTCAGCGAGTGCGCGATGAGCCGTGAATGCGCGGCCACGGCCTGCGGATAGCGGGCCGGACCGCTGTGCTGGAAGTAGCGCAGCAGGCGGGGCGCCAGCTGCGGCAGCGCATCGACGTGGTAGTTCACCGCCGCGCCGCGGCCCAGCGCCGCATCGCTCAGCGGCCCCCATTCGCGCGGAAAGGCATAGGGCTGCACCGCCTCGCGCTGGATGAGGCCGGCGTTGCCGAAGGAGGTTTCCTCGCCCGGGTGTCGACGATCGAGCAACACGACCGACCAGCCCCGGCGCACCAGATGCCAGGCCGCGCAGGTGCCGACCATGCCGGCGCCCAGGACGATGGCGCTGCGGGTCATGGCGAGACCCTCGGCTTCAGGTGGACGGCAGGCGGGCGGCGGGACGACGTATGGGCGGGCGTCATGCCCCGATGCTACGGGTTCCCGGTGGCTTTGAACTCGTCGCGAATGGCCGCACCGTGGGCATCGAGCACGGGCGCTTCGGCGAAGCACTCGTCCTCCCAGGGCACGCGCCAGGGCGGCGCGGGCACCTGCACCGAATGGCCGTTCACCGGCATGGGGCGGGTGCGCAGCTGGGCGTGTTCGATGAGGTCGTGCACCGAGTTGAGGCGACCGAAGGCGGTCTGCGCCTCGGTGAGCCGTTGCACGATCGCCTCGCTGCCGTGCTGCACGAAGACCTCGGCCACCACGCCGTCGACGAACGCGCGGTGGGCCACCCGGGCCGCGGGGCTGGCGCAGCGAGGGTCCTGCAGCAGTTCGGGCCTGCGCAGCACCACGCGGCAGAAGTCGCCCCACTCGCGTTCGTTCTGGATGGAGATCACCAGCTCGCGGCCGTCGGCGCAGGTGAAGGCGCCGTAGGGCGCGATGGTCGGGTGCTTCAGGCCCACCCGCTCGGGTGCCTTGCCGCCGTAGCGCGCCTGCAGATAGGGCACCGCCATCAGCTCGGCGGCCGAACCGAAGAGCGACACCTTCACCGCCGAGCCCTCGCCCGTGCGCTCGCGCTGCATCAGCGCCTGCTGGATGCCGATCAGCGCATTCAGCCCGGCGTTGATGTCGCACAGCGACACGCCGATGCGGCCCCATTCGCCCGGCGCGCCGCTCACTGACACCAGGCCGCTCTCGGCCTGCACCAGCAGGTCGTAGGCCTTCAATCCCTGCAGCCGGCCGTCCTCGCCATAGCCGCTGATGTCGCAGGTGACCAGTCGCGGATGACGCTTGCGCAGACCCGCGCTGCCCAGCCCCAGGCGTTCGGCCGCCCCCGGGGCGAGGTTCTGGATGAAGACGTCCGCCCGAGCCACCAGGCGCTCCAGCAGCGCCAGATCCTGGGCATCCTTGACGTCCAGCGCGATGGATTCCTTGCCGCGGTTGATCCACACCCAGTAGGACGACTCGCCGTGCACCGCCTGGTCGTAGCCGCGGGCGAAGTCGCCCTCGCGCCGTTCGATCTTGATGACGCGGGCGCCCGCGTCGGCGAGGCGACTGCTGCAGTAGGGGGCCGCGACGGCCTGCTCGAGCGCGACGACCAGCACGCCGTCAAGCGGTCGCGGCCCGGCGCTGGTCGGTCGGGGGGCGGGGCGGGGCATGGGGACTCCGGAAAGGGGAACGGGGGCGGAAGAAAGTGGACGTGGGCAAGGGGCAGAAGTTCAGGCGATCGGTCAGACGATCGCGTCGGCGCGATCGAGGACGCTTCGGGCCTGCAGCAGCACGGGGGCGTCGACCATCCGGCCGTCCACCGCCAGCGCGGCACCCCCCTGCTGGCTCGCCGCGCCGAGCACCCGCCGTGCCCAGGCGATCTCCGCCGGCGTCGGCCTGAAAGACTCGTGCACCCCAGCCACTTGCCGCGGGTGGATGCACAACTTGCCCGCGAAGCCCAACCGGCGTGCGCGAAGCGTGTCCTCGCGCAGCCGGGTCTCGTCGTCTAGCGCCGGCGTGACGCCGTCCACCGGAGCCGGCAGGCCCGCAAGGCGAGAGGCCAGCACCAGCCGGGAGCGGAAGTGCAGCAGCCCGTCGTCTTCGTCCTCGATGCCGAGCTCTGCCTGGAAATCCAGGGTTCCGAACACCAGACGCGACACGCCCGGCGCGCGCGCCACTGCGTCCAGCGCCCCGAAGCCTGCTGCGTTCTCGATCAATGCCAGCAGCGGCCGGTCGGGAAGCGCGCCCGCCACATCGGCCAGGGCCGACGCCGATGCGGCCTTGGGCACCATCACGCCGATCACCTTCGGATGGCGGCAGGCAAGCAGGTCCTGCGGCGCCCAGGCACCGTCGACCGCGTTGATGCGCACCCAGATCGGGCGTGCCTCGGCCGTGTCGAGCCAGTCGGCCAGCGACTGGCGGGCGATGGCCTTGTTCGACGGCGCCACCGCATCCTCCAGGTCGACGATGACGGCGTCGGCACCGGCTTGCAGCGCCCTCCCGATGCGATCGGGCCGGTCGGCCGGCACGAAGAGGTAGGAGCGCTCGGCTTTGATCACCGTCATCACTGCCATCACCGTCAAGGTCGTCGGCGGGTTCGTGCGGGGCGATCAGCCCGCGGAGCCGGCGGCCGGTGCGACGCTCGCCGCCGGCTGGGCGTCCAGCCCCTCCACCACGATGAGCCGGGAGCGGGCGCTGGCCTGCCGAAGCCGTCTGGCCGGCGCGTACTCGGGGGAGGCCAGCCAGGCCTCAGCCTGCGCGAGGTCGGGAAACTCGAGCACCACCAGGCGGCGGGGCTGCCAGTCGCCCTCCTGCGGGTGCACCGCGCCGCCGCGCACCAGGAAGCGCCCGCCGTACTGCGCCACTGTGGGCGGCGACAGCAGGCGGTACTGGTCGAAGACCACCGGGTCGGTGATCTCCATGTCGTTGATCACATAGGCGGGCATGGACTCGCTCCGGGCAAAGTGCGTGGTGCTCGTCAGGCCTTCGGCAGGCGGACCTGGATGCCCAGTTCGTCCTCGAGGATCTTCATCAGCGCGGCTGTGTCGCGCTCGGCATAGCCCATGCGGGCCGCACGGTCCAGCGACTCCTGCGCCGCCCGGCCGACCAGCGCGTCGAAGCCATAGGCCTTGGCCAGTTCCACCGCCAGCCGCACGTCCTTGCCGGCCAGCTTGACCATGAAGCCGGGGCTGTCGTCGCCCTTGAAGGCCTTCTTGGGCATGGCCACGTAGAGCTGGTGGTTGAAGGCCATGGTGGTCTTCATCACCTCCATCATCAGCTCCAGCGTCAGGCCGGCCTTCGCGCCGATGGCCAGCACCTCGGTGTTGGCCACCATGATGGTCGTGGCCAGCAGGTTGTTGGTGATCTTCATCGCATGGCCGGTGCCCGGGCCGCCGCACATGAAGGTGTCGGTGCCCATGCAGCGCAGCACCGGCATGGCGCGCTCGATGTCGGCCGCTTCGCCACCGATCATCAGCGTGAGCGTGCCCGTCACCGCGTGCTCGCTCGTCTTGCCCACGGGGGAGTCGACCATGCACAGGCCCCGCTCGCGCAGCGCCCGGCCCACCCGGGACGAGGTGACCGGGTCGATGGTGCTCATGTCGATGACCATGCCGCCGGGGGGCAGGCCCGAGGCGATGCCGTCCTCACCGAGCACCACCTGTTCGACATGCTGGGGCTCGGGCAGCATGGTCACCACGATCTCGCTGGCCGCGCCCACCTCGCGCGGGTTGGATGCGGCACGGGCGCCGGCCTGCACCAGACGGGCCACCGCCTCGGGGCTGCGGTCGTAGACGGTGAGCTCGTGACCGCCCTTGAGGATGTTCAGGGCCATGGGCGCGCCCATGACGCCCAGGCCGATGAATCCGACTTTCATGTTGACTCCAGCTGCGATTGAAGAAGGGGGAGCCGCCTCAGCTCGGCGTGCTCCAGCGGTCCATCTCCCACACCGGGCGACCGCGCAGGTCGGCCACGTCGGTGCGGAGGAATTCGCTCGCCGCGGGCTTGCTGCCCAGGCGGTCGTAGGCCTGCTTGACCAGCGGCGCGGTGCGCTGGAAGCGTCCGCGCACGATGTCCCAGGTAAGTGGCTTGTCGATCTGCTTGTTCTCGGCCATGTACTTGGACGACTCGAAGACGGCCAGCGCGTCCTTCTCGGTAGGCCAGGACCAGCCGCGCGAGAACAGCACGTCGTCCTTGACCACCTGCGCGCCCTGGGCGGGCTCGAGCTTCCAGTACTGCTTGACCAGCTGCGACACCGCGCCCGGGTCCATCGCCGACAGTGCGGCCACCGCTTCCTGCTGGGCCACGATGAAGGCGACCACCGCCTGCGGATGCTCGTCGATCAGCGCATTGCGGCCGATCCAGAAGCTGCGGTGCAGGTAGTAGCCGTCGGGGAAGAACTGCGACTTGCGCACCGAAGGCAGCAGGTGGCCCGCGCCCTTGCCGGCCGGGCCTTCGTACCAGTCCTCGGTGTAGCCGAAGCTGTTCATGATGGCCACCGTTCCGGACGCCTGGGCGGCATAGTAGGCCGGCGAGATGGTGCAGGTGGCGTCCACGCCCATGGGCACCGATGCGGCCTGGGCGTGGGTGGGCATGTTCACGTACTTGATGCCCGCGTCCTTGAGCACGTCCTGCACGCCCAGCTCGTGCCTGAGCATCTGGTTGAGCGCGCTTTGCGGATCGCCGCCCAGCGAGACGCCGATGGTCTTGCCGCGCAGGTCCTGCGCATTGCGGATGGGCGAGCCGCGGCGGGTGGTGATCAGGAAGCGCAGGTGGCCCTCCCCGACCACGATGGGGCTGATCGGCAGGCCGCTCGCAATGGCCCGGATGATGGGCGTGTTGCCCCACATGCCGATGTCCAGGTTGTTGCCGACCATGGCCTCGACCATGGGCAGCGCGGTGGGGTATTCGCGCCAGTCCAGCGTGAGGTCGTACCCGAACTCGGCGGCGCGCTTTTCCAGCAGCTTGTTCTCGATCATGTACTGCGTCATGGGCGAGTTGCCGGCCGCCCAGGGAATGCGCCCGATCGACAGCTTGAGCGATTTGCGGGCCTGTGCGCGGGCCGGACGTGACAGCGAAAGTCCGCCGGCCGTCGCCGCGGTGGCGCCGGCCAGGCCGCCCAGCAGCAGCTGGCGGCGCGAGGGTTGGGCAAGGGGATCGGTGTCGTGGCTCATGGGCTTGTCTCCTGGGTTCTTGTGGTGGGCTTCAGGACGTGGTGGCAGGCGCCTGGGCCGATCCGCCGATGGCGCGGAAGGCTTCGTCGCGGATCAGGCGCCAGATGGCTTCGACCAGGTGGCCGAAGCGCAGGTCGCCGCGGACGGACTCGTCGCGCGGGCGCGGCAGGTCCACCGTGAACACTTCGCGGATGCGCCCGGGGTGGGTGCTCATCACCACCACGCGGTCGGCCAGGAACACGGCCTCCTCGATGTCGTGGGTGATGAACACCGCCGTCTTGCGCTCCGAGGCCGGGGCGGTCTCGCCCCAGATGCGCAGCAGCTCGCTTTGCAGGATGAGCCGCGTCTGCGCATCCAGCGCCCCCAGCGGTTCGTCCATCAGCAGCACGTCCGGCCCGTTGGCCAGCAGGCGTGCCAGCGCCACCCGCTGGCGCATGCCGCCGGACAGCTGGTGCGGGTACTTCTTCTCGGAGCCGGTGAGGCCCACCAGGTCGACGAAGTGCCGCACCCGCTCCTCGCGCTGCTGCGGGCTCAGGCCGCGTCCCGGGCTGCCGTGGTGCAGCCCGAAGCCCACGTTGTCGACCACGCTCTGCCAGGGCATCAGGGCGTAGTCCTGGAACATCACGCCGCGGTCCGGGCCGGGGCCTGTGATGGGCCGTCCGTCCTTCTCCAGCCGGCCGGTGCTGGGCGTGTCCAGCCCGGCCAGCAGGTTCAGCACCGTGGACTTGCCGCAGCCGGAGGGGCCGACGACGCACACGAATTCGCCGCTGTGGATGTCCAGCGTCACGTTGGCCACTGCCACCGTGCGCGCGCCGGTGCGCGGCGCGACGAAATGCTTGGATACGTCGTGCAGGCGCAGCTTGGGGGTGCCGTCGCTCATGGTCAGGTTCTCCAGGGCATGAGCCGCGTTTCCAGCGAGCGGAACACGCGGTCGATCAGCAGGGCCACCAGGCCCACGACCAGCATGCACACCACGATGGCGTTGAGGTCGATGCTGTAGGCATAGAAGACGAACATCATCTGGCCGATGCCGCCGGAGGTGCCGCCGCCGGACTTCGCGCCCACGGCGAGTTCCGCGGCGATGATGGCCGTCCACGCCACGCCCATGGCCAGGCGGGCCCCGAGCAGGATGCCGGGCAGCGCCCCGGGCAGCACCACCGACAGCAGGATGCGCGTACGCGGGATGCCCATGGTGCGGGCGGCGGCCACGAGCTTGCGGTCCACCCGGCTCACGCCGTGCACCGTGTTCACCAGCAGCGGGAAGAAGGCCGCATAGCCGACGATGGCCAGCGCCGTGGGGGTGCCGGTGCCGAACCAAAGGATGGCGATGGGCAGCAGCGCCATCGGCGCGATGGGGCGGAAGCTTTCGATGATGGGGTCGAGGTTGTCGCGCAGGGCGCGGCTGGTGCCCATCAGGCCGCCCAGCACCACCGCGAGCAGCAGTGCGCCGCCGAAGCCGGCCATCACCCGGCCCAGGCTCTGCAGGATGGCCATCGGCAGGTCGCCGCTGGCGGTGAGCGTGATGAAGGCGCGCAGCACCTTCAGCGGCGCCGGTGCGGGCGAGTTCTCGGGCAGCCCCAGGGACCACAGCTGCCAGGCCAGCACGAGCAGCAGCGGCAGCGCCAACCAGCGCAGCCAGCCCCGGCCGGTGCCGGTGCCGGTGCCCGGGGTCGTCGGCATCGGGTCGGGCCGGGCCTGTGGCATCGTGTCCTCGGGTCGGGCGGTCGCGCCGGGCTTGCTCAGCGTGCTCATGCGAGACCCGTTCCTTCCGCCCAGGGCGTGAGCCGGCGCTGCAGGGCACGCAGCAGCGCATCGCACAGGAAGCCCACCAGGCCGATGACGGCGATGAAGGCGAAGACCTTGGGCGTCATCAGCAGCTGCCGGTTCCACTCGATCGCGAAGCCCAGGCCGCTGGGCGCGCCGATGAGTTCGGCCGCAACGATGGCGGCCCAGGCGCCGGCGAAGGCCAGGCGCAGCCCGACCATGATGGTGGGCAGCGCCGAGGGCACGACCACGTGCCGAACCAGTGCCGCGCGGCCGATGCCCATGGTGCGCGCCGCGGCGACGAGCTTGCCGTCCACCTGCCGCACGCCGGCCAGCGTGTTCAGCAGCAAGGGGAAGAAGGCGACGTAGGCCATGATGAAGACGGGCAGCGTGTCGCCGATGCCGAAGATGAAGAGGCCCAACGGAATCCAGGCGATGCCCGAGATGGGCCGCAGCAGCTCCACCAGCGGGTCGACATAGGCCTCCAGACGCCGGCTCAGCCCCATCGCGAAACCCAGCGGAATGGCCAGCGCGATGGCGATGAGAAGGGCCACCGACAGCCGAGAGGTGCTGATCGCCGCGTGCTGCAGCAATTCACCGCTTTGCACCAGCGTCCACAGCGCCTGGCCCACCTGCTGCGGCGAGGGCAGTTGCAGCGGGTTGGCCTTCCACAGGTGGGCCAGCCACCAAAGGCCGATGAAGACGGCGAAGGAGCGCAGCGCGATGAGCCCGCGGTGTCCGGACAGGCGGCGCCAAAGGGGCGGGCTTCCTGCTTCGGGGGTGGCCAGCGTGGTCATGGGGATGCGCTGCGCAGTCGGTCAGCGGGTCACCGCGAGGAAGCCGCCATCGACGTACAGCGTGTGTCCGTTGATGTAGGCGCCGGCGTCGGACGCCAGCAGCAGCGCTGCGCCGCACAGGTCTTCGGGCTGGCCCCAGCGACGCGCCGGCGTCCAGCCGGAGACGAAGTCGTGGAACTCCTTCTGGCCGGCCTGGCTGAAGGGCGTCTCGGTGTAGCCCGGAGCGAGGGCATTGGCCGTCACGCCGGTGCCGCCCAGGTCGGCAGCCAGTGCGCGGGTGAAGGCAGACACCGCCCCCTTGGCCGCGACGTAGGCGGTGAGCAGCGGGCGCGACACGTGGTTCATGATCGAGCCCACGTTGATGATGCGCCCCGACCCCTGCTGCACCATGTGGCGTGCGGCCTGCTGGGCCAGCAGGAAGGTGGCGTTCAGGTCGGTGTCGATGACCCGCTTCCAGTCGGCCAGCGGCAGGTCGAGCACGTGCTGGCGCACGATGATCCCGGCGTTGGCCACCGCCACGTCGAGCCGACCGTGGCGTCGCACCGTGTCCTGGACGGCATCGGCCACCGCGGCCTCGTCGGTGACGTCGAAGGTCAGCGAGGTGGCCGTGGCACCCGCGTCGCGGAACAGCGCCGCGCGTTCGTGCACCGCTTCGCTGCGGTCGGCCAGCACCAGCGTGGCGCCGGCCGCGGCGAAGGCCTTGGCCAGACCGAGCGCGATGCCGCCGGCCGCCCCGGTGAGCAGCACCACGCGACCCTGCAGCGAGAAGATCTGCTGGGGGGCGTGGCCCTGGAAGAGGTGGTCGCTGGTCATGCGGGATCCGTGCGGCGGAGGCTGATGAAGCGAATGCTAGGCAGCGCCCCGCTGCGCCGGAATCGCCGCTTGGGCAATGCCGGCTTCGCGGATTGCGAATCCGGGATATCCCGCCGGCTTCGATTTCGTCGAAGGCCAGGTCGACGCGAAACGCATTCCCGGCTCGGAAGGGTCCGCCCTAGCATCGTCGCCATGACGAGTGAAGGCTTCACCGGTTCTGCCCGCGCTGGCGCCCTGCCGCCGCCCGTTCGGGTGGGCGAGCAGACCGACATCCTGGGCGAGAGCCCGGTGTGGGACGAGCGCACCGGCTCGCTGTATTGGGTGGACATCCGCGCGCCCGCGCTGCGGCGGCTGCACGAGGCTTCCGGGCGGGTCCACACCTGGCCGCTCGCGGACCTGGTGGGCTGCGTCGCGCTGGTCGAGGATGGACGGCTGCTGCTCGCCATGGGCGACGCGGTGTGGCTCTTCGATCCGGCCTCCGGCGAGATGCAGGTTCTCGCCCGCCTGCCGCAGCGTCCCGAGGGCCACCGCTTCAACGATGGCCGCTGCGACCGGCAGGGCCGTTTCTTCGTGAGCACCATGCACAACCTGACCCGTGCGCCGCAGGGCCGGCTGTTTCGGCTTTCAGGGCGTGGACCGCTGGAGCCGGTGATGCAGGACCTGTGCATTCCCAACAGCCTGTGCTGGAGCCCGGACGGCGGCACGATGTACTTCGCCGACTCGCTGCAGCACCGCATCGACGCCCACCCCTTCGACCGCGCCGCCGGGCGACCCGGCGCGGCCCGCTCCTTCGCCCGCAGCACACCGCCAGCCTTTCCCGATGGCGCCACGGTCGATGCCGAAGGGCATGTGTGGAGCGCCCAGTTCAAGGGCTCCTGCGTGCTGCGACTGCGGCCCGACGGCACGGTCGAACGCACCATCGAGCTGCCGCTGGACAAGCCCACCGCAGTGGCCTTTGGCGGGCCTGACCTTGACCGGCTCTTCATCACCACCGCCAGCCAGCACATGAGCGCAGCGGAGCGTGCCGCGCAGCCGCTGGCCGGCGCGCTGCTGGTGATGCAGCCGGGCGTGCGCGGCCTGCCCGAGTCGCGCTTCCGGCTCTAGGGCGCCGCCCCGCACGGCCCGCCTGCCTACCCCTCCTTTCCAACGCGCGGCCTTTCGCCGCGTCACTGTCCATGACGCCCTCATCAGCACCGATCACCCTGGCCAGCGTCGAGGCCTTCGCCTACCGGGTGCCGCTGCGTCATCCCATCAAGGTGTCCTTCGGCACCTTCCGTGACCGGCCGATGGTGCTGGTGCGGGTGGTGGACACCGACGGCGCGGTGGGCTGGGGCGAGGCCTGGTGCAACTGGCCGGCCGTGGGCGCCGAGCACCGCGCGCGGCTGGTCAACGATTTCTCCGAGCGCCTGGTTGGCCAGCGGCTCACCCACCCAGCGCAGGCCTTCGAGCAGCTCACCCGGCAACTGGAGGTGCTGGTGCTGCAGACGCTGGAGATCGGACCCATCGCGCAGGCGGTGGCGGGCATCGACATCGCGGTGTGGGACCTCTTCGCACGCAAGGCCGGCCTGCCGCTGAACCGCTTCATGGGTGGCGCCGAGCGCGCCCGGGTGCCGGTGTACGCCACGGGCATCAACCCGGATGAACCGGAGGCCTTCGCGGCAGCGCGCCGCGCCGAAGGCCATCGGGCGTTCAAGCTCAAGACAGGCTTCGGGCACGAGCGCGACCTGCGCAACCTGCGAGCGATGCGCGAGGCCATCGGGCCGGACGACGAACTGTGCTGCGACGCCAACCAGGTGCTGGATGTCGAAGAGGCCATCGCCTTCGGACGCGACATCGAGCCGCTGCGCCTGTCCTGGTTCGAAGAGCCCATCCGGGTGGACGCTCCGCTCGAGCACTGGCGTCGCCTGGCCAGGGCCTGCAGCACCCCGCTGGCCGGCGGCGAGAACCTGCAGGGTGCGCAGTTCGACGCCGCCTGCGACGACGGGGTGCTGCAGGTCATACAGCCCGACGTCACCAAGTGGGGCGGCATCACCGGCAACCTGCGGGTGGCGCGCGCAGCGGTGGCCGCCCGGCGTCGCTACTGCCCGCATTTCTTCGGCGGTGGCGTGTCGCTGCTGGCGTCGCTGCATTTGCTGGCCGCCGCCGGCGGCAGCGGCCGGCTGGAGTTCGACTGCCACCCCAACCCGGGCCGCGAAGCGGTGGTGGGCGACCTGCTGCCCGTGGCCGAAGGCAGCGTGCCGGTGCCGGCCGGGCCGGGTCTGGGCGCGCTGCCCGACCTGGGCGCGCTTCGGGCCTACCGCACCTGGCCGCTCTGAGGCGCGGTCGCGGTGCGATTCAGCTCGCCCGCTCGCTCGCCTGGGACAGGTGTCGGATGAGCAGCGACAGCGAGGTGTTGGTCGGCCGGTGCTGCTTCACGCAGATCAGCATGCGCCGCTCGGCCCAGTCGTCCACCAGCGGGCGCACCACCAGGCCCATGGCCGTGCCCAGTGCCAGTGCGGCATGGAAGGGCAGCAGGCCGGTGCCCAGGCCGGCCTGCACCATGCGGCACACCGCCTCGAAGCTGCGAACCTGCACCCGCAGCTGCAGGGTCTTCTCGGCGATCACCGCCTGCTGGGCCAGCAATCGCATCATCGACGAGTTGGACTCCAGCGCGATCAGGTCGTCGTCCAGCACCTGCTCGAAGGCGAGGGCCGGGTGGGTCTCCCGGGCGGATGCCAGCGCCAGTGGATGGTCGGAGCGCAGCACCGCGGCGAGCCGGTCGGTGCGATAGGGCCAGGTGTCCAGGCCGTCGGTAGCCACCCCTTCGACCACGATGCCGATGTCGCCTTCAGCGGCCAGCAGGGCCCGCACGATCTCCTCGCTCCAGCGCTCGCTGACGATCAGCCGCACATCCGGGTTGGCCTGGGCGAAGGAGGCGAGGTCGTCCGGCAGTGCCTCGGTGATGACCGAGGTGTTGGCCAGGACGCGCAACGCCCCTTTGCTGCCGGCGGCGTGGTCGCGCATGTCCGCCTGCATCTGGTTGATCTCCACCAGCAGCGCGCGGGCGTGAGGCAGCAGCGACGCACCGGCGGGCGTGAGCTCCACGCCCCGCGGCGAGCGCTCGAAGAGGGTCGTGCGAAAGCTGTGCTCGAGCAGCGCCATGCGCCGGCTCGCGGCCGCCAGGCCGATGTGCGAGGCGTCGGCCGCCTTGGTGAGGCTGCGCAGTTCGGCAGCGCGCACGAAGAGGGCGAGGGAATCGATGTCGGGCAGCATGACCGCGGGGCAAGTGGCCGGGCATGCTATCCGCCCGTACCGGGTTCTAGGCGTCCGGGCCCCAGCGGATCTCGCTGATCCCGTAAGGCGCCAGCGTCAGCCGCCATCCCTGGGCATCGCGCGCACCGGGTTCCTCGTCCTGCCAGGCTGGCGGACCGGGCGCCTGGGCATCGAGCCGCGCGCAGCCGACGACGACGCGGTCCGGGCCATCCACCGTCACGGCCGCTGGCCGGGCGGTGAGGTTGCCCAACAGCAGCCGCAGCTGCGAACCCTGCTGCACGGCCAACGCCGCGATCTTGGAACCGTCGGACACGTCCACGCAGCGAACGTGGGTGGGTCGGCCCAGGCGGGCCAGCAGCTCGAAGCTCGCGCGCCGCTGGGGCTGGGTTGGCGTGTCGTCGCACAGTCCGGCTGGCCCGCTGAGCGCCAGCAGCGTCACCGCGTCCACGCCGGCCCCGGCCAGTGCCGCCAGATGTCCGAGCGCCCAGGCGGCAGCGAACTGCCCCGCATGGCGGGGGTCGTGTCGGCTCAGCGCACGCCGGTGCACGCCGTCGCCCGGGTCCAGCGCTCCCAGCGGGCTCGTCCGCGCGCCGATGGCGCTCGGCCCCACCCGCAGCGGCACGGACGGATGCCGCGCCCGCCAGGTCCGCACCATGTGCGCCAGGCTGCCCAGGCCGAGCATCACCTCGTCATCGTCGGCGCCATGCACCACCGAGGCGGTGGTGAAGCTCGCGAAGTCCACGGGGCCGAGGAAGTCCAGTCGGCTGAGCTGCACGAAGAAGTGGGGGGTGCCGCTGCCCACCCGGGCCTGCGGGAAGCCTCGACGTGCCGCGCCGATCGCCGCCGGCGTGGGCGGGAACAAGGCCAGGGATTCGGGTTCGACACCCGAAGCGGCCAACGCCGACGCCAGGCCGCTCAAGGCCTGCGGCACATCGCCGACGCCGTGGAGATCCACATCCACCCTGAGCCTGGCGGACGCAGCGTCCATCGATGAGCGCAGCGCAGCCCCCGGGACGGGCTGGCCGGCTTGCCAGGCCCAATGCAGGTGCCCGGGTTCGAGCCTGACCAGCAGCGCCGCGTTCCGCGCCCTTCGCACCGGCTCGGCCAGATCCTCGGCCATGAGTTCCACACCCACCGACGGCCAGTTTCGGCGTTCCCCGGTCACCTTCACCGACACGGGCGGCGCCGGATCGGACCGTCGTGAGGTCGACCCTCGTTGCCGCTGCAGGCTCGCGGCGTCCACGCTCAGCTCGGCGCGCTGCCGCAGCACCTCGCCGGCGTGCAGCGTGTAGGGGCGGTGCGCCAGGTTGGACCGGCTGTAGGTCTTGAACGAGGCATCGGCGTTGTGGCGCTGGTCTTCGGTCTCGAAGACATCGCCCTCCAGCCGTGCCAGCGCCCAGCAGCCGTCGGCCCACTCGTGACGCAGTGCGCGCACGAGCGTGAAGGGTGGCCACGGCGGAATGAGGGTGGGGAAATGGCCGTGGCTTCGCCGGCCGTCCACATGCTCCACCTCGACTGCCCGGCCGCATGCGGTCAACGGGTGCAGCAGGCAAAGGCCCAGGCGGTTGACCCGCAGGTCGGCCCGGGGCTTGGCCCATGCGTCCAGGGAGATCGCCCCCGAGGCGCTGCCGATGATGTGCACGCCGCAGTCCAGCATGGCCTGTCCGGGCAAGTGCACCGTGGCCGCGATGCGGACCTCGAAGCGGTCATCGCCATCGTCGAGGTCGAGCCTGTGGATGACCGGGTCGGGCGTTCCCCAGTCGGGGTCGCGCAGCACGAAGGCCAGTGCGTGCCACAGCTCGTGCGGGCCGCATCGGATGTGGCGCAGGCGGTCGTGCTGCAGCTCGACGTTGAGCGGCCCGGCGCGCAGGCTGCGCACCGCGGGCTGCGGTTCGTCGGTGCCGTACAGGCGACGCTGCGGCGACGCCGTGCCGGGCACGCTGTGGCTCACCAGCGGCCGAGCATCAGGTGCTCGACGGCCACGATGGGGAAGACATCGCCAGCGAAGTTGGGCAGGTCCGCCAGCAGCGTGCGGCCCTCGGGGCTTTGCAGCGCAGCCGTCAGCGCCTCTTCCGAGTCGAACCACAGCTCGGAGAAGCCGTCATAGGGAAAGTGGGGGAAGCGGTCGCGGTCGACGAAGTTCACCGAGTAGCGGCGCATGCCCGGCAGCTTCACGCACAGCGCGGCATGGACGTCCAGCCAGTGGCGCTGGAACGCCTCGAGCGACATGCCTTCCTTGCGGCGCAGGATGCCCAGGCGCTTGGTGGTGGTAGACGTTTGGGTTGGGGTCGGTGCCAAGGCGCGCTCTCCGGTTCGGGTGGGTTCAAGGGGATGCCCATGCTAGGCAGGGCCCCTTCACTTGCCCATTCGAATTCCGTCAAGCGCCCGTCTTCGCCGGTCGATCACCGGGTCAACCCCGGGGCCTGGACAGCACCCCCGCCACCTGCGGCATCAGGCCCTCCGGGCCGAGGGCCCGCAGCGCATCCTCCAGCGTGCCGAGCACCGCCCCGGCGATGGCGCCCGCGGCGCCCGCGTCGCTGGCCATCTGCCGGTAATAGCCCAGGTCCTTGCAGGCGTTGGCCACCGAGAAGCGCAGGCCCGACGGGTCGCCGGCGAGCAGGAAGGGCTTGATGCGCTCGAGCGCGATGCCCCCGCCACCGCCCTGGGCCAGCACCTGCACGAAGGCGTCGGGCGCCACGCCGCTGCGGTGGGCGCAGGCAGCGGCCTCGGCCAGCAGCGTCACCATGCCGAGCGACACATAGTTGTGCAGCAGCTTCATCGCATGGCCCGCACCGATCGGGCCGACGGCGGTGATGTTCTCGGCGAAGCACTGCAGCACCGGGCGCATGCGGTCCAGCAGGTCGGCGTCGCCCCCCACCAGCAGGTTCAGTCGCCCCTCGGCGGCCTCCTTGGGGGTGCGGGTCATGGGCGCGTCCAGCATGCGCGAGCCGGCGGCCTGAACGGCGCGCGCCATGCGCTGCGTGGACTCGGGCAGCGCGGTGGAGCAGTCGATCACCACCGAGCCGGGCCGCAGGCCCTGCAGGGCGCCGTCCGGCCCGGTGAGCACCGCTTCCACCTGCGGGGAGCCGGTCACCACCAGCAGCATCAGCTCCACCTGGGCGGCCACTGCGCGTGGCGTGGGCGCCGTCGTGGCGCCCGCGGCCCGCAAGGCGTCCAACGGCTGGTTGCCCGGGTGCTCGAGCAGCACCAGCGTGTGTCCGTGGCGCAGCAGGTTGCCTGCGATGCCGTGGCCCATCAGGCCGATGCCGGCCATGCCGATCTTCATGGGTGCGTCCTTGGTCGAAGCCCGTGGCCTTTCAGCCGTGGTAATGCACCAGCGTCTTGGTGGAGCTCATCTCCTCCATCGCCAGCAGGCCCTTCTCGCGCCCGTGGCCGCTGCGCCGGGTGCCGCCGAAGGGCAGCTCCACGCCGCCGCCGGCGCCATAGCAGTTCATGAACACCTGGCCGGCCTTGACCGCCTTGGCCACGCGGTGCAGGCGGCCGCTGTTCTCGGTCCACACGGCGGCCAGGAGGCCGTAGTCGGTGCCGTTGGCCAGCGTGATGGCGTCGGCCTCGTCGTCGAAGGGCAGCACCGCGAGCACCGGGCCGAAGACCTCCTCGCGGGCGAGCGCCGCGTCGCGCGGCACGGGGCCGAACATCACCGGCTGCACGTAGTAGCCGCCAGCGGGCGCGCCTTCGGCGATGCGGCCTTCGGCCAGCACCGGGATGCCCGCTTCTCGCGCGCCCTGCACATAGCGCTGCACGCGCTGCAGCTGGGCCGGGTTCATCACCGGGCCGCAGTCCAGGTCCATTTCCGGCGTGCCCGCGCGCACCTTGGAGAAGGCTTCGGCCACCCGGGCCACGAACTCGTGCTGGAAGGAGCGCTGAACGAGCAGGCGGCTGCCGGCGGTGCAGGTCTGCCCGGCGTTCTGGATGATGGCGCGCACGATGATGGGCACGGCCCGGGCCGCGTCCACGTCGTCGAAGACGATCTGCGGCGACTTGCCGCCCAGCTCCAGCGTGCACTTCACCGCATGGCGTGCCGCCGCCTGCTGCACGAGCGCGCCCACCTCGTTGGAGCCGGTGAACGAGATGAAGTCGATGCCCGGGTGGGCCGCGAGCGCCGCGCCCGCTTCCTCGCCCAGGCCGGTCACGATGTTCAGCGCCCCCTCGGGCAGTCCGGCAGCGGTGGCCAGCTCGGCGAAGCGCAGCGCCGACAGGCTCGTGTCCTCGGCCGGCTTGAGCACGGTGGCGTTGCCCATGGCCAGGGCCGGCGCGACGCTGCGCGACAGCGTCTGCGCCGGGTAGTTCCAGGGCACGATGTGCGCGGTCACGCCCAGGGGCTCGCGCACCAGGCTCACCTGGTGTCCGGCCACGAAGGGGATGGTCTGGCCGTGCAGCTTGTCCGCCGCGCTGCCGTAGAACTCGAAGTAACGCGCCATCACGGTGATGTCGTTGCGCGCGGTGGTGAGCGGCTTGCCGGTGTCGCGGGCCTCGATCTGCGCCAGTTCCTCGTGGTGGTCGAGCACCTGCTGGCCGATCTTCATCAGGATGCGGCCGCGCTCGGTGGCGGTCATCCGGCCCCAGGGGCCGTCGAGGGCGGCGCGGGCGGCGGCCACCGCCAGGTCGACCTCGTGCGCCCCGCCGCGGGCGATGTGATCGAAGGTCAGGCCGTCGGCCGGGGAGACCACCGGCAGGCTGCGGCCGTCGCGCGCGGCGAGCCAGCGGCCGCCGATGAACATGGGCTTCATGAAACGTCCAGTCGCCGCCAGGGGCGTGATCAAGGTCGCAGCACTTTAGGAGCCCGGCGGTGAGCGGGCAATCCGAAGATGCGCAAGGGCCCCTTGCCCAGGCTGCAAGGGCGGGTCTACCCGGGCGGCGGCATCGGCCACGCACCGGCAGGCCCATGGCATCTCAAGGGCACTGCGCTGCGGCTAGAGTGCGACTCCCTCCTCCATCCCCAGGACCTGTCCCGATGAAGCCGATCGCCCCGACCCTCGCCGCTGCCTTGCTGGCCCTGTCCCTCACCGGTTGCGCGATGCTGCCGTCCGCGCCACCGAAGGTGTCGGTGCTGGTCGACCTGGACCCTGCGAGCACCGACCGCACGGTGATCGTGGAGAACCTGACCGCGGACCGCACCGGCGTGCTCTTCATGCCCGACCGGGTGTCCGGCAACCTGCTGCGCATCGACCCGCGCGACCCCAGGCCCGTCGTCGTGGGTCGGCTCGAGCCGCGGGTGGTGAACGGCCAGAACACCCCGGCCAACGGCGGCGGCCTGGCCTTCGATGCCCAGGGCGACCTGCTGATCGTGGCCGCCGGCTTCGGCGAGGTGCTGCGCATCCGCGCAGCCGACCTGGACCCGGCACGGCCGGGCGTCGCGCAGACCTTCGCCACCGGCATGCCCGGCGCCAACGGCCTGGTCATCGACCGGCAGGGGCAGGTGCTGGTGTCCGGCGGCGCCAGCGGCACCGTCTTCCGGGTGGCCCGCGAGGGCGGCGTGGGACAGGCCATCGGCCAGATCGAGCGATTCAGCCGCACGCTGCCCGATGGCCGCACGCAGCAGGCCATCGTGGCCAACGGGCTGGCCCTGGACGCCGCGGGCGTGCTGCATGTGGCCGACACCGCGCGTGGCGCGGTGTGGAAGCTCGCGGCGCTCCCCGACGGGCGTCTGGGCCCGCCCGCGCTGCTCGCGCGCGACCCGATGCTCGAAGGTGCCGACGGCATCGCCTTCGACCGCCGAGGCGACCTGTGGGTGGCCGCCAACGAGCTCAACGCGGTGGTCCGCGTGCGCAGCGACGGCAGCCTCGCGGAGGTGGCCCGCAACGGGGCGGGCGGGCCGCTGGAGTTCCCCTCGGCCGTCGTCTTCGTCGGCGACGCGGCCTATGTGACCAACTTCGACGTGCCGCGCCGGGCCAACCTGGATGCCGGCTCGACCACCACCGCGCGCGAAGGCATCGGCGCTTCGGTGCTGCGCATCCAGCGCTGAGCGGCCGCCGGGCGCGGCATCATCGTGTCCATGAAGACCTACGACATCGAAGTGCAGCGCCTGAAGTCCATCCGGCACGACAAGGGCCTGATCGAGGTGGGCATCGCCGCGCTGGTGCTGCCGCGTGCCGCCCGCGACGACGCCGCGGGCGAGGCCTCGAGCTGCCTGCGGCTGCCCGCCGACCAGGCCCGGGCGCTGCTCGCCCTGCTCAAGCAGCAGTTCGCCGAGCTGGACAAGCTTCAGCCCCGCAGCCGCCGCTCGGGCCGGGCCTGAGGCGTCCGAACCCATGGACCTGCCCTACCTGCAGGCCTACCCGGACGAAGTCCTGGACCGTGTCCGCTCGGCGCTGCAGGCGGGCGAGTTGCTGCCGGCGGTGCTGCGGCGGCATCCGCAGGCGCATGCGGTGCGCAGCGAATCGGCGCTGTACGACTATGTGGCGGCGCTCAAGGCGCGTCATCTGCGCAGCGCCCCCCCGCTGGCCAAGGTCGCCTACGACCCGCGGCTGCAGAGGGTGCGGCAGGCGCTGGGCACGCACACCGCCGTCTCGCGGGTGCAGGGCGGACGCCTGAAGGCCAAGCGCGAGATCCGCATCGCCTCCGTCTTCAAGGAGGCGCCGGAGGATTTCCTGCGGATGATCGTGGTGCACGAACTCGCCCACCTGCGCGAGCCCGACCATGACCGCGCCTTCTACGCGTTGTGCGTGCATATGGAGCCCGGCTACCACGCGCTGGAATTCGACCTGCGCCTGTGGCTCACTGCGCGGGAGGCGCGCAGCCCATGACCGGACCCCGCGCTTTCAGGCCCGCCAGGCGTCCGGTTTGCCGCTGCCGCAGCGCCCTGTGTGCCCCCTTGGCGCCCCATTAGCGCACCAACCCGATGGCTGAACCTGCCCACCTGACCCCGCTGGCCGAACGCTATCGCCAGGTTCGCGCGGCGACCGAGGCGCTGGCCGAAGGCCTGTCCGACGAGGACTGCGCGCTGCAGTCCATGCCCGAGGCCAGCCCGGTCAAGTGGCACCTTGCCCACACCACCTGGTTCTTCGAGACCTTCGTGCTGCTGGACGGGCTGGCGCCGTCAGGCTACCGGGCCTTCGACGACGCCTTCCGCGTGCTCTTCAACTCCTACTACCAGGGCGTGGGCGAACGACACCCCCGGGCCGAGCGTGGATTGATCTCGCGTCCGTCCCGCGGCGAGGTGATGCGCTACCGCCGGCAGGTCGATGAGGCCGTGCTGGCCACGCTCGCGCACGCGCCGTCGGGCGGCGACGGCGACCCCCTGGCACAGACACTGCGCACGCGCCTCGAGCTCGGGCTGCAGCACGAGCAGCAGCACCAGGAACTGCTGCTCACCGACCTGAAGCACCTGCTGTCGTGCAACCCGGCCCGGCCGGCGTACCGACAGGCCACCCGGCCCAAGCGCCCGGCCGTGCCGGGTGGCGAGCCCTGGCGGTTCCACCCCGGCGGACTGTGCAGCGTGGGGCGTCCGGCCGAGGGTGCGGGCTTCGTCTTCGACAACGAAACCCCGCAGCACCGCGTGTGGCTCGAACCGTTCGAGATCGCGACCGAGCCCGTCACGCAGGCGCAATGGATGGCCTTCATCGCCGACGGCGGCTATCGGCGGCCCGAGCTCTGGCTGTCCGATGGGTGGGACGAGGTTCAGCGCAGCGGCTGGGAGGCGCCGGGCTATTGGCAGCCCGCGCAGCCGGGCCGCCCGGCTGCGTCCTGCACCGAGCTGTCCGCCTGGCGCGTCTTCACGCTGCACGGCGACATTGAGCCTCACCCGCAGGACCCGGTGTGCCACCTGAGCTTCTTCGAAGCCGAGGCCTTCGCCCGCTGGGCGGGTGCCCGCCTGCCCACCGAGGCCGAGTGGGAGCGCGTGGCGCTGGACTCATCGGTGCCTCTGGGATCGCCAGCGGCTCAGTACGCCGACGGCCCCTGGTTGCAGCCGCTGGCCCCGCGCACACCGGTGGCCGATGGCAGCGTGTGGTGCTGGACCCGCAGCAACTACGGCCCCTATCCCGGCTTTCGGCCTGTGCCCGGCGCGCTGGGCGAGTACAACGGCAAGTTCATGAACGGCCAGTACGTGCTGCGGGGCGGGTCCTGCGCGACGCCCCGGGGCCATGTGCGGGCGAGTTACCGCAACTTCTTTGCGCCGCAGGCGCGCTGGCAGTTCACCGGGCTTCGGCTGGCGCGGGGGGCCGCCGCGTCGCCTTGACGCCCGGGGCGAACCTTGTCGACCTTGACGTCGCCAGGCCCCTTGCATTCCAGGCCCGTGGCCGCAAACTCTGACGGTGACCCTCACCGCCGCCCCTTCGCTGGCCGGCCCGCAGCCGGCGCCTGAACGCACATCGTCGTCCGGGCCGGTTGCGCTGGAGTTCGTCATCGAGGGCATGACCTGCGCGTCCTGCGTGCTGCGGGTGGAGCGCGCGCTGCAGGCGGTTGCTGGCGTGACCCAGGCCACGGTGAACCTGGCCACCGAGACCGCTCAGGTCCAGTGGCAGCGCCCGCCGCCGGCCCCTGGCGCCGCTTCGTCAGCGGCCGACCCCGCGCCGGCCTCGGTGTCGGATGTCGTGTCCGATGTCGTGGCCGATCTGCTGGCAGCGCTCGAGCGGGCGGGCTACCCGGCCACGCTGCGGCCGTCGGCTGATTCAGCCGACGCTGCGTTCCCAGCCGATGCCGCCGCCGCTACAGCCACCAAGGCCGTGTCGCCTCGGGCCCTTGGCGAGCGCTGGACGCTGATCGCGGCCATCGGGCTGAGCTTGCCGCTGGCGCTGCCCATGCTGCTGATGCCCTGGGGCGTGGATGCCATGCTCCCGCCGCTGTGGCAGTGGCTGCTGGCAACGCCGGTGCAGTTCGTGCTGGGCGCGCGCTTCTACCGCGCCGGCTGGAAGGCGCTGCGCTCGGGCACCGGCAACATGGACCTGCTGGTGGCGCTGGGCACCTCGGCCGCCTACGGGCTGAGCCTGTACCTGTGGCTGGCGCCGCTGTGGGGTGCCGCCGCCGCCTCCCATCCCGCGGGCCACGGGCCTGCCGCCGCGCCGCACCTCTACTTCGAAGCCTCGTCGGTGGTCGTCACCCTCGTGCTGCTGGGCAAGTGGCTCGAGGCGCGTGCCAAGCGCCAGACGACCGAAGCCATCCGGGCCTTGCAGGCCCTGCGCCCGCTGCGCGCGCGGGTGCGCCGCGGCGACGGCCCGGCTTGCGACCGCGAGGTGCCGATCGCCGAGGTCAGGCCGGGCGATCTCGTCGTCGTCCGGCCGGGTGAGCGCCTGCCGGTGGACGGCATCGTCGCCGAGGGGAACAGCGACGCGGACGAGTCGCTCATCACCGGCGAAAGCCTTCCGGTGCACAAGGCGCCGGGCAGCCGCGTCACGGGTGGATCGATCAACGGCGCGGGATCGCTGCTGCTGCGCACGACGGCCGTCGGGGCGGAGTCCACGCTCGCGCGCATCGTGCGGCTGGTGGAATCCGCGCAGGCGAAGAAGGCGCCCATCCAGCGTCAGGTCGACCGGGTGAGCGCCGTCTTCGTGCCGGTGGTGCTGGGGGTGGCGCTGCTGACCTTGCTGGCCTGGGGCCTGGGCGGTGGCGGCTGGGAGCGGGCCATCGTCAACGCGGTGTCGGTGCTCGTCATCGCCTGCCCCTGTGCCTTGGGCCTGGCCACGCCCACGGCCATCCTGGTGGGCACCGGCGTGGCCGCGCGCCACGGCATCCTGATCCAGGATGCGCAGGCGCTGGAGACCGCCTGGCGGGTCGATCTGGTGGCCTTCGACAAGACCGGCACCCTGACCGAAGGGCGTCCGGCGCTGCTGTCGGTTCAGGCGCCCGCCGAGGCCTTCGGAAGCACCGGGGCGCCGGGGGATGCCCAGGCCCAGGCCCAGGCCCAGGCATTGGCTCTGACCCTGGCCGCAGCGCTGCAGGCAACGAGTGAGCACCCGCTGGGGCGGGCGGTGGTGCAGACCGCCGGTGCCCAGGGGCTGTCGGTGCCAGCGGCCGAGAACACCCGCGCGGTGCCCGGCCGGGGCATCGAAGGCCGGGTCGCAGGCCAATGGCTGCGCCTGGGCAGTGGCGCCTGGATGGACGAACTGGGCGTCGACCGCAGCGCTCTGGGCGACGCGGCCCGGCGCGCCGAGGCGGACGGGCGCACCGTGTCGTGGCTGCTGGCCTCGGAATCGCAGACCTCCGAATCGCAGGCCTCGATGCCGGCGCGCCTGCTGGGCCTCTTCGTGTTCGGGGATGCGCTCAAGCCGCAGTCCGCCGGGGCCGTGCAGCGCCTGCGCCACGCCGGCATCCGCACGGTGCTGGTCACCGGCGACAACCGGGGCAGCGGCGAGGCGGTGGGGCGGGCCCTGGGCCTGGATGCGGTGGAGGCCGGTGTGCTGCCCGGGCGCAAAGCCGAGATCGTCGCTCGGCTGCGCGAAGAGGGCCATGTGGTGGCCATGGTGGGCGACGGCATCAACGACGCGCCGGCCCTGGCTGCCGCGGACGTGGGCATGGCCATGTCCACCGGCACCGATGTGGCCATGCAGGCCGCCGGCATCACGCTGATGCGAGGCGACCCGACCCACGTGGCCGCGGCGCTCGACATTTCTCGCCGCACGGTGAGCAAGATCCGCCACAACCTCTTCTGGGCCTTCGGCTACAACGCGGTGGGCATTCCGCTGGCGGCGCTCGGCCTGCTCAGCCCGGTGGTCGCGGGCGCCGCCATGGCCTTCAGCAGCGTCAGCGTGGTGGCCAGTGCGCTGCTGCTGCGGCGCTGGAAACCCGGGCGCTGAGCCCCGCAGCCCGGGCGTGGTTCACGCTCGGGGCTTCTTCGCGCCTGTCCAGGCTCAAGTGGAGCGGCCTGGCGCCGAAGCAGCACGCACAACTGTCCAGGAGTGCGTTGCCATGGGTTCGATCGCGTTCGCAAGCCCGCCAGCCGATGTGTCCGCGGGGCCTTTGCCTTCCCGCTCGACACCCGGCTTCTTCAGCCACCACGGCTTCATGGCGCCGGGCATCCGGATGCTGCGCAGCATGGGCTTTCCGGCCAAGGCGGCCTGGGTGTCGCTGGCCTTCGTGCTGCCCTTGCTGCTGCTGGGCGCATCGCTGTTCATGACCGCTGCCGAAGGCATCGCCTTCTCGGAGAAGGAAAGGCTGGGCGTGGCCTATGTGCAGCCCCTGCTGCCCGTGCTGGACGCCGCGCAGAACCGGCGGCGCGCGGCCACCGGCAAGGCACCTGACCTGGACACCGCGCAGGCCCGGGTGGCCGAGAGCCTGAAGACGCTGGCGCTCACCCACGAGCGCATCGGCGGCACGCTGGGCGTGGAGCCTGGCTGGAAGCGGGTGCAGCAGTTGCAGTCCGAGCTGGCGGCCCGGCCGGTTCGCGAGGACTCGGTCACCACCTTCGCCGCCCACACCGCCCTAGTGGACGCCTTGCTCGGGCTGCTGCAGGACGTGGCCGACCAGTCCAACCTGACGCTCGACCCGGAGGTGGCCACCTTCTACCTGATGGATGGCGTCATCTTCAAGCAGCCGCAGCTGGCCGAGATGCTCGGCCGCATGCGCGGCATGGGCAACGCCATCCTGCGCGCCGGAGCGGCCACCCCGGCCCAGCGCGACCAGATCGTCGGGCCTCTCGCCTTTGCCAGCAGTCACCTGAAATCGCTGGACCAGACGCTGGAGCGGGCCATCGCCGCCGACCCCTTGCTGGCCGGCGAGATCGACATGAAGGCCGCGCAGCAGGCCAGCGCCGCCTTCCTCGCCACGGTGCAGTCCAGTGTGCTGGGTGAGACGCTGAGCACCGACCCCGCCGCCTATGTCAAGGCGGCCAACGAGGCCATCGGACTGCAGTACGCCGGCATGCAGCGGGTGCTGGTGGCGCTGGACAAGCGCATCGCGCAGCGGGTGGACAAGCTGCAGCGCACGCTGGCCCTGCAGCTGTCGATGGCCGCTCTCGGCGTGGCCATTGCCGCCTACCTGCTGGTGGCCTTCTACCGCGTGACCCAGGGCGGCATCCGGGAGGTCTCGCGCCAGCTCGAGGAGATTTCCCGCGGCAACCTCACGCTGGAGCCCCGCCCCTGGGGCCGCGACGAGGTGGCCCAGCTGATGACCACGCTGGCCTCGACCATCCATGCGCTTCGCAAGACGGTGCTGCAGGTGCGAAGCGGCGCCGGCGAGATGAATACCGCCAGCCGCGAGGTGGCCGCCGCCTCCCTGGACCTGTCGCGGCGCACCGAGGATTCGGCCGCCCAGCTGCAGCGCACCGCCTCGACACTGGACCGCCTGGGCCAGGCGGTCTCCAGCACGGCCGACACCGCGGCGGGCGCTGCCCAGATCGTGGTGCGCAACGCCGAAGTGGCCGACCGCGGCGGCGCGGTGTTCCAGCAGGTGGAGCGCACGATGGCCGAGATGCGGACCTCATCGGGCCGCATCGCCGACATCATCTCCACCATCGACGGCATCGCCTTCCAGACCAACATCCTCGCGCTGAACGCCGCGGTGGAGGCTGCCCGGGCCGGCGAGCAGGGCCGCGGCTTCGCCGTGGTGGCCTCCGAGGTGCGCGCGCTGGCCCAGCGCTGCGGCTCGGCCGCCCGCGAGATCAAGACCCTGATCGGCGCGAGCGTCGAGCAGGTGCAGGCCGGCTCGGCGGTGGTCGGCCAGGCCGGTGCCACCATGGGCGAACTGGTGCGCAACGCCGAGCAGCTGCGCACGCTGATCGGCGAGATCAGCCAGGCCGCGCGCGAACAGTCGGCCGGACTGGCCGAGGTGTCCGCATCGGTGGAGCAACTGGACGGCATGTCCCAGCAGAACGCGGCGCTGGTGGAGCAGACGGCCGCCGCATCGGCCTCGCTCAGCGACAACGCCGAGCGGCTCAACGGCGAGATGGACTTCTTCCGCATCCGCTGAGCGCCGCGCCCCGGGCAGGGCTGCACAGGCCCGCCCCTTGCCTTGCAGAATCGATTGCAGGGCACGGAAGGTGGCAGGGTGGACAGGCGGACCAAGGGTGGCGGGCGCGGCAGGCGGGGAAATGGGCCCGGGGCACGGGCCTGGACCTGGTCTGGATGGCCGATCGCCCTGATGGCCATGACGGCCTCCCTGGCGCAGGCTCAGCACGCGCCCTGCGACGCCGCGGCGGAACCGCCTGCGCCCGGGGCCGTCGCCGTCGCCTCTGCCCAAGCACCGCTGCGTCCCAGGGCGGCCGACGCCTGGGCCGTGCAGCTCGGTGCCAGCGAGCGCAGCCACACGCTGGCGCTGGCCTTGATCTGGGAACTGCCGAACCGGTGGCTCAAGGACGGTTCGGGCTGGTCCACCCACCTGGAGGCGTCGCTCGCCGGCTGGTGGCCGAGCGCCCCTGCCGCCGGCGACCCGGGGCACTACACCCGCATCGGCATCACGCCCGTGCTGCGCTACCGCTTCGCCGGTTCGTCCGCCGGCGCCTTCGTCGAAGCGGGCATCGGCGCGCACCTGATCGGGCCGGTCTACCGCGCCGGAGACCGGCGCTTCGGCAGCGCCTTCAACTTCGGCGACCACCTCGCGGTGGGTTGGGTGCCCGACGCCCGCGGACGCCATGAGCTGGCCTTGAGGCTGCAGCACTTCTCCAACGGCGGCCTTCGGCCCCCCAACCCCGGCGAAAACTTTCTGCAACTGCGCTGGGTGAGCCGTTTCTGAAGACGCAGCGGGTTGCGCGGCAAGACCACGGCCCGGATCGAAACCTCAGAGCACGGCCTGCAGCTCCCGCGACGCGGCGTGCAGCGGCGCCAGCAGTTCGACGAGCGACGGCCCCTGCAGACGGTCCGGCGAACCCACGATGTTCAGTGCCGCCACGCAGCGTCCGGCGAGGTCGCGCACCGGCACGGCCACCGCATGCACGCCCAACTCATGGCCCTCGTGGGCGACGCAGTGGTCCTGGCGGCGGACGTCCCGCAGCAGCGCGCGCAGCGCGCGCGGCTCGGTCACGGTGTGTGCGGTCAGCCGCCGCAGGGGCGCGTGCTCGGCCAGCCAGGCCGAAAGCTCGGTCGGCTGCAAGCCCGCCAGCAGCACGCGGCCGGTGGAAGTCGCGTGCGCCGCCAGGCGGGCGCCCTGGTGCAGGCCGTAGGCCATCAGCGGCGTGGCGGGCAGGCGCACGCCGCTTCGGGCCGAGGGCTCCCCGCTCTGCCAGCGGCTGGGCAGAGCGCCCAGGCTGCGCGCGACGATCACCACCTCGGCGCGGTCGAGCACCACCAGGGAGCAGGCCTCGCGGGTCAGCAGGGCCAGCCGGTCCAGCACCGGTTGCGCCAGCCGCGGCAGCCGGGCCGAGGCGAGGTAGGCACCCGCCAGCCGCAGCACCCGCGGGCTCAGCCCGTACTGCCCGTCGCGGGCATCGAGGTAGCCCAGTTCGCACAGCGTGAGCAGCTGACGCCGCGCCGCCGCGCGGCTCAGGCCGGTGCGGGCGGCGACCTGGCTGGTGCTGAGCTGCGCACGCTCGGGGCTGAAGCTCTCCAGCACCGCCAGGCCCTTGGCCAGCCCCTCGATGCGGTCGGATGGATCGAGCATGGCGGGCTCCCGGGGGCAGGTTGACGGTGTGCAGCATTGTGCGTTCATCGCGCGGGTTGTGCGATAGGCGCACACATTCGAGCCGACAGCGCCGCAAATCGGTTCGGGCCTGCCTACGCTACGCCGCTTCCGTCCCTTGCGCGCCGTCCCGCCCCGCCCCCCCCCTTGGAGTGCCCATGCCCGATTCCGCTTCCCGAACGCTGCACACTCAGGTCGCCATCGTCGGCGCCGGACCGGCCGGCCTTCTGCTCGCTGCCCTGCTGCACAAGGCGGGCATCGACTCGGTGGTCGTCGAACGTCAAAGCCGCGACTATGTGCTGTCGCGCATCCGCGCCGGCATCCTCGAACAGACCTCGGTGGACACCATCGTGCAGGCGGGCGTGGGCGCCCGGCTGATGGCCGAGGGCATCGTCCACCCCGGGGTGGACATCGTCGCCGGCGGGCACAAGCGCCACCTGGACATGCACCGTCTGGTGGGCCGCCAGGTGATGGCCTATGGCCAGACCGAGCTGACCCGCGACCTGATGGACGCTCGCGAAGCCACCGACAGGCCCACGCTCTACGAAGCCCAGGACGTTCGCATCGAGGGGCTGCTCGATTCAGCCGTGCAGGTGCACGGGGTCGACCCGCAGGGGGCCTTCACCGTCCATGCCGAGTGGGTGGCCGGCTGCGACGGCTTCCACGGCGTGGCCCGCCGGTCCATCCCGGCCGAGGTGCTGCACACCTTCGAGCGGGTCTACCCCTTCGGCTGGCTGGGCGTGCTGGCCGATGTGCCGCCGGCCTCCCCGCACGCGGTGGTCTATGCCCAGAGCGACGAAGGCTTCGCGCTGTGCTCGATGCGCAGCATGACCCGCAGCCGCTACTACGTGCAGTGCCCGCTGACCGACCGCGTCGAGGACTGGAGCGACGACCGCTTCTGGGCGGCGCTGCTACCCCGGCTGGACCCTCAGACCGCCGCGGCCGTGGTCACGGGCCCCTCCATCGAGAAGAGCATCGCGCCGCTGCGCAGCTTCGTGGCCGAGCCGATGCGCCACGGGCGGCTCTTCCTCGCGGGCGACGCGGCCCACATCGTGCCGCCCACGGGGGCCAAGGGCCTGAACCTGGCGGTCGCCGACGTGCGGCTGCTGGCCGAAGCGCTGATCGACCGCTGCCGCAGCGGCTCGGCCACCGGCATCGACAGCTACTCGCAGCGCGCGCTGCAGCGCATCTGGCGGGTCGAGCGCTTCTCCTGGTGGGCCACGACGCTGCTGCACCGTTTCCCCGACACCGACGCCTTCTCCCAGCGCCTGCAGCGCGCCGAACTGGACGAGCTTTTCGGCTCCGAGCGGGCCCAGGCCCACTTCGCCGACCAGTACGCGGGCCTGCCGATCTGACATCGGCCGGGGGTGCGGCCCGATGGGCGAGGACGGGGTGCGCTGGCATCATCGCCGGCCTGATCCGTCCCGCTTCGGCTTCGCCCATGAGACCCTTCCACCTGGCCTTCCCCGTCCACGACCTCGCTGCGGCCCGCCGCTTCTATGGCGACTTGCTGGGTTGCCCGGAAGGCCGCAGCAGCGAGCACTGGATCGACTTCGATTTCCACGGCCACCAGATCGTCGCCCACCTGTCGCCCGCCGACTGCGCGGCAGCGGCCAGCGGCCAGGTCGATGGCGAGCCGGTGCCGGTGCGCCACTTCGGCATCGTGCTGGCCATGGACGACTGGCGCGCCCTGGCGGACCGCCTGGGCCAGGCCGGTGCGCGTTTCCTCATGGAGCCGCAGGTGCGCTTCGTCGGCGAGCCGGGCGAGCAGGCCACCTTCTTCATCACCGACCCGAGCGGCAATGCGCTCGAGTTCAAGGCCTTCGCCGACCTTGGGCAGTTGTTTGCCCATTGACCCGCGGCCCTTGACCCTCGGCCAGCCCCCGGGCCCGATGCCCCTGCCGCGGCCGGCGCCCGCGCGGCTGCTGCGCCACGTGCCGCACTGCGGCTTCGCGCCCATCGCCACCGACATCGCCTTCCTGCGCGACACCCTGGGTTTCGCGCGCCGGGTGCAGGCCCGCTGCGGGCCGGTGGCCCGAGGCATGCTGTTCGCGCGCGACCAGGTGCTGCTGTTCAGCCCCGAGGGCAGCGAGACGGCCCTGTTCGACCGGGCCGGCGTGTTCTCCGCCCGCGGTGGCTGGGAGCCCTTGCTGGGCCAGCTCTTTCCGGGCGGGCTCATCCTGCGCGACGGTGCAGAGCACCGCGAACACCGGCGTCTGATGCTCCCCGCGCTGCGCCGCGACGAACTGGCCGCCGGCCTGGATCGCATGGGCCCGGACATCGACAGGGCGATGGCCGGCTGGCTGGACGACGGCGGCGTGGAGGTGCATGGGGCGGTGCAGCGGCTGACGCTGGACATCGCCTGCGACGTGTTCATCGGCACCCGGCTGCACGACGAGGTCCGGGCCATCCACCGCGATTTCCGCTGGCTGGTCGAGGCTTCGGCCGCCATCCTGCGGCTTCCCCTGCCCGGAACGCGGTGGCGTCGCGGGCGCGAGGCCCGCCAGCGGCTGCTGCGGTTTCTGGGCGGGCGGCTGCAGCGCACCGGGGTGATCGAACCCGGGGCCGCCGCGCCCGACCTCTTCACCCGGCTGGTGGCGCTGGCCGCTGCGGAGCCCGAGCTCATCGACGCGCCGGCGCTGCTGGACCATTTCGTCTTCCTGCTGATGGCCGCGCACGACACGACCACCAGCCTGGTGAGCAGCGCCATCGGACTGCTGGCGGACCACCCGCAGTGGCAGCAGCGGCTGCGCGAGGAGACCAGGTCGCTGGGTGACGGGCCGGCCAGCCTGCCGCTGCTGGCTCGCCACGCGGGGCTGCAGGCGGTGATGCGCGAGACGCTGCGCCTGGTGCCGCCCATCCCGACGCTGTCGCGCCAGGCCACCGCTGCGTTCAGCGTGCATGGCGTGGATCTGCCGGCCGGCACCCTGGTCACGGTCTTTCCCTTGGCGGCGCAGCGCGACCCGCGCTTCTGGAGCGACCCCGACCGATTCGATCCCGATCGCTTCAGCCCCGATCGCGCCGAGGACAGACGCCATCCCTTCGCCTTCACGCCCTTCGGCGGCGGTGCGCACGCCTGCCTGGGCCAGCACTTCGCCATCATGCAGGCCGGCGCGATGCTGCGCTCGCTGCTGCAGCGCGCACGCTTCGAACGCGCCGACGCCCGTTCGGTGCAGCGCTTCGCGCCCATTGCCCACCCGGTGCCCGGCCTGCGCATCCGCCTGAGGCCCGTGGCCGGTTGAGACTGGTTGACGCCGGCGGGTCGAACGGTGTCATCGAAGCTTCACGGCGGCGTCATAGAGTGGGCTCTCTGCAACGACAGCGCCCAACAGCCCAGACCCCATGGCCCGCATCCTGGTCGTCGATGACGAGTCGGCCATCGCCGAATTGATTTCCCTGAACCTGCGCCACGACGGCCACGAGGTGCGGGTGGCGTCGGACTCCGCCCAGGCGAGCGCTGCGGTGCGCGATGCGCTGCCCGACCTGGTGGTGCTCGACTGGATGCTGCCCGGCGAATCGGGCGTGGTGCTGGCGCGGCGCTGGCGGGCCGATGCCCGCACCAAGGACCTCCCCATCGTGATGCTGACCGCCCGCGGCGACGAGCGCGACCTCGTCTCCGGCCTGGACGCCGGGGCCGACGACTACCTGTCCAAGCCCTTCTCGCCGCCCGAACTGCTGGCGCGCATCCGCGCGCTGCTGCGTCGCAAGGCGCCCGAGGCGCTGGACTCGCTGCTCGAGGTGGGGCGGCTTCAGATGGACCCGTCCACGATGCGGGTGACCGGCGGCGGCACGCCCATACAGATCGGTCCCACCGAGTTCCGGCTGCTGCGCTTCCTGCTGTCCTACCCGGAGCGGGTGCACAGCCGCTCGCAGCTGCTCGACCGGGTCTGGGGCGACCACGTGTTCATCGAGGAACGCACCGTGGACGTGCACATCAAGCGGCTGCGCGAGGCGCTGGCGCCGGCGGGCTGCTCGTCGATGATCGAAACGGTGCGCGGTGCGGGCTATCGCCTCACCCGCGACCCGCTGCCAAGGGCCGGCGCGGCCGCCTGACGCCCGGCGCCGAGCATCGCCCCTGGGCATGGGGGCAAGGACAAGGCGGGGGCGGGCAGGGGAGCGAAGGCAAGGGAAGGGAAGGGAAGGGCCCTCGCCGCGGCACGCCCCTTGCGTGCATCATGCGAACTCCGCCGGCCCCGCTGCGCGGCGCCTTTCGCGGCGCGGCGAAGTCGCTCCGGCCCTCCAACCCCGAGAGGCCTGCCGCCCGCCATGCCCGCTGCCGCCGATACGCCCGCCCTCGTTTCCGTCCCGGCCCCTGCCCCGGCCCCGGCCCGTTCCGAGCCCGGCCTGCCTGCCGGGTTCGTCAGCCGCTTCTGGGCCGACCACACCAGCCCGGCGATCGCCCGCTTCGCGCGCGAGCGGCTGATCGCGGTGATGCCGGTGGCAGCCACCGAGCAGCACGGCCCGCACCTGCCGCTGTCCACCGACACGGCCATCCTGGACGGCGTGATCCGGGCCACCGCGCAGCGGCTGCCGCTCCACCTGCAGGCGCTCTTCCTGCCCACCGTGCCCTTCGGCAAGAGCAACGAGCATTCGCGCTACCCGGGCACGGTCACGCTGTCGGCCACCACCCTCATCGCCCTGTGGATGGACATCGGCGCGAGCCTGGCGCGCAGCGGCGTGAACAAGCTCGTGATCTTCAACAGTCACGGCGGCCAGACCTCGGTGATGGACATCGTCACCCGCGACCTGCGCGAGCAGCACGGCATCCTGGTGGTGGCGGCCAACTGGTTCTCGCTGGGCCTGCCCGGCGGCCTCTTCGACACCCGCGAGCAGGTGCACGGCATCCATGCCGGCGACATCGAGACCTCGGTGATGATGGCCCTCGTGCCCGAACAGGTGCAGCGCGAGCACCTGCGGGATTTCCACTCCCTCACCGAGACGCTGGAGCGGGAGAACCGATACCTGTCCATCCAGCCGCGCGGCAAGATCGGCTGGCAGACGCAGGACCTCAACCCCCAGGGCGCCGCCGGCAATGCCAGCCGCGCAACCCCCGAGCGGGGCCGCGCCGTGCTCGATTTCGTGGCCGAGCGTTTCGTCGAACTGCTCGACGAGGTCGACCGCTACGACCTCGCGCGGCTGGAACAAGCCCCGGCCTGGTCGTGAACACCGACGCGTTGCCCGCCTCGCCGCTGGCGGCGTCCGGTGCACTGACTGCAAGGCCTGCGCTGCCCGAGCCGCCGTCCACCCGGGCAGCCGACCACGGCCTGCGCAGCGTCACCGACTGGGCCCCCATCGACGCCGAACTGCAGGGCCTGGAGCTCATCAGCGCGCCGGGCGCGCTGCGGGCCCTGTCGCGCGACTTCCACTGGTACAGCCCCGTGCTGCAGGCGCAGCTGGCCGATTGCCGCGCCGGCCGCGTGGTGCGGGTGAGCACCGAAGAAGACGTGCTGCGGGTGGCCGGCGTGGCGGCCCGGCACGGCCTGCCGCTGACGGTGCGCGCCGGCGGCACCGGCAACTACGGGCAGTGCGTGCCGCTGGTGGGCGGGCTGGTGATGGATGTCACGCCCATGATGCGTGTGCTGGAGATCGCCCCGGGCCGGGTGCGGGCGCAGGCGGGCGCACGCCTGGCCGACATCGAGGCCGCGGTGCGCGAGGGTGGCCAGGCGCTGCGCCTGTGGCCCAGCACCTGGCGGGTGGCCACCCTGGGCGGCTTCATCTGCGGGGGCTTCGGCGGCATCGGCTCCACCGAGCACGGCGTGCTGCGCGACCCGGGCAACCTGCTGCGCTGTCGGGTCGTCACCGTCGAGGCCGAGCCGCGGGTGATCGAGCTGCAGGGCGAGGAGATCCAGCAGGTTCATCACGCCTATGGCACCAACGGCATCCTCACCGAGGTGGAAGTCGCGCTGGCGCCGGCCACCGACTGGGTGCATGTACTGGTCCATTTCGAAGGCAGCCCTTCGGGCTACCGCCAGCTGCTGGACAGCGCGCAGCGCTCGGTCTGCGGGGCCCTTCGCGCTTTCCTGATGTCGGCCGTGGACGCCCGCTTCGCGCCATACTACCCGGCGCTCACCGGCCACTTCCCCGCCGGTCGGCATGCCCTCTTTGCGATGGTGGCGCCCGAGGCGCTGGCGGACTTCGACGCGCTGGTGCGCGCCCAGGGCGGTGTGCTGTCCTTCGCGCTGAACGAGGCGGCACTGCTCGCCGCGGGCCTGCCCCCGGCCTGGGAATGCGCCTACAACCACACGACGCTGCAGGCGCTGAAGGCCGACCGCGGCTGGACCTACCTGCAGGTGGCCTATCCGCAGCCTTTCGATCCGGCCGTGGTGCAGCGCCAGCTGCAGCGCTGGGGCGACGAGGTGCTGCAGCACCAGGAGTTCGCGCGCATGGGCGGAGCGCCGGCCACCTTCGGGCTGCTGCTCGTGCGCTGGCGGGGTGCCCAACGGCAGGCCGAACTCATCGAGGAGATCGAGCGGGATGGCTGCACCGTCTTCAACCCGCATGTGGTGAGCATCGAGGAGGGCGGCATGAAGACCATCGACGCCGCGCAGATCGCCTTCAAGCGCCGGGCCGATCCGCACGGCCTGCTCAACCCCGGCAAGACGCGCGGCTGGTTGCCCGGCATGGCCCGGGCGCTGCCACTTGCTTCCGACAAGCTCCATTCCCCGCCCAGCGCCTGACCGTCATGCCCCCCTCTTCAGATGCCTCCCGGATCGGCCAGCCGCTGGCCCGCTACGCCGCCAGCCGCCGCGTGGGCGACCTCATCTACTTCTCCGGCGTCATCGCGGTGGACCCCGGCAGCGGTCAGGTGATCGAGCGCTTCGATCAGCTGCCTGCGGCCGTTCGCGGGCCGCTGGGCGAAACCGGGGAGCTGTCGGTGGACGTGTTCCAGGCGCCCGCGCTGGCGCAGAGCTGGTTCGTGCTCGACCGCATCCGACAGCTGGCCGAGGCCGAGGGCGGTTCGATGGCCGACGTCTTCAAGCTGGTGCAGTACTTCACCGACCTGCGCGACTACCCGCTCTACAACCGGGTGCGCCGGATGTTCTACCCCGATGAACCGCCGGTATCCACCGTCGTCGAGGTCAGCGGCATGCTGCCCTCGCGCGCGGTGCGCATCGAGGTGGAGGCCACGGCCTTCATCGCCCGCCGCGGCTGAGCCGCCTTCAGGCACTGCGATATCCGCGTCCGTGCCCATGCCCATGCCCGGCTCGGAGCGCATCCTCACGCTGCGCGTGGCGCGCATCGATCGGCTGACCGATGCGGTCAGCCAGTTCGACCTGGTCGGCGCCCACGGTCCTCGGCTTCCAGCGCCCGAGCCCGGCTCGCATGTGGACCTGCACCTTCCCGGCGGCTTCCAGCGCTCGTATTCGATCGCCGAGGCGCCGCACCGCGCCGGCTGGCGCCTGGAGGCCGACGGCCGCGCCACGGTGTCGCGCTACCGGCTGGGCATACAGCTCGACCCGGCCAGCCGCGGCGGCTCGCGCTCGGCGCACCAGCGCCTGCGGGTGGGCGACCTGGTCCCGGTGGGCGCGCCCCGTTGCGCCTTTCCCATGCCGCCGGGGCGGGGGCCGCTGATGCTGCTGGCCGGCGGCATCGGCCTCACGCCGCTGCTGGCGATGGCGCAGCAGGCGGTGCACCAGGGGCGGCCGTTGGCGCTGCATGCCTTCGCCCGGCGCGCCGACGCGCTGGCCTTTTCCGCCACCCTGGCCGAACCGGCCCTGGCGGCGGTCACCGTGCTGCACCTGGACGACCGCCTGGCGGCCAGCGGCCGCACGCCGCGCGATGTGCTCGCCGGCCTGATCGGCCAGCCGCCGCCGGCCTGCCCTCGGGGCGCCTCGCCCCCGGCGGGCGCCGCCTGCGACCTGGCCTACTGCGGCCCGCCCGGGTTCATGGCCACCATCCGTGCGCTGGCCGCCGCCCACCCGCAGCACTGGAGCCCCGAGCGGCTGCATGCCGAGCACTTCGCCCCGCCGCCGCCGGCGCCCGGCGAGCGCGAGGCCGCCGTCCACGGCCAGCCCTTTCGCCTGCGCCTCGTCCGCCAGGGGGTCGAGCTGGACGTGGCGGCGGGCCAGACGGCGGTGCAGGCCCTGCACGACCTGGGCGTGCAGGTACCGGTGTCCTGCCAGCAAGGGGTGTGCGGCACCTGCGTGGTCGGCTGGATGGCGGCCGAAGGCGCTGCCGTGCCGATGCACCGCGACCATTGCCTGAGCGCGGCCGAGCGGGCGCACCGCGTGGCCCTGTGCTGCGCCGGGGCCTCAAGCGCCGACAGGCCCCTGCAGCTCGACCTGTAGGCTTGCTCGGCAGCCGCATCGGGCCGGCCCTTGAAATCGGGGCCGAGGCCCCCAAAGTCGGCCACTTCCCCCCGCAAAAGAGCGCGCCCGCACGCGCCCCCATCGCCATGACCAAGCAGACCCTCGCCTTCCAGGCCGAAGTGCAGCAGATCCTGCACCTCGTCACCCACTCGCTCTATTCCAACAAGGAGATCTTCCTGCGCGAGCTGGTCTCCAACGCCTCGGACGCCTGCGACAAGCTGCGCTTCGAGGCGCTGGACCACCCCGACTGGCTCGAAGGCAACCCCGAGCTGGAAGTCCGGGTGAGCGTGGACCGCGCCGCGCGCACCATCACCATCGGCGACAACGGCATCGGCATGAGCGCCGACGAGGCCGTGTCCCACCTGGGCACCATCGCCAAGAGCGGCACCCGCGAATTCATGGCCGCGCTGGAAGGCGAGAAGAAGAAGGACGCCAACCTCATCGGCCAGTTCGGCGTGGGCTTCTACAGCGGCTTCATCGTCGCCGACCGCATCACCGTCGAGTCGCGCCGCGCCGGCGCTGCGGCCGAGGAGGGCATGCGCTGGTCGAGCGACGGCAGCGGCCAGTTCGAGGTCGAGCCCATCACCCGCGAGCAGCGCGGCACCGACGTCATCCTGCACCTGCGCGCCGACGAGGACGAGTTCCTCGCCGCCTGGAAGCTGCGCTCCATCATCTCCAAGTACTCCGACCACCTGTCGCTGCCGGTGAAGATGCGCAAGGAGGAATGGGACGGCGAGAAGAACGAGTACAAGCCCACCGACGAGTGGGAGACGGTGAACAAGGCCGCAGCCCTGTGGACCCGCGCCAAGGCCGACATCACGCCCGAGCAGTACACCGAGTTCTACAAGCAGATCAGCTACGACACCGAGCCGCCGCTCGCCCACACCCACAACCGCGTGGAAGGCCGCAGCGAATACACCCAGCTGCTCTACATCCCCGCCCGCGCCCCCTTCGACCTGTGGAACCGCGACAAGCGCGGTGGCGTGAAGCTCTATGTGAAGCGCGTGTTCATCATGGACGACGCCGAGGCGCTGATGCCGGTGTACCTGCGCTTCGTCAAGGGCGTGATCGACAGCGCCGACCTGCCGCTGAACGTGAGCCGCGAGCTGCTGCAGGAAAGCCGCGACGTGAAGTCCATCCGCGAGGGCAGCACCAAGCGCGTGCTGTCCATGCTGGAGAACCTGGCCGACAGCGAGGACAGCGCCGAACGCGAGCGCTACGCCAAGTTCTGGAAGGACTTCGGCGTGGTGCTCAAGGAAGGCCTGGGCGAGGACCACGCGAACCGCGAGCGCCTGGCCAAGCTGCTGCGCTTTGCCTCCACCCACGCCGAAGAAGGCGTGTCTCTGGCCGACTACGTCAAGCGGATGAAGGAGGGCCAGGAGCCCATCTACTACATCACCGCCGACAGCCTGCCCGCCGCCCGCCACAGCCCGCAGCTCGAGCTCTTCCGCAAGAAGGGCATCGAGGTGCTGCTGCTCACCGACCGGGTGGATGAGTGGATGCTCTCCCATCTGCATGAGTTCGAGGGCCATGCGCTGCAGTCGGTTGCCAAGGGTGCGGTCGACCTGGGCAGCCTGCAGGACGAGGCCGAGAAGCAGCAGGCCGAGGCCGCCGCCACCGCCTTCAAGCCGGTGCTCGAGCGCCTGAAGGAGGCGCTCCAGGAGCGGGCCAAGGATGTTCGCGTCACCACCCGCCTGGTCGATTCCCCGGCCTGCCTAGTGATGGAGGAGGGCGACATGAGCGGCCACCTCGCCCGCCTGCTCAAGCAGGCCGGACAGGCCGCGCCCGAGTCCAAGCCCATCCTCGAGGTCAATGCCGAGCACCCGCTGGTCAAGAGCCTGGAGACGAGCCCCCGCTTCGACGACCTCGCCCAGGTGCTGTTCGACCAGGCCTTGCTGGCCGAGGGCGGGCAGCTCGAAGACCCCGCGGCCTATGTCCGGCGGGTCAACGCGATGCTGGTGACCGCCTGAGCGTTGGCGCTGCGCCCGGCTATTCCCAGCGCGGCAGCCCCTGGGCGCCGCGCAGCGCGTCTTCCAGCAGCGGCAGCTGATCCTGCAGCCGCGTGACCTGCTCGGACCAGTAGGCAGCGGTGCCGAACCACGGAAAGGCGGCGGGGAAGGCGGGGTCGTGCCACCGCCGGCTCAGCCAGGCGCTGTAGTGCAGCATGCGCAGGCTGCGCATGACTTCGATCAGGTGCAGCTCGCGCGGGTCGAGCTCGCGGAAGGTCTCGTAGCCGTCGAGCATCTCGTCGCGCTGGGCGCGGGCGGTGGCCGCGTCGCCCGCCAGCAGCATCCACAGGTCCTGCACGGCCGGTCCGTTCACCGAATCGTCCAGGTCCACGAAGTGGGGGCCGTCCTCGGTCCACAGGATGTTGCCCAGGTGGCAATCGCCATGCAGGCGAAGCGTGGGCGTCGGCCCCACCGCGGCCTGCACCGCCTCGCAGCCAGCCAGCACCTGCGCGACGACCTGCTGCCAGCGTTCGAGCGCGCTGTCTTCCAGGTGCCCGCCCTGGATGACGGCCTCGCGCGCGGCCCGTCCCCAGCCGAGGTCCAGCGTCAGGCGCTCGTCGAAGACGCGCTGCGCGCCCACCGCGTGCAGACGGCCCAGGAAATGGCCGATGCGGCGCAGCACGCCGGGCTGCTCGAGCTCCGGGCCCCGGCCGGGCCTGCGTTCGAACACCGCGAAACGCCAGGGCAGGGCGGCAGGCGAGGCCAGCGCAGCCTCGCCGGCTTGATGGTCCGTCCCTGCGAAGTGCAGCAGCGTGCGGCCCGCCGCGTCGGTCAGCGGCGCGGCCACCGGCACCTCGGCCGCGTGCAGCTCGGCGCTGAAGGCGTGTTCCTCGAGGATCTGCTCGTCGCTCCAGCGGCCCGGGCGGTAGAACTTGACCACCACCGCGCCGCCCGACTCCAGCTGCACCAGCAGCACCCGGTTCTCGAAGGAGTTGAGCTGCAGCACCCGGCCGTCGCCGCGCCAGCCCGACGCATCCAGTGCGTCCAGGGCCAGCGCCGGGGTCAGGCCGGCGAAGGGGTCGGGGCGGGGCGTCAGCGCGGCTCCGCCGGAACGGCCTGGTCGCCGCGCGCCGAGCCGGCCCGGGAACCCGGCCGGGGCAGCCATTCGCCCGAGGCGGTGACCGCGCTGGATTCGCGCACGTCCGGCGCGAAGAAGGAATCCTGGAATAGCGTGGAGTCCTGCCAGAGTTCGCGCCGTCCGCGCGGGGCTGCGCGTCGCGCGGCGGAGGCTGCGCCCGCGCCGGCGGGTGCCGGGTTCATCGGTTGGGGCGCGCGCACCGGCTGGCCGTTCTGCGGCACGAGCAGCTGCAGCTCGGCCACCGACGGCAGGTGGTCCACCGGGCAGCGCAGGTAGCGCACGCGGCAGGCGGCCAGCACGGCCTGCTTGATCTGCGAGACGCGGCGCGAGCTGCCCCGTTCGGTGTCCAGGTCGATGGCGGCGAGCACGCGGCCGTTGGCGCTGCACACCGCGAAGGTCACGTGGATGCTGCCCAGCAACTCATACCAGTAGGCGATCTCGTCGGGGTTCACCGGCTGGCAGAAGCGCACCAGCGGCAGCTTGGCCAGCACCACATGGTGGGGCAGCGCCTCGCGCAGCGACCGGTGCACGCGGCGCTCGTCGGAGCTGAACACCGGCCGCGGCGCGAGCGACCACTCCCGTGGCAGCGGCAGCGGGCGGCGTTCGCGGCGACCGCGCCACCACCACACCCCCGCCATCAGGGCGAAGAGCGCAACGACGGCGATGGCCGTGGCGATCGGGGACAGGAGGTTCATGGGGCGACACGGGGCTTCGGTCCGGGGATCGGGCCGAAAGCCAAGCCGACCGCGCCAATGTAGCCGAGCCGCCGCGCCCGTGGCGCCCATCGCTCCCCCGGTCTGCGGGAGCGCCGGGCTTTCGTGCTATCCTCGCCGGCTTTTCCCGAATCCAGGTCCATTCTGGAAGCGCCACCGTGGCCTCGTGCCGGGGTGGCACCGGCAAGGACGGACATCGACCGGATGCGCGCGCCACCCGAAGCGCGACCCCCGCCCCGATGCCCGACCCAGCCACCGGACCCTCACCCCCAAGCTCCCATCCCATGAAGACCTTCAGCGCCAAACCGGCCGAGGTGACGCATGAGTGGTTTGTGATTGACGCGACCGACAAGGTCCTCGGAAGGCTGGCCAGTGAAGTCGCCCTCCGTCTGCGCGGCAAGCACAAGGCCATCTACACGCCTCACGTCGACACCGGCGATTTCATCGTCGTCGTCAATGCCGAAAAGATCCGTGTCACCGGCAACAAGGCCACCGACAAGGTGTACTACCGGCACTCCGGCTTCCCCGGCGGCATCTATGCCACCCGTTTCAAGGACATGCAGGCCAAGCACCCCGGCCGCGCCCTCGAAAAGGCCGTGAAGGGCATGCTCCCCAAGGGGCCGCTCGGCTATGCCATGGTCAAGAAGTTGAAGGTCTACGCGGGCGGGACTCACCCCCACCAGGCGCAGCAACCGAAGACGCTCGAGTTCTGAGGAGCCTGCGAATGATCGGAAACTGGAATTACGGAACCGGCCGGCGCAAGTCGTCGGTCGCCCGCGTCTTCATCAAGAAGGGCACGGGCCAGATCATCGTCAACGGCAAGAAGGTCGAGGATTACTTCGGCCGCCAGACGTCGATCATGATCGTCAAGCAGCCGCTGATGCTCACCGCCAACGATGCGAACTTCGACATCAAGGTGAATGTGCACGGCGGCGGTGAATCCGGCCAGGCCGGTGCGGTGCGCCACGGCATCACCCGCGCCCTGATCGACCACGACGCGGCCCTCAAGCCCGACCTCAGCCGCGCGGGCTTCGTCACCCGCGACGCGCGCGAAGTCGAGCGCAAGAAGGTCGGCCTGCACGGCGCGCGTCGCCGCAAGCAGTTCAGCAAGCGCTGACCCGGCAGTTGCCGCCCGTGCCCTTCGGGGTCGCGACGGCACGCTGTCCGATGCGGTTCTTCCTGCTCCTCGCCCTCTCACCGGTCGGTCCGCAAGACCGTCAGGGTGCGAGGGCGCAGCCATGCGCCTGAAACTCCTGCGCCGCCGCCTGTCGGTGAGCGCGCCGCGCATGATCGTGCGCAGCCACCTGCCCTGGCCCTTGCGCTGGGCGGTGGTGGCGCTGGCACTCGGCCTGTGCGCCGCCCTCGCCCTGTGGGCGTTCGAGTTCGGCAAGGGGCTGGCCGGCATCGATGGCCGCTCGAGCACCCAGATGCTGCAGCTGCACGAGCGCCTGGCCACGCTGCAGCAGGAACGCGACCGCGCCACTTCGGTGGCCAACACCGCGGAAAGCCTGCTGCTGGCCGAGCGCACCACCCGCGAGCAGCTCGCGCAGCAGCTCAAGGCGGTGGAGGCGGAGAACCTGCGCCTGAAGGGCGACCTCGGCTTCTTCGAGCGCCTGCTGCCGTCGACGGGCGGCGAGGACATCGCCATCCGGGCCCTGCAGGTCGAGCCCCGCGACGAGGGCGGCTTGCGCCTGCAGATGCTGCTGATGCGCCCCGGGCGCCAAGACGCCGATTTCACTGGCCGCTATGCCGTCACCCTCAGCGGCACGCTGAACGGCAGGCCCTGGAGCGAAGAGGTGGATGTGGGCCGGGCGGTGGTTCGCCTGCGGCAGTATGCGCGGCTCGAACAACTGCTCACGCCGGCCGCCGGGGCCGTGGTAAAAGCGGTTCAGGTGAGGATATTCGACGACAAGGGCACGGTGCGCACGGCGCAGACGGCCCGGCTTTGATGGACGCGGGCGCCAGCCGGTGCGAGGCAACCGCTGCCACCACCCGCGCCTTCCGCTGAAAGGCTTTCCATGTTCGGCAAGAAGAAACAGCCCCCCATCCGCAGCCTCATCGGCGAAGGCACCGTGGTGCGCGGAGACCTCCATTTCACCGAAGGCCTGCGCATCGACGGCGAGGTCATCGGCGAGGTCAGGGCCGACCCAGCCCAGCCCAGCATCCTCGTCATCAGCGAGAAGGGCGTGGTCAGCGGGCCGGTCACGGCCGATCACCTGATCATCAGCGGACAGGTCCACGGACCGGTGCACTGTGCGGTGCTGCTGGAACTCCAGCCCAAGGCGCGTGTTCGGGGCGACGTGCGATACCAGAACATCGAGATGCATCCCGGCGCGGTGGTCGAAGGCTCGCTCACCGCCACCTCGCTCGAAGAACGCCCGCTCTTGAAACTCGCCGCCAGCGGCGGCACCTGACCCCTTTGGCCCTGCCCGCGTGTCGCCGCGCGCGAGCGAGCAGGCTGCCCGGGGGATACGATCCAACCCCTCCCCATCCGCCAGGCGGAACAACCGGAGCTTCCGAATGAGTGCAGTCCTTGAATCCCCCGCCCTTGCTGGCGACCTTCCCCCCGTTCCCCTGGTCTTCACCGACAGCGCTGCCGACAAGGTCAAGCAGCTGGTCGACGAGGAGGGCAACCCCGAGCTCAAGCTGCGCGTGTTCGTGCAAGGCGGTGGCTGCTCGGGCTTCCAGTACGGCTTCACCTTCGACGAGATCGTCAACGAGGACGACACGCAGATGGCGAAGAACGGCGTCACCCTGCTGATCGACGCGATGAGCCTTCAGTACCTGGCTGGCGCCGAGATCGACTACAAGGAAGACCTCCAGGGCGCGCAGTTCGTCATCAAGAACCCGAACGCGACCACCACCTGCGGCTGCGGATCGAGCTTCTCGGTCTGAGTCTCGGGCTTGCGGCCCCCGCGCCTGCGGCGTGGGTGTGGCTGCGGCCTGTTCTGCCTGGCGGGCGTCGAAGCGTTCGTCTCAGGCGCGACCGGCCACCCGGTGCGCACCGGTGATGCGCCCGCCCCGAGCGCCGGTCACGCTGCTCAGCGTGGTCGGCCTGCCGGCCAGCCGTTCACGCGCCAGCCAGGCAAAGGCGCAGGCTTCGACCTGGTCGGGCGGCAGCCCGGCGTCGGCGCTGGACTGAACGGCGGCTGCAGGCAAGTGGCGCTGCAGCCGTCGCATCAGCTCCGGGTTGAAGGCCCCACCGCCGCACACCCACACCGTCCGGGCCTGCGCAGTGGTCAGGGCGGAGGCCACGGTGCGCGCGGTGAGTTCGCACAGCGTGGCCATCACGTCGTCGAAGCGGCAGTCCTGCAGGCGCTGGCCTGCCCGGCCTTGAAGCCAGGCCATCGAGAACAGGTCGCGGCCCGTGCTCTTGGGCGGCGGCAGCCGGAAGAAGGTTTCGTCCAGAAGCGCCGCCAGCAAGGCCTCGTCCACCTCACCTGCGGCGGCATGGCGCCCGTCCCGGTCGCAAGGCGCGCCGGTTCGGCTGTGCATCCAGGCGTCCATCAGCACGTTGCCGGGCCCGGTGTCGAAACCGGTCACGGGGCCATCGGCCGGCAGCAGGCTGACATTGGCCATGCCGCCCAGGTTGACCACCGCGACGGCCCGGCCCGGCGCGGCGAACAGCGCGTGGTGGTAGGCCGGCACCAGCGGCGCACCCTGGCCGCCGGCGGCCACGTCCTGCGAACGGAAATCGCTCACCGTGTCGATGCCCAGCGCCTCGGTCATCCAGGGTGAGGGGTCGAGCTGGAGGGTGTAGGCCTGGCCGTCGGGAAGCCCGGGCTGGTGCCGAACGGTCTGGCCATGCACGCCCATCGCCCGGATGTCCTGCGGCTGCAGCCGCGCCTCCTGCATCAGTTCGCGCACCGCAGCCACATGCAGGCGGGCCAGGCCCTGGCAGGCCAGCGCCGACCGGTTCAGCTCGTCGGGCCCGGGCGTGTTGAGCTCGAGCAGCGCCTGGCGAAGCTCGGCGGCCATTGGCACCTGGCAGTGTCCAAGCACTTGCTGCAGCCCCTGGGGCGGCGAGAAGTCGACGAGCACCGCGTCCACGCCGTCCAGCGAGGTGCCGGACATCAGCCCGATGAAGCGTTCTGCCACGGCCGTCCGCGGGGCCGTCGGGGCCTGGGAGTGTGCGGGGCGCGGGCCGGCGCTGGCCTGGCTCAGCCGCCCGTGGCGGAGGCCGGGCCGGCAGCCGCTTCGTTCAGGCTGCGGGCAGCATCCAGCTTGCCCCGCAGCACGCCGGTGGCGCGTTCGAAGCGCGGGCGCTCGGCCGCGCTGAGGGTGATCACCTCCGCGGCCTTGGCCATGGTCGTCGGATCGACCTGGGCGCCGTTGAGCTTGTATTCGAAGTGCAGGTGCGGGCCCGTGGCCCAGCCGGTGGCACCCACCGCCCCGATGTTGGCCCCCTGCTCGACCGCCTGCCCCTTGCGCACGTTGACCCGGCTCAGGTGGGCATAGAGCGTGGAGCGGCCCTGCGCGTGGCGGACCTCCACCACATTGCCATAGCCGTTCTGCCAGCCGGCGAACTCGACCACACCGTCGCCGACCACCCGCACCGGGGTACCGGTGGGGGCGCCGTAGTCGATGCCCTTGTGCTGCCGCCAGGTGTTGAGGATGGGGTGCATGCGCATCGCAAAGCCGCTGGTCACCCGCGAGAACGCCAGCGGGCTGGCCAGGAAGGCGCGACGCTTGTTCTCGCCGTCGAGGCCGAAGTAGCTGCCCTTGCCGTCTTCACCGGCGAACCACACCGCCGTGTGGGTGCGGCCGCGGTTCACGAACTCGGCCGCCAACACGCGGCCGCTGCCCTGGTTCCAGGCCACCGGCTCGCCGTCGGCCATCAGGCTTTCGTAGACGACGCTGAAGCGGTCGCCGCGGCGCAGCTGGCGGTGGAAGTCGATGTCGGTGGAGAACATCTCCACCATCTGCACCGCCACAGGGTCGGGAATGCCGGCATCGTCCACCGCGGCGAAGAGGCTGGTGGCGATGGTGCCGCTGCCCACGCGTATGGAGGTCTGAAGCGGCGCCAGTTCCGTCAAGGTGGACCACCGGCCGTCCGCATCGCGCTGCAGCACCAGCCGGTTGAAGTGGGTGGGCACGCCGTCGCTGGACGCCGGATAGCGGGCGGTCAGGCCGAGCATGCGGCCGGACTCGTCCACCTCGGCCCGAACGAGCTTGCCGGGGCGGCCGTCGAGCAGCTTGCGCGCGGCGGTGTCGCGGCGCAGGAAGGCGGCGAAGGCGGGGTCGTTCGCCCCCAGGCGCTGCAGCAGCGTGTCGGCGGTGTCGCCCGACCGGGTGGTGTCGCTGCGATAGAGCGACATCCGGTGCTGGCTCAGCGCTTCCATCTGCGCGGCCAGGGACGGGATGTCCACCGCGGTGGTGACCATCCTGGCGGGAAGTTCGGCGGCGTCCGGTGCGAGCGGCGCCACCCCGAAGGCGGTGATCGCGAAGCCCCCCAGAGCCAGCGAGACGGCCGTGCCGACGGACCGGGGGTGACGGCGCAGCGTCACGCGCACGGTGCGCATCCAGCGGGGCAGTTCGGCAGGCAGCATCGGCATTGACATCAGGACGACTTGCCGGGGGCACCGAAGCGCACCGTCGGACGGGAAACCGCGCAGGGCGGGACAAGGGGCCCGGGAACCGTGCGGACGGTCCCTAGAATCGCGCGCCGCACCGAAGCACCAGGGGCGGCACCGTACCGACAGGCGTCGGCCAAGCAAAACGGGCGGTCGGAGTGTATACGTCCGACCCGGCGAGCGAACTCATTCACACCATGCATCCAAAGGTAAACCCACCCGACCCCGGGGCCGCGCCGCTGAGCCGCGCCGTGCAGGACGCGCTCGCCGTCAGCCTGCGGGGTGCGGAGGAACTGCTGCCGCAGGCCGAATGGGTGGCCAAGCTCGCCCGCAGCGAGCGCGACGGCCAGCCGCTGCGGGTGAAGTTCGGGCTCGACCCCACCGCCCCGGACCTGCACTTCGGCCACACCGTCGTGCTCAACAAGATGCGGCAGTTGCAGGATCTGGGCCACACCGTGATCTTCCTGATCGGCGACTTCACCTCGATGATCGGGGATCCGTCCGGCCGCAACACCACCCGACCGCCGCTGACCCGCGCGCAGATCGAGGCCAACGCCGAAACCTACTACCGGCAGTGCAGCCTGGTGCTCGACCCGGCCCGCACCGAGGTTCGCTACAACTCCGAATGGAGCGACCCGCTGGGCGCGCGCGGCATGATCGAACTGGCCGCCAAGGCCACCGTGGCCCGCATGATGGAGCGCGACGACTTCTCCCGGCGCTTCGCCGCGGGCACGCCCATCAGCGTGCACGAGTTCCTCTACCCGCTGATGCAGGGCTACGACTCGGTGGCGCTGCGCAGCGACCTCGAGCTCGGCGGCACCGACCAGAAGTTCAACCTTCTGATGGGCCGCCAGCTGCAGGCCGAGGCGGGCCAGGAGCCGCAGTGCATCCTCACCATGCCGCTGCTCGAAGGCCTGGACGGCGTCGAGAAGATGTCCAAGAGCAAGAACAACTACATCGGCATCACCGAGCCGGCGAACACCATGTACGCCAAGGTGCTGTCCATCAGCGACACGCTGATGTGGCGCTGGTACACGCTGCTCAGCCGGCGCAGCGTGGCCGAGATCGACGCCCTGCGCCAGGAAGTGGAAGGCGGGCGCAACCCCAAGGAGGCCAAGGTGGCGCTGGCTCGCGAGCTCACCGCCCGCTTCCACAGCGTCGCGGCGGCCGATGCGGCCGAGGCCGATTTCGAGCACCGGGCGCGGGGCGGCGCCCCCGAGGCCATGCCCCACCACAACCTGGACGGCGCCCCGCTGCCCATCGGGGCGGTGATGAAGCAGGCCGGGCTTGCCGCCTCGACCAGCGAGGCGCTGCGCCTGGTGGAGCAGGGCGGCGTGCGGGTGGACGGACAGCCGATCACCGACAAGACCTTCCGTCTGGGCGCCGGCACCTTCGTGGTGCAGGCGGGCAAGCGCAAGTTCGTGCGGGTGACGCTGGGCTGAAGCCGGGCCGCCAACGAAAAGGGGCGCCCGAAGGCGCCCCTGCGTCGATGGTGAAACCGGCGCTCGCTCAGTCGGCGTACTGGCCGGCGGCGCGGATGACCGGCGCCCACTTGGCGATCTCGGCCTCGACGAACTTCTTGTGATCGGCGCCGTTGGTGCGGGCGTCGGTGACGATCACCGCGCCCAGGGCCTCCTGGCGCTTGACGAACTCGGGGTCCTTCAGCGCGGTCTTCAGCGCCGCGTTGACCTTGTCCACCACCGCCTTGGGCGTGCCCTTGGGCGCGTACAGGCCGTGCCAGACGCTGACGTTGAAGCCCTTGACGCCGGCTTCATCCAGCGTGGGCAGCGCGCGCAGCGCCGGGGTGGTCAGCCGCTTGCTGGTGGTGACCGCGAAGGCCTTGACCTTGCCGCTCTCGATCTGCGAGGTGGTGTTGGTGGTCTGGTCGCACATCAGGTCGACCTGGCCGCCGAGCAGGTCGGTCATCGCCGGGCCGGTGCCCTTGTAGGGGATGGTGGCCATGTCGATCTGGACCGCCTGCTGGAACAGCAGCCCGCACAGGTGCGAGGCGGCGCCGATGCCGGCGTTGGCCAGGTTGATCTTGCCCTTGTTGTCGTTGAGCCACTTGCTGAGCTCGGCGTAGTTGTTCGCCGGCAGCGTGGAGCGGCCGATGAGCGTCATCGGCACTTCGTTGATCATGCCGGCGAACTCGAAGTCCTCCAGCGGCTTGAAGCTCAGGCTGCGGTACAGCGCGGGCGCCGTGGCCAGGCCGATGTGGTGCAGCAGCAGCGTGTGGCCGTCGTTGGCCGCCTTGGCCACGCGGGCCGCGCCCAGCGTGCCGCCAGCGCCGCCCACGTTCTCGATGACGATGGGCTGGTTGCCCAGCGGGCCGCGCATGGCTTCGGCCAGGTCGCGCGCGACCTTGTCGGTGGGGCCGCCCGCGGCGAACGGGACGACGATGGTGACCGGCTTGTCCGGGTAGGCGAACGCGGCGGTGCTGCCCAGGGCGAAAGCGGTGGCGGCCACCGCGGACAGGGCCGTCTGCAGGATCTTCATGGGATGTGTCTCCAAGGGGCCGGCCTGCAGCCGCGAGCGGGCGAGTGCCGGAAATCGTCAGGGAGCGGAATTGTGCGGCCAAGGTCAAGCCTGCGCCGGCTTGGGCCCATCGTCACCAGGGAGTCATGCTTCACGGTGGCGCGGGTTTGCAGCCACCGAACGGGGCAGCGCGGCAGCCGGTCGGGCGGGCCGCGCTGCCGGGGGGGCGGCCGACTCAGCCGACCTTTCGGATGTCGTCGATCACCCGGCCATCGTTGGCCAGGCTGCCCGGTGCGCACAGCTCGACCTCGCCGCGCAGCTTGGTCACCTCGCGAAGCGAAGCCGCCAGCGCCTGCGCCAGGCCCTCGGGCGGCGCGGCGCACTCGGCGTGCAGCGTCATCCGGTCGTCGGCCATCTCGCCGGCCACCACCAGCCGGGCCCGGGCCACCTCGGGGTGGCGGCGCAGCACCTCGGCGACCTGGGAGGGGTGCACGAACATGCCGCGCACCTTGGCGGTCTGGTCGGCGCGGCCCAGCCAGCCGCGGATGCGCGGCGCGGTGCGCCCGGTGGGGCAGTGCCCGGGAAGGAAGGCGGAGAGGTCGCCGGTTCCGAATCGCAGCAGCGGGTAGTCGGGCTGCAGCACCGTGACCACCACCTCGCCGACGTCGCCGGTGGGCACCGGGTCGCCGGTTCCGGGGCGGACGATCTCCACGATCAGCGATTCGTCCAGCACCAGTCCCTCGCGGGCCTCGGTCTCGTAGGCGATCAGGCCGACGTCGGCGGTGGCGTAGCACTGGTAGGCCTGCAGTCCCCGCTCGGCCAGCCGGTCGCGCAGCGCTGCGGGAAAGGCCTCGCCGCTGACGAGCGCACGCCGCACCGATGCGATGGAGCGCCCGGTCTCGTCGGCGCGTTCGGCCAGGATGCGCAGGAAACTGGGCGTGCCCACATAGGCGTCGGGCCGCAGGTCGGCCATGGCCTCGAGCTGTAGGTCGGTGTTGCCCACGCCGCCCGGGAACACCGTGCATCCGAGCGCATGCGCGCCGGTCTCCATCATCGAGCCGGCCGGCGTCAAGTGGTAGCTGAAGCTGTTGTGGACAAGGTCGCCCGAGCGAAAGCCGGCGGCGCGCATCGCGCGCGACAGGCGCCAGTAGTCCGGTGCCTGGCCCTCAGGCTCGTAGATCGGCCCGGGCGACTGGAACACGCGGCGCGCCCCGGACAGTCCCCGCAGCTGGCGCCAGCCGATGGTCGAGAAGCCACCGAAGGGGTCTTCGGCGCGGCGCTCGCGCTGGCGCTCGAGCAGCTCGGACTTGCGCGTCACCGGCAGCCGGGCCAGGGCCTCGCGGCTGCGGATGGAGCTGGGGTCCAGGCCGGCCAGGCGCTCGGCCAGGGCGGGCGCGCGTTGGGCGGCAGCCACCTGCGCGGGCAGCGCGGCGAACCAGGCCGCCTCGCGCTCGGCGCTCGCGCGCGTCTCCAGCGCCGGCAGGGCTTCGTCGCGGCCGGTTGGGGTGGGGCGGGTGCTTGAGCTCATGCGGGTCGGTTCAGTCGTCGTCGGACCATCGGGCCGCGCGTCGTCGCATCTCGTCGATGCACTGGCGCAGGTCGCCCGCTGTCTTCAGGGTGCGGGTATCCCATTGCGGGGTCTGGGCGGGGCGCTGCGCCAGGCGCACCTTCAACCCTGCGGGTTCGGTGGGCTCGACGCCAGCGGCTGGCGCCACGAACTCGAACACGGCGCGCCCCTGCAGCGTGAATGCGTGGCCGCGCTCAGTGAACCGCAGGTCGCGCAGCGCGCGGACGAGCTGCTGGCGCGCCGCGGCCGGGTCCAGCGGCGGCGGGGTCAAGGCCCAGGTTTCGTCTTCGGCCATGTCGCAAACGGCTCTCGGGGCGCTTCGGGCGGCTCAGGCGCAGGCTCAGGCTCAGGCCTCGGACCTCAGGCCAGCCAGCGCTTGCGGCGCTTGTAGCTCTTGGCATCGCGGAAGCTCTTGCGGTCGCCGCCACCCATGCCGAGGTAGAACTCCTTCACGTCCTCGTTCTCGCGCAGCGACGCGGCCGCACCGTCCAGCACCACCCGGCCGTTCTCGAGGATGTAGCCGTAGTCGGCATAGCGCAGCGCCATGTTCGTGTTCTGTTCGGCCAGCAGGAAGGTCACGCCCTCCTTGGTGTTCAGGTCCTTCACGATCTCGAACACCTCCTCGACGATCTGCGGCGCCAGGCCCATCGAGGGCTCGTCGAGCAGCACCATCTTGGGCTCGGCCATCAGCGCGCGGCCGATGGCGCACATCTGCTGCTCGCCGCCGGAGGTGTAGGCCGCCTGACTGCTGCGCCGGGTCTTCAGGCGCGGGAAATAGTTGTAGACCTTCTCCAGCGTGCGGGCCACCGCCGCCTTGCCGTCGGTGCGGGTGTAGGCGCCGGTCATCAGGTTGTCCTCGATGGACAGGTGGGCGAAGCAGTGCCGCCCCTCCATCACCTGCACGACGCCGCGCTGCACCATGGCCGAGGTGCTGAGCTTCTCGATGCGCTCGCCGCGCAGCTCGATCGACCCCTTGGTCACCTCGCCGCGCTCGCCGGCCAGCAGGTTGGACACCGCCCGAAGCGTCGTCGTCTTCCCCGCCCCGTTGCCCCCGAGCAGCGCCACCACCCCCCGCTCCGGCACCTGCAGGCTCACGCCCTTGAGCACCAGGATCACATGGTTGTAGATGACCTCGATGCCATTGACGTTCAACAGGATGTTCGCCATGAATTCCCTTCCGAAACCCTAACCGCGCGCACCACCACCACCCGCACACCCCTCAGCGAAGCTTGGCGGCCCCCGGCCGCCAAGCCAGCGCCCCCTCAAGCCGCACACCACCCAGCGAAGCTTGGCGGCCAACGGCCGCCAAGCCAGCGCCCATCAAGCGGATGCGGCGGAACCGGCTCCGCCGGGCCGCCCGCATCGCCCCCCTGGGGGGGAGGCGCGCAGCGCCTCCGGGGGGGTCAGGACTGACAGTCCTGCGGCGTGCGGCGCTGCAGCTTCTTCTCCTGCGCGTACTTCTCGGCAGACGAGCGAACCATCGGCTTGATGATCTGCTCATCGGCCTGCAGCCAGTCGGAGGCCCAGACGAACTTGGAGCCGTCCCAGGTGTGCACTCGCGTCCAGGCCGAGCCCATGTGGTCGGCGCAGCTGGTGCTGATGGGGCGCAGCACGCCCTTGAAGCCCAGCGCATCGAGCTTGGCCTGGGTGAGGTTCAGGTTCTCGTAGCCCCAGCGCGCCTGCTCGCCCAGCATGACCTTGCCCTTGCCGAAGCGTTCCTGGGCCGCGCGCACGCCTTCGACGGCGAGCATCGCGCCCACCACGCCGCGCATGTACAGCACCTGGCCCACTTCCTCTTTCGGGCCGGTGCCCTGGCCGGGGCCGTGCACCTTGGTGAGGATCTCCTGCACCACGGCGGACTGCGGCTCCGAGCCGTGCTGCATCATCACCGCGCTGTAGCCCTTGGCGGCCTGGCCGACGTCCTTGAGGTCGGGCTCGGCGCCGCTCCACCAGGTGCCGAACATCTTCTCGCGCGGATAGCCGGTGGCCACCGCCTCCTTCAGCGCGGTGGCGGTCATCACGCCCCAGGTCTGCATCACGACAAAGTCGGGCCGCTGCTGGCGCACCTGCAGCCAGATGGACTTCTGCTCCACGCCCGGTGCGGGCACCGGCAGCATCTGCAGCTCGAAGCCGTGCATGGCCGCGCGCTCCTGGATGATGGGCAGCAGCTCCTTGCCGAAGGGGCTGTCGTGGTAGACCACGGCGATCTTCTTGCCCCTGAGCTTGTCCCAGCCGCCTTCCTTCTTGGCGATGTGCTGCAGCACCGTGTCGCCGGCCACCCAGTAGTGGCCGATCAGCGGGAAGTTCCACTTGAACACGCCGCCGTCCTGGCTGTCGCTGCGGCCATAGCCGGAGGTGATCATCGGGATCTTGTCGGCCGGGATCTTCTCGGTCAGCGCGAAGGTGATGCCGGTGGACAGCGGCTGGAACACGGTGGCGCCGCCGTGCTTGCCCTTCAGCCTCTCGTAGCACTCCACGCCGCGGTCGGTGGCGTAGGCGGTCTCGCACTCCTCCACCAGCGTCTTCACGCCGTTGATGCCGCCGCGGATGTTCACGAGCTTCATGTAGTCGGCGTAGCCGTTGGCAAACGGCGTGGCATTCGGCGCCACCGGGCCGGTGCGGCCGGTGAGGCTGGGGAAGAACTGCACCTTGTCCTGGGCCACGGCCCCGGTCGTGGCCAGCGGGCCGAGTGCGGCCGCGAGCGTGGCGGCGATGGCAATCGCGCGGAAGGTCATGGTTGTTGTCTCCGTCCTGGATGGGGGAATGCGCTCGTCAGCGCTGTTGCAGCGAGGCCCGTCGGCCGTGAACGTTTGGGTGGGCGCCATCGGAGCCGCTCAGTGCGGGAAGGGCCACAGGCGAAGCTTTTCCTTGCCGATCGACCACAGCCGGGCCAGCCCGTGCGGTTCGACGATCAGGAAGAAGACGATGAGGGCGCCGAAGATCATGAACTCGGCATGCGCCACCAGCGCGGTGTTGATGGTCACGCCCACCAGGTCGCCCATCGCGGGCAGCGCCCGGTTCAGCACGATGGGCAGCACCACGATGAAGGCCGCACCGAAGAAGCTGCCCATGATGGAGCCCAGCCCGCCGATGATGATCATGAACAGCAGCTGGAAGGAGCGGTCGATCGAGAAGGCCGAAGGCTCCCACGAGCCCAGGTGCAGGAAGCCCCACAGTGCACCGGCCACGCCCACCATGAAGGAGCTCACCGCGAAGGCCGTGAGCTTGGCGTAGACCGGGCGGATGCCGATGACCGAGGCGGCCACGTCCATGTCGCGGATGGCCATCCACTCGCGCCCGATGTGGCTGCGCACCAGGTTCTTGGCGATGATGGCGAACACCACCACCACCCCCAGGCAGAAGAGGTACTTCTCCACCGGCGTGTCCACCGGGATGCCGAAGAAGCTCAGCCCGGCCACCGACACCGAGCCCGACGGCGAGTTGTTGGTGAACCAGCTGATGCGCAGGAAGGCCCAGTCGAGGAAGAACTGCGCGGCCAGCGTGGCCACCGCCAGGTACAGGCCCTTGATGCGCAGGCTCGGTATGCCGAAGATCACGCCCACCACGGTGGCCACCAGCCCGCCCAGCAGCACCGCGAACAGCATGGGCATGCCGTCGATGCGCACCAGGAAGTTGTAGGCCGCATAGGCGCCCACGGCCATGAAGGCGCCGGTGCCCAGCGAGATCTGTCCGCAGTAGCCGACCAGGATGTTCAGTCCGATGGCCGCCAGCGACAGGATGAGGAAGGGGATCAGGATGGCCCTGAACATGTACTCGTCGGCCATCAGCGGCACGCCCACCACGGCCAGCAGCAGCAGCAGCGCGATGCCGATGCGGTCCTGGCGGATGGGGAACACCCGCAGGTCGGCGGAGTAGGTGGTCTTGAACTGACCGTTCTCGCGGTAGAGCATGGTTTGCCTTCAGGGTGATCTTTTGATTCCGGCCGCTCGCTGCGCGAAATGAGCCTGCATCGAAAAAATCATCGCCCGCGTCTAGACGCGGTCGATGATCTTCTCGCCGAACAGCCCCTGGGGCCGCACCAGCAGCACGAAGAGCACGAGCACGTAGCCGAACCAGATCTCGATGCCGCCGCCCAGCGTGGGGCCGAGGTAGACCTCCGACACCTTCTCGCCCACGCCGATGATCAGCCCGCCGATGATGGCGCCGGGCACCGAGGTGAGCCCGCCCAGGATGACCACCGGCAGCGCCTTCAGGGCCACCAGGGACAGCGAGAACTGCACCCCCACCTTGCTGCCCCAGATGATGCCGGCCACCAGCGCGACGAAGCCTGCGACGCTCCACACGATGATCCAGATGCGGTTCAGCGGGATGCCGATGGACTGCGCGGCCTGGTGGTCATCGGCCACCGCGCGCAGCGCGCGGCCGGTGCCCGTGTACTGGAAGAAAAGGCTGAGCGCGATCACCAGCGCCGCGGCGATGCCCGCGGCATAGAGGTCTTCCTTGCTCACCAGCACGCCGCCCTGGAACACCGACTCGAACAGGAACATCGGGTCCTTGGGCAGCCCCACGTCGATCTTGTAGATCTCGCTGCCGAAGAGCGTCTGCCCGAAGCCGTCCAGGAAGTAGGTGATCCCGAGCGTGGCCATCAGCAGCGTGATGCCTTCCTGGTTGACGAGCTTGCCGAGCACCAGGCGCTCGATCGCCCAGGCCACGGCCACCATCAGCGCCATGGCCAGCACGATGGCGATGGCGTTGGCCAGCAGCTTGTTGTCGAAGCCGAACCACTTGGGCACCCATTCGGCGAAGCGGGCCATCGCCAGCGCGGCGAACAGCACCATCGCGCCCTGCGCGAAGTTGAAGACGCCGCTGGCCTTGAAGATGAGCACGAAGCCCAGCGCGATGAGCGAATACAGCATGCCGGCCATCAGGCCGCCGATCACCGTCTCGAGGAAGAATCCCATGATGTGTCGTCCTTGAGCGGGGGTCAGTGGCTGGTGCCGAGGTAGGCGGAGATCACCTCGGGGTTGCGTCGCACCTCGTCGGGCGTGCCGTCGCCGATCTTCTTGCCGTAGTCGAGCACCACGACGCGGTCGGAGATGTCCATCACCACGCCCATGTCATGCTCGATCAGCACGATGGTGGTGCCGTACTCGGCGTTGACGTCCAGGATGAAGCGGCTCATGTCCTGCTTCTCCTCCACGTTCATGCCGGCCATGGGCTCGTCCAGCAGCAGCACCTGGGGCTCGAGCGCCAGCGCGCGGCCGAGGTCCACTCGCTTCTGCAGGCCATAGGGCAGGCGGCCCACGGGCGTCTTGCGGTAGGGCTGGATCTCCAGGAAGTCGATGATGCGTTCGACGAACTCGCGGTGCTGCACCTCCTCGCGCTCGGCCGCGCCCCAGCCCCAGGGGTTGCGCAGCGCCTGCTGGAAGAGGTTGGTCTTCATGCGCAGGTTGCGGCCAGTCATGATGTTGTCCAGCACGCTCATGCCCTTGAAGAGGGCCAGGTTCTGGAAGGTGCGGGCCACGCCCATTTCGGCCACCTGGCGGCGGTTCATGTGGCCGAAGGTCTGGCCGCGGAAGGTGATCGAGCCCTCCTGCGGGGTGTAGACCCCGTTGATGCAGTTCAGCATCGAGCTCTTGCCCGCCCCGTTCGGGCCGATGATGGCGCGCACCTCGTGCTCGCGCACGTCGAAGCTGATGTCGGTCAGCGCCTTGACGCCCCCGAAGCGCAGCGAGATGTTCTTCACCTCGAGCACCACCTCGCCGATGGCCCGGCGTCCTGAGTTGTCGCCCTCGGCTGCGGCCTGCAGGGCTCCCACGGCTTCCACGGCGGCGTTCATGCGGCCCTCCTCACGGCCGGCAGCACCGGCACATCCACGAGCTTCAGGGTGGCCGAGACGCTGCCGGTGCGGCCGTCCTCGAAGGTGACAGCCGTCTCGATGTGCTGCTCGGTGCGGCCGGCGTAGAGCGCGTCGACCAGCACGCCGTACTTCTGCGCGATGAAGCCGCGGCGCACCTTGCGGGTGCGGGTGAGCTCGCCGTCGTCGGCGTCCAGTTCCTTGTGCAGCACGAGGAAGCGGCTGACCTGGCTGCCCGCCAGGCGCTCATCGGTGGCCAGGTCGGCGTTGACCTGCTGCACGCAGTCCTTGAGCAGTTCGATCACCTCGGGCTTGCTGGCCAGATCGGTGTAGCCGCCGTAGGGCAGGTTGCGCCGCTCGGCCCAGTTGCCCACCGCGGGCATGTCGATGTTCAGGAAGGCGCACACCCGGTCGCGCCCGTCGCCGAAGGCCACGGCTTCCTTGATGAAGGGGAAGAACTTGAGCTTGTTCTCCACGTACTTGGGGGCGAAGAGCGCGCCGTCGAACGCGCCGCCGGCGAGCTTGCCCACGTCCTTGGCGCGGTCGATGATCTTCAGGTGGCCGTGGGCGTCGAGGAAGCCTGCATCGCCGGTGCGGTACCAGCCGTCCTCGGTGAGCACCTCGGCGGTGGCCTGCGGGTTCTTGTAGTAGCCCTTGAGCAGGCCGGGCGAGCGCACCAGGATCTCGCCGTTGGCCGCCACCTGCAGCTCCACGCCGTCGATGGGCACGCCCACGGTGTCGGCGCGGGCTTCGTGGTCGGGCTGCAGGCAGACGAACACGGCCGTCTCGGTGGAGCCGTACAGCTGCTTGAGGTTCACCCCGATGGAGCGATAGAAGGTGAAGAGGTCCGGCCCGATGGCCTCGCCGGCCGTGTAGGCCACCCGCACCCGGCTCAGGCCCAGGGTGTTGCGCAGCGGGCCGTAGACGGCGAAGTCGCACAGCGCATAGAGCAGCCCGTCCAGGCCACCGACCTTCTGGCCGTCCATGCGCGCGGGCCCTACGCGGCTGGCCAGGGCCATTGCCCGGCCGTAGAGCCAGCGCTTGAGCGGGCCGGCGTCCTCCATGCGGATGGTCACGCTGGTGAGCAGGGCCTCGAACACGCGCGGCGGCGCGAAGTAATAGGTGGGCCCGATCTCCTTCATGTCGATGGTGACCGTCTCGGACGACTCCGGGCAGTTCACGACATAGCCGCAGGCGAGCCACTGGCCGTAGCTGAACACGTTCTGGCCGATCCACGCCGCCGGCAGGTAGGCCAGCACGTCCTCGGCCTCGGTGAGCTTGTCGAAGCGGGCGCCGGCCCGTGCGCGATCGAGCAGCGATGCGTGGGTGTGGACCACGCCCTTGGGCGTGCCGGTGGTGCCCGAGGTGAAGAACATCGCGGCCACGTCGTCGCCCCGGCCGGCGGCCACCTCGCGCTCGAACACGCGCGAGCCGGCGGCGCGGGCCGCACGGCCGGACTCCAGCAGCGCATCGAGCGGCGACACGCCCGATTCGCGGTAGTGGCGCAGGCCGCGGGGGTCGTCGTACCAGATGTGCTCGAGCGTGGGGTGCTTCTCGCGCACCTCGAGCATCTTGTCCACCTGCTCCTGGTCTTCCACGATGGCGTGCCGGACCTCGGCATTGGCCATGGGGAAGGTGAACTCGGTGGCCGCGGCGTCCTGGTACAGCGGCACGGCCACCGCACCCAGCGACTGCGCCGCGAGCATCGCGGCATACAGCCGCGGGCGGTTCTCGCCCACCACCACCAGGTGGCCCCCGCGCTGCAGCCCCGCGGCGTGCAGGCCTTCGGCGAGATCGCGCACCAGCTCGGCGAGCGTGGACCAGTCGAAGGTGTTCCAGATGCCCAGGGATTTCTCCCTCAAGGCGGGCGCCGTGGGGCGCCGCTGGGCGTGGTCGAGCAACAGACGGGGGAAAGTGTCCTGCACGGGTTCTCCTGGCGTGCGGTCGTCCGCATCGAATGGCGCACCGAAGACGGACCCGGCGCGTGTCCGCAATGTAGGAAGGGCTTTGACGTCAAGTTGTCTGCGTGACGACAATCCGCGGGTCACACCGGACAGGACTTTCCCTATGCCCGTGCCACGACCCTCGCGAATTCCGCCTGCAGCCTCGGGCCGGGCCGCGCCTTCCGGGCCGGTGGATGCGCGGGCGGGCAAGCCGCTGGCACCGGCCTTGCGCCAGCGCGCCCGCTCGCCCTCGCCCGAGGAACTGGCCGACATCCCGTGGCTGTCGGTGCTGGCCGGCGACGAGCGCGAGCGCGTGGCGGGCGACCTGCGGGTGGTGGAGGTGCTGCCCGGCGAATTCCTCTGCCGCGTGGGGCGGCCGGCGACCTACTGGTTCGGCGTCATCGACGGCCTGCTCAAGATGAGCAACGACTCCGCGATGGGGGTGCCCATCACCTTCACCGGCATTCCGCCCGGGGGATGGTTCGGCGAGGGCACGGTGCTCAAGCGGGAGAGCTACCGCTACAACATCCAGGCGCTGCGTCGCAGCCGCGTCGCCGGCATCACGGTGGACACCTTCCACTGGCTGGTGGACCGCAGCATTCCCTTCAACCGCTTCGTGATGAACCAGCTCAACGAGCGGCTGGGCCAGTTCATCGCCGCCCGCGAGATCGACCGCCTGAGCGACGCCGACGCACGGGTGGCGCGAAGCCTGGCCGCGCTGTTCCACCCCACGCTCTACCCCGGCGTGCGCTCGGTGCTGCGCATCACCCAGCAGGAACTGGGCTACCTGGTGGGGCTGTCACGCCAGCGGGTGAACGAGGCGCTGCGTTCGCTGCAGGCCCGCTCGTTGATCGCGGTGGACTACGGCGGCGTGCGGGTGCTCGACCTGGCCGGGCTGCGCCAGGCGATGGCGCCGCCGGGATGAGCCCTTCGGGGGGGCGCCGGCGCCCTTGCTCACTCGCCCTTGAGCAGCCTCACCGCAAGCCAGAGGCCGCACAGCGAGTTCGCCAGCGCCAGGCCGCCCAGGAACAGCATCGCGCCGTCCGACCAGGGCTGCGAGCGCATGGCCAGCGTCAGGCCGCTGCTGAGCAGGTTGAACACCACCATCATCCAGAACACGGCGCGCCGGGGCTGCCACAGGCGGGAAAGCTTCATGGGGTGTCGGTTCGGGTGCGGGTGCGGGTGCCCGGGCGGCGCCGCGCCTCAAGGCTGCAGCAAGTTGGAAATGCCCGCGGCCACCAGGCCGGCGGGCACATGCGGCGCGGCGTTCTCGATGTGGCCGGTCTGGTCGTCGAAGAAGAAGTCCGGTTCGAACTCGCGCAGGAAGGCGCCCTTGGCCAGCCCGCCCAGGAACATCGCCTCGTCCAGCTCGATCTTCCAGTCCATCAGCGTGCGCAGCGCCCGCTCATGGGCCGGCGCGCTGCGCGCGGTGACCAGCGCGGTGCGCAGCCGCATGCGGCCGGTGGGCTCCTGCTGCAGCCGCTGCAGCGCCTCCAGCAGCGGCTTGAACGGCCCGGGCGCGAGGGGGGTGCCCACCCGGTCGGCCTCGTGGGCCTGGAAGGCGGCCAGGCCATCGCTCTGGAAGACCCGCTCGGCTTCGTCGGAGAAGATCACCGCGTCGCCGTCGAAGGCGATGCGCACCTCGTCCGGGTGGGCGTCGGAAGCCCGGGCCGAATGCGGAAACACCCGGGCGGCCGGCACCTGGGCCTGCAGCGCCGAGCGCACGTCGGCGTCGTTGGTGGACAGGAAGAGGTTGGCTGCCAGCGGCCGCAGGTAGCGCCAGGGCGGCTCGCCCCGGGTGAACACGCCCCGCTGGATGGGCAGGCCGTAGTGCCGGGCCGAACGGAACACCCGCATGCCCGAGACCGGGTCGTTGCGCGACAGGATGACCACCTCCACCGCCGGCGTGGCCTCGCGGTTGAAGGCGAGCAGCTTGTGCACCAGCGAGAAGGCCACGCCCGGGCGCGCCGGCTGCTCCAGCCGCGCGAGCTGCAGCTGGGTGTAGGCGCGATCGTCGCCGGCCTCGAACAGGCGGTTCTCTTCCTCGAAGTCGAAGAGGGCGCGCGAGGAAATGGCCACGACGAGCTGGCCGGCAAGGGTCACGGGCATGGCCGGGACTATAGGAGCGCGGGCAGTGCAGCGGACGCGCCCGAGCCTGCACGCCCTGCAATCCTGAGTCGGATGCCGGCCCTTGTGCACCGGAACTCGGTGCCGGCGTTGAACTGTGGCATGGTCCCGCCCCGCGATCGGCCCCGACCGGGGCTGCATGCAACCTCAAACGACCAGGAGAAGTTCATGACCCAGCAGACGCGCCGTGTCTTCATGATGCAGGTGGTGGCCGGCAGCGGCATGCTCGCCGCCGGGGCCGCGATGGCCCAGCCCGCCCGCGTGGACGAGAAGGACCCGCAGGCGGCCAACCTTGGCTACAAGCACGACACGACCAAGGTGGACAAGGCCAAGTTCCCCAAGCACACCAACGACCAGAAGTGCACGAACTGCCAGCTCTTCCAGGGCAAGGCCACCGACGCCTGGGGCGGTTGCCCGCTGTTCGGCGCCAAGCAGGTGGCCGGCCCCGGCTGGTGCAGCGCCTGGGTCAAGAAGCCCTGATCTTCACTGAAGGAAGCCCACCGGCGCGCGGCGACCCGCGCCCGGGTCGGGCAGATCGCGTGTGAGCACGCGATCGCGGTGGTCGAGCTTCGCATTGCCGAAGGCGGTCATCCAGGCCCTGCGCATCTCGCGGGGCGCCAGGTCGGCCAGCGCATCGAGCACGTCGTCCGACGGCGTTGCCTCGAAGCGCGTGCCCCAGTCGTGGGCCGTTCGGATGGACGCGTAAAGCCGCTGTGCGATGAGCCGCGCGGCCTCGCGTGACGGGGCGTGCACCTCGTGCACGTTCATCCGGTTGAGGATGGGGTCGGGAATGCCGCGGGCGTCGTTGGCCGTGGCCACCCAGATCACCTGGCTGGCGTCGATCGGGACTTCGGCGAACTCGTCGGTGAAGCTGCCGGCGGTGTCGTGCTCGAGCAGGCTGTACAGCGCGCCCAGCGGGTCGTAGGCATGCTCGCCGCCGGCCTTGTCGATTTCGTCCACCACCATCACCGGGTTGGCATATTGCCCGTCCACCAGGGTCTCGAAGACCTTGCCCGGCCGCGCGCCCTTCCACTGGCTGCTCGCCCCGGACAGCACCCAGCCGGCGGTCATCGAGCTCATGCTGATGAAGCCCATGCCGGTGCCCAGCAGCGCGGCGAGCTCGCGGGCGAAGTGGGTCTTGCCCACGCCGGGCGGGCCCAGCAGCAGGAGTGGCGTGATCTCCAGCGCATCGCGGCTGTCCTCGCACAGCGCGAGTTGCCGGCGCACGTCGTCGAGCACCGGCGCGAAGTTGGGCAGTTCGTCGTAGAGCCTGTCCATCGTGGGCAGCCCCGAGGGCTTGACCTGGAATCGCTCCGGCCCTTTCTCGAGCATGCGCTCGTAGGTGGAGCGCAGGGTCTCGTGGTCGCGCTGCGGCAGCTTCTGCAACTTGCGGTCGACGTCGTCGACGCGGTAGACGTGCCGCATGCGGGCGATGGGAATTCCGCCGCGGGCGAAGGCGGGTGCGCACGGGGCGGTGCCGCCTGGGTGAACCACGATGTCGCTGGACGTGCTGCTCATCAAAGAACCTCCGGTCGTCGGGCGTCGGGTCCATTCAAGCAACCCGCGGCCCGGGTGGTCCATTCATCAAAACCCGGAAGGGCCGGCTGTTCCGCGGCGCTTTCCGTGCCCGAAGTCCAGCACGAGGCGTGCCAGCGGGCAGGGGTGATGTACTAGACTACATCGCGTGTCCTGGATGCAAACCGCCGCTGCGCTGGATTGGCGCCCCCTGCCGCTCACGCTGCGGGTCGCCGCCGTGGCCACGCTGCTGGCGCTGGCGCTGGGGCTGGCGCTGGGTTGGTGCTTCGCGCGCCGGCGCTTCTTCGGCTCGGGTGTGCTGGAGGCCATCTGCATGCTGCCGCTGGTGCTGCCGCCCACGGTGCTGGGCTACGGCATCCTGGTGCTGATGGGGCGCGAGGGGCCGGTGGGGGCCTGGCTGCGCGAGCACTTCGACCATTCGGTGATCTTCCACTGGCACGGCGCGGTGATCGCCTCGGCGCTGGTGGCGCTGCCGCTGGTGCTGAAGTCGGCCACCGCGGCCTTCGAAGGCATCGACCCGGCCCTCGAGGCGGCGGCCCGCACCCTGAGGCAGTCACCGCTGTCGGTGTTCCTGCGGGTCACGCTGCCGCTGGCCTGGCCCGGCATCCTGGCCGGCACCCTGCTCGCCTTCGCCCGGGCCATGGGCGAGTTCGGTGCGTCGCTGATGGTGGCTGGCTCCATCCCGGGGCAGACGCAGACACTCTCGATGGCCATCTACGACTCGGTGCAGTCGGGCCAGGACGAGGCGGCCGTGGTTCTCGTGCTGGTGACGTCCGGGCTGTCGGTGGCCATCCTGGTGGCATCCAACCGGTTTTTCTCCTTGCGCTGAAGGACAACGCATGAAGGCGTCGATCCTCCGCAAGCTCTCGACCGCGCTGCTGATGGCCGCCGCGCCCTGGCTGGCCGCCGCGCAGTCGCTCACGGTGGCCACCGCGGTCAGCCTCAACGAGGCGGTGCGGGAGGTCTCGCGGCAGTTCGAAGCGCTGAACCCCGCAGCGCGGGTCCGCCTGAACGCGGCCGCCTCGGGCGTGCTGGTGCAGCAGATCGTGCGGGGCGCGCCAGTGGATGTGCTGCTCAGTGCCGACCCGCTGTGGCTGGACAGGGGCGTGCAGGCGGGCGTGCTGGTCGCCGACAGCCGACGCGACTTCGCCCGCAACGAACTGCTGCTTGTGGCCCCGATGAACAGCCGGATCGCCCTGGGCCGGCTCGACGACCTGCTGATGCCCCAGGTGCAGCGGATCGCGATCGGCAAGCCGGATGTCGTGCCCGCAGGGCGCTATGCGCGCGATGCGCTCGATGCCGCGGGCCTGACGTCGCGGCTGCAGGCCCGGTTCGTCTTCGCAGACTCGGTCCGCCAGGTGCTGGACTATGTGGCGCGTGGAGAGGTGGAAGCCGGCTTCGTCTATCGTACCGACGCCATCCGCATGTCCGATCGGGTGCGGGTGGTGGCCACCTTGTCCGCCACCGAGGTGTTGCACCCGGCCGCGGTCGTGTCCGACAGTCGCCAGCCCGCGCTGGCGCGGGCCTACGTCGAGCACCTGCTCAGCCCGGCCGCGCAGGCGGTGTTCCGGCGCCACGGATTCGGGCCACCGTGATCGACGTCGACCTCCGCGCCGCAGTCACCGACGGCCAGCGCCGCTTCGAGCTGTCCATCGCCTTCGCGAGCGACGCGCCGGTGGTAGCGCTCTACGGGCCGTCGGGGGCGGGCAAGTCGCTGACGCTGCAGGCCATGGCCGGGCTGCTTCGACCCGTCACCGGCCATGTGCGCGTGGGGGGGCGAACGCTGCTGGACACCGCAGCGGGCATCGACCTGAGCGCGGCCGATCGCCGCGTGGGTTACCTCTTCCAGCACTACGCGCTGTTTCCTCATCTGAATGTGCGCGACAACGTGGCCTTCGGCCTGCGCAGCTGGCATCGGCGGCGGCTGTCCGCGCCGGCTGCGCAGCGGGTGGACGGGCTGCTCGAGGCCTTCGGCCTGGCCGACCTGCGCCACAGCCGGCCGGCGGCGCTGTCGGGGGGGCAGCAGCAGCGGGTGGCGCTGGCGCGGGCGCTGGCCTGCGAGCCGCAGGTGCTGCTGCTGGACGAACCCTTCGCGGCGCTGAACCCGATGCTGCGCGCCGGCCTGCGCGACGAGCTGGCCGCGGTGCGCGAGCGCTGGGGCATTCCCGCGGTGATGATCACCCACGATGTGGACGACGTGCTCGCCTTGGCCCAGGTGGCCTTCCTGGTCGATGCGGGCCGGGTGGTGCGCGAAGTGGACCTGGTGCGGGTGGAGTCGCGCGAGCGGGCGCGGCAGACGCTGGCGCCGCAAGCCCTTCGAACGCCACACCCGCAGCAGGCCCTGCTGCGCCGCTGGCTGGGGGGCGCCTGACGGTGGGCTCGCCGCACCCTGAGCCCGCACAGCCGGCGGCCACCCTGGGGGCCACCGCGACCACCCTGCTGGGCGGCACGCTGCGGGTGGCCGGCCGGCTGGACGGACGCTTCTTCGAGCTGCTGCGCGCGCTGGGCGACACCGGCTCGCTGCACAAGGCCGCCCGCAGCGCGGGCTACAGCTACAAGGGCGCGTGGCTGCTGCTGGAGACGGCCTCCAGCCTGGCGCGGGCACCGCTCGTCGAGGCCAGTGCCGGCGGGCGTGGCGGGGGCGGCTCGCGGCTCACGCCGCTGGGCCTGCAGCTGCTCGCGGCCTGGAGCGAACTGCAGCAGCGCCATGCCGCCTTCCTGTCCGAACAGGAAACCTGGCTGCTCGGGCAACCCGGGCTCGAAGCCCTTTTCAGAAGGATCGCGATGAAGACCTCGGCCCGCAACCAGTTCGCCGGCACCGTCACCGCGCTGCAGCGCGGACCGACCAGCACGGTGGTCACACTGGCGCTCGGTGCCGAGCTGCAGCTGACCGCCAGCATCGCCACCGCTGCCGCGGACCGGCTGGGCCTGGCCACCGGGCAGGAAGCCATCGCACTGGTCAAGGCCTCCGAGGTGGTGCTCGTCAGCGATTTCGCGGGCTTTCGCCTGTCGGCCTGCAACCAGCTGGCCGGCACCATCGCCCGGGTGAGCAAGGGGACGGTGGCCTCGCTGGTGGCGGTGCGGCTGCCGGGGGGTGCAACGGTGACCGCCAGCGTCACCCACGACGCGGTGGACGCGCTGGGCCTGGCGGTGGGCCAGAGCGCGTGCGCCACCTTCAAGGCGCAGGCGGTGATGCTGGCGGTGGCTGCCGACTGAACGGCGGGCTGGGCGTGAGCGGCCCGTCCTGGCCTACTTCACCCAGGTGTTGAGCTGGATGATGGGCAGCAGCACGGCCAGCACGATGAGCATCACGACGCCGCCCATGGCCACGATGAGCAGCGGCTCCAGGATGGTGGCCAGCTGCATCGCGCGGCGCTGCACCTCGGCCGACAGCTGACGGGCCGCCCGCTCGAGCATCTGCGGCAGTTGCCCGGTCTGCTCGCCCAGGCGCGAGAACATGGCGAGCAGGCCGGGGAATCGCTTCTTGCCGGCCAGCGCGGACGCCAGCGGCGCGCCCTCGCGCACGAGCGTGAGCGCGTCCAGCGCGTCCGCGCGCATCGCCCGGTTGCCCAGCGTCTCGGCGGCGGCCTGCAGCGCCTTCAGGATAGGCACGCCCGCGCCGGCCAGCATGGCCAGCGTGCCAGCGAAGCGCGCGGCGTTGTAGCCCCGGGCCAGCCGGCCCACGAGCGGCAGCGTGAGCCAGGCGGCGTCGAAGCGTTCGCGAAAGCCTTCGTTGCGCAGCGCGAAGGCCAGGCCCGCGCCGGCGCTGCCCAGGCCCAGCAGCACCAGCCAGCCCCACTCGCGCACGAAGGCGCTGATGGCCAGCATGGCCACCGTGAGAAAGGGCAGCGCCCGCTTGGAGCCGGCGAAGACGGAGGCGACCTGCGGCACCACGTAGGTGACGAGGAAGATCACGATGACCACGGCGATCAGCGAGACGATGGCCGGGTAGAGGGACGCGCCGATGAGCTTGGCCCTGAGCGCCTGCCTTTCCTCGAGGTCGTCGGCCAGGCGTTCGAGCACCAGCCCGAGCGAGCCGCTTGCCTCGCCGGCGGCCACCACGCCGCGGTACACCTCGTCGAACTCGCGCGGGGCGGTGCCCAGTGCACGCGCGAAGGCAGAGCCAGCGTTCACCTCGGCGCGCAGGTGCGCCACCAGCTCGCGCTGGCGCGGGTCGTCGGCCTCGTCCGACAGGGCCGTCAAGGCGCGTTCCACCGGCAGCCCCGAGCCCACCAGGCCGGCCAGTTGCCGCGTCCACACCGTCAAGGCGGTGGTGCTGAACACCCGCCGGCTGAAGCGCGCTGCCCCCGCGCTGGATCCGGTGCCGGCCGAACCCGCGGCCACCGGGTCGACCGTCATGGGAATCAGCGACTGGGCGCGCAGCAGGCTGCGGGCGGCCCGCACGTTGTCGGCCTCGATGAGGCCGGTGGAGGCCTTGCCGGCGGCGTTCAGCGCCTCGAATCGGTAGGCGGGCATGTCAGGCCTTCGCTGCGCTCAGGGCGATGCGCCCGCGCTCACTCACGGGTGACCCGCATGACCTCTTCGGCCGAGGTCACGCCTTCGGCTACCAGGCGCTCGCCGTCCTCGCGCATCGAGCGCATGCCCGCGGCTTCGGCGGCGACGAAGAGCTGGCTTTCGGCCGCGCGGGCGTGGATGAGGCCGCGCACCGCCTCGTCGGCCACCATCAGCTCGTAGACGCCGGTGCGACCCTTGTAGCCGCTTTGCAGGCACTCGGCGCAGCCCACCGGGTGGTAGCGCCCCTGGCCGTCGGGCCGCTTGCACAGCGGGCACAGCTTGCGCACCAGGCGCTGGGCCAGCACCCCGAGCAGCGAGGAGCTCAGCAGGAAGGGCTCGACGCCCATGTCGGTGAGGCGGGTCACCGCGCTGGGCGCGTCGTTGGTGTGCAGCGTGGCCAGCACCAGGTGGCCGGTGAGCGAGGCCTGGATCGCGATCTGCGCGGTCTCGAAGTCGCGGATCTCGCCGATCATGATGACGTCCGGGTCCTGGCGCAGGATGGCGCGCAGGGCCTTGGCGAAGCTCAGGTCGATCTTGGGGTTGACCTGGGTCTGCCCGATGCCGGCGAGCTCGTACTCCACCGGGTCTTCCACCGTCAGCACGTTGGAGGTGCTGGTGTCCACGCGCTGCAAGGAGGCATACAGCGTGGTCGTCTTGCCTGAGCCGGTGGGCCCGGTGACCAGCACGATGCCGTGGGGCTGGGCGATCAGCCGGTCGAAGGCCTTGAGCGTGTCGCCGCCCATGCCCAGCGACTCCAGGCTGAACTTGGCTTCCCCCTTGTCGAGCAGGCGCAGCACCGCACGTTCGCCGTGGGCCGAAGGCAGCGTGGACACCCGCACGTCCACCGCGCGGCCACCGATGCGCAGCGAGATGCGGCCGTCCTGGGGCAGGCGCTTTTCCGCGATGTCCAGCTCGGCCATGATCTTCAGCCGCGAGATCAGCGCCGCATGCAGCGCCCGGTTGGGCTGCACCACCTCGCGCAGCGTGCCGTCCACGCGGAAGCGCACGGCCGAGCTGCGCTCGTAGGGCTCGATGTGGATGTCGCTCGCGCCGTCCTTGGCCGCCTGCGTCAGCAGCGCATTGAGCATGCGGATGATCGGCGCGTCGTTGGCGGCTTCGAGCAGGTCCTCCACCGCGGGAAGGTCCTGCATCATCCGGGACAGGTCGACCCGGCTTTCCACCTCCCCGATGACGGTGGCCGCGCTCGACTCGCCGCCCGCATAGGCCGCGGCGATGCGCTGCGCCAGCGTGCCGGCTTCCTCGGTCTCCAGCGTGTCCACGTCATAGAGCCGCAGCACCTCGGCCAGCACCGGCATGGCCGTGCTGGCCGGCGCCCACAGGGTCAGCCGGCCGCCGTCGCTTTCCAGCAGCAGCGTGTGGGCCTTGGCATAGGCGTAGGGAAGGGGGTGTCGGGCGCCCATGGGGTTCGGTGTGCGAAAGGCGGTGCAGGGTTCAGGCGATGCCGGCGTACAGGATGGCTGCCGGCCTCAGGGCCGCGTGAGCACTGGCTGAACCGGCTGCACCGGCGAGGCGATGGCCTCGGTGGGCGGAGGCGGCACGGACGCACCGGGCCCCGCCGGAATCGTCGGAAGCACCGGGCCGCGTGACGGGGGGGCGGGCAGCGTGGCCGGCAAGGCGCCAGGCACGGGCCGGCTGGGGCCGGCCTGGGTGGGCGCCTGGGGGATGACCGGTGCTTCGTTGATGCCGCCCATCAGCGGCCGCGCCTGGGGCTGCAGGTCCACCTGGCGGGCGCGGATGGTGTCGTAGCGGTCCACCGTCAGCGCGTTGGCCGCGTCCTGCGTGCGCAGCACCACCGGCCGCAGGAAGACCATCAGGTTGGTCTTGGCGCGGTTTCGGTTCTCGCTGCGGAAGAGCCCGCCCACCAGGGGCAGGTCACCGAGCAGCGGCACCTTGCTCTGGCCGCCCGAGTATTCGTCGCGCAGCAGGCCGCCTAGCACCAGGATCTGGCCGTCGTCGATGACCACCGTCGTCTCGATGGAGCTCTTGTCGGTGGTGGGCCCCAGGTTGTTGCTCGAGCCCACGACGTTGCTGTTCTCCTGGAACAGCGTGAGCCGCACCGTGCCGCCCTCGCCGATCTGCGGGCGCACCCGCAGCGTCAGGCCCACGTCGCGTCGCTCGATGGTCTGGAAGGGGTTGACCTGCGAGGTGCTGGCGCCGGTGTTGGTGAACGAGCCGGTGACGAAGGGCACGTTCTGGCCGACGACGATCTTGGCCTCCTCGTTGTCCAGCGCCATCACGTTCGGCGTGGACAGGATGTTGCCGTCGGCGTTGGTCTCCAGGAAGCGGGCGAGCGCACCGAGCGTGTAGTAGCCGCCGATGTTGCGCAGCAGGCCGATGTTCAGGCCCGCGCCGGGCGCGCCGGCCGCGATCGCGGTGCCCACGCCGGTGACGCCCTGCGCGGTGGCGGCGGTCAGGCCGAGGATGTTCTGCGTCGGGTCGCCGAAGTTGGTGCCCGCGCCCACCAACGTGCTGTCGCCGCGCTGGCCTTGCAGCCCCTGCCACTGGAAGCCGATGTCGGCGACCTTGTTGGCGTTGACCCGCACGATCATCGACTCGATGTAGACCTGCGCCCGGCGGGAATCGAGCTGGTCGATCACCGCGCGCAGCTGCCGGTACAGCGCCTCGGGCGCGGTGATGATGAGCGAGTTGGTGGCCGGGTCGGCCTGGATGAAGCCGCCGGTGGAAGGCGCGGCGGCCGCCGACACGGGGGAGGTGGCCTGGGGGCTGGCCGCATTGCCCGCCGCGCCGATGCCCGAGGCGACCGCCGGTTGCGCGGCCAGGCCCGCCACCGGCGTGCCGCCCCCCGCGCCGCTGCCGCCGAAGGCGCCCGAGGGCGAGGTGGCCGCCGCCTGGGCGCTGAAGGCGGCGCGCAGCACCGTGGCCAGGCGGGTGGCGTCCGCGTTGCGCAGGTAGACCACCCAGATGTTGCCGGCCGGCGTGCCCGCCGCGGGCGGGCGGTCCAGCTTGGCGATGGTGTCGCGGATGGCCGCCAGCCGCGCCGGGTTGGCAGCCTTCACCAGGATGGCGTTGCTGCGTGGCTCGGCGATCAGCGTGGGCCCGCCGCCCCCGCCAGCGGGCACGCCGGGCGGCGCGCCCGGCACGGCGCCGCCGCTGCCGTCGCCGGTCAGGCGCTGCACCAGCGGCAGGATGTCCACCGCCACCGCGTGCTGCAGGGCGATCACCTCGACGTCGCCGGTGGCCGGCGTGTCCATGGCCGCGATGATGCGGGCCATGCGCTGCAGGTTGTCGGCGTAGTCGGTGATCACCAGCGTGTTGTTGCCGGGGTTCGCGTTGATGGTGTTGTTCGGGCTGATCAGCGGCCGCAGGATGGGCACGAGGTTGTTGGCGTTCTCGTGGCTCAGCCGGAAGATCTGCGTGAGGATCTGGTCGCCGCTGCGCGGCACCGCGCCCACGGCCACGGTTCCCGACTGCAGCTTGGCGTCGGCCTCGGGCACCACCTTGAAGAGGCCTCCGGCCTCCACCACCGTGAAGCCCAGGCCGCGCAGCGCGGCCAGGTAGTTGAGGTAGGCCTCGCGCGGGCTCAGCGCCTGCTCGCTGTACAGCGTCATCGTGCCCTTGACCCGCGGGTCGACGATGAATTGCTGGCGCAGGATGGCTCCCATCGCGCGGGTCACGCCCTCGATGTCGGCGTTGACGAAGTTCAGCGTCACCGGCTCGCCGCGGAAGCGGTTGCCGGAAGCAGGGGTGGAGGCACCGGCCTGGGCCTGGGCCGGGGCTTGAGCCATGGCCAGCGGCAGCATTCCCGGGCTCGTCGCCAGCAGGCTGGCTGCGGTCGCAATCGCCACCAGGCGGGGGTTGGGCAAGGGCCGCATGGTCATCCGATCGTGATGACGGACCGCGCGCCGTCGCGCCGTCCGATGATGTTCAGCAGGTTGTTCAGCGCGGCGTCGTTGGTCAGCCCCGAGCGGGCCTCGCCGCGAAAGCGCAGGCCACCGGTGCCCCAGTTGCCGCTGCCGCTCAGCTGCAGCGCGCCTTCGACGGTGCTCAGCGTCACCTGCGGGCCGGCGCCGGAAGGGTCGGCCACCAGGGACAGCCGGTAGCTTCCGAGCGTGTCCAGCGTAGAAAGCCGCGAGGACACGCCGTTGAACTCGACGTCGGCGCGGCCATTCATGCGCCAGCGGCCCTGCACCCATTCCAGGGCGAAGCCGGGCGACACCAGCCGCACGTTGCCACCGAGCTGCAGCGTGTTCCAGGGCGTGCCCAGCCCGCCCAGCCAGGCGCTGGGCCACTGGCCCACCCAACCCGTCGGCGGCACCAGCGTGACCTGCACCCGCCCGAATCCCGGGGCCACGCGCAGGGCCACCGGCCCGTTCAGGCAGCAGGCCTGGCGCAGCACCAGTTCCGGCGCGCCAGCACCCCAACGCAAGGACCATGAAAGCCGACCAGGCAGCGCGCTGGCGTCGCGGCTGCCCAGCCCGCCGGTGAGCACCGGGATGGCCGTGCCGTTCCACACTGTGCCGCGCGCATCGCTGAGCAGCAGGTGGCCCTGGGTGGCCGACGCGACCGCCGCAGCCAGCCAGGCCGCCGGCGCGAAGAGCACCGCGGCGAGCACGGCACCGACCACCGCACCGGCCATGCCATAGCGCCGGGCCGCGCGGCGCGAGCGGTCCCAGGCGATCTCGGCGAAGGTTGATTCCGACCAGCCGGAGCGGTCACGCCCGGCGGGCCAGCGCGAGGCCGGGCCGGCCCCGGCGAGCGCAGCCGCGCCCGTGCGGCCGGGCAGGAAGCCGCTCGGGCGAAAGCCGCTGGCGGGCGGGGCTGAGCGTCGGGGCCAGAATTTCATCGGAAGGGCTTCGGCGTCAGGGCTGTTCGGACAGGGCCACGACCAGCGTGCCGCTGTAGCCGCCGGGCGATTGGGTCAGCCGCATCTCCACCGGGCGGGCGCGGGCGGCGCTTCGTGCCTCCTGCAGCCAGGTGCGCAGCGCGTCGGCGTCGGCACCGTTCAGCGTGAGCGTGGCCCGGTCGCCCTGGATCACGAGCTGCCCGCGGCTGCCCAGACGATCGGTGGCCGATTTCAAGGCCAGGCTCGCCTGGGCGGCGCTCACCGGGGTGGCCGAGCGCAGCTCGCGTGCCTCGGCGGCCAGCCGCTGCATGCGCTGCAGGTCGGCTTCCAGCGCGTCCAGGCGGCCGGGGGCTTCGCGCAGCGTGGCCAGTGCCGGCTGCAGCGCCACTGCCCAGCCGACATAGAGCGCGAGCACCGCCGCGGCGACGCCCACCGCGCTGCGCTCGCGCGCCTGCAGGCCTTGCCAGCGCTGAAGCAGCGGCGCGAGTTGCGCCCGCCACGGGGGCACCGCGGCAGCGGCAGCACCCGCAGGCGCTGGGGAGCGAGGGGGGGTGGAGGTCTGGGTCACAGGGAAGGGCCCGTGGATGCCGAGCGGCTCAGCGTGAGGCGGCCATCGGCGGCCTCCACCCGCCATCCGGCAGGCTGCAACTGACCGCGGAACTGGTTGATCTGCGCTTCGGTCCAGCCGGCGGCCGACAGGCTGAGCCGCCCGGGCTCGTAGCGCAGCGAATCGACCGCGGGTCGGTCGGCCGGCCAGGCCGCCGAGGCGGCCTGCAGCAGGGGTTCGAGGTCGCCGTCGCCGGCGCGGCCGGCCACCGCGCGCAGCCGCTCGACTTCGCGCTGCATCTGCACCGGCGCATCCAGCACCGCGCGCACCTGCGGGAAGCTCGACTGCAGCGTGGCCACCAGCGCCTGGCGCTTGTCGGCGATGGCCTGGCGTTGCTGCCAGGCCCACAGATTCAGGCCCAGCACCTGAACGGCCACCAGTGCGGCCAGCCCGATGCGCGCCGGCCGCCAGCCCGGGCTCATCAGCCGCTGCCGCGCATCGCGCAGCCAGCGCGTGCCGCGCTGCTTGGGGGCGAGGTCGAACTGCCGCAGGTTCAGCGTGGAGCGGGCGGCCTGCAGCGCCCGCTGCCCGGGCGCCATCAGGGCGACCGGCGCGCCCGTCCAGTGCTGGGCGGCGGCGATGGCCGCGGGCGACGCGGTCCAGCGGGTCAGGGGCAGTGCGTCGGCCGGCAGCAGCGAGCGTGTCAGGCGGCTCTTCACCGGCAGCCGCACCACGCCTTCGGCATGCGACCAGTTCAGCACCAGGCCGGCGGCGGAATCGTCGTCGTCCTGGCCACCGGCGGCCCTGTCGAAATGGCCGGTGGGCGGGTGGTCGGGCCAGGAGGCGGCGACCACGCGGTCGACCAGGTGGCCGGCACGTTCAAGCGCGGCGATCTGGGCCACGAGCCAGCGGCGGTCGATGGCGGCCACCCAGGCGGGCTGGCCCGGCGAGGCGTTCGGTGCGAGCGCGAGGTGGACCGTCTCGGGTTCGTCGAGCAGGCGGTCCTCGAGCACACCGACGAGCGCTTCGCGCAGACGCCCGGAGGGAGCCTTGGGCAGGGTGATGCGGTGCCAGGCGACGTCGGCGTCGGACAGCACGGCCACCACGGCGCCGGCCTTGGGCAGCAGCGCGGCCGGAGCGCTGCCGTGGGCCTTCAGCTCCAGCCCATCGGGGCTGGTGACCCAGGCGTATTCCTGGCCCGGGCGCACCAGTGCCGCATCGCCGGCGCCCTCGGAGGCGGCGGACAGGCGTCTGCGTTCAGGCAACTCGACGACGAGGAAGGACATGCGGCGAAAGGCGGGGCGGCAAGGAGCGAACCCGCAGCGGTGCAGGCTTTGGACGATTGTAGAGATCGCGTTCCAGCAAATTGCGACAAATCAAGCACTTAGATGCGACTCTTTGAGCGATTCATCCGATCGACTGTGGAGCCTTTCAGCGACGTGGCGGGGCACCCGGGCCGGACAGCGGCGTGTCTTCGCGGCTCGCGAAGCGTTCGCGGCCGAGCGGCACGATCTGCGAGCCCTGGCGTTCGACCAGCGAGCGTTCCTCGAGCATGCGGTCGTCCAGGCGCATGCGACCACTGACGACGAAATAGCGCGACGCGGTGCCCAGCCGCGTGGCGTCCAACGTGAAGTTGCCGCCCAGCGTGCGTTGCACGTCGCCCAGCTGCCGGTAGGGGGTCTGGGTCCGGGCCTGGACCAGGCGCTCGGCGCCGGCCAGGTCCAGCCCGTCGACGACCGCGGCGATCACCTCGCGGGGCGCGGTGTTCACGTTCACCGTCGTGCGCTGGGGCAGCAGCACCACATAGGCGCCCAGCCGTTCGATGGTGGCGCTGTCCACCCCCAGCCAGGCCAGCTGGGCGAGCGTGCGCGGTGGCACCGGCGGGTTGGGGTTGCCGCCGGTGCCCGTGCCGGGCGGGGTCCAGGCGTCGCGCAGACCGGTGGCCAGGCGGCTGGCCACATCGGAGGCGACGCCCGCGCTCTCGCACAGGCGGCGCAGCACCGCCAGCTCGGCGGCCACGACCTGGCCCTGGTCGACCAGGTTGCGCAGGTTGTAGCGCGACTGCGCATCCTCGATGGCGCCGGAGAGGAAGGCCTCCGGCCCGTCCGCCGAGGCGTTGCGGTCGGCGGCGAGGAAGGTGGACAGACGGGCTTCGGCCAGCGGGACCGCCCAGGGTTCGCCCAGATGGTCCGGCCCCTGGTTGATGGCGTCCTCGCGCAGGATGATGCGGGCCCAGTCGAGCGCGCCGGACAGCATCCACGACGACTGCGCGCGGGTGCGTTCGGCGGTTTCCACCTGGATGGCGCGCCACTGCTGCCAGACCATGGTGGAGGTGAGCGTGGCCACCAGCGCGACGATGATCATGGCCGTCAGCAGCGCCGCGCCTCGGCTCGAGCGGCAAGGGCCGGCGGGCGAAGGCTTCACAGCGGCGCCAGCGCGACGTCGCGCGTGAGGTTGCCGCCCGAGCCCACGCCGGCGCCGGCGGCAAATCCGAGGATGAGCCGGATGCCCGTGGGCAGCAGCTGCTGGGCGGCGCCAGCCGGTGCGCCACCCGCACCTGCACCCGCACCCGCACCCACTCCCGCGCCCGCAGGCGGCACGCCGCCAGTACCCGCCGCCGCGGCGGCTGCGGTGCCGCCGGCCACCGCGACGTCGTTGCTCGACTGGCAGTTCGTCCACGCGTTGCCGCGCCAGCAGAAGATCTGCCACTGGACGATGCCCTGCAGCGTCATCAGCTGCCCGGCCTCGCTGCCCATCAGCTGCTGGCTCTGCAGCCACTGATCCTGCAGTTCACGCCGGCTTGTGACCACCGGCCCTGCCCAGCGCCACAGCTGGTCGCCGCGCAGGCTCCAGGCCACCACCTGCAGGCCGGCCTCCTGGCGCCGGGTGATGCGAAGCGTCGCGCCATCGAAGCTCAGCGGCGGCACGGCCACGCTGTCCTGCAGCAGGGAAAGGTCCTGTTCCCACTGCGCCATCACCGTCTGTGCCCGCAGCAGGGCATCCAGGCGCTGCTCGCTCGCCTCCCGGGTGCGGGCGATGCCGTCGATGCCCTGCCAGGCCATGCCGGCCAGCAGCGCCATGGCGAAGATCGCCACCAGCACCTCCACCAGCGTGAAGCCGCTGGCCTTGCGTGTCCGCACGGCCCGACGCATCGAGGAGGCCTTGGGTCTGAGCATGTTCAGCCGCCGTGCGCCCGGTCAGAAGCGGGGCAGGACGGTGGACACGGTGAGCACCGGTTCGCCGGCCTCGTTGGCCAGCACCGCATCGACGCGCCGGAAGTTCGGGTTGGGCGTGGGGCGCACCACCAGCTTGCCGCGGTAGCTGCGGCCGAGCTGGTCGCAGCTGAAGTCGCTGTCGCCCACGCCCGGGAACTGGCGGGCGAGCTTCAGCCCGGTCAGCTGGTTCTCCGCGCACCACTGCGCCGAGGTGACCTCGGTCATGCGCTCGGCATTGCCACGCAAGGACGCGGCCGCCTTCACGCCGGTGGCCAGCGTGATGGCCACGATGGCCAGCGCCACCAGCACCTCGATGAGGGTGAAGCCGCCGACACCCACGGCGGCGACGCTGCGGTGCCCGCCCTCACGGCGCATCGCGCTGCCCGCCGGAGGCCACCCGGAACGGACCCAGGCCATCGGTCTCGATGAGCAGCCGGTGGTTTCCCAGGCGCAGCACCAGCCGCTGGGCCGGCAGGATGGGCTCGGGGCCGAGCACCAGCGCGGACGCGCCGATCAGCTCCGCGCTCGTGCCTTCGTCCAGGAAGCGGGCAGGCACGCGGGCCGCGTCGGGCAGGCCCACGAAGCGGAACGGTGCACCCGCGCCGTCGCCGGCCTCGAAGCTGCGCTCGTTCTGCCGCGTGCGCAGCTCGAAGCGCGCCGGCACACCACTCGCCCGCGCCTCCGCCCGCGCCGACTCGAGCAGCGCGGCCAGCCGCACGCCTTCTCGGTCCAGCGTGGTGGCTGCGGGGTCGCGCAGCGCCAGCGTGACGGTGGCCGAGGCAATGGCGATCAAGGCCACCACCACCAGCAGCTCGATGAGGGTGAAGCCCCCGGGTTTGCGGTGGTGCGGGGAGCGGCTGCGGCCTGAGGCGAGGCAGGGGCCGCCGCTGGGCGTCCGGTGGGCTCCCACGGGTGCAGCGCCGGCGTTCAGCCGGCTACTGCCAGGAGCCGATGTCGGCGTTGTAGCCGTCGCCACCGGGTTGCCCATCGGCTCCGAGGCTGAACACATCGATCTCGCCCTTCACGCCGGGGTTGGCGAACTGGTAGGGCCGGCCCCAGGGGTCGTTGGGCAGCTTGTCCAGGTAGGGCTTCCAGTTCGGCGGCGGCGAGCCGGTGGTGGGCTTGACCACCAGCGCCTGCAGGCCCTGCTCGGCGCTCGGGAAGCGCTGGTTGTCCAGCTTGTACAGCTTCAGCGCCTGCATCAGGTTGTTGATGTCGGTGCGGGCCGCGGTGACGCGGGCGTCGTCGGCGCGGCTGAGCACGTTGGGCACGATGAGGGCGGCCAGCACGCCGATGATGACGAGCACGACCATCAGTTCGATGAGCGTGAAGCCGCGCAGGCGGCGGGCCGCAGGGGCCACTCGGGCGGCAGGACCGTGGCAACGGTGACGGGTCATGGCTTTGTGTTTCGGGGCGGAGCGCCTGCGGCACGGGACGGACCATGATAATCAGCCATGGTTGCTCGCCTGTCAGCATTCGTGATGTGGGCGCTGGTCGCTGCTTGTGCGGTGTTCTGGCTGCTGCGCTTCTTCGCCTCGCCGCTGCAGGCCCCGGCCCAGACCACGGCTGTCTCCACGGCCCTGGCGGCTCGCGGAGACCTCCAACGCCTGCTCGGAAGCCCGCCGGCCGCGCAGGCGCCGGTGGTGGCCGAAGCCGCCGGGCGCTTCAAGCTCATCGGCGTGATGGCGCCGCGCCCCACCGACGCCGGCAGCCGCCAGGGCGTGGCCCTGCTCACGGTGGACGACAAGCCCCCCAGGCCCTACCGGGTGGGTGCGGCGGTGGACGGCGACTGGTTCGTGCAATCGGTCAGCGCCCGGGCCGTGACCATCGCCGGGCCGTCGTCCGTGGCGCCCATCCGGCTGGAACTGCCGCTGCCCGCTGCGGCCGCCACGGGGCAGTTGCCCACGGTCTCGCTGAGTTCGGCAGCGCCGGCGCCGCCCTCCGCGCAGCAGCCGATGGCGGTCATGCCCCTGCCCGCAGCCCCGCCCGTTCCCCTGCCCCCGGCCGCGGCCGCGGCACCCCTGCCCCAGGCCAACCCCGGCGCGCCGCCGACCGTCTACCTCGGGCCCGACGGCAATCCGCTGCCGCCCAGCGCGCGCTGAAAGTCAGCCGCGCCCAAGCCTCGCCTGATGCTCAGCGCTCGTCCGACACCGATGGCGTGGGCAGCGGCGGCAGCACCGGCCCGTGGCCGGCCAGCGCCTGCGGGGCGAAGTCCGGCGCGAAGTCCTGAGCCTCGGCGGGCCGGGAAGGGCCCGGGTCCTCGCCCTCGGCCACTTCGGTGAGCAGCGCGGCGGCCGTGCGGATCAGCGGCCAGGCGAGCGCAGCGCCCGTGCCGTCGGTGCTTTCCATGCCCAGTTCCAGCAAGGCCGATGCGTGGAACAGGCTCAGCGCCACGTCCAGGCCGCGGTGGCTGTGGCTGCGGCAGAACACGCAGTAGTCGGTGACCGCCGGCGCGATGCGCGAGGCCACCAGCAGCGCGGCGCAGGCGGCCATGCCGTCCACGATGATCAGGTGGCGCTTGCTGCCGGCCACCAGCATCACGCCCACCATCGCGGCCATCTCGAAGCCGCCCAGCGCGGCCAGCACCTCCACCGGGTCGCTGGCATCGCGGTGCCGGGCCAGCGCGCCCTGCATGGACACCAGCGCCCGCGCCAGCGCGTCGGCGCTTTCGTAGGTGCCTGCCAGGGTGAGGTCGCGCACCGGGGCCGAGCTCAGCCGCGCCATCAGCAGCGCGGCGCTCTCGTTGGCGCCCAGGCCGACGCCCGCGCAGGCCACCACATTGCCGGGCAGCGCATCGGCGATCTCCATGCCCGCGCGGATGGCCGCGTGCGCCTGTTCGAGCGACATCGCCGGGCCGATGCGGGCGTTGCGCGTGCCGTGGGCGATCTTGCGGGACAGCAGCCGCGCGTGTGGCGGCACCGCTTCGGCCACGCCGCAGTCCACCACCGACAGCTCCAGGCCCTGGATGTGCGCGAAGACCGACACCGGCAGCTGCGAGGTCAGCAGCCGGCGGGTGACGTTGAGCGTGCTGGCCTGCCCGGGCGCCCCCACGCCGTCCACGGCCAGGCCGTGGTCACCCGCGAAGAACACCATCTGCGGGTTGCGAAAGCGCGGCTTGAGCGTGTTCTGGATCAGGCCGATGCGAATGGCCAGCGGCTCCAGTTCGCCCAGGCTGCCGGCGGTGTCGGCCCGCCGCCTGAGCTTGTGCCGAAGGGCCTGCTCCAGTTGAGGGTGGGCGGTCGGCGAGATGAGCGACTGATTGAGCGACATGGGCTGGGTGGCTCGCAGCGGGTCAGGTTGCGGTGCGCGGCGGGGGCGACCGCAGGAACGGTCGCCACGGCGCCGGACTTCCTGCGGGCTTCGCGTCCCTGGGGTGGCCCAATGTAAGGCCCCGCCCCGCTCAGCGCAGGAAGAGCCGGTAGGCCGGGTGCCGCGATTCGTCCACGTAGGGGTGCCCCAGCCCGTCCAGGAAGGCGTTCAGCGCCGATCGGTCTCGGGCCGGCACCTGCAGCCCCACCAGGATGCGGCCGTAGTCGGCGCCCTGGTTGCGGTAGTGGAAGCAGGAGATGTTCCAGTCGGGGTGCAGCGCCGTGAGAAAGCGCATCAGCGCGCCCGGCCGCTCAGGCACGGTGAAGCGGTAGAGCCGTTCGTCCGAGGCGGCCTCGGTGCGCCCGCCCACCATGTGCCGCAGGTGCTCCTTGGCCAGCTCGTCGTCGGTGAGGTTCAGCGTGGGGAAGCCCTGGCGCTCGAAGTGCCGCTGCAGCCGCTCGATCTCCTCGCGCGACTGCGTGCTCAGGCCCACGAAGAGCTGCGCTTCGGTGGCGCTGGACATCCGGTAGTTGAACTCGGTCACCGAGCGGCGGCCGATCAACTCGCAGAAGCGCTTGAAGCTGCCGCGCTCCTCGGGCACCGTCACCGCGAACAGCGCCTCGCGCGCCTCGCCCACCTCGGCCCGCTCGGCCACGAAGCGCAGCCGGTCGAAGTTCATGTTCGCCCCGCAGGTCACGGTGACGAAGGTGCGGCCCTTGAGCTTGTGCCGCGCCACGTACTGCTTGATGGCGGCCACCCCCAGCGCACCGGCCGGCTCGAGGATGCTGCGGGTGTCCTCGAACACGTCCTTGATGGCCGCGCACACCGCGTCGGTGTCCACCTGCACATAGTCGTCCACCCAGTCGCGGGCCAGCCGGAAGGTCTCCTCGCCGACGAGCTTGACCGCCGTGCCGTCGGAAAAGAGCCCCACGTCGGCCAGCTTGACCCGCCGGCCGGCCTTGACCGAGCGGATCATCGCGTCCGAGTCCACCGTCTGCACGCCGATCACCCGGATCTCCGGGCGCACCGCCTTCACATAGGCGGCGACACCGGAGATCAGCCCGCCGCCGCCGATGGCCACGAAGATGGCGTCGATGGGGCCGGGGTGCTGGCGCAGGATCTCCATGGCCACCGTGCCCTGGCCGGCGATCACGTCCGGGTCGTCGAAGGGGTGCACGAAGCTCAGGCCCTGCTCGTCGGCGACCTGACGGGCGTGCTCGTAGGCATCGGTGTAGCTGTCGCCGTGCAGCAGCACCTCGCCGCCCAGCGCCTTGACCGCATCGACCTTCACCTGCGGCGTGGTCACCGGCATCACGATGAGGCTGCGGCAGTTCAGGCGTCGCGCCGACAGCGCCACGCCCTGCGCATGGTTGCCCGCCGACGCGCAGATCACGCCGCGGGCCAGCACCTCGGGCGGCAGGCGGGACATCTTGTTGTAGGCGCCGCGCAGCTTGAAGCTGAACACCGGCTGCTGGTCCTCCCGCTTGAGCCAGACCTGGTTGCGGGTGCGCCGCGACAGGTTGGCGGCCAGCTCCAGCGGCGACTCGATGGCCACGTCGTAGACGCGGGCGTTGAGGATCTTCTGCAGGTAGTCCAGCGCCGTGGCCGCGGTGGGGGCGCCGCGGCGGGCGCGGGCGGGCCGGGGTGCGGCGGCAGGCATGGGGGTGGCAGCCATGGGCGGTGTCATGCGGTCAGCGGGGCCGCAGTGTGCACGGGACGGAAAAAAGGCCCGGGGCCTTGCGACCCCGGGCCCAATCCACCGTTTGAGGAGGTGGAGGAGACAACCGGTGGGCGGCCCGACAATGCGGGTAACCCATGAGGCGAGTGTAGTGCTGCGGATGCTGCGGTGCAATATGGGCGGGAAGAACAGGCGCTGCGGCGCGCATCGAAACAGGACGAACAGCGATGGACTGCACGATTCAGTGGTTGCCGGCCAGCGGGATGGCCTTCGTGGCCGAGACCGGTTCGGGACACCTCATCACCATGGACGGCGCACCCGACGGCGGCGGCCGCAACCTGGCGCCCCGCCCGATGGAGACGCTGCTCGCCGGCGCGGGTGCCTGCTCGGCCTATGACGTGGTGCTCATCCTGCAGCGCGGGCGCCACCCGGTGGCGGGCTGCCAGGTCAAGGTCACCTCCGAACGGGCGGCCACCGACCCCAAGGTCTTCACCCGCATCCACCTGCACTTCACCGTGCAGGGCGCGGTGCCTGAGGCCGCGGTGCAGCGGGCGGTGGCGATGTCGCACGACAAGTACTGCTCGGCCACCGTGATGCTGGCCAAGACGGCCGAGGTGACGACGAGCTTCGAAGTGCGCGCTGACTGATGGAATGAAGGGGATGAAGGGGATGAAGGGGATGAAGGGCCCGCCGCCAGCGCGGGCTTCGCCTGCGCGCCCGCTTCAGATCCGGTGGGCGGTGGTGGTCATCACCTTGGCGGCCAGGCGCATCGCCAGGCGCACCGGCGCCGGAATGCGCCGCGCCCCCGCCCGTTCGGCGTCCACCGCGTGGCGGATCTCGTCGTCCTTCATCTGCTCGACGATGGCGCGCGACACCCGGTCGGCCGCGGGCAGGCGGTCGAGGTGGCTGTCCAGGTGGCGCTCCACCTGGCGCTCGGTCTCGACGACGAAGCCCAGGCTGGTGGCGTCGCCCAGGCGGCCGGCGACCAGGCCGATGGCGAAGGCCCCGCCGTACCACAGCGGGTTGAGCAGGCTGGGCCGGTCGCCCAGTTCCTGCAGGCGGCGCTGGGTCCAGGCGAGGTGGTCGGTCTCGTCGCGGGCGGCAGCGTCGAAGTGCCGGGCCAGGGCCGGGTCGCGGGTGGCCAGCGCCTGCGCGGCGTAGAGGGCCTGCGCGCACACCTCGCCCACGTGGTTGACCCGCATCAGCGCGCCGCTCAGGCGCTTGTCTTCCGGGCTCAGTTCGGCGTCGTCCGGGGCGGCGCTGCCGGCTGCGGCGGCTGGGTAGCCGCGGCTGGGGTGGTGGGCGCCCGACACGGTGCGCAGCGCGGTGTCCAGGCTCGAGATCCAGCGATCGACGGTGGCATTCATGACAGGAGCATAGGCGGCGGGCGGCTCGTCCGTGCCTTCTGAGGGTTCACCCGCGATCGTTGCACTGCGGCAACAGGCAAGCCCTTGTCGCCGCGCATTTCTTTGCGGCGCGGGGTGCCCTCTGGTGCAATAACGGCAACTTCCGATGAGGAGTTGAGCCGGCGTGCAACACCATAGGGGTGACGCGGCGGGTTCTTGTTCAACCTTGGAGATATCCGGAATGAAAAAATCACTCGTTGCCCTCGCCGTCCTGAGCACCGTCGGCGCTGGCGCCTTCGCCCAGTCGTCGGTCACCCTGTTCGGCGTCGCCGACCTGAACGCCCGCTACTCCGACAACGGCTCGGCCAAGCTGTACTCCCTGTCGCAAGACGGCATCGTTTCCAGCCGCCTGGGCGTGCGTGGCGTTGAGGACCTCGGCGGTGGCATGCGCGCTTCCTTCTGGTTCGAAGGCGCGATGAACCCCGACACCGGCACCCCCGGCGGCCAGACCTGGCAGCGTCGGTCCACCGTCAGCCTGACCAGCGGCTTCGGTGAAATCCGTGCCGGCCGCGACTACACCCCCACCTTCTGGAACCTGACCCAGTTCGATCCGTTCGGCACGAACGGCGTCGGCGCCTACAGCAACATCCACGCCTCCAACGGCGCGGGTGGTCAGACCGCCAACGTCATCAGCAACCTGACGACCCTGGTCCGTGCCAACAACAGCATCGGCTACTTCCTGCCGGGCAACCTGGGTGGCATCTACGGTCAGGCCATGGTGGCGGCGAACGAAGCTGCGCCGGTCAACGGCAACAAGTACTTCGGCGCTCGTATCGGCTACATGGCCGGCCCGCTGAACGTCGCGGCTTCCTACGGCCAGACCACCGTGCTGCCGGTCGCTGGTGACGACACCGTCCAGAACTTCAACGTCGCCGGTTCGTTCAAGCTCGGCAACCTGACCGCGATGGCCCAGTACGGCCGCTTCTCGCTGGCCTCGACCGACTACACGAACTACCTGCTGGGCGGCACCTTCGGCATGGGCGCGCTGACCTTCAAGGCTGCCTACAGCTCCTTCGAGAACAGCTCCACCGCCGCCGACGCGACCCAGATCGCTGCTGGCGTTCAGTACGACCTGTCGCGTCGCACCGCCCTGTACACCAACGTGTCGCGCATCGCCAACGACGGCACCGCCACCACCGGCGCCAACTTCGGCACCGGCACGCTGGCCGCCATCCGTGGCAACAACCACACCGGCCTGGAAGTCGGCGTGCGTCACTCCTTCTGATTTCCGCCTGCTTCGGCAGGTTGACATCTGATGCAAAAAGGGTCGCCTTCGGGCGGCCCTTTTTTTCGTCTGCTCCATCCAACGTCCGCGCCTTTCACCGTCCGCACCACCCGGCCGGTGCGGGCCCCATTTTTCGTCGCCGAGCATGAGCCCCTGCGCCCTTGTTCTTCGAATCCTGAGTGCCGCGGCCCTGCTGGGCCTGGTGGCCTGCGGCACGCCGGTGCCGCCCGGTGGTCGCGGCGAGCCTGCGTCCGCCGCGGCCGCCACCGCTGCCCACGCCTCGGGCGCCAACCCCTTCGACGGCTGGTCCCAGCGCACCTTTCCCGGCAAGGCGGCCACCCGCTACCGGCTCGAGTCCGTGCGCGACCTGCCGGGCGAGGCCCGGGTGCTGCGCACCGAGGCGGACCGATCGGCCAGCATGTTCTTCAAGCGCCTGGACCCTGGGGCCGAGCAGCCCGCCCGGGTGAGCTTCGGCTGGAAGGTGGACCAGCTGCCCAGCGCGGCCAGCCTGGGCGTGCGCGAGGCGGAGGATTCCGCCGTGCGGGTGATCCTCGCCTTCGATGGCGACCATGCCCGGCTGCCGCTGCGCGACCGCATGCTGTTCGAGCTGGCCCAGGCGGTGACCGGCGAGGCGCCGCCCTTCGCGATGTTGATGTACGTGTGGGATGTCACCGCCACCGTGGGCGACATCGTGCCGAGCAACAGCACCAGCCGCATCCGCAAGATCGTGCTCGACGGTCCGCAATCGGCGCTCGGCCGCTGGCACCTGCACGAGCGAGACATCGCCGAGGATTTCCGGCGCGCCTATGGCGAGGCCCCCGGCCCGCTGATCGGCGTGGGCGTGATGTCCGACGCGGACAACACCGCCAGCCGGGTGCGCGCCTGGTATGCGCCGGTCCGCCTGCTCGGCCCGCTGCGTTCGGCCGCCAGCAGCGCCGAATGAGCGACTTCCAACCCCCATTGCCCCTGCGATGACCGGGCGTGCCCGGTTCCTCCGGACATTCCCCGTTGGCAGACGGCATGGGTTTTGCTGAACTACTGGGTTTGCGCATCCCCTCGAGGACACACACCATGCCTGTAACTGCTTCCCTGCGTGGCCTGTGCGCGGCCACCCTACTTGGTCTCGGTCTCGCTGCCGGCGCCTCGGCGGCCACGCTCAAGTGGGCCAGCGCCAGCGACATCCCCACCTGGGACATCCACTCGCAGAACAACGCGCTGGCCAACGGCATCCACGCGTCCGTCTACGAAAGCCTCTTCTACTACAACCGAAAGTTCGAGCTCGAGCCGGTGCTGGCCACCGGCTACAAGCAGGTGTCGCCCACCCAGCTGCGGGTGACGCTGCGTCCGAACGTGAAGTTCCACGACGGCGCCACCTTCAACGCCGACGACGCCGTGTTCTCGCTGAACCGCGCGATGGACAAGACGAGCAACTTCGGCGTCTACACCCAGGGCATCGACCGCGTCGTCAAGGTCGATGAGCTCACCTTCGACATCTTCACCAAGGGCCCGAACCCGGTGCTGCTGCGCCAGCTCACCGAGCTGCGCATGATGGACCGCGAGTGGGCCGAGAAGAACAAGTCCACCAGCCCGAAGGACATCAAGACCAAGGACGAGAACTTCGCCCACCGCAATGCCAACGGCACCGGCCCCTTCATGCTCAAGAGCTGGGACCAGGACGTGCGCATGGTGCTGGTGCGCAACCCGGCCTACTGGGGCAAGGTGGACGGCAACGTCACCGAGATCGTCTACACGCCCATCCGCGCCGAGGCCACCCGCGTGGCCGCGCTGCTGTCCGGCGAAGTGGACATGGTGCTCGACCCGTCGCCCGCGGACATGCCGCGCCTGCGCCAGGCCGCGAACCTGAAGGTCCTGGACGGTTCCGAGAACCGCACCATCTTCCTCGGCATGGACCAGTTCCGCGACGAACTCCCCGGCTCGAACGTGAAGGGCAAGAACCCGCTGAAGGATGTGCGGGTGCGCAAGGCGCTCTACCAGGCCATCGACATCAACGCCATCCAGCGCACGACGATGCGCGGCCTGGCGCAGGTGACCGGCACGCTGGTGTCGCCGCAGGTCAACGGCTGGACCAAGAAGGCCGATGCCCGCTACCCCTATGACGTCGAGGCGGCCAAGAAGCTGCTGGCCGACGCCGGCTATGCCCAGGGCTTCGAGGTGGACTTCGCCTGCCCGAACAACCGCTACATCAACGACGAGGAAATCTGCCAGGCCATCACCGCGATGTGGGCGCGGGTGGGCGTGAGGGCCAAGCTGCGCACGCTGCCGCTGGTCACCTACTTCCCGATGATCCAGCGCTACGAGGCCAGCATCTACATGCTCGGCTGGGGCGTGCCCACCTTCGACGCGCTGTACTCGCTGCAGTCGCTGGTGCGAAGCGTCGGTGCCCAGGGCGACGGCAACTACAACGTCGGTCGCTACAGCAACCCGCAGATGGACGCGCTGGTCGAGCGCGTCAAGAAGGAAGGCGACGCGGCCACCCGCAACGGCCTGATCGAGCAGGCCCTGCTGCTGAGCCACGAGGACGTCTCGCACATTCCGCTGCACAACCAGGTCATCCCCTGGGCGATGAAGAAGAACGTCGAGATGTTCCACCGTGCGGACAACCGCATCGACATGCGCTTCGTCCGGGTGAACTGACCGGATGCTCGCCTTCGTCATCCGCCGCCTGCTGCAGGCGGTCGTCGTGATGCTGACGGTGGCCTTCATCGCCTTCATGCTGTTCCAGTATGTGGGCGATCCGGTCACCAACCTGCTGGGCCAGGACGCCACGCCGGAGCAGCGCGAAAGCCTGCGCCGCGACCTCGGCCTGGACGACCCCTTCCCGGTGCAGTTCGCCAAGTTCGTCGGCAACGCGGTGCAGGGCGAGTTCGGCCTGAGCCTGCGCCAGGGCCGCAAGGTGTCCACGCTCATCGCCGAGCGGCTGCCCGCCACGCTGGAGCTTGCGCTCACCGCGGCGGTGCTGGCGCTGGTGGTGGGCATCCCGATGGGCGTCTACGCGGCGCTTCGGCGCGGCACCTTCCTGTCGCAGGTGATGATGACCGTCTCGCTGCTCGGGGTGTCGCTGCCCACCTTCCTGATCGGCATCCTGCTCATCCTGGTGTTTGCCGTCACCTTCAAGGTGCTGCCGAGCTTCGGGCGGGGCGAGACCACCGCCATCGGCGCATGGACCACCGGCTTTCTCACCCAGACCGGCTGGAAGCACCTGATCCTGCCCTCGGTGACGCTCGCCTTCTTCCAGCTCACGCTGATCATGCGGCTGGTGCGCGCCGAGATGCTGGAGGTGCTGCGCACCGACTACATCAAGTTCGCCCGGGCGCGCGGCCTGTCCAACCGGGCGGTGTATTTCGGCCATGCGCTCAAGAACACCATGGTGCCGGTGATCACCATCACCGGCCTGCAGCTCGGCGGCCTGATCGCCTTTGCCATCGTCACCGAAACGGTGTTCCAGTGGCCGGGCATGGGGCTGCTCTTCATCCAGGCGGTGCAGTTCGCCGACATCCCGGTGATGGCGGCCTACCTGTGCCTGATCGCGCTGATCTTCGTCGTGATCAACCTGCTGGTGGACCTGCTGTATTTCGCGGTGGACCCGCGCCTGCGCATCGAGCGCACGGCCGGTGGGCACTGACCGAGCCTCCTGCGATGCCTGCCACCCTGGACATCCCAGGCGACGTCTACCGTCGCCTGAGCGGCCATGCCGCCGAGCTCACCGCCTTCCGGCGTGATCTCCACGCCCACCCGGAGATCGGCTTCGAGGAGGTGCGCACCGGCGCTCGCGTGGCCCAGGCGCTGCGCCTGTGCGGCGTGGACGAGGTGCACACCGGCATCGGCCGCACCGGTGTGGTGGGCGTCATCCGCGGTGCGCGGCCGAGCCCGGGGCCGGTGCCTTCGGTGGGCCTGAGGGCGGACCTGGACGCGCTGCCGCTGCGCGAGGAGAACGACTGCGCGTGGCGCTCCACCCGCAGCGGCCTGATGCACGCCTGCGGGCACGACGGCCACACCGCCATGCTCGTCGGCGCGGCGCGGGAGCTCGCTTCGCACCGCGACTTCGCGGGCGACGTGGTGCTGATCTTCCAGCCGGGCGAGGAGGGCTTCGCCGGCGCGAAGGCCATGATCGACGACGGCCTCTTCGAGCGCTTTCCGGTGGACAGCGTCTATGCCCTGCACAACTGGCCGAGCCTGCCCGCCGGCCACATCGGCCTGAACGAGGGCCCGATGATGGCCGCGGCCGACCGCATCGAGATCACCATCAACGGCCGGGGCGGGCATGGGGCGCATCCGCATCTCGCCATCGACCCGGTGCTGGTGGCAGCGCACATCATCATGGCGGCGCAGAGCCTGGTGTCGCGCAACCTGAGCCCGCTGGACAGCGCGGTGGTGAGCCTGTGCGCGATGCAGGCGGGCGATATGGCCGCCTACAGCGTCATCCCCCGCCAGGCCCGCCTGACCGGCACGGTGCGCACCTTCCGCGCCGATGTGCAGCAGATGATCGAGGAACGCCTGGCGCGGCTGGTCGAGTCGGTGGCGGCGGGTTTCGGCGCGACGGCCACCCTCGACTACCACCGCGGCTATCCCGCCACCGTCAACGACCCGGTCCATGCGCGCCGGGTGGCCGAGGTGGCCCGCTCGCTGGTGGGCGAGGCCCGCGTGGTGAGCGACCTCAGCCCCAGCATGGGCGCCGAGGACTTCGCCTTCATGCTGCAGGTCAAGCCCGGCGCCTACTTCCGGCTCGGCCAGGCCGACCCTGCGGCGCCGGCTGGCTCCAGCCCTTTCCTGCACAGTCCCCGCTACGACTTCAACGATGCGGTGCTGCCCCTGGGCGCCGCGATGTTCGCCGGCCTCGCCCGGCGGGCCCTGGCGCCCGCCTGAGGCGAGCGGCCCCTCCTTTCGATCCCACCCCGCCGCTTCCCCGGAGACCCACCATGACCCTCAAGCCCACCCTCGTCGCGGCCGCCCTCGTCCTGGCCGGCAGCCTGTCGCACGCCGTCACGCTGCGCGTGGCCAACCAGGGCGATGCGGTGTCCATGGACCCGCACTCGCTGAACGAGTCTCTGCAGCTGAGCTTCACCGCCAACGTCTACGAGCCGCTGGTGGCGCGCGACAGCAAGCTTCAGCTCGCCCCCGGCCTGGCCACCGCCTGGCGCCAGACGGCGCCCACCGTGTGGCGCTTCGAGCTGCGCAAGAACGTCAAATTCCACGACGGCTCGGACTTCAACGCCGACGACGTGCTCTTCAGCTTCGCCCGCGCCGCCGGCGACGGCTCGGACATGAAGAGCTACACCGCCTCCATCAAGGAGGTGCGCAAGGTGGACGCACACACGGTGGAGATCGAGACCACCGCGCCCTTTCCCATCCTGCCGGACGTCATCTCGCTCGTGTTCATCATGGACAAGGAGTGGGCCGAGAAGAACCGCGCCGAAAAGCCGGTGGACCGCCGGCGCGGCATCGAGAACGCCGCGTCCTTCCAGGCCAACGGCACCGGGCCCTATCGCCTGCGCGAGCGCCAGCCCACCACCCGCACCGTGCTCAGCCGCCACGGCGGCTACTGGGGCAAGGTGGAAGGCAATGTGAGCGAGGTGATCTTCACGCCCATCGGCAACGACGCCACCCGCGTGGCCGCGCTGCTGTCCGGCGAGATCGACCTGATGGAGCCGGTGCCGCTGCAGGACATCGAACGCCTGCGCGCCGCGCAGAACCTCAAGGTGATGCAGGGCCCGGAGCTGCGCACCATCTTCCTGGGCATGGACCAGAAGCGCGACGAGCTGCAGTTCTCCAACGTGAAGGGCAAGAACCCCTTCAAGGACAAGCGGGTGCGCCAGGCCTTCTACCAGGCCATCGACATCGAGACCATCCGCACCCGGGTGATGCGGGGTGCGGCCACGCCCACGGCGCTGATGATCGCCCCGGGCATCAAGGGCTTCAACGCCGACCAGAACAAGCGCCTGCCCTACGACGTGGAAGGCGCGCGCCGCCTGCTCGCCGAGGCCGGCTACCCGAGCGGCTTCGAGGTGGGCATGAACTGCCCGAACGACCGCTACGTGAACGACGGCGAGGTCTGCCAGGCGGTGGCCGCCAACCTCGCCCGCATCGGCGTGAAGGTGAACCTGCAGACCGAGAGCAAGGCCACCTACTTCCCCAAGATCCTGCGCCGCGACACGAGCTTCTACCTGCTGGGCTGGACGCCGGGCACCTACGACGCCCACAACGTGCTCAACGGCATCCTGCACACGCCCACCACCGCTGGCCAGGGCCAGTTCAACCTGGGCAGCTACAGCAACGCCCGGGTGGATGAACTGACCCGTCTGGTCCAGGGCGAGACCGACGATGCCAAGCGCAACGCGATGATCCAGGAGGCCTTCAAGATCCACGCCGACGAGGTCGGCCACATTCCGCTGCACCAGCAGGCGCTGGCCTGGGCGATGAAGCGCAACGTGGACACGGTGCAGCTGGCCGACAACTTCATGCCCTTCCGTTTCGTCACGGTGAAGTGAGGACCGTCTCTTGAGTGCTTCTTCCGTTACGGCCGCCCGGGCACAGCCCTGGTGGTCGCGGGCCTGGGACAGCGACGTCGGCTACAGCTTCCGGCATTCGCCGGTGGCCATCGCCGCGGCGCTGATCGCCTTCATCTGCCTGTTCTGCGCGCTGGGCGCCCACTGGGTGGCGCCCAACAACCCCTTCGACCTCGCCTCGCTCGAACTCAGCGATGCGCGCCTGCCGCCGGTGTGGGAAGAGGAGGGCCGTTGGAAGTACCTGCTGGGCACCGACGACCAGGGCCGCTGCATCCTGTCCGCGCTCATGTACGGCTCGCGCATCTCGCTGCTGGTGGGCTTCGCGTCGGTGGTGGTGTCGGTGGTGGTGGGCGTGGGCTTGGGCCTGCTGGCCGGCTTCGTGGGCGGCAAGGTGGACGCCTTCATCATGCGCGTGTGCGACGTGATGCTGTCCTTTCCGGCCATCCTGATCGCGCTGCTGATCGACGGCGTGGGCCGGGCGCTCTTTCCCAATGCGCACGAGTCGCTGGCCTTCGGCGTGCTGATCCTGGCCATCTCGCTGACCGGCTGGGTGCAGTACGCCCGCACCGTGCGCGGCTCCACGCTGGTGGAGCGCAACAAGGAGTATGTGCAGGCGGCCCGGGTGATCGGCGTGAGCGCGCCGCGCATCATGCTGCGCCATGTGCTGCCCAACGTGATGGGCCCGGTGCTGGTGCTGGCCACCATCCAGATCCCGCAGGCGGTGCTGATCGAGGCGACGCTGTCCTTCCTGGGCGTGGGCGTGCCGCCCACCTCGCCCTCGCTGGGCACGCTGATCCGCGTGGGCAACGACTTCCTCTTCTCCGGCGAGTGGTGGATCACCATCTTCCCCGGCGTCATGCTGGTGCTGATCGCGCTGAGCGTGAACCTGCTGGGCGACTGGCTGCGCGACGCCCTGAACCCGAGGCTCCGATGAGCGGCAAACCCCTTCTGGAGGTGAAGAACCTCCGCGTGGAATTCCCCGGCCGCCGGGGCACGTTGCTGGCGCTGGACGACGTGTCCTTCGACATCGCCCCGGGCGAGGTGCTGGGCGTGGTGGGCGAGAGCGGTGCGGGCAAGTCGCTCACCGGTGCGGCCATCATCGGCCTGCTCGAGCCGCCCGGCCGGGTGGCCGGCGGCGAGATCCGCTTCGACGGCCAGCGCATCGACAACCTGCCCTACGAGGCCATGCGGCGCCTGCGCGGGCGCCACATCGGCGCCATCTTCCAGGACCCGCTGACCTCCCTCAACCCGCTGTACACCGTGGGTCGGCAGATCATGGAGACCATCCAGACCCACCTGCCGGTGAGCGCCGAGGAGGCCCGCCAGCGGGCCATCCGGCTGCTGGAGGAAACCGGCATTCCGGCGGCCGCGCAGCGCATCGACCAGTACCCGCACCAGTTCTCCGGCGGCATGCGCCAGCGGGTGGTCATCGCGCTGGCGCTGGCGGCCGAGCCGCGCCTGATCGTGGCCGATGAGCCCACCACCGCGCTGGACGTGTCCATCCAGGCGCAGATCATCGGCCTCATCAAGCGCCTGTGCAAAGAGCATGGCGCGGCGGTGATGCTCGTCACCCACGACATGGGCGTGATCGCCGAGACCTGCGACCGCGTGGCGGTGATGTACGCCGGCCGCATCGCCGAGATCGGCCCGGTGCACGACGTCATCCACCAGCCCGCCCACCCCTACACCGTGGGCCTGATGGGCTCCATTCCCGCGATGGACAGCGACCGCGAGCGGCTGCTTCAGATCGACGGCGCCATGCCGCGGCTGAACGCCATTCCGCAGGGCTGCGCCTTCAATCCGCGCTGCCCGCAGGCGGTCGATCGCTGCCGCCAGGACCGGCCCGACCTGATGGACGCCGGCCGCACCCGCGCGGCCTGCTGGCGGCCGGGCTCGGCCGGCACGTCGGTCGAGCGCATTGCGGCGGCGGATGCCGCGGTGGCCGCTGCTGCAACCGGAGGTGCACGATGAGCACGCTTGCCAATGCACGGAACACGGCCCCGGCCGCTTCCGGTGCCGGTGCCTCGGCCCCGCCCCTGGTCGAAGTGCGCGACCTGGCCCGGCGCTTCGATGTGTCCGCGCCCTGGCTGAACCGGGTGGTCGAGGGCAAGCCGCGGCAGTTCGTCCATGCGGTGGACGGGGTGAGCTTTTCCATTCCGCGCGGCCAGACGCTGGCGCTGGTGGGCGAATCGGGCTGCGGCAAGAGCACCGTGGCCCGGCTGCTGGTGGGCTTGTACAAGCCCACCCAGGGCAGCGTGCACTTCGACGGCACGGACATCACCCAAGCCCTGGCCACGCCGGCCGGGCGCACGGTGCGCCGGCGCATGCAGATGATCTTCCAGGATCCGTATGCCAGCCTGAACCCGCGGTGGATCGTGCAGCGCATCGTGGCCGAGCCGATCACCGAGCACGGGCTCCTCCAGGGCGAGGCGGCGCTGGAGGCCCGGGTGGGCGAGCTGCTGCAGTCGGTGGGCCTGGCCGCGGCGGACCGGGTGAAGTTCCCCCACCAGTTCTCCGGCGGCCAGCGCCAGCGTATCTCCATCGCCCGGGCGCTGGCCACCGAGCCGGAGTTCCTCGTCTGCGACGAGCCCACCTCCGCGCTGGACGTCTCGGTGCAGGCGCAGGTGCTCAACATCATGAAGGACCTGCAGCGCCAGCGGGGCCTGACCTACCTCTTCATCTCGCACAACCTGGCGGTGGTGCGCCACGTGGCCGACCGGGTGGGCGTGATGTACCTCGGGCGCCTGGTGGAGGTGGCCGACAAGGCGCGGCTGTTCAGCACGCCCCAGCACCCCTACACGCGGATGCTGCTGGACGCCATTCCGGACATCTCCATGAGTGGCCGGGCCCGCACGCCGGTGCAAGGCGAGGTACCCAACCCGCTGAACCCGCCGACGGGCTGCAGCTTCCATCCGCGCTGCCCGAACGCGAACGAACGCTGCAAGACCGAACGCCCGGCGCTGCTGCGCCTGCGGGGCGTGGAGGTGGCCTGCCACGCGGTGGAGGAAGGGCGCCTCTGAGGGTGGGGCGGCGGGGCGCTTGGGCGCCCTCCCGCGATTCAGCTTTCGAGCGCGGCCTCAGCCTAGCAGGCGTTCCCGCTCGAAGAGCGAGGCCACCGTCTCGCGCTCGCGCACCAGCTGGGCGCGGCCCTGGACGACCATCACCTCGGCCGGCCGGGGACGGGTGTTGTAGTTGCTGGCCATGGACATGCCGTAGGCGCCTGCAGACAGCACCGCCAGCAGCTCGCCCTCGGCCACCGCCAGCGGCCGATCGCGGCCGAGCCAGTCACCCGACTCGCACACCGGCCCCACCACGTCATGGGGCACGGGCTTGCGGCCTGGCTGCCGCGTCACCGGCACGATGTCCATCCACGCGTCGTACAGGGCCGGGCGCATCAGGTCGTTCATCGCGGCGTCCACGATGCAGAAATCCTTGCGACCGTCGGTCGGTCCGGCAGTGTCGCCGGCGGCTTCGTGCGCCGGCCCCTTGAGCACCGTCACCCGCGTCAGCAGCACGCCGGCATTGCCCACCAGCGAGCGGCCGGGCTCGAACATCAGGCGCCGGTGGCCGTGCCCCCGCTGGTCGATTCGCTCCAGCAGCGCGCCCACCAGCGCTTCGGCCGGCGGCGGGCTCTCGTCCGCATAGCGGATGCCCAGGCCGCCGCCCAGGTCCAGATGCGGCACCGCGATGCCGGCCGACTCGATCTGCTCGACCAGGTCGAGCAGGCGGTCGAGCGCATCCAGATAGGGCGCGATCTCGGTGATCTGCGAGCCGATGTGGCAGTCGATGCCCGCCACGCGCAGGCCCGGCAGCGACGCGGCGCGCCGGTAGACGTCCAGCGCGCGGCCATGGGCCACGCCGAACTTGTTGCCCTTCAGGCCGGTGGAGATGTAGGGGTGGGTGCCGGCGTCCACATCCGGGTTGACGCGCACGCTGATGGCCGCGGTGCGGCCCAGCGCGCCCGCGACAGCGCTCAGTTGCTCGAGTTCGGATTCGCTCTCGACATTGAAGCAGCCCACGCCCGCCCGCAGCGCCTCGCCCAGTTCATCGCGGGTCTTGCCCACGCCGGAGAACACGATGCGCGCCGGGTCGGCGCCCACGGCCAGCGCCCGGGCAAGCTCGCCGCCGGAGACGATGTCGAAGCCGCAGCCGGCCGCACGCAGCGTCTGCAGCACCGCCAGGTTGCTGTTGGCCTTCATCGCGTAGCACAGCAGGTGGTCGCGCCCGGCCAGTGCGCGTTGCCAGCCCGCCAGAGCGTCCAGCATCGACGCCTGCGAATACACGTACAGCGGCGTGCTGAAGTCGGCCGCCAGCGCCTCGCAGGCCACGCCGTCCACCGTCAGGCTGGCGCCGCTGTAGGCGATGAAGGGATGGCCGGGCAGTGGGGCCGAAGCGCTGGCGGAATCGTCTGGGGTCATGGGGCGGTCGGACGGGAGGGCGGGGCAGGCAGCAGGAGTGAAGAAGGTGACGAAGGTGAAGAGGGCAGGGCGGATGGGGCAGGCGCGGAGGCGGCGGCGGCCGGACGGCTCGCCCGCTCGGCCTGGGCGGGCGCTGCCGGTGGCCGCAGCGCGCCTTTCTGTCCGCACGCGCCCAGCAGCAGTGCAGCGGCCAGCGCCGCGCCCGCCCGCTTCGAGGCGCTCGATACACTGGTCCGTTCGGGGGCCTCGCCCGCTGTCGACGGTGCCGTCCGGCCGACCGCGGCCGACGCGCCCTGCTGCAAGTTCATGCCCCGATTCTAGGAAGCCCCGCCATGTCCCCTGACCTGAACGCCGATGCCGCCGCCCGCACCGCCGGCACCGCCTCGGGCGCGGCGCAGCGCCTGAGCGACGCGCAATACCGTCAACTCACCGAGGCCGTGCTGCACACGCTCGAGCGCACGGCCGACCGCTGGCTGGAAGACGATGTGGTGGACATCGACACGCGCCGCACCGGCGGCCTGCTGGAGATGGCCCTGCCCGGGGGCAGCCAGCTCATCGTGAACACCCAGCCGCCACTGCAGGAGATCTGGCTGGCCGCCCGCTCCGGGGGCTTCCATTTCCGATGGGTCGACGGCCAGTGGCGCGACACCCGCGATGGCCGCGAGTTCTTCGACGCGGTGTCCGCCTGCGCGAGCGAGCAGACCGGCCTGGCGCTGCGCTTCGGCGAAGGGCTCAGCGCTTGAAGAGGTCGAGGATGCCGCGCTTTTCCTCTTCGGTCGTGCCGCCGCCGGCGGCCTCCTGAAGGCCCAGGCTCGTCACGCCCTCGCCGTGGGCGTATTCGCTGTAGTACCACTCGCCGCCCACCTGCGTGACCCCTTCGGGCGCTGAGGGCTCGCTCACCGGCACGCCCTTGAGCGCAGTGGTCATGAAGTCGATCCACACCGGCAGCGACAGCCCGCCGCCGGTTTCGCGGTCGCCGAGCTTGCGCGGCGTGTCGTAGCCCATCCACACCACCGCAGCGACCGTCTTCTGGTAGCCGCCGAACCAGGCGTCCATCGAGTCGTTGGTCGTGCCGGTCTTGCCGTAGATATCGGTTCGCTTGAGCTGGGCCTGCGCGCGGGCGGCGGTGCCCGAGCGGGTGACCTCCTGCATCAGGCTGGTCATCACGAAGGCGTTGCGCTCGTCGATGACGCGGGCCGATTCGTCCGCCGGCCGCAGCGCGTGCTCGTTGAGCACCCGGCCGCGCGCATCGGTGATGCGGTGGATCAGCACCGGGTTCACCTTCAGCCCGCCGTTGGCGAACACCGCGTAGGCGGTGGCCATCTGCATGGGGGTGACCGTGCCGGCGCCCAGCGCCAGGGTGAGGAAGGGCGGGTGGCGGTCTTCGTCGAAGCCGAAGCGCGTGACCCACTGCTGGGCGAAGGCCGGCGTGATGGCTTCGGTCACCCGGATGGACACCATGTTCTTGGACTTGGCCAGCCCGCGCCGCAGGCTCATCGGGCCGTCGAAGGTGCCGTCGTAGTTCTTGGGCTCCCAGGGCTGGCTGCCGGTGGTGCTGGCATCGAAGAAGAGCGGCGCGTCGTTGACCACCGTGGCCGGCGTGAAGCCGCGCTCGAGCGCGGCCGAGTAGATGAAGGGCTTGAAGCTCGAGCCGGGCTGGCGCAGCGCCTGCGTCACATGGTTGAACTTGCTCTTGGCATAGTCGAAGCCGCCCACCAGCGCGCGCACCGCACCGGTGCTCGGGTCGAGCGCGACGAAGGCGCCCTCCACCTCGGGCTGCTGGGTGAGCGTCCAGCCGCCCTTGGGCACCTGCATGGCCCGCACCACCGCGCCGCGGCGGATCTGCGTCTTGGGGTTGCCAGGCGTGGCCAGGCCCGAGGCCACCGGACGCAGGCCTTCGCCGGTGACGGTGATGGACTCGCCGCTTTGCAGCACCGCCACCACCCGCTTCGGCCCGGCCTCGATCACCACGGCGGCGCGCAGCTCGTCGTGGTCGGGGTGCTCGACCAGCGCCTCGGCGATGCGCGCGTCGAGGTCGGCCGGGTTGCCTGGCAGGTCGACATAGGCCTCCGGGCCGCGGTAGACCTGCCGCCGCTCGAAATCCATGATGCCCCGGCGCAGCGCCCGGTAGGCGGCCATCTGCTCGGTCGATTCGAGCGTCAGGTGGACGTTCAGCCCGCGGCTGTAGGCCTCGTCCCCGTACTGGCTGAACACCAGCTGCCGGGCCAGCTCGGCCACGTACTCGGCGTGCACCGGCAGGTTGGACGCCGTGCGGTAGCGCAGGGGCTGCGCCCGGGCGGCGGCATGCTGCTCGGCGGTGATGAAGCCGTTTTCCAGCATGCGGTCGATGATGTGCAGCTGGCGCACGGTGGCCCGCCGCGGGTTGGCGATGGGGTTGTAGGCCGACGGCGCCTTGGGCAGGCCGGCGAGCATCGCCGCCTCGGCCACGGTGATGTCCTTGAGCGGCTTGCCGAAGTAGATCTCGCTCGCCGCGGCAAAGCCATAGGCCCGCTGCCCGAGGAAGATCTGGTTCATGTAGACCTCCAGGATCTGCTCCTTGGTCAGCATGGCCTCGATCTTGAAGGCCAGCAGCACCTCGTAGATCTTGCGGGTGAAGGTCTTCTCGGTGGAGAGGTAGAAGTTGCGCGCCACCTGCATGGTGATGGTGGACGCGCCCTGGCTGCGGGCCTCGGCGAACTGGGCGAGCGCCGCGCGCACCATGCCCTTGTAGTCCACGCCGCTGTGCTGGAAGAAGCGCGCGTCCTCGGCGGCCAGCACCGCTTCCTGCATCACCCGGGGCACCTGGGCAATGGGGGTGAAGTTGCGGCGCTCCTCGCCGAATTCGCCGATGAGTTCGCCGTCGGCGGTGAACACCCGCATCGGCAGCTTGGGCCGGTAGTCGGTCAGGCCGCTGATCTCCGGCAGGTTCGGGTAGGCCAGCGCCAGCGCCATGGTGACCACCATCGCGCCGGCCAGCACCGCGGCGGCCGACAGGCCGGCGATCCAGGCCAGGCCCCGCACGACGGGACGCCACCAGGCGGCGGGGCTGGACGCGGGTGCGGGCTTGGGAGCGGCCGGTCCGGAATCGGTCATGAAATATCCATCACGGGGCGAAGTATAGAAAGTCGGGCCTGCTTGCCCGGACGGCGTGAACTGATGCGCATCGACACCGCCACGCGCTCAGGTTCGCGCACGCAATGACGATTACATTGCCGCGAAGGCAGCGATTCACCCCGCGCCGGCAGCCGCCTCGAACCCCCCTTTTTCCTTTTTGGACCAAGGGCCTTGCTGCTAGCATTCAAGTGACTTCTTAACTGTCCAGCGGCGTCGACCAGGCCTGTTGGGAGGGCGATAACAGTGAGCTTTCTCGATGTTTTGCTGGGGCGCAAGCACCCCCCGGCCATCGGTCTGGACATCAGTTCATCCAGCGTCAAGCTGGTCGAGTTGGGGCAGAGCGCAACCGGCGAGTTCGTGGTGGAGCGCTTTTCGTCGGAAAGTTTCGACAAGGGCTGGATCACCGACGGCCAGATCGAGAAATTCGACGAGGTCGCCGAGGCGGTTCGCCGCGTGGTCGCCAAGAGCGGCACCAAGACCAAGCACGTGGTGATGGCCATGCCGCAGTCGGCCGTCATCACCAAGAAGATCATGCTGCCGGCCGGCCTGCGCGAGGAAGAACTCGAGGTGCAGGTCGAGTCCGAGGCCAACCAGTACATCCCCTTCTCGCTCGACGAGGTGAGCCTCGATTTCTGCGTCATCGGGCCGAGCCCCACCTCGGTGGGCGACATCGAGGTGCTGATCGCCGCGTCGCGCAAGGATCGCGTCCAGGACCGCCAGGGCCTGGCCGAGGCCGCCGGCCTGAAGCCGGTGGTGCTCGACATCGAATCGCACGCCTCGCGCCTGGCCATGACCCGCGTGGTGGCGGGCCTGCCCAACGAGGGCAAGGACGCGCTGGTGGCGCTCTTCGAGATCGGCGCGGACACCACCAGCCTGAAGGTGCTGCGCGACGGCGACATGCTCTACGACCGCGACCAGGCCTTCGGTGGCTCCCAGCTCACGCAGCTCATCTCGCGGCAGTACGGCTTCTCCTATGAAGAGGCCGAGCAGAAGAAGCTCGCCAGCGACCTGCCCGAGGACTACGAGACCACGCTGCTCGTGCCCTTCGTGGACAGCCTGTCCCAGGAGATCGGCCGCGCGCTGCAGTACTTCTTCACCAGCACGCCGCACCACAAGGTGCACTACGTGATGCTCGCCGGTGGCACCGCCACGCTGCCCGGCCTGAAGGACCGGGTGACCGAGCTCACCGGCTTCGCCTCGATGGTGGTCAATCCCTTCGAAAGCATGCGCCTGGGCTCCGGGGTGCGCGAGGCCAAGCTGCGCCGCGAGGCCCCGTCCTATCTCACCGCCTGCGGCCTGGCCATGCGGAGGTTCGTGCAGTGATCCTCATCAACCTCCTGCCCCACCGCGAGGAGCGGCGCAAGCGGCGCAAGCAGGCCTTCTTCGCCGGCATGGGCGTGGCCGCGCTGCTGGGGCTGGCCATCGCCGGCATCTGGTACCTGGTGGTGCAGCAGCTCACCTCGGTGCAGCGCGACCGCAATGCCTTCCTCGCCGCAGAGATCGCCAAGCTGGATAACGAGATCAAGGACGTGGCCACGCTGCGCTCGGACATCGAGGCGCTGCGGGCCCGCCAGCGCGCCGTCGAGGACCTGCAGAACAACCGCAACGTGCCGGTGCATGTGCTCAACGACCTGGTGCGCCACACGCCCGAGGGCGTGTACTACAGCAGCGTGCGGCAGGACGGTCAGACGCTGAACGTCATCGGCACCGCGCAGACCAACGAACGCGTGTCCGAGCTGCTGCGCAACATGGGCAAGGGCGCCGACTGGCTGGAGCGTCCCGAACTGGGCGAGATCCGCGTGGCCGGCAATGCGCCGGGCACCACCAACCGCCTGTTCGACTTCAACATGCGCATGACCATCAAGCGGCCGCCCGAGCCCGGCGCCGCACCCGCGGCCAGTGCCCCCGCGGCAGCCCCCCGCCCCTGAGGACGCGCCGATGGCCACCTCCAAGTCCCGAAGCATGAACGTCGACCTCAGTTCGACCTTCGAATCCGCCGCGTCGCAGTTCCGCGGCCTCAACCCCAACGAACCCGGGCAGTGGCCGCTGCTGCCCAAGATCGCCAGCTGGGCCTTCCTCACCGCGCTGGTGGTGGTGATGGCCTGGTTCATGGCGCTGTCGGCCGCGCACGACGTGCTCGAAGGCGAGCGCGGCCGCGAGCCCACGCTCAAGGCCGATTACCGTTCCAAGCTGTCGCAGGCAGTGAACCTGCCCGAGCTGCGCAAGCAAAAGCTGCAGGTGCAGGAGTACGTCACCCAGCTGGAAAAGCAGCTGCCCGGCAAGTCGGAGATGGACGCGCTGCTGTCGGACATCAACCAGGCCGGCCTCGGCCGCGGCCTGCAGTTCGAGCTCTTCCGCCCCGGATCGGTCGAGGTGAAGGACTACTACGCCGAGCTGCCCATCGCCTTGCGGGTCACCGGGCGCTACCACGACATCGGCGCCTTCGCCGGCGACGTGGCCAACCTGTCGCGCATCGTGACGCTGCACAACATGGCCATCACCGGCTCGCGCGACGCCAACCAGCCGCTCGCGATGGAAGCCACGGCCCGCACCTACCGCTACCTGGACCCGGCGGAGATCGCCGCCCGCCAGCAGGCGCAGAAACCCAAGGGGGCCAAGTGATGCGCACGCTGTCCTTGCCCGTGCCCTTGTCCTCGTCCTTGTCCGCCCGGCTGCGGTGGCCGCTGGCCGCCCTGGCGGCCTCGCTGCTGGCCGGCTGCAGCCCCGGCCAGGATGAACTCAACGACTGGATGGCCCAGCAGCGCCGCGAGGTTCAGCCCTCGGTGCAGCCGCTGGCATCGCCCAAGCGCTTCGAACCCCAGCCCTACCAGGCCGCCACCGGCGTGGACCCCTTCAGCAACCAGAAGCTGTCGGTGGCGATGAAGCAGGAAGCGCGGCAGCCCAACTCGCTGCTGGCCAGCGAGATCAACCGCCGCCGCGAGCCGCTGGAGGCCTTCCCGCTGGACAGCATGTCCATGGTGGGCAGTGTCGTGAAGAACGGCCGTCCCTTCGCGCTGCTGCGCGTGGACAACCTTCTGTACCAGGTCAAGGCGGGCGATTACATCGGACAGAACTACGGGAAGATCACCCGCATCACGGAGACCAACCTCGCCGTGCGGGAGATCGTTCAGGACGCAGCAGGCGAATGGATCGAGCGGCCATCGTCCCTGCAATTGCAGGAGAGGGCGCGATGAGCGAGCGGCAGGAGAACACGATGACGGCAGTTTGGCGGCGGGCCCTTGCGGGTCTCGCGCTGGTGGCAGCGGGCGTCGCGCCGGCCTGGGCGCAGAACGCGATCCAGGCCATCAATGCGACGCAGCAGGCCGGCGCCGACGTGGTGCGGGTCGAGCTCAGCGAGGCGCTGGCCGCGGTGCCCACCGGCTTCTCGGTGCAGACGCCACCGCGCATCGCCATCGACCTGCCCGGCGTGGCCAACGCGGTGGGGCGGTCTTCCATCGAGGTCAACCAGGGCAATGTGCGCTCGGTGACGGTCGCGCAGTCGGGCGATCGCACCCGGCTGGTGCTCAACCTGAAGCAGCCGGCGAACTACCGCGCGCAGCTGCAGGGCAAGGCACTGCTGCTCATCATGGACGGTGGCGTGTCCACCGCCAGTGCGCCGCCGCCGGCACAGACGGCCGGTGTTCCGAGCGAGCCGCTGCACTTCGCGCCCAGCCTGAACGCGTCGCCGCAGGGCATCCGCAACATCGACTTCCGCCGTGCCCCCGACGGCGCAGGCCGGGTGGTGGTGGACCTGCCCAGCAACCAGGTGGGCGTGGACATCCGCCAGCAAGGCCGCAGCCTGGTGGTCGAGTTCCTGCGCTCGGCGCTGCCGGAGAACCTGCGCCGCCGCCTGGACGTGACCGACTTCGGCACGCCCGTGCGCACCATCTCCACCACCCAGAGCGGCGACCGCGTGCGCATGGTGGTCGAGCCCTCGGGCGTGTGGGAACACGCGGCCTACCAGACGGACACGCAGTTCGTGCTGGAGGTGCGCCCGCAGATCCAGGACCCGAACAAGCTCACCCAGGGGCCTGGCTTCACCGGTGAGAAGCTGTCGCTGAACTTCCAGAACATCGAAGTGCGCGCGCTGCTGCAGGTGATCGCCGACTTCACCAACTTCAACGTGGTGACCAGCGACACCGTGGCCGGCAACGTCACGCTGCGGCTGAAGGACGTGCCCTGGGACCAGGCGCTGGACATCATCCTGCAGGCCAAGAACCTGGGCATGCGCCGCTCGGGCAACGTCATCCTGATTGCGCCCAAGGAAGAGCTGGCCGCCAAGGAACGCAGCGAACTCGAAGCCAAGGCCCAGGTGGCGTCGCTCGAGCCGCTGCGAACCCAGGCCTTCCAGCTCAACTACACCAAGGCCGAGGCCGTGGCGGCCAGCCTGGTGGGCACGGCAGCGGCCGGCTCCGGTGCCGGCAACAGCGCCACCCGCATCCTGTCGCAGCGCGGCAGCGTCATCTTCGAGCAGCGCACCAACCAGATGTTCGTGACCGACATCCCCTCCAAGCTGGAGGAGGTGCAGTCCATGCTCAGCAAGATCGATATCCCGGTGCGCCAGGTGCTGATCGAGGCGCGCATCGTCGAGGCTGGCGATTCCTTCGGCCGATCGCTGGGCGTGCGCCTGGGCGCCACCGACCTGCGCGGCGTGCGCGGCGGCGTGCCCGGCTTCGGCGGCGACACCCGCGTGTCGCCCGGCGGCAGCCTCAATGCGGTGGCCGGCCAGACCCTGCAGACCGCCGGTGGCGTGTCCATCAACGACAGCAACTTCGTGAGCCTGCCGGCCATCGGCCTGAACAACTACGACCCGGCCACCTTCGCGCTCACCCTCTTCGGCGCCGCGTCCAACCGCTTCCTGAACCTGGAGATCTCCGCGCTCGAGGCCGACGGCAAGGGCAAGGTGGTGTCCAGCCCTCGGGTGGTCACCGCCGACCAGGTCAAGGCGCTGATCGAGCAGGGCGAGGAACTGCCCTACCAGACGGCCACCTCCAGCGGCGCCACGGCCCTGCAGTTCCGCAAGGCCAACCTCAAGCTGGAGGTCACGCCGCAGATCACGCCCGAAGGCAACGTCATCCTCGACGTGGACGTCAACAAGGACAGCGTGGGCCGCTCCACCGCCGCGGGCTTTGCCATCAACACCAACCATGTGAAGACGCAGGTGCTGGTGGAGAACGGCGGCACGGTGGTGATCGGCGGCATCTTCACCCAGACCGAGCGCGACGACATGACCAAGGTGCCGGTGCTGGGCGACATCCCGGTGGTGGGCAACCTCTTCAAGACCCGCAGCCGCAACAGTTCCAAGACCGAGCTGCTGGTCTTCCTCACGCCCAAGATCGTCACCGAGCGCTCGGCCGCCCGCTGAGTTCGCTGCCGCGGTCCGCACCCGAACATCACCCGACTTCGTCCGATCCGATCCCTGTCGATGCCCTTCGATCCGATCCGATCCGACCCGACGCCCCGAGGCTTGCTATGAGATTGAAGACTGTGTGGACCGCCCTGGCCCTCAGCGTGGTGCTCGCCGCCTGCGGTGGCGGCGGCGGCGACGCGGGCAAAGCCCCCTTCGGCAGCGGCGCGGGCAGCTCCACGGGTGGCACGAGCACCGGCACGGGCACCGGTGGCGGCACGACGCCCGCCTCGGGCCTGGGCATCACGCTGGCCCTGAGCAGCAGCACCGTGACGGTGGGCAACCCGGCCACCGTCACCGCCACGGTGAGCAACCGCAACGGGCCGGTGGCGGGCGCGCTGGTCACCTTCTCCAGCACCAACAACCTGGGCGCCTTCACGCCCTCGGCGGGCACGGCGCTCACCGATGCGAACGGGGCGGCGGTGGTGGCGTTGTCGCCGGCGTCGGCCAGTGCCAGTGGCGCGGCGCAGATCACCGCGGCCACTGCGGTCAACGGCGAGTCGGTCAGCGCCAGCACGGGTTTCCAGCTGAGCGCCACCAACGTCGCCATCTCCGACTTCAACACCGGCCTGGCCGCCGGTGCCACGCTGGCCGCGTATGGTCAGACCGTTCCCACCGTGACCATCACCGGCGCGGGCAACGGCACCCCGGTGACGGTGACGCTGAACTCCACCTGCCTGGCCTCCGGCAAGGCCCGGGTTTCGCCCGCTTCGGCGGTGACGACCACCGGCACGGCCACCTTCACCTACACCGACAACGGCTGCGGGGCTGACCGCAGCAGCGACACGCTCAGCGCGTCCATCACCAACGCCACCGCGACGGCCCAGCGCAGCTTGCCCTTGGCCGTGCCCACCGCCAGCAGCCTGTCCTTCGTGTCGGCCACGCCCTCCACCATCTTCCTGCGCGGCGCGAGCCTGGCCGAGCAGGCGGCTGTCGTCTTCGAGGTGCGCGACCAGGCGGGCAACGCGTTCCCGAACCGGCAGGTGACGCTGGAACTCAGCACCTTCGCCGGCGGCCTGACCATCGAGGGCGGCTCCTCGGCCGTGGTTCGCACCAGCGACGCCCAGGGCCGCGTGTCCGCGCTGGTGAATTCGGGCACCGTGCCCACCCCGGTGCGGGTGCGCGCCACCCTTGCCGGTCCGAACGGGCCGATCACGACCGTGTCCAACGAACTGACGGTGGCGGTGGGCCTGCCCTCGCAGGCCAACTTCGGTCTGGCGCAGACGGCGGCCAACATCGAAGGCTACGACTACATCGACACGCCCAACACCTACACGATCATCGCCTCGGACCGCCGCGGCAATCCGGTGCCCACCGGAACCGCGATCAACTTCACCGCCGAGGGCGGACAGGTGCAGGCCAGCCGCACCATTGCCATCACGCCGGCAGGCATCGCGCGCGCCGACGCGGCCTTCGTCTCCAACCTGCCCAAGCCGCTGGACGGACGGGTCACCATCGTCGCCTACGCGTTGGGCGAGGAATCGTTCAAGGACCTGAACGGCAACAACGTCTACGACGCGAACGAGCCCTTCCAGGATCTGGGCGATGTCTACCTCGACCGCCTCTACAACGGTGTCTACGAAGCGGCCAACGACGAGTTCATCTCGCTGCAACTGCCCGGCACCGTGCTGCGGGCGCCGTGCGTCAACTCCAACGAGCCCGAGCTCCGGCTGGACACCAGCGTGCCCTCGCGCCAACTCGATGGCACCACACCCACCTGCAACGGCGCCTGGGGTCAGGCCTATGTGCGCCGGGCCATCGAGACGGTGCTGTCCACTTCCGCGGCACGCCCGGTTTGGGGCGGTGGCCTGCCCGGCGGCTCCAGCCCCGGCCAGCCGGTGATCCTGCAGACCACCTCCGCCGCCGGCTCGCTCGCGTCCTTCGACACGGTGAACGGCACGGTGATCGGTTCGAACGGCGCTGCAGCGGGCAGCTTCAGCTTCCTGCTGGGCGACGCCAACCCGGTGCGGCTCAACCCCATGCCGGCCGGAACCAGCGTCACTGTCGAAGGCTCCACCGGCGTCACCGCCACGGTGGTGGGGGGCAGCCCGGTGCCGAGCTCGCTCAATGCCACGCTCACCGGCATCCGCTATGAGTTCGACACGGCGGTCACGCCGGGCAGCACGCGTTCCATCACCATCCGCATCACGTCGCCCAAGGGGCTGACCACGGCGCTGGGTGTGCTGATCACCCGCTGAAGGTGACGCCCCCAAGCCGTCTGGTCTCGCTCGTCGCCCTGCCCGGCGGCGGCAAGTCCACGGTCGGCCGCCAGGTGGCCAAGCGGCTGGGCGTGGACTTCGTCGATTCCGATCAGGTCATCGAAGACCGGATGGGGTGTTCGGTGCGCGACTACTTCGAGCGCGAGGGCGAGGCCGCTTTCCGCGACCTGGAGCAGGCGGTCATCGACGAGCTCACCCGCGGCACGTCCGGCGTGCTGGCCACCGGCGGCGGCGTGGTGCTGCGCGAGCCCAACCGGCGCGCGCTGCACGAGCGCAGCACCTGCCTGTACCTGCGCTCCTCGCCCGAGGAGCTGATGCGCCGGCTGCGCGGCGACACCCGCCGCCCGCTGCTGCAGGTGGCCAACCCGCTGGCCCGGCTGCGCGACCTGCACGCGGTGCGCGACCCGCTCTACCGCGAAGCCGCGCATTTCGTCATCGAGACCGGCCGGCCTTCGGTGCCCACGCTGGTCAACATGGTGCTGATGCAGCTGGAGATGGCGCGCATCGGCCGGGAGTCGCAACCCGGCGCCTCGGCACCGGGGCCCTTGCCAGCCGGCACCCCCGCCGCAGCCCCGCCCGCCGCCGTGCTGGCGAGCGACGCGCCGAAAGCGGCATGATCCAGGGGCCATGACCCCTTCGACCCTCGTTCCCATCGCGCTCGGCGAGCGCAGCTACGACATCCACATCGGCCGCGGCCTGCTCGGCCAGGCCTCGGCCTGGGCGGGCCTGGCGCGCCCCAGTTCGGTGATGGTGGTGAGCAACCCGGTGGTCGCGCCGCTGCACGCGGAGCGGCTGCACGCCGCGCTGGCCCAGGCCTTCGACCTCGGCCCCGCCCGCATCCGCCAGGTGCTGCTGCCCGATGGCGAGGCCCACAAGGACTGGAACTCGCTGAACCTCGTCTTCGATGCGCTGCTGGGCAACGGCTGCGACCGCCGCACGCTGGTGGTGGCGCTGGGCGGCGGCGTGGTGGGCGACATGGCCGGCTTCGCCGCAGCCTGCTTCATGCGCGGCGTGCCCTTCGTGCAGGTGCCCACGACGCTGCTGGCGCAGGTCGATTCATCGGTGGGCGGCAAGACGGCGGTGAACCACCCGCTGGGCAAGAACATGATCGGCGCCTTCTACCAGCCGCAGCGCGTGCTGGCCGACCTGGACACGCTGGCCACGCTGCCCGCGCGCGAAATCGCGGCCGGGCTGGCCGAGGTGATCAAGTACGGGCCCATCGCCGATGCCGCCTTCTTCGGCTGGCTGGAGACCCACGTCGAAGCCCTGGCCGCGCTGGAGCCGGCGCCCCTGGCGCAGGCGGTGAAGCGCTCCTGCGAGATCAAGGCGCAGGTGGTGGGCGCCGACGAGCGCGAGGGCGGCCTGCGCGCCATCCTGAACTTCGGCCACACCTTCGGGCATGCCATCGAGGCGGGCCTGGGCTATGGCGAATGGCTGCACGGCGAAGCGGTGGGGTGCGGCATGGTGATGGCTGCGCGGCTGTCGCAGCGGCTGGGGCAGCTCGACGCCGCCGATGCCGACCGCATCGAGGCGCTGGTGGCCCGCGCGCGGCTGCCGGTGCGGGGGCCGGCGCTGGGCGCCGACCGCTATCTGGAGCTGATGCGGCTGGACAAGAAGGCCGACGCCGGCGAGATCCGCTTCGTGCTGCTGCAAGGCCTGGGGCGGGCGGTGGTGATGCCCGCACCCGACGACGCGGTGCGCGAGGTGCTGCAGGCGCTGAGCTGAAGCCCCGGCATCCGGCGGCTGCGGCCTGCCAGATGCTTCACGCCCGGGCCGGTGGCGCCGACCAGCGGTTGACCCACGCGGATGAGCGGGCGCCCTGCGCTTGCGGGCCTCGCCCACACTGCGCCCATGCTCGGCCTCACACCCCTGGTGCTCCCAAGGGCGCGCCAACAGAGCAGCCGCAGGCCGCGTTCGGGTGGCCTCACGCTGGTCGAAGTGCTCGTCACCTTGTCCATTGCCGGAATCCTCACGGCGATGGCGGCGCCGTCCTTCTCCGACTTCCTCATCCGCAACCGTTCGGCCAGCATCGCCAACGAGCTGACCAGCACGGTGATGCGCGCGCGCAGCGACGCAGTGACCCGCAACGCCTGCGTCATCGTCTGCCGCAGCGCCGACCCCACCGCGGCCACGCCGGCCTGCAATGCGGGCACCAACTGGCAGCCCGGCTGGATTGCCTTCATCGACGAGACCTGCGCCGGCACGGCCAACAGCGCGGCCCGCCCCGAGCTGCTGGTGGTGGCCGCCGGCCCGCTGGACAGCCGCTACAGCCTGACCAAGGCCACCGGCACCAACACCGCGCGCCTGGTCTTCTCGCCCTCGGGCCAGGCCCGGGCAGGCGACGCCGGCCGCTTCGACCTGCGCTACCAGACCACCACCCGCCCGTCCAACCGCGGCATCTGCCTGAATGCCCAGGGCCGCACCCGGGTGGTCCCCTTCGAGGGAGCCTGCTGATGGACCGGATCCGCCGTCGCCACCCCCGTTTCCGCCCTGCTCGGGGCTTCTCGCTGATCGAGGTGCTGGTGGTCATCCTCATCATGACCTTCGGCCTGCTGGGCATCGCCGGCCTGCAGGCTGCCACCGCCAAGTTCAAGGTGAACGCCTGGGTCCGCTCGGCGGCGTCCGTGCAGTTCAGCGACCTGGCCGATCGGCTGCGCGACAACCCGGGCCAGGCCGGCGGGCGTTATGTGGCGGCCACCGGGACGGCCAGCCTTCCTTCGGCCTATGTGTTCACCGACGACTGGGACGCGCAGCAGGGCGCCGTGCCAGAGCCTGACGAGGATTGCCTCACCACCGTGTGCACGCCGGCCGAGCGGGCCGCCTTCGACCTGGCCACCTGGCGCGCGGAGGTCCGGCGTCAGTTTCCGCAGGGGTCGGTCACGGTGACGGGCGACGTGGCGGTCGGCGTGACCGCTACCGTCGCCTGGTTCGACCGCCAGTTCACCAACGCGGCCGGCGAGCTGCAGAGCTCCGAGGTCTGCGCGGCGGGCAACAACGCGGCCGTGGCCGCCAACTGCTGCCCGGCGGCGCTGGACGCGCCGGCCGGTGTCCGATGCACCCGCGTGCTGATCAACCCATGAAGCCCCTCGGACGCCTTCACGCCCTGTCCCCCATCCGGGGCCTGGGCCTGGTCGAGCTGCTGGTGGCGCTGGCCATCAGCCTGGTGATCGTGCTGGCCGCGACCTCGGTCTATGTGGGCACGCGCAGCACCCAGCGCAGCATCGACGGTGCCAATGCGGCGCATGAGGCTGGCCTGGCCGCGCTGCGGCTGATCGGGCGGGACCTGGCCAATGCCGGCTTCTATCCCACGGTGCGGGTGGAATCGGCCGCCAACGTCAACACGCTGCAGGGCTACCTGAACATCACCGGGCGTGCCGCCTACGAGACTGGCATCTTCGGCTGCGAGGGCGCGGTGTTCGACATCGCCACCGGCACCTGCCCGGCGGCCACCGCGGGGGCGGCGGACACCCTGGTGGTGGGCTACTTCACCAACGATGCCTTCGGCTCCGGCTCGGTGGGCCAGCGAACCGACTGCGAGGGCACCGACGTCAACAGCAACGTCGCCCGCTTCAACGGCGCGCGCTTCGCGGCCGGCGCGGTGAACACGCCGCCCACGCTGCCGCTGTTCATCGGCAACCACTACACGCTGGTGGGCGGTGCGGCCAACCGCGCCGGCGTCAACGAGGCGGTGACGCTGGAAGGCCGCGCGGTGTCCACCTTCAGCCTGGGCTGCATCGGCACCGGCTCGGGCGGCACCGACTGGCGAGCCCTGGTGCAGGGGCTGGACGACCTGCAGTTCCGCTACGGCGTCTTCCAGGATGTGTCGCGCACGCCGGCGCGCTTTCACACCGCGGCCGAGGTGAACGCGCTGGCCAACGTCACCATCGACGGCGTGGTGTTCGCGCCCTGGGCGCGGGTGAGCGCGGTGCGGGTGTGCGTGATCGCCCGAACCTTCGAGGCGCCGGCCGCACTGGGCAGCGCAGCGGCCACGCCGCGCCAGTTCGAGAACTGCGACGGCACGCTCACCGACCAGGCTGCCGGCGACCTGAGCCTGCGCAAGACCTATGTCCAGGTCTTCGGCCTGCGCAACCGCCAGACCACCACTTTCTGACCGCGCCATGTCTGCCCTCCTGAGCCGCGTTCCGACCCGCCGCCTTTGCCCCGCCGCCTTGCCACACCGGCGCGGCCGCGGCATCGCGCTCGTCATCGTGCTGATGTTCCTGCTGGTGCTGACGAGCCTGGCCATCTTCTCGGCGCGCTACGCCACGCTGGGTGAGGGCATGGCCCGCAACCAGCTCGACCAGGAGCGGGCGCGCCAGGCAGCCGAGGCGGCGCTGCGCGACGCCGAGCGCGACCTGCTGCTGAGCACTGCGGCGCGGGCAGCCAACTCGCGCTGCGACCGTCGCCCCGACCGGCCGGTGGTGCTGCGGGTGGCCGCTTTCTCGGCAGACTGCGCGCGCGGCCAGTGTGCGCCGTCTGCGCTGAGCGCCACCGCGGCCGACTGGAGCACCAACGCCAACCCGGAGGCCTGGTGGCCGGTGGCCCGCGGCGGCCTGTGGAACAACGGCGGTGCCAAGCCCAGCGTCGCCGCGGGCCTGAACAACAACTGCAACTTCACCGGCGGCGTGCCGCTGGGCACCTTCACCGGCGTGCCGGAGATCGTCGGCGTGAGCCGCCAGCCCGAGTACCTGATCGAGTACTACAGCCGCGCCAGCGGACGGGCCGACTTCTTCCGCATCACGGCGCGCGGCTTCGGCCTGAACGCGACCACCGAGGTCGTGATGCAGACCTATTTCCAGCCTTTCATCATCCAGTGAGGCCCGGCGCCCCGCCTGACCCCGATCGGCCGTCGACGAGGAACCCTCTCCCATGAACGCCCACCTCAAGCGCGGCCTGGCCGCGGTGATGATTCCCGCGCTGCTGCTGACCACCATGACCCAGGCGGCGGCACCCACGGGGCTCAGCTCCACGCCCATCCAGGCCATTCCGCCGAACGTGCTCACCGCCCAGCCGCGCCCGCTGGTGATGCTGAACATGTCCAAGGACCACCAGCTCTTCTACCGGGCCTACAACGAGTTCTCCGACTACAACGGCGACGGACAGCCCGACGGCACCTACCTGCACACCCTGCGCTACTCGGGCTACTTCGACTCGACCAAGTGCTACACCTACAGCACTGCAGACCGCCGCTTCAACCCGAGCACGGTGCTGGCCAGCCGCACCTCGCTGTGCACCGACGCCTGGCACGGCAACTTCCTGAACTGGGCCACGATGACGCGCATGGACATCCTGCGCAAGGTGCTCTACGGCGGCACGCGCAGCACCGACACCGCGGCGCTGACGGTGCTCGAGCGGGCGTCCCTGCCGATGGACGCGCACTCCTTCGCCAAGTACTACGCCAATGGCCCCAGCCCCACCGCCGACCGCCCGAACCTGAATGGCCTCACGCCCTTCAGCCGCACCGAGATCTCCATCTGCAACACCACGCTGGGCAGCAACACCTCCATCTCCCACACGAACACCAACCCGCCGCTGATGCGGGTGGCCGAGGGCAACTTCTCGCTGTGGAACTCGCATGAGCGCCGCCAGTGCCGTTGGGACGAAGAGAACAACATCTGGGACCAGGACGGCCAGCCCAACGGCAACGACCCGGCGCGCACCGGCATCCAGGCGGCGTCGGACTACCCGTCGCGGCTGAACGCCGGTCTGCCGCGCGCCACCGTGGCCAGCCCCGACCGGCCCGACTATGTGGTGCGGGTGGCGGTGTGCGTGGCCGGCCTGCGCGGCGCCGAGCGCTGCCGCGACTACCCCACGCCGGACGCGAGCAAGCCCATCGGCCTGCTGCAGGAATATGGCGAGGCGGACCTCGCCGAGTTCGGCCTGATGACCGGTTCGTTCTCGCGCAACACCTCCGGCGGCGTGCTGCGCAAGAACGCCAGCTCCTTCCGCAACGAGGTGAACTACCTCACCAACGGCACCTTCACCCGCAACGCGGGCATCGTCACCAACATCGACGCGTTGAAGGTCTACGGCTACCGCTACTCGGACAGCACCTACTCGGCGCGCGACAACGGCGACGCCGCCGACAGCTTCTGCGCCTTCCAGACCATCGGCCTGGTGGACAACCAGTGCGCGAGCTGGGGCAACCCCATCGGCGAGATGTTCATCGAGACGCTGCGCTACCTGCGCGGCGGCGCGCTCCGGCCGGCTGCGGACTATGGCTCCGGGGCCGATGCCAAGGGCGAGCTGATGGGCCTGACCGTGGCCGCCTGGGTCGACCCCTTCACCCGCGGCTCGGCCATCGACAACACCTTCGGCGCGCCGGCCTGCCGGCCGATCAACACCGTCAACTTCAACGCCAGCGTCATCTCCTACGACGGCGACACCACCGGCCCCTTCTCCGACCTGGGCGCGGCCTCGTCGCTGGCCACCTACATCAACCAGGTGGGAAGCGGCGAGGGCGTTCCCGGCACCAACCGCTTCGTGGGCAACACCCCCACCGAGCAGAACGCGGCCTGCACCGCCAAGAGCATGAGCAACCTGTCGGACGCGGTGGGGCTGTGCCCGGCCGCGCCGGCCTATCGGGGCACCTATTCGCTGGCGGGTGCGGCCTACTGGGCCAACACCAACCCGATCCGCACCGTTCCGGCGACGGTCACCGGCACCTCGGCCCAGCGGGCCTTCCGGGTGCGCAGCTATGGCGTGGCACTGGCCCCGGGCGTTCCGCGCATCACGGTGACCACTTCCACCGGCGCCCAGGCGGTGATCCAGCCGGCCTACCGGCTGACGCTGAACGGGCAGTCGGGCAGCGGCACGCTGGTGGACTTCCGCGTGATCGAGCAGACGGCCACCCGGGGGCGCTACATCGTGCTGTGGGAAGACTCCGAGCAGGGCGGCGACTATGACCAGGACTTCAACGGTCTGCTCGAATGGGAGCTGTCGGGCAACTCGCTGACGGTGACCACCCGGCGCATCGCCGACAGCACCGGCGGCGGCGGCCAGGGCTTTGGCTACACCATCTCGGGCACCAACCGCGACGGCGTGCACTTCCACACCGGCATCCTGGGCTTCAGCTACACCGACCCGACCAACCTGCCGGTGACCAACGAGGCCGGTGTGGCGCAGAACGGCACGGGCTTCATCAACGCGAGTGGCGGCTGCAACAACTGCACCTCGGGCAACAACGTGCCCACCCGGGCGCGCTACACCGTGCTGGGCAACCCGGGCAGCGCCCTGGAAGACCCGATGTGGTACGCCGCGAAGTGGGGCGGCTTCCGCGATTCGCAGGGCGTGGCCAGCGGCACGCCGAGCGATGTGTCCACCTGGGACGCGGTGAACAACGCCACCGGCGCCTCCGGCCCGGACGGCGTGCCGGACAACTACTCGATCGTGTTCAACCCCGAGCAGCTTGAGGCCTCGCTGCGCCGGGTGTTCGACGACGCGGTGGGCACCTCCAACTCGTCGCCTTCGGTGTCGAGCAGCCAGCTCGTGGGCGGCAGCTTCAAGTACGTGGCGAGCTTCGACAACGACAGGCTCAGCGGCGACGTCGAGGCCTTCGCGGTGAACAACACCCGCAACTTCAACACGACGGCCAGCTGGAGCGCCGCCGCGCAGCTGTCGGCCGTGCCTGCGGCCAACCGGCAGGTGATCAGCAACGACGGCGTCAACGGCTTCGCCTTCACCTGGGCGAACATCGAGACCGCTGCGCGCTCGGCCTGGCGCGGGCTCTTCCTGGGAGGTTCACCGGCGCTCACGAGCGCCGAGGGGCAGCAGGTGGTGGCCTTCATGCGGGGCGACCGCAGCGCCGAGGGCACCGGCGACATCCGCATCCGCCCGGCCAGCAATGTGCTGGGGCCGGTGGTCAACGCGTCGCCCTGGTTGCAGGGGCCCCCGTCGGCCCGTTACACCGATGCGCTGCACCCGGGCTATTCCACCTTCGCCAACCTGGCCGCCAACCGCAGCCGCACGCCGCTGCTGTGGGTGGGCGCAGGCGACGGCATGCTGCACGCCTTCAACGGCGACACTGGCGTGCCGGTGCTGTCCTTCGTGCCCGAGGCCCTCGCCCCGCGGCTGCGCGAGGTCGTGCGCGACGACCTGGGGGTGCGGGCCTTCGCCGACGGCAGCCCCTTCTCGGGCGATGTCGACCTGAACGCCGGTGTCAGCGGCGCCAGCACCCGCGACTGGCGCACCTATGTGTTCGCGCCGCTCGGCCGCGGTGGCCGCGCCATCTATGCGCTGGATGCCACCACGCCGAGCAACCTGACGCAGGCCAACGCGGCGAGCGTGTTCCGCTGGAGCTTCAACGCCGACGACGATGCCGACCTCGGCCATGTGGTGAGCGACATCTCGGTCGAGCCGGGCACCGGGCAGGCAAGCCCGGTGGTGAAGCTGGAGAACGGCCGCTACGCGGTGGTCTTCGGCAACGGCGTGCGCTCCACCAACGGCCGGGCGGTGCTGTTCATCCTGCCGGTGCAGGGGCCGGACGGCACCGGCAACTGGGCGGGCCGCTACTACAAGATCACGCTGGACACCGGCAGCGGCAACGGCCTGTCCACGCCGGTCATCCTGGACCTGGACAACGATGGCCGTGCCGACACGGTGTATGCGGGAGACCTGCGCGGCAACCTGTGGAAGGTGGACATCAGCGACGCCGACCCCAGCAACTGGCGCTCGGCCTATGTCACCGGCGCCAACGTGCCCACGCCGCTGTATGTGGTGACCGCCTCGGACGGCGTGACGCGCCTGCCCATCACCGGCTCGCCGCAGGTGGCCTTCCCGCGCTTCGGCGGCCAGGTGGTCACCGTGGCCAGCGGGCTGGCGCTGGAGACCGGCGATTTCCCCCGCGCCGGGGTGGCCCAGCGGGTGGTGGGCATCTGGGACCGGCCGTCCTTCGCGTCCGGGGGGCGCAGCCTGCCCAGGGGCACGACCACGCTGGTGCAGCGCACGGTGTCGCGCACCTCGTCCGGCGAGCTGGTGGCCTCGTCGAGCACCGGCATCGACTACCAGAACGCCACCGCGTCGCTGGCCCGCGACGGCTGGTATTTCGAGCCGCCGGGCAGCTCGGAGATGGTGCTGTCCAACATCGGCTTCCGCGCTGGCGCAGTGTTCTTCACCTCCATCCGCTCGCCGGCTTCGGTGGGCACGGTGTGCTCGCCGCAGCCCGACGCCGCGCTCTATGTGTTCGACCCCATCAGCGGGCTGGCAAGCCGCGGGCTGCTGGGCACGGTGGACGTGAACGGCGTGCAGACGGCCGTGCTGGCGCGCAACGTGTCCGACCAGAAGGTGCGCGACGTGGCCGACGCCACCGACGACACGCCGCCGCCGGCGGTGAACCCGCCGGGCGGCCAGACGCGCCTGCCGTCCTGCCCGGGCGGTGGCGCGGCCACCCGCTACGTGGGCCGCACCACCGATGTCATCACCTGCACGCCGCAGAGCAATGCGCGGCTGCAGTGGCGCGAGATTCCGGGTCTGCGCACCGGCAACTGAGGATGTTCATGAGCGAATCGCTTCTTCACCCCGCCGGCCCCGGCCGAGCCGGGCGCCGTGTTCGGCGCGGCCAGCGCGGCTTCACGCTGGTCGAACTGCTGATCACCCTGGCGGTGGTGGCCATTCTTTCGGCCATCGCCTACCCGAGCTACCGCGACAGCGTGGCCAAGGGCGCGCGCGCCCAGGCGGCCGGCGAGCTGATGCAGGCGCACCAGTGGATGGAGCGCTTCTTCACCGAGAACTTCCGCTACGACCAGAACCGCGCCGGCACGGCGGTGACCGCGGCGAGCCAGTTCCCGGCGGCCTTCGCCACCTCACCGCGCACCGGCGAGGGTGCTGCCCGATACAACATCGCGGTGGTGGCCAACCAGCAGGACTATGTGATCACCGCCACGCGCACCGGCGCGATGGCCAACGACCCCTGCGGCAACCTCACCATCGACCAGCTCGGGCGCAAGGGCGTGGCGGCCGGCAGCTTCACCACCAGCCGCTATGCGACCGCAGCCGCTGCGGTGGCGGCCTGCTGGCGGCAGTAAGGGCCAACGGCGGCGAATAGCGACCTACAGGGCCGGCAGGCGTCCATGGGGGCCAGCGCCGCGGGGTTGCCCCGCGGCTTCGATAAGCTCCTGCCGTGGCCCGCCTTCCCCGCCTGGAGATTCCCCGCCTGCCCCACTTGCTGCTGCAGCGGGCGCACAACTTCGGTTGCCTGGCGGTGGACGAGCACGATGCGCAGGCCTGGCAGGCCGCGCTGCACCAGGCGAGCCGCGACCAGGCGGTGCAGGTCCACGGCTACGGTCTGTGGCCCCAGGGCTTCCTGCTGCTGCTGACGCCCGAACACGCAGGGGGGCTGAGCCGGTTGATGCAGTCGGTCGGGCGGCGCTACGGCGCGCACTTCAACCGCCGCCACGGGCGCAGTGGCGGGCTGTGGGACGGACGCTTTCGCACCACGGTGGTCGACCCGGCTGAATCCCTGCTCGACGCGCTGCTGATGGTCGAGTCGGAGGCGGGCTGGCAGGCGCTGGCCACCGGGCGGCGGGTGGTGGCCGACACGCCGGCGGCCGGCGGTCTCGTGCCGCCGCAGTGGAGCAGCCGCGACCACCACCTCGGGCGCCGCCGCGACCCGGTGGTGCAGGAGGCCGCTGCCTGGTGGGCGCTGGGCAACACCCCCTTCGAGCGCGAGCTCGGCTGGAAGCGGCGGCTCGATGCGGGGCTGGCCACCCGCCGCGCGCAGTCACTGGCCGATGCGGTGGACAAGGGCTGGGTGCTGGGCGGCCCGCCAGGCGACGGCTTTGCCGCGCTGGTGGAAGCGGCCACGCCGCGCCGGCTTCAGCCCCTGCGGCGAGGCCGGCCGCGCAAGGCTGTGGTGGCCCCTTCAAGCGCCACGGCCGGCGCCGCGCCTGGCGCATCCAGCGACTGATCGCGCGGGGCGGGCGGTTCGGCCGGGGCGCCCAGCGCACGGCTGAGCGACTGCGCGGCGTCCTTCAGCAAAGTGGCCAGTTCACCTTCCGCGCGGGCGTCGAACACGGCGGATGGTCCGATGGCGGTCAGTGCCAGCACCAGCTCGCCGGTGGCATCGAACACCGGCGTGGCCGCCGCGCTGATGCCGCTGACCAGGCCGTCCAGTGCGGTGGCCATACCCTGCGCGCGGATGGCGCCGGCCTCGGCGGCGCTCAAGGCGCCTTCGCGCTGGCGCCGGGCATCGCCATGCGCCGCGAAGAGCCGGCCCGAGGCCGTTCCCCGCAGCGACACCACCGTTCCGTGCCGCATGTTGACCACGATGGCCGCCGGCCCCTGCTCGATGCGCACGATGGTGGGGCCCTGGTTGCCCCACACCGCCACCGCCACCGTGTGGCCCAGGCGCAGCGCCAGCGCGGGCAGCGCCTGGCTGGCCAGGCGCACCGGGTCGACCTGCTGCAGGCCGATCAGGCCGAGCTGGCGGGCCAGGGGCCCCAGGCCGTAGCGCGCGCTGGTGGCGTCCTGCGCGATGAGACCGAGCTTGCAGAAGCTCACCAGGTAGGGGTGGGCCTTGGCGGGCGACATGCCGGCGTGGGCGGCCAGGTCCTTCAGCGCCAGCGCCTGGCCGCGGTCGGCCAGGGCCAGCAGCAGCTGCCCGCCCACCTCCACGCTCTGGATGCCGCGTTGCTCCCGACCCTCTTCTGAGCCGCTCGCAGCGGCGCGGCGGGCGGGTGGGGCAGCAGGCGGTTGAGGGCGCATGGCGGCGGCTCGGCTTTCCGTTTTGTTGAATGGGTTAGACATTAACGAATTGCGGGTCTATGATCAAGTCCGTTCCAACTCGATGCGAGCGGGCCGCCCAGGGGCCTGCACCGTCGCCACGCGGCCGCGCGCCGCCCGAGAGATCCCCCGCATGACCAAAGCCTTTGCCAGCCAGGCCGACCTCGAAGAGAAGACCGTCAGCTTCGACCGGCTGTCCGACCATGCCTACGCCTACACCGCCGAGGGCGACCCGAACACGGGCATCGTCATCGGCGACCGCGAGGTGATGGTCATCGACACGCAGGCCACGCCGGCCATGGCGGCCGACGTCATCCGGCGCATCCGCGAGGTCACCGACAAGCCCATCCGCTGGGTGGTGCTGAGCCACTACCACGCAGTCCGCGTGCTGGGTGCCTCGGCCTACGGGGCCGAGCACATCCTGGCCAGCGAAGACACCCGCGACCTCATCGTCGAGCGCGGCGAGCAGGACAAGGCCAGCGAGATCGGCCGCTTCCCGCGGCTCTTCCGCAATGTGCAGAGCGTGCCGGCCGGCCTCACCTGGCCGACGATGACCTTCCGTGGCCGCATGACGCTGTGGCTGGGCTCGCTGGAAGTGCAGCTGCTGCAGCTCGGCCGCGGCCACACCAAGGGCGACACCGTGGTGTGGCTGCCCCAGGACCGCATCCTCTTCAGCGGCGACCTGGTCGAGTTCGATGCCACGCCCTATGCCGGCGATGCCTACTTCGAGGACTGGCCGGCCACGCTGGATGCGCTGGCCGCGCTGGGCCCGCAGCAGCTGGTGCCCGGCCGCGGCGCGGCGCTGCGCACGCCCGAGCAGGTGGCCCAGGGCCTGGCCGGCACCCGCGCCTTCGTCAGCGAGCTCTATGCCAGCGTGAAGGCCGGCGTGGCCGCCGGGGCCGACCTGAAGTCGGTCTACAAGGCCACCCTCGAACGCCTGCGCCCGAGCTACGGCCAGTGGGTGATCTTCGACCACTGCATGCCCTTTGACGTCACCCGCGCCCACGACGAGGCCAGCGGACACCGCGACCCGCGAATCTGGACGGCCGAGCGCGACCGCCAGATGTGGGAAGCCCTGGAGAGCTGAGCGTCCCTGGGCGGCGCTGCTGCTTTTCGCCCTCTGCCCTTCACCACCGTTCCACCGGGAGCCCGACATGGCCCTGCAAGGCATCCACCACGCCGCCTACCGCTGCCGCGACGCGCGCGAAACCGTGCACTGGTACCGCGACCACCTGGGCATGGACTTCGTGCTCGCCATCGCCGAGGACCGCGTACCCTCCACCGGCGCGGCCGACCCCTACATGCACGTCTTCCTCGATGCGGGCGGCGGCAACGTGCTGGCCTTCTTCGAGCTGCCCAACTCGCCCGCGATGGGCCGGGACACCAACACGCCGGAGTGGGTCCAGCACATCGCCTTCAAGGTGGGTTCGATGGACGAGCTGCTGGCTGCCCGTGCCCGCCTGATGGCCGCGGGCGTGGAGGTGCTCGGCCCCACCGACCACACCCTCTTCCAGTCCATCTACTGTTTCGACCCCAACGGACACCGCATCGAGCTGGCGGTGGACACCTCCACGCCCGAGATGAACCAGCGGCTGGACGAAGTGAAGTGGGCGATGCTGGACGAATGGGCGCAGACGCGCCGGGCACCCAAGCACGCGGCCTGGATGCACGAACGGGCCATGGCCGGGCACGAGCCGGCCTGAGCCACCGGCTGCCGACGCGACGACGATGCTGTCCACCTACACCTACCCCCGTTTCGAGTCCCGTCGGGCGCCCGAGCTCGATGCCGCCCCCCGAGTGCTGCGCCGGCCGGTCGTCGTCGTGGGGGCCGGCCCGGTGGGCCTGAGCGCGGCCATCGACCTCGCCCAACGCGGCCAGCCTGTGGTGCTGCTCGACGACGACGACACGGTGAGCGTGGGCTCGCGCGGCCTGTGCTATGCCAAGCGCACGCTGGAGATCCTCGACCGCCTGGGTTGCGGCGAAGCGGTCGTGCAGCGCGGCGTCACCTGGAACGTGGGCCGCACCTTCCACCGCGAGGCCGAGGTCTTCCAGTTCAACCTGCTGCCCGAGGCCGGCCACCGCCGCCCGGGCATGGTCAACCTGCAGCAGTACCACCTGGAGGAGATCCTGGTGCGGCGCGCGATGGAGCTGCCCGGCCTGGACCTTCGCTTCAAGCACAAGGTCACCGGCGTGGCGATCGGCGGCGGCGAGCAAGGCGGCGTGCGGCTGACGGTGCAGACCCCCGAGGGCGGTTTCGAGCTCGACGCCGACTGGCTGGTGGTGGCCGACGGTGCGCGCAGCCCCATCCGTCGCTCGATGGGCCTGGACATGGAGGGCCGCGTCTTCCAGGACCGCTTCCTCATCGCCGACGTGGTGATGCAGCGAGAACTCTTCCCCGCCGACCGCACCGAGCGCTGGTTCTGGTTCGATCCGCCCTTCCATCCGGCGTCGGCCGCCCGCACCGGCAGCGACACGCCGGCCTGCACCAGCGTGCTGCTGCACCGCGAGGCCGACAACGTGTGGCGCATCGACTTCCAGCTCGGCTGGGACGCCGACCCGGAGGCCGAGAAGCAGCCCGAGCGGGTGATTCCGCGCATCCGCGCGATGCTCGGGCCCGACCGGCCCTTCGAGCTGGAATGGGTGAGCGTCTACACCTTCCAGTGCCGGCGCATGGGCCGCTTCCGACATGGCCGGGTGCTGTTCACCGGCGATGCGGCGCACCAGGTGTCGCCCTTCGGCGCGCGGGGTGCGAACTCGGGCATCCAGGACGCGGACAACCTCGGCTGGAAGCTCGACCTGGTGCTGCGCGGCGTGGCCGGCGAAGTGCTGCTCGATTCCTACAGCGACGAGCGCGTGGCCGCGGCCGACGAGAACCTGGCCAACTCCACCCGCTCGACCGACTTCATCACGCCCAAGAGCGCGGTGTCGGCCGACTTCCGAAATGCCGTGCTTACGCTCGCGGCCGAGCACCCCTTCGCGCGCGGCCTGGTGAACTCCGGTCGCCTGTCCATCCCGTCGGTGCTGCACGGGTCGGCCTTGAACACGCCGGACGTGCCGGCGCCCGATGGCACGGTGGCCTTCGAGCACGGCCAGCCGCCCGGCTCGCCGCTGCACGATGCGCCGGTGTACGACCTGCGGCGCGGCGCGGACGACTGGCTGCTGGCCCACACCGGGGGCGATTTCTCGCTGCTGCTCTTCGGGCCGCTGCAAGGAGGCAGTCCTGACCGTGACCCTGACCCCTGGCCCTGGGCGGCGTTGACGGCGCTGATCGCAGCCTCGCCGGTGCCGCTGCGCTGCGTGCTGGTGACGCCCGATGAAGCCTCGGCCCGGGAGGCTTTGCAGGCCCTGCCCGAGCGCCTGGGTGGCCCGCAGGTCCAGCGCAGCGCCGTGCTGGTGGACCGCGATGGCCGGGTGGCGGCGCGCCAGGAGGGCCGCTGCGGCACCGCCGTGCTGCTGCGGCCCGACCAGCATGTGGCCGCTCGCTGGCGCCAGCTGGATGCGGCAGCGGTGGGCGCGGCGCTGCAGCGCGCGCTGGCCCTCGCTGGCGCCGACGCCGGCGCTCCGGCGTGACCCGAAGCGGCGCCGCTGCGGCGCCGCTTCAACGCTGCAACACCCTCCTTGCCCATCCGCCATGGCCGCCTTGAACACGCAAGCGAACTTCCACCAGCCCGGCCGGCCGGCCGGCCCGGCCTATGGCCCGGGCGACGATTTCTACGAAGCGCTGATGCTGTCCCACCGGGGCCTGGACGCGGCCAGCAGCCGGCTGCTCAACGCCCGGCTGATCCTGCTGCTGGCCAACCACATCGGCAACCTGGACACGCTCGCCGAGGCCTTGAAGGCCGCGCGTGCCGGGCTCGAGCCTGCCCCTGACCTTCCCGCCTGAACACGGAACCCCACCCATGCCGCTGGACGCCACCCACGACCCCCAACGCCGCAGCTGGCTGGCCTCGGCCGAAACCGAGGGCACGGATTTCCCGGTGCAGAACCTGCCCTACGGGCGCTTTCGCCGCACCGGCAGCGACGAGCCCTGGCGCATCGGCGTGGCCATCGGCGACCAGATCCTCGACCTGCGGCTCGCATCGGCCAGCGGTGCCTGGCAAGGCGTCGAGGCCGAGCGGCTTGCGCCCGATCTGCAGCCGCTGGCGGGGGGCGACCTCAATGCCTTCATGGCGCGAGGCCCTGCGGCCTGGCAGGCCGTGCGCGAGGCGCTGAGCGAGGGCCTCACCGCGGGCAGCGCCCGGCAGGCCGCCCTGCAGCCCTGCCTGGTGGCGCAGGCCGATGCCGAGATGGGCCTGCCCTTCTCGGTGGGCGACTACACCGATTTCTACGCCGGCATCCACCACGCGCGTACCGTGGGCGCGCTCTTCCGGCCTGACGCACCGCTGCTGCCCAACTACCGCTGGGTGCCCATCGGCTACCACGGCCGGGCGTCGTCGATCGGCGTGAGCCCGCAGGCGGTGCGCCGCCCCTGGGGCCAGCAGGCGCCGGTGCCGGCCGAGGCCGGCACGCCGCGCTTCGGACCCACCCAGCGCCTGGACTACGAGCTCGAGCTCGGCGCGGTGATCGGTCTGCCCAACCCGCTGGGCGAGCCGGTGTCCATCGAGCAGGCGCAGGCCCACCTCTTCGGCCTGGTGCTGCTCAACGACTGGTCCGCGCGCGACGTCCAGGGCTGGGAGTACCAGCCGCTGGGCCCCTTCCTGTCCAAGAACTTCGCCAGCACCGTGTCGCCCTGGGTGGTGACGATGGCGGCGCTCGAGCCCTTCCGCCGCCCCTTCGAGCGTGCTGTCGACGACGTGCAGCCGCTGCCTTACCTCGATGGCGTGGAGAACCGCGCGCGCGGCGCGCTGGACATCCAGCTGGAGGTACGCCTGCAGACTGCGTCCATGCGCGAGCGGGGCCTGCCGGCGCAAAGGCTGATGCAGTCCAACGCCCAGGACGCCTACTGGACGCTCGCCCAGTTGGTGGCCCACCACACGGTGGGCGGCTGCAACCTGGCGCCCGGCGACCTGCTGGGCACCGGCACCCTGTCCGGGCCGCGGCCGGAGCAGGGCGGCTCGCTGCTGGAGCTGACCGCCGGCGGCAAGCAGCGGCTCACGCTGGCCCACGGCGAGACGCGGGCCTTCCTCGAAGACGGCGACACGGTGGAGCTGCGCGGCCGTTGCGAGCAGCCGGGCGCGCGCAGTCTGGGCTTCGGCCCTTGCCGTGGCACGGTGCTGCCGGCGCGCGAGCGGTAAGCGCTGAAGGCTGAAGGCTGAACGCCACGCCTTGAGTGCTTGGCGGACGTTCCGGTGCTGCGCTGCGCAGCGCCGGGGCTGTCCCCGGCGTCAATAGCCGGTGGTGATGCGCGGTGCGGCCGGCCCCGGCCGGCGCGCCCCGTCACGCGAACACGCCGCGCGCGCGGCGTTCATCAGCTCGGCCGCACCCGGCAGGAAGGGACCGCTGAGCGCCCAGCCCACCGATACGGTGGCCAGCAGGTGGCAGCCGGGCAGCACCAGGGGTTGTCGCGCGGCGGCCTGCAGCTGGCGGGCAAGCCGCTCGAGCACCGCGGCCTCGGGCACCTCGTCCACCAGGACCGCGAAGGTCTGTTCCTCCAGCCGCGCCAGGACGTCGGCCGGTCGCATGCAGCGACGCAGGCGGACGGCCAGTTCGCGCAGCGCCGCATCGGCCGCCTCGGGGCCGTGGATGTCGCGCAGGCTGTCGGGGCCGTCGACCTGCAGCCACAGCAGGCCTACGCCCGGTGGGGGCGAGCTGCTGGCTGGCCGCTCGATGGACGGCTCCTGGCTGCGGCGGCACGCGGCGTTGAGGGCGGCTTCGAAGCGGGCGCGGGTGATCAGGCCGGTCAGGCCGGCTGGGTCGGTCGGGTGCTCGGAGACGGGGACGGCCGGCCGGCCCCCGTACAGGGCCTCGCCAGCCCGAAGGCCAATGCCAGCGCCGGGGGCGCGGCCACTGCCACTGCCACTGCCACGGCCCGCGTCGGCACGGGGGTCTGACAAGGCCCGCTCCAGCGTGCGGTGCCAGTCGGTGAGCCGCCCCAGGGCCTGGGCCAGAAGCCGCGACTGGCTGCGCCGCTGGGCCTCGTGGCGCACGGCGTCGCCGAGGTCGTGCAGGCGCAGCAGGCACGCCGGCGCACTGCCTTGCAGGCCGGCGGTCCAGGGCAGCACCTCGACGCTCAGGTGCTGGGCGGAGCGGGTGCCGTCGGAGCGGGTGCTGTCGGAGCGGGTGCTGTCGGGGCCGCTGCTGTCGGGGCCGGTGCTGGAGGGGCGGCCCGGCTCGTCGTGTGCGGTCGCCTGCTTGGCCGGCAAGGGCATCAGGCTGGAATGGAAAGCCCGGGACAGCCGCAGCGCATGGCCTCGGGCCAGGCAGAGCCGGACCGCCCGGCCCAGCGCGGAGTCGTCGGCCGCGCCCAGCCAGCGCGGCAATGCGCCGGCATCCGCGCTGAACGCTGCATACGCTGGTCGGCCCAGGCGGCGGGCCAGCCAGCGGTTGACGATCTGCACCCCGCCTTGATCGTCCAGAACCGCTGCACCGTCCTCGAAAGCGTCCAGCCAGGTGCGCAGCGCCGGGATGGGCAGCGGGGTCGTTCCCGTTCCCGTGACGGTTTCTCTGCCCGTTTCCCCGCCCGTGTCCTCCGCAGCGCAGGGGTCGGGCGCGCTGCTCGCCGGGGCGGGCAGGGCCTTCATGCCCTGCAGAGCCTGCAGCGCTTGCGCACCCAGCACCAGCCGCAGTCGGGCAGGGCGGCGACCGCCCGACGCGGTGCGCAGGACGAGTGGCCATTCGCAGGTGGCCGCCGCGATGAATTCCGCGCTGTGGCACGGGTCGCCCGCGTCAATGCTGGCGTCGGCGTCGGCGTCGACGTCTTCGAAGGGGGTCAGCACTTCCGGGGCGCTGCCCTGAAGGCGGCACTGAAGCCGATCGGCCAGGCCGGCCATGCAGGCATTGAGCAGCAGGTTGCCCAACTCGGCCAGTGCGTCCCGCGCGAGTTCACCCAGGCTGTCGCTGTCGCTGTCGGTGTCGGTGTCGTCGGCCCCGGACAGGCCCAGCTCGCGCAGCAGGTCGCGCGCATCCTGTTCGGCCAGCAGCAGCAGACCCTCGGCGAGCGGCTGGTCGGGATGCGCCGAGTGCAGCTGGCGGATACCGCACAGCGCCTGCGCGGGGTTCCAGTCGTCGGCGACCTGGAAAGCGTCGCGCGGGAGTGATTCAGCGTCACAGGAAGGGCGTTCCAGACTCCACGAGAGGCGGTGACCGGTCGCGTCGGCCCACCCCGCCAGTGCGTCGTCGAACTGGCGCTCGACACCGGCGTGCAGTGCAGCGAGATAGGACATGGAGCGAGGGGGCGGCGGGAGTGAGGGCGGCGCCGACGCGGCATCGGCGCAGCTTCGGAGCGGTGTCGGAGCGGTCTGGGGCGTGGCGATCTGGACACGCGTCCCGGGTGTATCGGCCGCGCGCCGCGCCGCTTGAGCCGCCCGCGCCGCCCGCGCCGCTCAGCCCACCCCGTTGGGCCAGATCGCCCAGGACGCGAGCAGCCCGGCGGCCAGCAGCACCGTGGCCAGCGTGGCGTTGATCGAGCGACGGTGCCGGCCGATGGCCTCGAAACCGGCGTCGAGCGGGCGGGGATCCCGCCCGCTGCGGGACAAGCCCGTGAATTGCCCGCGGCTGCGGGACAAGCCCGAGCGATGCCCCACGTGGCGGGACAAGCCCGCCACGCGGCCCGCCCGCGGGTCGCGGGAATGAAGCGGCAGCCGGGCGATGGGACGGGACATGCCGGCATTGCATCGCGTCAGACGCCGCCTGACCAGCGCCGCAACCCGAAGTCCGGCCTGCGTCCCCCTCGGGTCAAGGGTGCGCGTTGGCCGCGCGACGTCGGAAAAAGACAGGCCTGCCCCTCTTGCCCTGAAATTACTTCACTCCTAAAGTACTTACAAGCACCCTACAGGACAGCCATGGACATCGTCTGCATCGGGGGCGGCCCCGCCGGCCTCACCTTCGCCCTCCTGATGAAGCAGCGCCAACCGGCGCACCGCGTGCGCGTGGTCGAACGCAACCGCCCCTACGACACCTTCGGCTGGGGCGTGGTGTTCTCCGACGCCACGCTGGAGAACCTGCGTCGCTGCGAACCCGCGCTGACGGCGGACATCGAGTCGGCCTTCAATCACTGGGACGACATCGAACTGCACATCCACGGCCGCGTGCAGCGCAGCGGCGGCCACGGCTTCATCGGCATCGGCCGCAAGAAGCTGCTGAACCTGCTGCAGGCGCGCTGCGAGGCGCTGGGGGTGGAACTCGTCTTCGAGCACGAAGCGCAATCCGATGCCGATTTCCCCGATGCCGACCTCATCGTGGCCAGCGACGGCGTGAACTCGCGGGTGCGCGCCCGCCATGCCGAGGTCTTCCGCCCGGACATCGTCACCCGGCCGAACCGCTTCATCTGGCTGGGCACCACCAAGCTCTACGACGCCTTCACCTTCCTGTTCGAGAAGACCGAGCACGGCTGGTTCGCCGCCCACATCTACCAGTTCGACGACAAGACCAGCACCTTCATCGTCGAATGCCCCGAGGCGGTGTGGCGGGCCCACGGCCTGGATGCGGCCGACCCCGACGCGTCCATCGCCTTCTGCGAGCGCGTGTTCGAAGCGCACCTGCAAGGCGCGCGGCTGATGAGCAATGCGCGGCACCTGCGGGGCTCGGCGTGGCTGAACTTCCAGCGCGTGGCCTGCGAACGCTGGTCGCTGCACAACGGCCACGCGCCGGTGGTGCTGATGGGCGATGCGGTGCACACCGCGCACTTCGCCATCGGCTCGGGCACCAAGCTGGCCATCGAGGACGCCATCGAGCTGGCCGGCCTGCTCGCGCCGATGGACGTCGCCGAGCCTGCGGTGGCGCCGCCCGCCGACCTTCCGGCGCTGCTCGAGCGCTACCAGGCGGTGCGGCAGGTGGATGTGCTGCGGCTGCAGAACGCCGCCTGGAACGCGATGGAGTGGTTCGAGGTCTGCGGCCAGCGCTACTGCGACACGCTCGAGCCCGAGCAGTTCATGTATTCGCTGCTCACCCGCAGCCAGCGCATCAGCCACGAGAACCTGCGCCTGCGCGACGCCGCCTGGCTGGACGGCTACGAGCGCTGGTTCGAGGCGCGTGCGCGGGCCCAGGTCGGGCTGCAAGCCGACCCGGCCGAGCGGGCAGCCGCGCCTCCGCCGCCTTCCACGGCCCGGCGTGCGGTGCCGCCCATGTTCACCCCCTTCCGCCTGCGCGGCCTCACGCTGCACAACCGCGTGGTCGTCTCGCCGATGGCGCAGTACAAGTGCGTGGATGGCGTGCCCGGGGCCTGGCACCAGATGCACCTGGGTGCCCGCGCCGTGGGCGGGGCGGGCCTGGTGATGGCCGAGATGACCTGCCCGTCGCCCGAGGGTCGGATCAGCCCGGGATGCCCGGGGCTTTGGAACGACACCCAGCGCGACGCCTGGGCGCGCATCGTCGACTTCGTGCACCAGGAATCACGCGCGGCCATCGGCATCCAGCTCGGCCACGCCGGCCCCAAGGGCTCCACCCGCGTGGGCTGGGAGGGCGGCGACGACCCGCTCGAGTCGGGCAACTGGCCGCTGGTGGCGGCCTCCGCGGTGGCCTATCGGCCCGGGGTGGGTGCGGTGCCGGCCGAGCTCGACCGCGCCGGCATGCTGGCCATCACCGATGACTTCGTGGCCGCCGCGCGGCGCGCTGCCGAGGCCGGCTTCGACTGGCTGGAACTGCATGCGGCGCACGGCTACCTGCTGTCGGCCTTCCTGTCCCCGCTCACCAACCGCCGGGGCGACGCCTACGGCGGCTCGCTCGACCATCGCCTTCGCTGGCCGCTGGAGGTCTTCGAGGCGCTGCGCTCGGTGTGGCCGCAGGAGCGGCCGATGTCGGTGCGCATCTCGGCCCACGACTGGGTGCCCGGCGGGCTCACCCCCGACGATGCGGTGCACATCGCGCGTGCCTTCGGCCAGGCGGGCGTGGACCTGGTGGACTGTTCCTCCGGCCAGGTGCACATCGACCAGAAGCCGGTCTACGGCCGGCTCTACCAGACCCCCTTCGCCGACCGCATCCGCAACGAAGCCGGCGTGCCCACCATGGCGGTGGGTGCCATCACCGACGGCGACCAGGTCAACGGCATCCTGGCCGCGGGCCGGGCCGACCTGTGCGCGGTGGCACGCCCGCACCTGACCAACCCGGCCTGGACGCTGACCGAGGCGGCCCGCATGGGCTACACCGGCCTGCAGTGGCCGGCGCCCTACCGCGCCGGCAAGCCGCAGATCGAGGCGCTGTTCCAGCGCGAACGCGCGGCCGGCGGGGGCGCGCGTTGAAGCCCGTACCGCCCCTGAGGGCCGAGGTGCTGCCTGTGGCGCAGGGCGCTGTGAGCGCCGCGGCCGGCGAGGCCGATGACGCCACGGCCCTGCCCCTGCCTGAACCCCTGGAGGCCGACCTCGCGCCGGCGGCGCGCCATGTGCTGGTGACGGGCGCTGCGCGCGGCATCGGCGCTGCGGTGGCGCGCCGGCTGGCAGCGGACGGCTGGCGGGTCAGCCTGCTGGGCCGCGACCGGGCAGCGCTGCACGCCACCGAGGCCACCCTCGCGCCAGGCCAGCACCTGGTGGTCGTGGCCGACGTCACCGACGAGGCCCAGGTCCATGCCGCCTTCACCGAGGCGCGCGCGGTGCTCGGCCCCATCGCCGCGCTGGTCAACAACGCCGGTGCGGCCCAGAGCGCTCCGTTCGGCCGAACCTCGCGCGCGCTGTGGGACCGCATGCTGGCGGTCAACCTCACCGGCGCCTTCATCTGTTCGCAGGCCGCGCTGGGCGACCTCAAGGGCCGTCGGGCGGCGGGCGGCGAGGGCCGCATCGTGAACATCGCCAGCACCGCAGGCCAGCGCGGCTATCCCTACGTGGCCGCCTACGTGGCTGCCAAGCACGGCCTGGTGGGTCTGACGCGCGCACTCGCGCTGGAGCTGGCCACCGAAGGCGTGACGGTCAACGCGGTGTGCCCCGGCTTCACCGACACCGACCTGCTGGCCGACAGCGTCGAGCGCATCGTCTCGCGCACCGGTCGCAGTGCCGACGCTGCCCGCGCGGCCCTGGCTGCACACAACCCCCAGGGACGGCTGGTTCAGCCCGAAGAGGTGGCGCAGGCCGTGGCCTGGCTGCTCGGGCCCGGGGCGGGCGCCTTGACCGGCCAGTGCCTGTCGGTGAGCGGCGGCGAGGTGATGGCATGAACGCGAGGCTGCTGCACGGCGCCTCCGACCTCGCGGAGGCGGGCCACCCGCCGGGCGACGAGGCCCTGGACCTCGCCAACGCGGGCCTGCGGGCCGCCGACGGCCTGGGCCACGAGGCGCGCCTGCGCCCGGCCGACCATGCCGCGCTCAAGCTGTGGCTTCGCCTGCTGGCCTGCACCACGCAGATCGAGACCGACATCCGACGGCGCCTGCGCGAGCGCTTCGGCGTGTCGCTGTCGCGCTTCGACTACCTGGCCCAGCTGCACCGCCATGCCCAGGGCCTGCGCATGCGCGAGCTGTCGCGCCGCCTGATGGTGACCGGCGGCAACGTGACGGCGCTCACCGACGAGCTGGCCACCGAAGGCTGGGTGGAGCGCCACGCCGACCCCGACGACCGCCGCGCCTGGCGGGTGGCGCTGACGCCCGAGGGCCGTCGCCAGTTCGAGCGCATGGCCGCCGAACACGAGACCTGGGTGGTCGAGCTGATGTCGGGGCTTGACACCGGCTCGCAGCAGGCGCTGCACACGCTGCTCGGTCAGCTGCGCCTGTCGCTCACCCCGTCCCTGGATGCGCCAGCCGCCGCGCATCGTCCCGCCTGAGAACCGATCCGGAGCCTTTCCCATGCCCAGCGAACCCAAGACCCTGGACCCTGCCCTGCAGGCCGGCAACCGTCGCCCGCTCGCCGGCCATGTCGCCCGCCATGTCGGCTGGTCGCTCGATGATCGCGTGGCCACCATCACCCTGAACCGGCCCGAGCGCAAGAACCCGCTGAGCTTTGACAGCTATGCCGAACTGCGCGACCTCTTCCACGCGATGCGCCATGCCGACGACGTCCGCGCGGTGGTCATCACCGGCGCGGGTGGCAACTTCTGCTCGGGGGGCGACGTCCACGAGATCATCGGCCCGCTGATCGGCCTGCCCATGCCCGAGCTGCTGATGTTCACCCGCATGACCGGCGACCTGGTCAAGGCCATGCGAGCCTGCCCGCAGCCCATCGTGGCCGCGGTGGACGGGGTGTGTGCCGGCGCGGGGGCCATCCTGGCCATGGCCTCCGACCTGCGGCTGGGCACCGCCCGCACGCGCACTGCCTTCCTGTTCAACCGGGTGGGGCTGGCCGGTTGCGACATGGGCGCCTGCGCGATGCTGCCTCGCATCGTCGGCCAGGGGCGCGCCAGCGAGTGGCTCTTCACCGGCCGCTCGCTGGGCGGCGAGGAGGCCGAACGCTGGGGCTTCTACAACCGGCTGGTCGAGCCGGAGGCGCTGCAGGCCGAGGCCGCCACGCTGGCCCGCTCGCTGGCCGAGGGCCCGTCCTTCGCCAACGGCATCACCAAGACCATGCTGCACCAGGAGTGGTCGATGTCCATCGACCAGGCCATCGAGGCGGAAGCGCAGGCACAGGCCATCTGCATGATGACCGAGGACTACGGCCGCGCCTACCGCGCCTTCGCGGCCCGGCAGACGCCGCGCTTCGAGGGGAACTGAGTTGAGCCGCTTGAGCCGCATCACGCCCGCCACCCCTGTGCTCCCACGCCCCCGCGCGCACGCCGCGTGGGAGTCGCCCTTCGCCGAGGCGGGGCACCGTGAGATGGCCGCTTCGCTGGACGCCTGGTGCCGCGACACGCTCGGGGGCCTGCCGGCGCTGGACGAACAGGACCGCAGCGCGCTGGACGAGCGCTGCCGCACGCTGGTGGGTCTGCTCGGGCGGGGCGGCTGGCTGCGTCATGCGGTGGCCGGCACGGCCCACGGCGGCGCGGGCGAGGCCATCGACACCCGTGCCCTGTGCGTGGCCCGCGACACCCTGGCCTGGCACGACGGCCTGGCCGACTTCGCCTTCGCCATGCAGGGCCTGGGCAGCGGGGCCATCAGCCTGGAAGGCAGCGCCGCGCAGCGCGAGCGCTGGCTGCCCGCCGTCGCCCGGGGCGAGGCGCTGGCGGCCTTCGCGCTGTCCGAGCCCGAGGCCGGATCGGACGTTGCCGCGATGCGCTGCCAGGCGCGGCCCATCGCCGGTGGTGGCGTCACGCTGCACGGCGAGAAGACCTGGATCTCCAACGGCGGCATCGCCGACTTCTACGTCGTCTTCGCCCGCGAGGCCGACGCCCGCGGCCAGGCCGGCGAGCGCGGCACGCGCGACATCGGCGCCTTCATCGTCCCGGCGGACACCCCCGGGCTGCAGGTGGCCGAGCGCCTGGACGTGATGGCGCCCCACCCGCTGGCGCGCCTGCGCTTCGACGGCTGCAGCCTGCCGGCCGAGGCCCGGCTGGGCCGGCCCGGCGAGGGCTTCAAGCTGGCCATGCGCACGCTGGACATCTTCCGCACCTCGGTGGCTGCGGCCGCCCTCGGCTTTGGCCGCCGGGCGCTGGACGAGGCGCTCGACCACGCCCAGGCCCGCCCGATGCTGGGTGCACGGCTGGCGGACCTTCCGGTGGCGCAGATGCGCCTGGCGGAAATGGCCGAGACGCAGGATGCGGCGGCGCTGCTCACCTGGCGGGCCGCCTGGCTGCGCGATTCGGGGCGGCCGGTGACGCAGGCTGCGGCCATGGCCAAGCGTGCCGCCACCGAGGGCGCGCAGCAGGTGATCGACCAGGCGGTGCAGCTCTTCGGCGGGCGGGGTGTGCTGCGCGGCGAGGTCGTCGAGCACCTGTACCGCGAGATCCGCGCGCTGCGCATCTACGAGGGCGCGAGCGACGTGCAGCGCCTCATCATCGCGCGCGAGCTGCTGCGCGAGCGGCCGTCCGCGGCCTGAACCCCACCGAGGCAAGGCCATGGCCATGGATACCAGCCCCTCCGCGCACCGCGACCGCTTCGTCCTCGACCGCATGCCCGCCGACGAGGACCTGCCCGAACTCCTCTTCGAAGGCCCCGAGCTTCAGTTCCCCGAGCGGCTCAACGCAGCCCAGGCATTGCTGGGCCCTCGAAGGCAGGCTCCCGACGCCGACCGCATCGCCCTCAGAACGCCCTCGGGCGAGCGCTGGACCTACGGCGAACTCGACCAGCGCTCGGACGCCATCGCCCAGGTGCTGGTCGACGATCTGGGTCTGGTCAGCGGCAACCGGGTGCTGCTGCGCGGAGCGAACACGCCCATGCTGGCGGCCTGCTGGCTGGGCGTGGTCAAGGCCGGCGGCATCGCGGTGGCCACCATGCCGATGCTTCGCGCGGGCGAACTGGGCGCCGTCCTGGAGAAGGCGCAGATCGCCTTCGCGCTGTGCCAGCACGACCTGCGCGAAGCGCTGGACGAGGCCGGACGATCCCACCCGGTGCTGCGCCGCACGCTGAGCTTCATGGTCGGGCTGGAGGGCGCCTGGGGCGCCGGCTCGGGAAGCCTCGACCTGGCGATGGCCTTGCGCCTGGACGACCCGACCGCCCGCCCCTTCGAATGCGTGGACACCGCCGCCACCGACCCCGCGCTGCTGGCCTTCACCTCGGGCACCACCGGCCAGCCCAAGGCCACCATCCACACCCACCGAGACCTGATGGCCGCCTGTGCCTGCTGGCCCCGCCAGGTGCTGCGGCCGCAGCCGGAGGACGTGTTCATCGGAAGCCCGCCGCTGGCCTTCACCTTTGGCCTGGGCGGGCTGCTGCTCTTTCCCCTGCAGGCGGGCGCCAGCACGGTGCTGGTGGACAAGCCCTCGCCGCCCGCGTTGCTCGACGCCATCGAGGCCAGCGGCGCCACGGTGCTGTTCACCGCCCCCACGTCCTACCGCGCGATGGCGCAGGCGGCCGCCGAGCGGCGGCTGTCCGCTGCCCAGGGCGGCACGCTCAAGCGCTGCGTGAGCGCCGGCGAGGTGCTGCCCGCGGCCACCCGGGCACTGTGGAAGCAGGCCACCGGCATCGAGCTCATCGACGGCATCGGCTCGACCGAGCTGCTGCACATCTTCATCAGCGCCGACGAGGCCCACGCGCGGGCCGGCGCCACCGGCACCGTCGTGCCCGGCTACCGCGCCTGCGTGGTCGACGATGCCCTGCAGCCCGTGCCGCCGGGCACCGTGGGGCGGCTGGCGGTGAAGGGCCCCACCGGCTGCAAATACCTCGACGATGCCCGCCAGAAGCAGTACGTGCAGGGCGGCTGGAACCTCACCGGCGACGCCTACCGGATGGACGTGGAGGGCTACTTCCACTTCCAGAGCCGCACCGACGACCTGATCGTCTCGGCGGGCTACAACATCGGCGCCCCCGAGGTGGAGGACGCGCTGCTCGCGCACCCGGCAGTGGCCGAGTGCGGCGTCGTGGGCGCCCCCGACGACGAACGCGGGCAGATCGTCAAGGCCTTCATCGTGCTCAAGCCCGGCCAGCTGGGCGACGCCACGATGGTGTCGACGTTGCAGAACCATGTGAAGCAGACGATCGCGCCCTACAAGTACCCGCGGGCCATCGAGTTCCGCGACCGCCTGCCGCGCACCGAGACCGGCAAGCTGCAACGCTTCCGGCTGCGTTCGGACGATGCCTTGCCCTTGTCGTCACCGGTGACGCCCAACACCCCCCCGCCGCCCCCGCTGCGCCCGGCGGTTCATGCGGTGGTGCAGCCGTCCGGATGGGCCCGCCCGCGCGGCTACGCGAACGGTGTGGTCGCCCAGGGCAGAAGCGTCTTCATCTCCGGGATGATCGGCTGGGACGCCCAGTGCGTCTTCCACAGCGACGACTTCGCCGAACAGGCGATCCGCGCGCTGGACAACCTGCTGGCGGTGCTGCTGGAGGCCGGCGGCCGGCCCGAGCACCTCACCCGCATGACCTGGTACGTCACCGACAAGCGGGCCTATCTGGCCGCGGGCCGGGCCATCGGTCAGGCCTTCCGCGAACGCATCGGCCACTACGCCATCGCAATGACGGCGGTGGAGGTGCGGGCGCTGATCGAGGACCGCGCGCTGGTGGAGATCGAGGCCACGGCGGTCATTCCCTGATGCAGTGACGCGTTGAAGCCTTGACACCCGGGCGACGGCCCGGCCTCAGGGCAGCGCGAACCAGTAGCCTGCGTTGGCTGCGGCGTCGAAGAAGAGCGGGTTGGCGCTCTGGGTGGCCGAGAAGGTGCTGCGGCAGCCGGCCACGCTGTCGGGGCGGCCGCGGTAGTTCCAGTAGACGCTGCAGAAGTT
>JAIYCR010000022.1 GCA_027487905.1 Rubrivivax sp. | reverse complement strand
GGCCATCGAGACCCTGCAGGAGACGGCCAAGGGCGAGCAGCGCGAGGGCTTCGACATCCGCGTCTACGACGCAGAGTCGGGCGAGGACAAGAGCGTCACGGCGATGAGCGGCGGCGAGAGGGTCTGGATCTCATGCCGATCACGGCATGAGATCCACTATGCCGAGAACCCGGATATGCCGAGTTCGCATTCTGGCCGGCGTGCCGGCCCCTGCAACTGTCCTGCGGGTACCTGCGAAGCGCTGCGGCATAACACGTCGGGGCCGGCAGCGATCAGCACCAACGCGCGCGGCGGCAAGAGCCTCAGCCTGATGAGCGGCGGTGAGCGAACGTTCATCGACGCCTGCCTGACACGCGCGATCGCGCTGTACTTGGCCCAGAACACCGGGCGGAGCTACGCCACGCTGTTCTCCGACGAGGCCGATGGGCCTCTCGACCCCGAACACAAGCGCATGTTCATGGCCATGAAGCGCGAAGTCCTTCGGCTCGGCGGCTATCGGCAGGAGTTCTTCATCACCCAGACCCCTCACCTCGCAGCGATGGCCGATGCAATCATCGACCTGGATGCCATGCAGATCGATGCGCTTCGAGACGTTGCACCGGTCGCTGAAGAAGCCGAGGCTTAGAGCGAGCGAATCGTGATCGCGGTGTTGCGGAGTCCGCGCCGCTGAAATCACCGCTCATGCTTCCGAGCAGACCGTCACGGCTCGGACGGACAACTCTCGCCAATCAATGCCGACGCTCGCGGCGTGTACCCGATCGGACCGGGAAGGTTCGTTCGGTCGACGTACCCTGAACGTCGGCGCGTACCGCATGTACCGCAATCCGGACGTTCGAACTGCCGCAATGAACGTTCCCATCGCAGGGTCCGCGGGTATTGCGCTGCTCACCAACAAGCAAGGCGGCTGAAGCTGCACCTGCGTCGCCGCTGGTGCACTGCAAGCGCCCTCGGATTCAAGAGACGTTGGCTGCGCCAAATGCGTCCCATGCCAAACCTGACAGCGCCGTAATGTGGCTGCCAGCATTCTGTCGAGGCGCCGTCTCCAAACTGGTTCCCCTGGCACTTTCTGCTGGAGCTTCTGCTCCCCAGGTTCAGTGCCGGTCACCACCGTATTGGAGAAACCGAGATGAACAAGACGCACGTTCGCCATGCGGCCGCCTTCCTGGCCGCGATGTTGACTTTGGGTACGGCGGTCGCTTCCGACGCGGCAAGCGCGGGGCAGAGCAGCCCGCGTTCGCTCGCGGAGATCAAGCGGTCGTTGGACCGGATGCCAACGACCCAGGGCACAACGCTGGCGGCGACAGCCCCGTCAGGGCGATCGCTCAGCGAGATCAAGCGTGACGTCGGGCGAACAGTCTCCGACGCTCCCACGGCAGCGCCCGTGCCGCTGAGCGGGACCCCGCTGACCAGGGCCAAGCGCCTGTAGGGAACCTCGAGGCCACGTCAGACGGACAGCCATCCGCCCGCCGAGCTCCACCGCGGAACGGTCAGCGCACGTGCGCCCCACGAACATGCACGTGGGGCGTACGAGCGGCTGCATCGCCACCTACCTCACGTTTGGCCAAGCCTTTCAGGATGCCGCAGGAAGACACCGCCTGCGGCGCTTCGCATCGCGCCCGCAGTTCGCGAAGCTCAGCCTCGAGCGTCTTGAGTTCGGCAATGCGCAGTGCGACGTGCCCGATGTGCTCGTCCAGGATGCTGTTGACGCCCTCGCAGTCGGCGCCGCCCTGATCCAACACCTCCAGCAGTGCTCGGACCTCGGGCAAGGCCATGTCCAAGCTGCGGCAACGGCGGATGAAATCCAGCCGGGTGACGTCTTCGGATCGGTAGGTGCGGTAGTTCGACTCGGTTCGCGTGGGCGCCGACATCAGGCCCTCACGCTCGTAGAACCGGATCGTCTCCACGCTGGTCCGCGTCGCCTCGGCCAGCGAGCCGATGCGCAAGGGACCTGTGGGCTGAGGCGTTGTGCGCCGGCTGCGGTTCGACAGGTTCATGCGCTTGACTCTACACCTGCTTCAGGGTTTTCAATCGAGCCATGAACCCATCACACACCGAAAAGCAGGCATGCAGCTCCTGCTCCGACCACCTAGCTGAGCGGGCAAAAGGGGAACCCTCCGCGCCTGCATCGCCGCAGGGCGCCGCGACACTTCGCATCGCCAACATGGACTGCGCAAGCGAGGAGTCCGAGATTCGGCGGGCGCTGGAGCCCATCAGCGACCTGAACAACCTGCGCTTCGACCTGGGGCGACGAACCTTGACGCTCGACGCGCAAGGCGCGCGGCTTGAACAGGCGGTTGCGGCGATCCGCAAGGCCGGCTTCCAGCCCGAGGTCATGGGTGCGCCGTCGCAGGGTCAGGGTTCGACGGATACCTCGTCTTCGGGCCACGACCACGATGGCGCCGAACCAGGGTCGCAACCGCCAGGGTCATGGTTGGGCGAGGGTCTGCCGCGCCTCGTTCTGGCACTGGTCTTCGCGATCGCAGCGGAGGGCCTGTCGTTCTTCGCACCGGCGGCGCTGCCATGGGACGTGGCCAAGATGGTGCTGGCGGCCATCGCCATCTTCCTGGCAGGATTCGGCACCTACCGCAAGGGCTTCGCGGCGCTGCGCGCGGGCCGGCTGAACATCAACGCGCTGATGACGGTTGCCGTCACTGGAGCGTTCCTGATCGGCCAGTGGCCAGAGGCCGCCATGGTGATGGCGCTGTACGCCATCGCCGAGTTGATCGAGGCACGCGCCGTTGACCGGGCCCGCAACGCCATCCGCAGCCTGCTGGCGCTCGCGCCGGAGCAAGCCGAGGTGCGTCAGGCCGACGGCAGCTGGCAGCGCCTGCTGGCCAAGGCCATCCCGGTGGACAGCATCGTCCGCGTGCGGCCCGGTGAGCGCTTTGCACTCGATGGCGTCGTATCGTCAGGCAATGGCGCCGTGGATCAGTCGGCGGTGACCGGCGAGAGCATCCCGGTGGACAAGGCGCCGGGCGACGAGGTCTTCGCAGGCACCGTCAATGCAGCGTCTGAACTGCAGATCCGAACCACGGCACCGGCAGGCGACACCTTGCTGGCCCGGATCATCCAAGCGGTCGAGCAGGCCCAGGGCAGCCGCGCACCGACACAGCGCTTTGTCGACCGCTTCGCTGCGATCTACACGCCCGCTGTGTTCGTGCTGGCTGTGCTGGTGGCAGTGCTCACGCCTTGGCTGATGGACTGGACCTGGATGCAGGCGGTCTACAAGGCGCTGGTGCTCCTCGTCATCGCATGCCCGTGTGCGCTCGTCATCTCCACCCCGGTGACCGTGGTCAGCGGTCTGGCAGCCGCGGCGCGCCGCGGCGTGTTGATCAAGGGCGGCGTGTATCTCGAAGAAGCCCGCAAGCTCAAGGCCGTGGCGCTCGACAAGACCGGGACACTGACCGAGGGCAAGCCGGCGCTGCTGGCCTTTGGTGTGGTCACTGGGGCCAAGTCCGAGGCCACCGTTCGCGGCCTGGCGCTCAGTCTGGCCGCGCGGTCCGATCACCCGGTGTCCAAGGCCATTGCCGCCGGGTTGGTGTCCGCTGATCGACCCGAAGAGTCGCAAGTCGAGGACTTCACGGCGCTGCCGGGTCGCGGCGTCAGCGGCCTGGTCGGTGGCGAACGCCTGACGCTGGCCAACCACCGCTGGGTGGAAGAGAAGGGCCTGTGCAACGCCGAACTGGAAGCCCGGATGGCCGAGCACGAGCAGCAAGGCCGAACCGTGACGTTGCTGGCCAGCGAGACCGAAGTGCTCGCCGTGGTGGCGGTGGCTGATCGCATCAAGCCCACGTCGAAGCAGGCGGTGCAGGAACTGCTGGCCCTGGGCGTGACCCCGGTCATGCTGACCGGTGACAACGCCACCACTGCACGGGCTATCGGGCAGCAAGCCGGCATCGATGAGGTGCGCGGCCCGCTGTTGCCCGACGAGAAGCTGACCGCGATCGCAGAGCTGCAAGCCACGCGAGGCTTGACCGCGATGACCGGCGACGGCATCAACGACGCCCCCGCGCTGGCCAAAGCCGACATCGGGTTTGCGATGGGCGGTGCCGGCACGCACACGGCCATGGAAGCGGCCGACATCGTGGTGATGAACGACGACCTGCGGCGCCTGCCCGAGACCATTCGGCTGTCCAAGCGGGCGCACGCCGTGCTGGTGCAGAACATCAGCCTGGCCTTGGGCATCAAGGCGGTGTTCCTGGTGCTGGCGGTGTTCGGCAACGCATCGATGTGGATGGCCGTGTTCGCCGACATGGGGGCCAGCCTGCTGGTGGTGTTCAACGGGCTGCGCTTGCTGCGGCCCGAACGCAAGGAGCGTTGAGATGACGACGGATCAACCGTTGAAGGCGACGCCGCTGCTGGACTTCGAGCACCCGGCGCTGCAAGCGCTGGTCGCCGAGCGCAAGTGGCTGGAGATGGAGGAGCACGACCGCATCGGGGCGGCGTACGGTTTCGTCCGCGACGAGATCGCCTTCGGCTACAACACGAGCGACGATTTGCCGGCCTCCGCCGTCCTGGCCGATGGCTACGGGCAGTGCAACACCAAGAGCACCCTGCTCATGGCGCTGCTGCGGGCACTTGGGATCCCGTGCAGGCTGCACGGCTTCACGATCGACAAGGCGCTCCAGAAGGGCGCCGTCACCGGCTGGGCGTACCTGCTGGCCCCGCGCAACATCCTGCACTCCTGGGTCGAGGTGCAGCACGAGGGACGCTGGATCAACCTGGAGGGCTTCATCCTGGACCGCCAGTACCTCGCGGCGCTGCAGCAGCGCTTTGCCGGCCATCGAGGGCCGTTCCTGGGCTATGGCGTGGGAACCCCTGACCTCGCAGACCCGCCGGTGGACTGGCGCTGCGGCGACACTTACATCCAGCGCGACGGCATCAACCAGGACTTCGGCGTCTTCGACGATCCCGATGGCTTCTACGCCAGACACGGCGCGAACTTGTCAGGGCCCAAGCGTTGGGTGTTCGAGCGCATCGTGCGGCACATGATGAACCGCAATGTTGATCGGATCAGGCGCTGCGCTGTACCAACGGGCGCGGCGCGAGCAAGCGGGCACTTGACCTCGGACGGCACCGCGTCCAGCTGCCAGGGCCTGGGAGACTCGTTTCCGCAGCGGATCGACGTCAAGCTGTAGCGCTCATGCGTCTGGTGTGATGGCACCAGTGGTGCATTCGCTGCGAGGTGCAGAGTACGCTCGTGTTTCCGAGGCTGCTCAAGGGACCGCGCACAGTGACCGTCGAAGAACTTTCAGCTTGGATTGCGCGCCACGACGCGTGGGTGTACGGCTTGCTGCTGCTGTACGCGCTTGCCAAGACAGGTCCGCTACCGATGGTGGCGGGCTTCGTCGCTGTCTCCAACGTCCTGCGCGTCGAGCTGGTCGTGGCCCTTGTGGTCTTCGGCACCGTGACCGGTGCGCAGGCGCGGTTCTGGGTCGGGCGGGTTGGCGCGCCTTGGCTGTATCGCAGCTGGCCGCGCGTGGCTCCTTGGGTGGCACTTGGCGCGGCGGGCGTCGAGCGCTACGGCACTGCGCTGTTGCCGCTGTACCGCTTCTCAAAAGGCACTTTCAACCTCACAGGCCTGGGAGGCGGCGTCTCGCGCATGTCCTGGTCACGATTCGCCGTTCTGGACACCGCTGGCGCTTGCTTGTGGGTGGGGGTGAGCGTCGGCATCGGCTATGCGATCGGGCTGCTGGGCGGGGCGCTCGAGCCTGAGTGGGGCGCCTATGTGGGGCTGGGGCTTCTGGTGGCTGGCCTCTTGGTTGTCTTCTTCTTTGGACGACGCCTGCGTCAGCAGCTCCAGCCCTTGGCCGAAGAAGCGCTGAAAGCGCGCTCGGCCGATCGAATGCGACAGTCCACGACCTGAGCAAGGTGCCGCGCTTTACTGCCCGCCCGTTTATCGGGCGACGGGAAACCTCAGCCCGAAGGTGTTGAGGCCGTGCTCGCTGGAAACGAAAGCTTCGCCACCATGCATGCGGGCGATCGCAGCGACGATGGCCAGCCCCAATCCATGGTGCTGCACGGCGTCGGCCCGTGCCGGATCGGCGCGGTAGAACCGGTCGAACAGGCGGGCCTGATGCTCCTGCGGAATCGTCGGCCCACGGTTGCTCACCGTCAGCTCGATCCGATCGGGCGTGCGGGAGATGTTCACCACGATATCGCTCCCACCCTCGGCGTAGCGGGTGGCGTTGGCCAACAGGTTGCTGAGCGCGCGTCTCATCAGGCCGGGGTCGCATTCAAGGCTTGCGTCGCCAACGACCGAAAAACCGACCCCCAACTCTTCAGCAGCTGCCGAGTGGTAGTCGACCACCTCGTTGCTCAAGGATGCCAAGCTCTCAACCCGCTCGCTGCGGGCCTTCGCGCCGCGATCCGCACGCGACAGGAACAGCATGTCGTTGACGATTCCCGTGAGCCGGTGCAGCTCTTCGAGGTTGGACTCCAGGACGTCGCGGTGTGCCCCAGCCGCGTGCGGGCGGCGCAACACCACCTCGGTACTCGTGATGAGCGTGGCCAAGGGCGTGCACAGCTCGTGCGCAACGTTGGCGTTGAAGCCTTCCAACTGGTCGTAAGCGCCTTGAAGGCGGTCCAGGAGACCGTTGAATCGGTGGACCAGCGGCTGAAGTTCGCGTGGCTGTTGCCTGCCATCCAGACGCTGGCCCATGGTGCTGGCATCGAGCGCGTCGGTCTGCCGTACCAGGCCGCGCACCGGCTGCAACCCGGCTCGAACCAGCACAAAGCCACCCACCGAAATCAGCGCCGAGCCGAGCAGCGCTGATATGCCCAGGGTCCAGGCAAGCTGTGTCAGGGCCACGCGGTCAGCCGTGGTGTCGAGTTCGAGCAGAACGCGCACGGGCACGTTGTCGATCCGAACGGGTGCCTCGTAGGCGATGCTCCGGGTCGGACGTGTGGATGCCGCAGGAAAGTTGTTCTCGTAGAGCACCCGGTCGGCTGGCCCTTGCAGGCGCACCCGAAGGTCGGTGTGCCCAAGGAAGAAGTCATCCAGCTTGTGCCTCAGCACCGCGAGATCACCTGCAGCGTCAACCTCGCCGAGCAGATGGTTCACGATCGCCTGCTTCTGCTGCAGCGACTCGGCCTGCCTCTTGTCCTGGCTGGACGAGCTCACGACGTAGACGAGAGTCGAGACGATGAGAAGCCCGACGAGCGACTGCGCCGCCAGCCACCACGACAGGCGCACGCCCAGGGAGCCGGTGGTTGCCACCGCGTTGGGCTCGCTCAAGCGCGAAGCTCCATCACGTAACCCATGCCGCGCACGGTGTGCAGCAGCGTCAGGTCGAAGGGTTCGTCGACCTTGCTTCGAAGGCGCCGGATGGCGACTTCGACGACGTTGGTGTTGCTGTCGAAGTTCATGTCCCACACCTGCTCGGCGATCTCGGTGCGAGAAAGCACTTCGCCTGGGCGGCGCAAGAACAGGGCCAGCAGGTTGAACTCCTTGGCGCTCAAGTCGAGGCGTTTTCCGGCGCGCGTGGCTCGGCGCTTGAGCAGATCCATCTCCAGGTCGTGCAGGCGCAGAACAGTAGGCTCCGAAGCGCTTCCGGTCTTGCCGCGGCGCATCAGGACATGCAGCCGCGCCACCAACTCCGAGAACGCAAAGGGCTTGGTCAGGTAGTCATCGGCGCCGGACTGCAAGCCCTTCACACGATCCTCGACCGTGCCCCGCGCCGTCAGCATCAGTACAGGCGTGTCGCGCGAGTGCCGGAGTGCCGCCAGCACACCCAGGCCGTCGATGCCGGGCAGCATCCCGTCAAGGACGATCAGGTCGTAGTGGCCCTGGGTGGCCATGTGAAGGCCATCCACGCCGTTGGAGGCGGTCTCCACCACGAAGCCCTCCTCCGACAGGCCTTGGCGGAGGTAGCTCGCGAGCTTGGCCTCGTCTTCGATCAACAGCAGTCGCATGGCGCCATTGTCGATGGGCTGTGTCGCCTCGAATCGAAGCTGACAAACATGTAATCGGCGCGCAAGCGTGGCGTCGCGGCGCGATTTCTACAGTGGCTTCCATGCCTTGCGGCATACGACAGAGCAAGTCGCTCGTCGTCACTTCCCGCCAAAGGACTCCTGCCATGTTCTCCCGCACCCTGATCCTTGCCGCCGTCGCCACTGTCGCTGCGCTGCCCATGGCCGCCTCGGCAACGTCGGTCTATCACCCCGCCCAAGGCGAAGCCGGTGTCACCAAGCATCTCGACCACCTGACGTCGACCAAGACGCGGGCCCAGGTGCAGGCCGAAGTGCTGGCGGCCCAGAAGGACGGCACCTTGTTCCGCATCCAGCGCAGCCTGCCGCTGGCTGCGGAGACCAAGGGCATGAACAAGACCCGTGCCCAGGTCGTCTCGGAGTTGCTGAACGAGCCTGCCGCCGAGCGCCGCGCCCGCGAGGCGCTTCTTGCCGGCGGCTGACGCACCGAACAAAGCCAGCGCTGCATCCCAACACTCATTGCAAAGGGGAACTCCATGAACATCAAGACCCTCCTCGGTATCGCCGCGCTGGCAGCTGCGGTTGCCTCGCCGTCGGTTGCGTTCGCCGAGAGCGACATCCATCCGGCCAGCAACGAGCGCGGCTACACCGTGCATCCGGACCACTTCAAGAGCACCAAGACCCGCGAACAGGTTCTGGCGGAGCTTGACTCAGCCAGGGCGGACGGGTCGCTGCGTTACCTGCAGCGCGGCCTGCCGGTGCCCGACCGCAACCCGGGCATGGGCCGCAGCCGCGAGGAAGTGGCGCGCGAGGCGGCGTCGATGACTTTCCCGGACCGGCGCCAAATGCATGTGCAGACCGGGCGCGGTCGTTGATGGAGCGCTGCACGACACCACGAACCCACCAGTTGGCGTGGGTTTGTGGCTTGCTTGGCACCGACAAACGTCCGAATCCTCTCTAAACTCTCGCCTGTGCGTAGAACCGTCGCCATCCTCCTGTTGGTTTGCCTTCCCCTGCAATGGGGGTGGGCGCTGGCGGCTGCTTACTGCAAGCACGAGGCATCGACAGCGTTGCAGGCGCACTTCGGGCACCACGAGCACTCGCATAGCCATGCCAAGGGCAAGAGCTCGATCGCTGGCGCGTCGTCGGTGATCGACATGGTGGCGGGTGCCGCCACCTCGAGCGACACCGTCGGCAATGGCTTGTCGCTCGCTGCGGACGATCTGCAGCCGGATGTCGAATGCGGCGTCTGCCACCTTGGCGCAGCCCAGGCGGCTGTGTCGAGCATCGAGCACTCCGCGGTCGCTCTGGAGTCGGAGCACACCGCGGTCTACGAAGCTCGTTGGCCACCGTCGCCGCTGGAAAGCTTTTTCCGCCCTCCGCTGACCGCCCGCGCGTGATTCGTCGGCGGGGCTGAGTCTTCCCGCGCGCAATTGCGCGCCCCGTTCCCGCCGGCATCCGCTTCCGCCACATCCCTCGCACGGATGCGCGTCGGATCGATGCACCGTCGACACCCAGGTCGGCACCACGGCGAGCCACTCGAGCCCATCGAGCGCCGTGGACCAGAACGGAAAAGAACATGGCGATCTCGTCAACGCGGGACCAGCTTGATTTCTCGCACGACCCTCTCAGCAAGCCCAGGCCCAACGCTGCTGTAGCGGTGGCGGCTGCCATCAGCATGCTGCTGCTCGTCGGCCCGGCAGCTGCGCAAACGGCCCCCCCAGACCCAGGCCCGGCCAGCTCGACCGCGGTCGACCATAGCAAAGCCGGAGCCGCGACCACGCTTCGCGCCGCTATCGAGGCGGCGTGGGAGCGGCAGCCCGAGAACCGGGCCGCAGCTTTGCGCCGCGATGCTGCGCACGCGCAGCGCCGTGTGGCCTCGGGCTGGACACCGGAGCCGCCGGCCCTGGAAGCCTCCACCCGCACGGACCGCCTGACGCGCAACAACGGCGCTCGCGAGTACGAGGTGGGCGTCGCGGTGCCGCTGTGGCTGCCGGGTGAACGCAGCCGCTCCCAGGCCGTTGCCGACAGCGAACTCGGCTCGATCGACTCGCGCGCTGCCGCAGCGCGGTGGCGGGTCGCAGGTTCAGTGCGGCAGGCGTGGTGGGCATTGCAGACCGCTCGACAGGACGTTCAAACGGCGCGCACCAGGCTCTCGGCTGCACAAACGCTCTCGGCCGACGTGGCGCGGCGCTTGCGCGCCGGCGACCTGGCGCGTGCCGATCAGAACCAGGCCGAAGGCGCCGTCGCGTCGGCCCAGGCCGAGCTGGCGAACAGCCTGGCCACCGAAGCCGCCGCAGCCCAGGCGCTCAGAGCGCTCACCGGCACCGCCCCCGCTGTCGATACCCAGCCCGCCGCCGAGGCGGAACCGAGTACGGCGGCGAGCCTGCCGACCGACCACCCGGCGCTGCGTGAGATCGCCGACAAGGCCGAGACGCTTCGGCGAAGCGGCGCGCTCGCGCAGGTCCAGCGACGCGCCAACCCGGAGCTGACGCTGCTCACGACCCGCGACCGCGGAGCTGCCGGCGAAGCTTATGGCCAGACGATCACATTGGGGGTTCGGATCCCGTTTGGCAGCGACGACCGCAGCCGTGCCAAGACATCCGCCCTTGCTGCCGATCTGGCAGAGGCCGAAGCGTCCCTGACCGTGGAGCAACAACGCTTGACCGCTGAGTTGGAGGCCAGCCGCGCCCGTGTGACCGCGGCGCGCGCCGTCGTGCAAGCGGCCGAGCGGCGTGCCCAGCTGGCACGCGAGACCAAGGGCTTCATCGACAAGTCCTTCCGCGCCGGTGAGACCGATCTGCCCAGCCGTCTGCGAGTCGAGCTTGAAGCAGCCGAGGCCGAGCGCCAGGCTGCCCGGGCAAGCATCGAGCTGAGCCACGCGATCTCGCAATGGCGTCAGGCCCTGGGCCTGCTGGCTGACTGAAACCTCACCCCCTACCCATCGAATTCTTCGGAGTCCTCATGTCATTGACCCTTCGACCTTTGGCACGTGCCGCTGGCAAACGGATTGCGGCCGTGCTTGCCGCGCTGCTGATGTTGCTCGGCTCCTTGCCCGTTTTTGCCGGACCCGGCCACGACCATGGCGACGAGAACCCCTCTGCGCCCAGCGGGCCTTCCTTGCCGCGCGCCGTGGCCAGCTCGGACCTGTTTGAACTGGTCGCCGTGCTCGACGGCAAGACGATCACCATCTTCATCGACCGTGCCGCCACCAACGAGCCGGTGGCCGGCGCCCAGCTCGAACTCGAACTGGCTGGCCAGAAGCTGCAGGCGCAGCCTGTGGACGCGGCCAAGGCAGGCCCAGCCGGAGGGGACTTCACGGCCACGCTGCCAGCTGAGCTGAAGGAGGGCGTGTACCCCTTGACCGCCACGGTCACGGCGGGTGCCGACATCGATCTGCTGGCCGGTGAGTTCGACATCCACACCGACGCGCCCGCCGACAGCCACGCCCATGGTGGCTGGTTCGGCGAGCTGATGGCGCACGGGCCGGGAGCCCTGGGCTGGGGCTTGGGGGCCGTGCTCATCGCCGTGGTGGGGCTGGTCTGGTGGCGTCGCCGTTCGGCCGCTGCTGTGCGCGTGGGGGTGGTGGCATGAAGCGCCTTTCCATCTACGCCTCAGCGCTGCTGTTGGCCCTGGCCACTCAAACCCTGCAAGCCGGCCCCGGCCACGACCATGGTGACGAAGCGCCTGCGGCCACCGCCGGCGGCCCGCAGCGCCTGCCCGATGGCAGCGTCTCGCTGCCCAAGGCGGCGCAACGGCAGTTTGGCCTGCGCACCCAGCCTGTGGATGAAGCCGCACTGCCCCGTTCGCTGGAACTGCAAGGCCGCGTCGTGATGGACCCCAACGCCGGCGGCAAGGTGCAGCCCACCCTGGCCGGGCGGCTCGAAGCCGGCCCGCGCGGTCTGCCCTCGCTCGGCCAAGCCGTGCGGCGGGGTGAGGTACTGGCTTACGTGGTGCCCTCGGTCGCGGCGATCGAGCGCGCAGGCCAAGCAGCCCAACTGGCCGAGCTGCGGGCTGCCAAAGCCTTGGCCGAGCAACGCCTGGCACGGCTGCAGGAGCTGGCCGACACCGTACCCAGGCGCGAGATCGAAGCGGCGCAGAGCGAAGCCAAGAGCCTGGCCGAGCGGATCGCAGCCTTGTCGGTAGGCGTGAGCAGCCGAGAGGCGCTGGTCGCTCCCGTGTCGGGTGTGATCGCGAGCGCCAATGCGGTGGCGGGCCAGGTGGTGGATGCACGCGAGCTGCTGTTCGAAATCGTGGATCCGGCGCGGCTCTCGATAGAGGCGCTAGCTTTCGACCCGGCGCAGGCAGCAGACGTCGGCGCGGCCTTCCTGGTGCTGGGTGAGCAGCGGGTGCCGATCCGATTCGCGGGTGCGGCGCGCAGCCTGCGCGAGCAAGCCTTGCCGCTGATCTTCCGCGCCCAGGGTGCGGCGCTTGCCGCACTGGCGGTTGGCCAGCCGGTGCGCGTGGTCGTGCAGAGCCGCAGCACGGTGAAGGGCATGACGGTGCCTGCGGCAGCGCTGATGAAGAACCCGTCAAACCAGACCATCGTCTGGGTCAAGCAGGAGCCCGAGCGCTTCGTGCCCAAGGTGGTGACGGTCCAGCCGCTGGATGGCGCCAACGTCGCCGTCACCGCAGGGCTAGCGGCAGGCGACAAGGTCGTGACGCTCGGCGCCACGCTCGTCAATCAAGTTCGCTAACGGGCCAGACCGCATCATGTTCAACTGGCTTGTTCAAAGCAGCCTGGCCAACCGGCTGCTGGTGATGGCTCTGGCCGTCGCGATGATGATCTTCGGCGCCATCACGATGACGCGCACGCCCGTCGACGTGTTCCCGAGTCTCGACCGCCCGCAGGTGACGCTGCAGGTCGAAGCCGGCGGCATGGCGCCCGAAGAGGTGGAGCAGCTCATCACCATTCCGCTGGAAACCGCGATGAGCGGCCTGCCCGGCGTGGAAAGCGTGCGCTCGGTCTCGGCCGTGGGCCTGGGCTTCGTATGGGTGAGCTTCGACTGGGGCACCGACATCTACCGAGCCCGGCAAATGGTGGGCGAGCGGCTGGCCGTCGTGCGCGATCAGCTGCCCGAGGGCGTGCAGCACGCCGGCATGGGGCCGATCAGCTCGATCATGGGCGAGATCATGCTGATCGCGATTCCCGTGGACACCGCGAAGATCAGCGCGATGGCCACGCGCGAGTACGCCGACTTCGTGCTGCGGCCGCGCCTCTTGGCCATCCCCGGCGTGGCCCAGGTCATCCCCATCGGCGGTGAGGTGCGGCAGTACCAGGTGCGGCCCGACAGCGCGCGCATGGCGCAGCTGGGCATCACGGTGGAGCAGATCAGCGCCGCGCTGCAAGGCCATGCGGCCAACACCAGCGGCGGCTTCCTCGAGCTCAACGCACGGGAGTACCTGATCCGAAACCTCGGCCGCACGACGCGGCTGGAGGATCTGCAACGCCTGCCGGTGGCTTGGAAGAACGGCCAGAGCGTGCTGCTGCAGCAGGTGGCGCAGGTGAGCTTTGCACCGGCCGTCAAGCGCGGCGACGCAGGGCTGGACGGCAAGCCCTCCGTGATCCTGGGTGTGCAGAAGCAGCCGGGTGCCGATACCGTGGCGCTCACGCGCACGATCGAAGAAGCGCTGGTGGCGCTCAAGCCTTCACTGCCCGCCGGCATGGAGGCACCGCGCGTCACCTTCCGTCAGGCCAGTTTCATCGAGGCCAGCATCGGCAACCTGCAAGGCAAGCTCATCGCCGCGGCGGGCATCGTCGCAGTGGTGCTGTACCTGTTCCTGGCCAACCTCCGCACGACGCTGATCTCGCTGGCCGCCATTCCGGCGTCCATCCTGATCACGGTGCTGGTGTTCAAGTACTTCGGCCTGTCGATCAACACCATGACGCTCGGTGGCCTGGCCATCGCCATCGGCGAGCTCGTGGACGACGCGGTGGTGGGCGTGGAGAACGTGCTGCGACGATTGAAGCTCGACCGCCAACACGCCAAACGCCTGAACCCGGTGGAGCTGATCGCCAAGGCCACGCTGGAGGTGCGCTCGGCCATCGTCTACGCCACCGCAATCATCGTGCTGGTGTTTGTGCCGCTCTTCGTGCTGCCCGGCATCGAGGGCCGCCTCTTCGTGCCGCTGGGTGTGGCCTACATCACCAGCATTGCGGCTTCGATGCTGGTCAGCGTGACGCTCACGCCGGTGATGGCCTACTACCTGCTGCCAAGGATGAAGGGCCTGGACCATGGCGACCCCAGGCTCGTCGTCTGGCTGAAGGCGCGTTACGCCAACGGCCTGGCCTGGGTGTTTCAACACACTCGCACCGTGCTCACGGCCGGCGTGGTGGCCGTGCTCGGCGCGCTGGCGCTGGTGCCGTTCTTCCCGACCACCTTCTTGCCGCCGTTCAACGAAGGCTCGGTGCTGGTTGGCCTGCGGCTGAACCCAGGAACGACGCTGTCGGAATCGGTGCGCATTGGCCAGCAGGCCGAGCTGCTGCTCAAGGGCATTCCGGAGGTCGACTACATCGGCCGCCGCTCCGGCCGCGCCGAGCTGGACGAACACGCCGAGGGCGTGCACGTCTCGGAAATCGACATGCGCCTGAAGCGCAGCGCGCGCCCGGTGGAGGAGGTGTATGCCGACATCCGCAAGCGGCTGGCCAACCTGCCGGCGGCTATTTCGGTGGGCCAGCCCATCAGCCATCGCATCGACCACATGCTCACCGGCGTACGCAGCGCCATCTCGATCAAGATCTTCGGTGAGGACCTGGACACCCTGCGCGGCCAGGCCGAGGCGTTGCGAGCGAAGCTGGCCGGCATCCCGGGGATCGCCGACCTCGAAGTGGAAAAGCAGGTGCTGACGCCACAAGTGAACGTGCGCGTGGACTACGACGCCGCCCAGGCCTACGGCCTGCCGCCGGCCAAGCTGCTGGCCGAGCTGCAGATGCTGATCGACGGCCAGCGCGTGGCGCAGGTGGTGGAGGGCAACCGGCGCTTCGACCTCGTGCTGCGCCTGCCCGATGCGGCGCGCTCGCTGCAGGAACTGCCCAACCTTCTGATCGACACACCGGCGGGTCGCGTGCCGCTTTCGAAGCTCGCACGCATCGAAGAAGGTGATGGCCCCAACCAGATCAGCCGCGACGACGGCAAGCGCCGCATCCTGATCTCGGCCAACGCCCAAGGTCGCGCCCTCTCGGAAGTGGTGGCCGACATCCGCGCGGTGGTGGCGGAAACGAAGTTGCCCGAAGGCAGCTTCGTCGACATCGGCGGCCAGTTCAAGGCACAGGAAGAGTCGAGCCGCTTGATCGGCCTGCTGTCTATCGTCTCGGCGGCACTCGTCTTCCTGGTGCTGTACAGCCGCTACCAGAGCACAACGTTGGCGCTGCTGATCATGGCCAACATTCCGCTGGCGCTGGTGGGTGCGGTGATCGGGCTGAAGCTGTCGGGCCAGCCGCTCTCGGTGGCCGCACTCATCGGCTTCATCACCCTGGCCGGCATCTCGGTGCGCAACGGCATCCTGAAGGTCAGCCACTACATCAACCTGTGTGCCTTCGAGGGCGAGAGCTTCAGCCAGAGCATGCTCACGCGCGGCTCGCTGGAGCGGCTGACGCCGGTGCTGATGACGGCGCTCGTGGCGGCGTTCGCGCTGGCGCCGCTGTTGTTTGAGGCCGACCAGCCAGGCACCGAGGTCTTGCACCCGGTGGCGGTGGTCATCTTCGCCGGCTTGATCAGCTCGACTTTGCTCGACACCTTCCTGACCCCCGCGATGGTGTGGCGCTTCGGCCGCAAGCCGATCGAGCGGCTGGTCGCCCAGTCGGGCCAGGAGGCGTATTGATGTCCCGGACCACCCGTCCTCGTCCCCTCGCCGCAGCGCTGGCCGCGGCATTCAACCTGAAGGAGAGTTCCATGAAGTTCGCACCCCGCATTGCCATCCTCTTCACCTTGGCCTGCCTGGCGTTCAGCGCGCCCGTTCTGGCTGGTGGCGCACACGACCACACGCCCAAGCACGGTGGCATCGTCGTCGAAGCCAACGACCTGGACTTCGAGCTTGTGGCCAAGGCCGACCTCATCACCGTGCACGTGCGCGACCACGGCAAGGTGGCCAGCACCAAGGGCGCCACCGGCAAGCTCACCATCCTGGCCGGAGCTGAGAAGACCGAGGTCGCACTCGCGCCAGCCGGTGAAGACCGCATGGAAGCCAAAGGCAGCTTCAAAGTCGCCGCCGGCACGCGAATCGTGGCCACCATCAACCTGGCGGGCAAGAAGCCGGCGAACGTGCGCTTTGCGCTGAAGTGAGGCCATGGCTGCCGTGAGCCCGGGGCACAGAGGACAGTCGCTTCGGCGATGAGTCTTCTTCCGCCGATCTGAACCCGACCAGGACCGCGGCATGCGTCAGCAACTGGTCGCATCGGGCTTGGCGGCAACAGGCCTGCTCGGAAGTGAGCGCACCGAGCACCTTCCGCTCGTCTGTACTCAGTCCGGACAGGTAGGTCTTGTCTGCACTCGCGTTCAGTTGGGCGCCAACGAACCGAGCATTGAATCCAGCGTGACCTGTAACGCCAAGCGCAATGCGAGCAACCTGAGACTGTGTCAACCCAGTGGACTCGGAAACGCTTCGGGAGATCTGATCCAGCCGATCGATGGTTTGCCCCAACTGCTCGAAGCTGCTGGATGTCGACCCCGTGCTGCTCCGCGATGACTTCAGCTTTGCCAAGCCCTTGGTGAATGCCTCGGACAGCACCGCCGAACGCTCGGTGCTGGCAGCGACCGCCTCGCTGCGGGCTGCGTCGACCTGGCGGCTCGCGTCCTGCACGTCCTGCTCGCTCACACGCATCGAGACGACCCGGGACGCGTAGCCCTGGTTGCGCAGCAGGCTCACGGCGGTCCGGCCGGTCAGCATGTTCGACGAG
>JAIYCR010000035.1 GCA_027487905.1 Rubrivivax sp. | reverse complement strand
CGTCGACGTCGGCGTCGCTCAGGATGCACACCTTGCCGTAGCGCAGGCCGGACAGGTCGGGCTCGTCGTCGGGGCCGTGCGGGTCCACGCCGATGGCCACCGAGATGTCGTGGATCTCGTTGTTGGCGAAGAGCCGGTCGCGCTCGACCTCCCACGCGTTGAGCACCTTGCCGCGCAGCGGCAGGATGGCCTGCGTTTCCTTGTTGCGCCCCATCTTGGCGCTGCCCCCGGCGCTGTCGCCCTCCACCAGGAACACCTCGTTGAGGTTCAGGTCGCGGCTCTCGCAGTCGGTGAGCTTGCCCGGCAGCACGGCCACGCCGCTGCCCTTGCGCTTTTCCACCTTCTGGCTGGCGCGCTGGCGGGTCTGGGCCTGGCGGATGACCAGTTCGGCGAGCTTGCGGCCGTGCTCGACGTGCTGGTTCAGCCACAGCTCGAGCGCCGGCTTGACGAAGGCGGACACGAGCCGCAGGGCATCGCGGCTGTTCAGCCGCTCCTTGATCTGGCCCTGGAACTGCGGGTCGAGCACCTTGGCCGACAGCACGAAGCTCGAGCGGGAGAACACGTCCTCGGGCATCAGCTTCACGCCCTTGGGCAGCAGCGAATGCAGGTCGATGAAGCCCTTGATGGCGCCGAAGAGCCCGTCCTTCAGCCCCGACTCATGGGTGCCGCCGGCCACGGTGGGGATGAGGTTCACGTAGCTCTCGCGCATCACCTGGCCTTCATCGGTGAAGGCCACGCACCAGGCGGCGCCCTCGCCTTCGGCGAAGTTCTCGGTCTCGCCGCCGTCGGCGAAGCGCGCGCCCTCGAAGAGCGGAATCACCGGGTCGGCGGTGAGGGTCTGCATAAGGTAGTCGCGCAGGCCGCCCTGGTACTGCCAGACGGTCTCCTCGGTGTCGCGGCCGCTGCGCTCGACCCGCAGCGTGACCCGCACGCCGGGCATCAGCACGGCCTTGCTGCGCAGCAGGTGCAGCAGTTCGGCGCGCGGCAGCTCGGCCGATTCGAAGTACTTCGCGTCGGGCCACACGCGCACCGTGGTGCCGTGCCGGCGCTCGCCGGAAGTGGCCCGGCGCACGGCCAGCGGCTCGACCACGTCGCCGCCTGCGAAGGCCAGCGTGGCCACCTGCCCCTCGCGCCAGACGCTCACCGCCAGCCGCCGCGCCAGCGCGTTGGTCACGCTCACGCCCACGCCGTGCAGGCCGCCGCTGAAGCTGTAGGCGCCGCCCTGGCCCTTGTCGAACTTGCCGCCGGCGTGCAGCCGGGTGAAGACGATCTCGACCACCGGAACCTGTTCCTCTGGATGCAGGCCGAAGGGAATGCCGCGGCCGTCGTCCTCCACGCTCACCGAGCCGTCGGCGTGCAGCGTGACGTCGATGCGCTGGCCATGGCCGGCCAGCGCCTCGTCGGCGGCGTTGTCCAGCACCTCCTGCACGATGTGCAGCGGGTTGTCGGTGCGGGTGTACATGCCGGGCCGCTGCTTGACCGGCTCCAGGCCCTTGAGGACACGGATGGAGTCTTCGGCGTAGCGGGCGGCGGGCTTGCGGGCCGCTGAGGCGGGGACCGCGGAAGCGGAAGCGGGTGCGGGTGGGGTGGCCATTCGAAGGAGTTTAGGAGGCGCGCCGCGGGGCGGCCTGCCGGGCTATGGGGTAGATTGCCGGGATGACCGCCGCCTCCCCCACGCCCCGCCTGCCCCTGAAGCAGGTCCTCATCTGCGGCGCCCTCGTCGTCACCCTGTCCATGGGCATCCGCCACGGCTTCGGCCTGTGGCTGCAGCCCATCACGATGGAGCGGGGCTGGACGCGGGAGACCTTCGCCTTCGCGATGGCGCTGCAGAACCTCACCTGGGGCGTGGCGGGCCTGTTCGCCGGCATGCTGGCCGACCGCCTGGGCGCCTACCGCGTGATCGTCGGCTGCGCGCTGATGTACGCGCTGGGCCTGGTGCTGATGGCGCTGGCCAGCACGCCGCTGCTGTTCGCCGGCAGCGCCGGCATGCTCATCGGCATCGCGCAGGCCGGCACCACCTATGCGGTGATCTACGGCGTGCTCGGCCGCAACGTGGACGCCTCCCGCCGCGCCTGGGCCATGGGCGTGGCCGCGGCCGCCGGCAGCTTCGGACAGTTCCTCATGGTGCCGGTGGAGAACACCCTCATCAACGGCAGCAGCGGCCTGGGCATTCCCGGCCTGGGCTGGCAGGGGGCGCTTTTCGTGCTGGCCGCGATGGCGCTGGTCATCGTGCCGCTGGCTTCGGGCCTGCGCGAGCGCTGGCTGGAGTCGGGCGTGGCACGGCCTCAGCAGACCATCGCCGCGGCGCTGCGGGAGGCCTTCACCTACCCGAGCTTCCAGCTGCTGATGGCCGGCTATTTCGTCTGCGGCTTCCAGGTGGTGTTCATCGGCGTGCACATGCCCAGCTACCTCAAGGACAAGGGCATGACCCCCGACGTGGCCACCACCGCGCTGGCGCTGATCGGCCTGTTCAACGTGCTGGGCACCTACTTCGCCGGAACGCTGGGGCCGCGCGTCGCGCGCAAGCACATCCTGGCCACCATCTACATCAGCCGGGCGGTGGCCATCGTGGCCTTCCTGACGGTGCCGCTCAGCCCGCTCACGGTGTATGTCTTCTCGGCGGTGATGGGGCTGCTGTGGCTGTCCACCGTGCCGCCCACCAATGCGGTGGTGGCCCAGATCTTCGGCGTGCAGTACCTCTCCATGCTGGGCGGCTTCGTGTTCCTGAGCCACCAGATCGGCAGCTTCCTGGGCGTGTGGCTGGGTGGACGGCTCTACGACGCCACCGGGAGCTACGACGTGGTGTGGTGGCTGGCGGTGGCGCTGGGCGTGTTCGCCGCGCTGATCAACCTGCCGGTGCGCGAGCAGCCCATCGCGCGGCCCGCCAGCGCGCAAGGCGCGTCGGCATGAAGCCGGTGCTGCGGGCGGCCTGGATGACCGCGGCCGGCGCGGTGCTCGGTCTGGTCTTCCTGGCCTACCTGAAGCCGGACATGGCCTTCACGCTGGCCAGCCAGCTGTGGAGCTGCTTCTGATGGCGGTCGCGGCCGCGCACGGCACCGCACGCCCCTCAGCCTGGGTGCTGCGCTGGGCCCACCTGCTGCGGCCCGCCGGGCGGGTGCTGGACGTGGCCTGCGGCGGCGGGCGCCACCTGCACGCGCTGGACGGCCGGGGGTTCGAGCTGCACGGCGTGGACCGCGATGCGCAGGCCCTGCAGGCCCTGGCCGGCCGCTTCGCCGTGCGGGTGGCCGACATCGAAACCGGCCCGTGGCCCTACGGCGATGAACGCTTCGACGGCCTGATCGTCACCCACTACCTGTGGCGAGCGCTGCTGCCCACGCTGGCCGCCGCGCTGGCCCCGGGCGGCGTGGCGCTGATGGAAACCTTCGCCCAGGGCCAGGAGGCCTTTGGCCGCCCCTCCAACCCCGCCTTCCTGCTGCGCCCGGGCGAACTGCTGGAGTGGGCTGCGATGTCCGGCCTGCGGGTCGTCGCCTTCGAGGACGGGCTGGAAAGCGAGCCGACCCGCCGCATCCAGCGCATCGCCGCGGTGCGCGGGCCGGTGGACGACGCGGCGACTAAACTCGCCGGCTCGCCCGAGGATCGATCATGAAACCCATCGCAGGCAGCATCGTGGCCCTGGTCACCCCGATGCATGAAGACGGCCGCGTCGACCACGACACCCTGCGCCGGCTCGTCGACTGGCACATCGCCGAGGGCACCGACTGCATCGGCGTGGTCGGCACCACGGGCGAATCGCCCACCGTGTCGGTGGAGGAGCACTGCGAGGTCATCCGCACCGCGGTGCAGCACGCCCGGGGCCGCATTCCCATCATGGCGGGCACCGGCGGCAACTCCACTGCCGAGGCCATCGAGCTGTCGCGCTTCGCCCGCGAGGTCGGTGCGGACTGCACGCTGTCCGTCGTGCCCTACTACAACAAGCCCTCGCAGGAGGGCATCTACCGCCATTTCAAGGCCATCGCCGAGGCGGTGGACATCCCGATGGTGCTGTACAACGTGCCGGGCCGCACCGTCACCGACATGCAGCCGGAGACCGCCATCCGCCTGGCCGGCGTGCCCAATGTGGTGGGCATCAAGGAGGCCACCGGCGACATCGAGCGTGCGGCCTGGCTGATCCGCCAGGCGCCGCGCGGTTTTTCCATCTATTCCGGCGACGACGCCACCGCGGTGGCGCTGATGCTGCTGGGCGGCCACGGCGACGTGAGCGTCACTGCCAACGTCGCGCCGCGGCTGATGCACGACCTGTGCATGGCGGCCATCGAGGGTCGCAGCCGCGAAGCCGCGCAGCTGCACATGAAGCTGCTGCCGCTGCACAAGCAGCTCTTCTGCGAGCCCAGCCCCGCACCCACCAAATGGGCGCTGGCCCGCATGGGCCGCTGCGGCGAATCCATGCGGCTGCCCCTGACGCCCCTGACGCCCGCCGGACAGGCCCTGGTGCAGGCGGCACTGGTCGAAGCCGGCGTGCTCAGCGCCTGAACGAGCGTCCCCTCTCACCCCGCCTGGGCGCCGTCCGCCCAGGTCCGCACCTGACCCCATGACCGCTTCGTCCAACGATCGCCCCTTGTTCCTGAAATCGCGTTCCCTGCGCGCACGGACGCTGCTGCTGGCACCGCTGCTGGCCGCCACCGCGCTGGTCACCGGATGCTCGACGGTGGAGAACCTGCTGGCCGGCGACAAGGTCGACTACCGCAGCACCACCGTGCGCAACGCCCCGCTGGACGTGCCGCCCGACCTGTCGCAGCTGAGCAAGGAATCGCGCTTCCAGACGCTTCCCGGCGGGGCCATTTCCGCGGCCGGTTCGCCGGCGGCGGCAGGGCCGACGAACGCATCGCCGGGCACCCTGGCGCCGGCTCCGGTGGGCGCGGGCGCTGTCGCCGGTGTGGCCGTCACGCCGGTGGCGAATGCACCGGCCGGTGCGGCCGCCGCGGCCCCTTCCACCGCCGTCGCCCGCATCGAGCGGGCGGGCAACCAGCGCTGGCTCGTCAGCAGCCTGCCGCCCGAGCAGATGTGGCCCCGGGTGAAGGCCTTCTGGACCGAACGCGGCTTCAACTTCACCACCGAGCAGGCCGATCTGGGCCTGCTCGAGACCGACTGGGCCGAAAACCGCGCCCTGCTGCCGCAGGACATCCTGCGCCGCACCATCGGTCGGGTGTTCGACTCCTTCTACTCCACCGGCGAGCGCGACCGCTTCCGCATCCGCATCGAGCGCACCGCCGGCGGCAGCGAGGTCTTCGTGAGCCACCGCGGCGTCAGCGAGGTCTACACCGACGCGCAGCGCACCAACACCGTCTGGCAGCCGCGACCGTCCAACCCGGAGCTCGAGGCCGAGTTCCTGCTCCGCCTGGCCGGCGTGCTCAACGGCACCAGCGCATCGCCCGCCGGGACGGGCACGACCACGGCAGCGGCCGGCGCGGGTGCGGCGGGTGCGACGTCCGGCGCCGCTGCAGCCAGCGGCCCCGCAGCGCCCGCCAAGGCGCGTCGCGCCGACACCGCCGACGGCCCGGTGCTCGAGGTGGACGACGGCTTCGACCGCGCCTGGCGGCGCGTGGGCCTGGCGCTGGACCGCAGCGGCTTCACCGTCGAGGACCGCGACCGCGCGGCGGGCAACTACTTCGTGCGCTTCGTGCCGCTGGACACGAAGAAGGCCGAGGAGAAGGGCTTCTTCAACCGCCTGTTCTCCAGCAGCGCCGGTGGCGCGCAGGAGCCGCAGCGGCTGCGGGTGAAGGTGACAGGCCAGGGCGATGCCCGCTCGACGGTGACGGTGCTCAACGCGCAGGGCGCCTCCGCCGTGCCGGGCGACAGCGCCCCGCGCGTGCTCGGGCTGCTGCTGGACGAACTGAAATAATGCCCCTTGCCATGACAGGGGATCATTCAGCCCCCGGGGATTCCCGAGGGTTGCGGAACACCCTCATGCCAGGGCGTGTCAGACGAAGGTAAGAGCTCCAAACGACCCTTCCGGTACTGCGCCAGATCAAGAACGCGTCAATCGACGCGTTCTTTTTTTGCGCAGCGTCCTTGGCCCCGCCCCGTGAGGAGCGGTCGGGGCCCTGAGAACAACCCCAAGAAGGATCGAGGAGCCCCATCTTGTCCACCGCACCCATTCCCACCGCTGAAGAACGCAAGCGGCCGATGACCCGCGAGGAAAAGCGCGTCATCCTGGCATCGTCCGCCGGCACCATCTTCGAGTGGTACGACTTCTACCTCTACGGTTCGCTGGCCGCCATCATCGGCGCGCAGTTCTTCTCCTCCTTCCCGGAGGCCACGCGCAACGTGTTCGCCCTGCTGGCCTTCGCGGCGGGCTTCCTGGTGCGGCCTTTCGGGGCGCTGGTGTTCGGTCGCCTGGGCGACCTGGTCGGCCGGAAGTACACCTTCCTGATGACCATCCTGATCATGGGTGCGTCGACCTTCATCGTCGGCCTGCTGCCCGGCTACGCCACCATCGGCTGGGCCGCGCCGATCATCCTGATCATCCTGCGCATGCTGCAGGGCCTGGCGCTGGGCGGCGAGTACGGCGGCGCAGTGGTCTACGTGGCCGAGCACGCGCCGCAGCACCGCCGCGGCTTCTTCACCAGCTGGATCCAGACCACCGCCACGCTGGGCCTGCTGCTGTCGCTGATGGTCATCCTGACCGTTCGCACCATCGTGGGCGAGAAGGACTTCGCCGAGTGGGGCTGGCGCATTCCCTTCCTGCTGTCCATCTTCCTGCTGGGCATCTCGCTGTGGATCCGCCTGCAGATGGAGGAGTCGCCGGCCTTCAAGAAGATGAAGTCCGAGGGCACGCAGTCCAAGGCGCCGCTGAGCGAGGCCTTCGGCAACTGGAAGAACGGCAAGTTCGCGCTGATGGCGCTGTTCGGCCTCGTCGCCGGCCAGGCGGTCGTCTGGTACACGGGCCAGTTCTATGCCCTGTTCTTCCTGCAGACCATCCTGCGGGTGGACATGTTCACCGCCAACGTGCTGATCGCCTGGTCGCTGATCCTGGGCACCGCGGGCTTCGTGTTCTGGGGCTCGCTCAGTGACCGCATCGGCCGCAAGCCGATCATCCTGGCCGGCTGCCTGCTGGCCGCGCTGACCTACTTCCCGGTGTTCAAGTCCATCACGGCGCTGGCCAACCCCACGCTGCACGCGGCCCAGCAGAACACCAAGGTGGTGATCACCGCCGACCCGCAGGACTGCTCCTTCCAGTTCAACCCCACCGGCACGGCCAAGTTCACCAGCTCCTGCGACGTGACCAAGGCGCTGCTCGCCCGCAGTTCGGTGAACTACACGGTGCAGTACCAGCCGGGCGCCATTCCGGCCAAGGTCAGCGTGGGCAGCACCGAGATCGCCAGCTACGAGATCAAGAAGCTGGCCGGCGACGACGTCAAGGCGGTGCCCGCAGCCTTCACCAAGGCGGTCAACGAGTCGCTGGCCGCAGCGGGCTACCCGGCACCGGGCAAGCCGGCCGAGGGCCTGGTGAAGATGTCCAGCTTCTTCGACATCTTCAACGGCCAGGTCTTCCCGCTGGTGCTGCTGCTGACCTACCTGGTGCTGCTGGTGACCATGGTGTACGGCCCGATCGCCGCGGCGCTGGTGGAGCTCTTCCCCACCCGCATCCGCTACACCGGCATGAGCCTGCCCTACCACATCGGCAATGGCTGGTTCGGTGGCCTGATGCCCGCCACCGCCTTCGCGATGATCGCGCAGTCCGGCGACGTGTACTTCGGCCTTTGGTACCCCATCGTCATTGCACTGGCGACGGTGGTGATCGGCATCATCTTCGTGCCGATGGGCCACAAGAAGGACATCTTCGCCGAAGACCAGAAGCGCTGACGCGGCGCGACCACCCCGGTGTGGCCGCTGCGGTCGCCGCACCGGGTCGACTGGTTCGAGACACGAAAGCCCGACGCGCAGCGCGTCGGGCTTTTTTGTTTGCGCGGCCGAGCCGGCGCTGAAGCCGGGACGAAAAAAAGCCGCCCGATGGGCGGCTTGTGTGATGCAGCAGGCGCGTCGCCGGCTGCACCGAACACCGAGCAAGCCGATCAGGGCTTCTTGACGGCGTCCTTGGCGGCTTCGACGGCAGCGCCAGCGGCAGCAGCGGCCGAGGCAGCGCCCGCAGCGGCGGTGCCGGCGGCGTCGGCCGCGGCGGAGGCGGCACCCACGGCGGCCGAAGCGGCGGCGTCAACGGCGGACGCGGCAGCAGCCATCGGGGCGGCAGCCGGGGCCGGGGCGGCGGCGGGCGCGGGAGCGGCGACGGGCGCCTCTTCCTTCTTGCCGCAGGCGGTCAGGGCGGCGGCGGCGATCAGGGCGGCCAGCAGGTACGACTTGTTCATGGGTGATCCTCTGAGGTGGGTGCGGAGAAAAATCAGGCAGACGAGGTCTGATGACCCGGCCGGGGGAGGCGCCCCACACGGGTGCGCGTCCGGGAGTGGCCGGCGATGTCCACAAGGGACACCGGCACTCGCTTGCGCGAGATCGGCAGCCCTCTGACAACAGCCCGCGAGTATAGGGTAGTCCCTAGGATGAACCTCAGAGGCCCAGCGTCGTCACCGGAAAGCCGGGCTCGGACTGTTGCGCCAGGGCATCGAATTCAGCGAGGGCGCGCCGGTCGGCCTCGGCATCGCCCTCGGTGTAGGCGCCCCGGTGGCGCTGTGCATCGAAAAGGCGCAGCGTGCACACATCCGGTGCATGCAGCAGCGTCGGGCAGAACGCCGGCTCCCGATCGGTGAGCAGCCGGCAATCGACGATGTGCGACCACTGCCGCCGCCACGCCACCCAGCGCGGATGGCGGCGGGCCAGGTCGTCGAAGCTGCTGGCAATGACCACCAGGCTGCGGTGCGAGCGGGCCCAGGCCTCGAACGCCGCCACGACCGAGCGTTCGCCCAGCGGCCAGTCGGCGAAGTCGGCGTCGCACAGGAAGAGCTGGCGGGCACGCGGTGCAGCGGCCACCTGGGCCAGGGCCTGCCGCAGGGTGTCCTGGAAGGCCAGGCGACCGTCGACCGCACGCTGCAGCGCAGCCGGCGCGGGTGCTGATTCTTCAGGGAATTCCATCGCCAAACCCTCCCAGGGATCAGGTCGCTCCACCCGGCTGCAACCAGCCGGCCTGCAGCCACTGTGCAACGGCGTCACGGGCCTGCGGCCCCAGGCGGGCCAGCGTGGCGGCGTCCAGTTCGCGCGCGTCGGCCAACCGCCGCAGCAGCCGCGCATCGGTGCCGCCCACGGTGAAGGCCTCGCCGTTCACGTAGAGGCAGCGGGTGTCGTAGAGCATGCGGGTGCGGCGGTCCAGCCGCACGCCTTGGGTCTGCACGGGCGCAGCCCGGCGGGTTGTCGCCCCCCGGGTGGCCGGCGCCGCGGGCGGATCGAACCAGACACCGGCCTTGGGCTCGCTGAGCGCCTCGCCGAGGGCCAGCGCCAGTTCTCGCTCCAGCGCGGCGGGCGAGCCGAGCCAGCGGCGCACGCAGTCGGCGGCGAAACGCTGCAGGCCTTCGGGGATGGCGGCAGGCTGCCGCACAGGGCCTTGCTGCGCATCGCGGTAGAGCCGATCGGGCTCAGGGGGCTCGTGCGCGTCCAGCAGACGCTGCAGCAATTCGGTTCCCAGCGCTGCCTGCGCCGGGGCGCGGAAACCCACCGATGCGGTCACGCATTCGCCGCCTTCGGCCACCCCGTCGTGGCCCCAGCCCGGCGGGATGTAGAGCAGGTCGCCCGGCTCGCACAGCCATTCCTGCTGAGGCTCGAAGCGCGACAGGATGCGCAGCGGCAGATCCGCCACGAAGCCACCATCGCGCGCACGACCGACCTTCCAACGCCGCTGGCCGTGGCACTGCAGCAGGAACACGTCGTAGGCGTCCACATGGGGGCCGACGCCGCCGCCCTCGGTGGCGAAGGACATCATCAGGTCGTCCAGCCGGGCGTCGGGAATGAAGCGGAAAGCCTGCAGCAGCGCGTGCGCGTCGTCGCGGTGCAGGTCCACGCCTTGCACCAGCAGGGTCCAGTCGGGCGCCCGCCGCGCCGGCATGGAGCGCCGCGGCAGGGGGCCGTGACGCACCGTCCAGCCGTCGCTGGCGGCCTCGCCGGTGCGGCGTACGCGGCGCACCAGCCTCGACTCGACGCCCTCCTGCGTGGCCAGCGCCATGAGATCGGCCGGACCGGGCAGCGCGAGCCCGGCGTCGAACGCTCCGCGCACGAGCAGCGGACGCTTCTGCCAGTGGCGCTGCATGAAGGAGCGCGGCGTGAGGCCGCCGAGCAGCGGTTGGGGACGATCGGGCGGCGGTGGGGACATTCAGCGAAGGCCGGTGGGCGCGTTCAAGGGTGATGGCGGCAGGCCATCGCGGCCAGGCCGTGTGCGAACATGACGAGATGATCATCGACAGACCCAGCGTCGTCACGCTGACCTGGCGCCTCCAGGATGCACAGGGTGAAACCATCGACGAACTCGTCGACCCGCTCGAGTTCTTCGTCGGCGGAGAAGACCTGCTCGAAAGGGTGGAAGAGGCCCTGATCGGCCAGGCCGCCGGCTTCGAGACCACGGTACACCTCGAGCCCGAACACGCCTTCGGCGACTACGACCCCTCGCTCGTGTTCTTCGAGTCGCGTGCGGTGGTGGGCGAGGCCGCCGAAGCCGGGATGCAGTTCGAAGGCCCGCCGCCCGGGGCGGTCACGCCCGGCCTTCGCGCCGACCGCGTCTACACCATCACCGAGGTCTATCCCGAGCATGTCGTGCTCGACGGCAACCACCCGCTGGCCGGCATCGCGCTGCGCATCTCGCTGAAGGTGCTGGACGTTCGCGAAGCCACCGAGGAAGAAGCCGAAGCGCTCAGCGTGGGTTCGGCCGGGCTCACCGTGCTGGCCACCGCGCCCGCTGCGGGCGAACGCGGGTCGCTGCACTGACGCGGCTGCGGACGACACGGGACGCGGGACGCGGGCTGCGGGCCGCTCAGGACACGCCGGTGGAGCCGAAGCCCCCGCTGCCGCGGGCCGAGGCCTCGAAATCGTCGACCCGCCGGAAGCGCGCCTGGGCGACGGGCACCACCACCAGCTGCGCCATGCGGGCCATCGGCTCGATGGTGTAGGGCTCGCTGCCGCGGTTCCACAGGCTCACCTGCAGCGGCCCCTGGTAGTCCGAGTCGATCAGACCGACCAGGTTGCCGAGCACGATGCCGTGCCGGTGGCCCAGCCCCGAGCGCGGCAGCAGCACCGCGGCGAAACCCGGGTCGCCCAGGTGCAGCGCCAGGCCGGTGGGCACCAGCGCGCTGTCGCCCGGCGCGAGCACCAGGGGCGCGTCCAGGCAGGCCCTGAGGTCCAGTCCGGCGCTGCCGGGCGTGGCATAGGCCGGCAGGGCATCGGCCATGCGGGGATCGAGCAGCTTCAATTCGACGTCGACGGTCAGGGCGGTCATGGCAGCGGTTCGGGGTCGGTGCTGGCAGCGGTAAGGGGCAGGGGTAGGCGCAGCGGTAGGAACAGCGGTTGCGGCAACAGCCAGGAGGCAGGAGCCTCAGGCGGAGGCCAGGGCCAGGCGGGCCGCGATGTCGGCCACGAGCAGGCGGGCCAGCGCGAGCTTGTCACCGGCGGGCAGCGGGCGTTCGCCCTGCTCGTCCACCAGCACCAGCGCGTTGTCGTCGCGGCCGAAAGTGGCAGGGCCCAGGTTGGCCACGATGAGCGGGATGCCCTTGCGCTCGCGCTTGGCGCGCGCGTGCTCGAGCAGGCGCTCGCTCTCGGCGGCGAAGCCCACGCAGTAGAGCGGCCGGGGCCGGGCAGCATGGGGCCTGGCTTCGACGCTGGCCGCCACCGTGGCCAGGATGTCGGGGTTCTCCACCAGCGCCCACTCGGGCGCGGCGGCATCGGCGGCCTTCTTGATCTTGTGCTCGGCTGCCTCGGCGGGGCGCCAGTCGGCCACCGCTGCGGTGGCGACGAAGACGTCGTGCCCGGCCACCTGGGGCATCACCGCCTGCAGCATGTCGCGCGCGGATTCGACGTCGATGCGCTGCACGCCGGCCGGCGTGGGCAGGTGCACCGGGCCGGCCACGAGCGTCACCTCGGCTCCGGCTTCGGCCGCGGCGCGGGCGATGGCGAAGCCCATCTTGCCGCTCGAACGGTTGGTCAGGCCCCTCACCGGGTCGAGCGCCTCGAAGGTGGGTCCGGCCGTCACCAGCATCCGCAGCCCACGCAGCGACTTGGGCTGGAAGTGCGCCACCACCGCGTCCAGCAGTTCGGCCGGCTCGAGCATGCGCCCGTCGCCCACCTCGCCGCAGGCCTGCGCGCCGGCGGCCGGGCCCAGCAGCACCGCGCCGTCGTCGACGATGCGCCGTACGTTGCGCTGCGTGGCCGGGTGGGCCCACATCTCGCGGTTCATGGCCGGCGCCACCAGCAGCGCACAGCGCTGGGGCGGGCGGGCCACGCAGGCCAGCGAGACGATCTCGTCGCAGCGCCCGGCGGCCAGGCGGGCGATGAAGTCGGTGCTGGCCGGCGCCACCAGCACGGCGTCGGCCTGGCGGGTCAGGTGGATATGGGCCATCGAGTCGGGCTCGCGCGCATCCCAGGCGCTGGTGAGCACCGGGCGGCCCGACAGCGCCTGCATCGTCGCCTCGGTGATGAAGCGAAGCGCCCCCTCGCTCATCACCACCTGCACCGTCGCCCCGGCCTTGACCAGCAGGCGCAGCAGCTCGGCGGACTTGTAGCAGGCAATGCCGCCGGTCAATGCCAGCACCAGGTGCCGACCGGCCAGCGGCAGCGCGTGGCCGTCGGCAGCCCCGGCGCTGGGTTCGGGGGCGGCAAAGACGGAACGGGGCGCAGGGGCGGAGTGCTTCACGGCGGGGCGGCTTCTGTCGGCAGCGAAGGGAAGGACAGCCGGAAGTGTCCCCTACTGCCAGGCTGGGGGAAAACCCGCACCACCGACGCTAGTTTCAGAAATTCCTGAAACTTCAAGCATCGGTGCAAGTCAAGACCTCAGCACCCTCCCCCGAGACCCGCCATGTCCACCCTGAGCCCGCTCGTCCGCAGCTTCGTCGCCCACTTCGGCGAGATGGGCAGCCGCTGGGGCATCAACCGCACCGTCGGCCAGATCTATGCGCTCATCTTCGTCTCGCCCGAGCCGATCTGCGCCGACGCCATCGCCGAACAGCTCGAGTTCAGCCGGTCCAACGTGAGCATGGGGCTGAAGGAGCTGCAGTCGTGGCGGCTGGTGAGCCGACGCCATGTGCCCGGCGACCGCCGCGAGTTCTTCGAGGCCCCGGGCGACGCCTGGCAGACCTTCCAGACGCTCGCCGAGGAGCGGCGGCGCCGCGAGATCGAGCCGACGCTTTCGATGCTGCGCAATGCGCTGCTGGAGGAGCCCGCCACCGAGGCCGACCGCCACGCCCAGGCCCGCATGCGTGACATGCACGACCTGATCGAGCTGATGACCACCTGGTTCGACGACGTGCAGCGACTGGACCGCCAGACGCTGTCGCACCTGATGAAGATGGGCGCCAAGGTGCAGCGCCTGCTCGAGTTCACCGGCCGCATTCCCGCGCGGCCCGGCCTTCCTGTCCAACCGGAGTAGTCATGGACGCCCTCCTGCTGGCCCGCATGCAGTTCGCGGCCAACATCAGTTTCCACATCCTCTTCCCCACCATCACGATCGCGCTGGGGTGGACGCTGCTGTTCATGCGGCTGCGCTGGCTGCGCACGCAGGACACCGCGTGGCTGGTGGCCTACCGCTTCTGGACCAAGGTGTTCGCGCTGAGCTTCGCCCTCGGTGTGGTCAGCGGCATCGTGATGAGCTTCCAGTTCGGCACCAACTGGCCGGGCTTCATGGAGCGGGTGGGCAACATCGCAGGGCCCTTGCTGGGCTACGAGGTACTCACCGCCTTCTTCCTGGAGGCCACCTTCCTGGGCATCATGCTCTACGGCCATGGGCGGGTGAGCGAGCGGGTGCACCTGCTGGCCACCTTCCTGGTGGCCTTCGGCACCACGATGAGCGCGTTCTGGATCCTGAGCCTGAACTCGTGGATGCACACGCCGGTGGGCTACGAGATCCGCGACGGCGTGTTCTTCCCCACCGACTGGTTCGCCATCGTCTTCAACCCCTCCTTCCCCTACCGGCTGGCGCACGTGCTGCTGGCCTCGGGCCTGACGGTGGCCTTCCTGCTGGCCGGGGTGAGCGCCTGGCAGGTGCTGCGCGGCAAGGCCAACCGGTCCACGCCGCGCACCATGCGCCTGGGCCTGACGATGGGCGCCATCCTCATCCCGCTGCAGATCCTGGCCGGTGACCTGCACGGCCTGAACACGCTGGAGCACCAGCCGGCCAAGGTGGCCGCGATGGAAGGCATCTGGCAGACCGAGCGCGGCGCACCGCTGCTGCTCTTCGCCATCCCCGACGACGAGGCGCGCACCAACCACGCGGCCATCGGCATTCCCAAGGGCGCCTCGCTCATCCTCAAGCACGACCCGGACGGCGAACTGCGCGGCCTGGACAGCTTCCGCAACGCACAGGGCGAGTTCAACCACCCGCCGGTCGCGCCGATCTTCTACGCCTTCCGGGTGATGGTGGGCATCGGCATGGCCATGCTGCTGCTGGGCTGGGGCGGGCTGTGGCTGCTCAAGCGCCGCGGCTGGCAGGTCGAGCGGCTGCCGCGGCCGCTGCTGTGGGCACTGGCCGGCATGAGTTTTTCGGGCTGGGTGGCCACGCTGGCCGGCTGGTACGTGACCGAGATCGGCCGCCAGCCCTACCTCGTCTATGGCGTGCTCACCACCGCCGAGGCGGCCTCCAGCGTGCCCTCGCCGCTGATCGCGCTGACGCTGGCGCTCTACGTCACCGTGTACCTGGCGCTCATCGTGGCCTACATCGGCGTGGTGCGCTACATGGCCGAGAAGCCGGAGTCGGCGCTGCTGCCGGAGCCCCTGGTGCCCGACCGGCCGCTGCCGGCGCCGGTGGGCTCGGGTCGGTCGGTGGAGGGTGCGCGATGAACTGGGCCGAAGCACTGCCCGTCATCTTCATGGGCCTGATGGGCCTGAGCATGCTGATCTACGTGGTGCTCGACGGCTACGACCTGGGCGTGGGCCTGCTGCTTCACCGCGCGAGCGATGCGCAGAAGGACACCATGATCGCCAGCATCGGGCCCTTCTGGGATGCCAACGAGACCTGGCTGGTGCTGGGCGTGGGCATCCTGCTCATCGCCTTCCCCAAGGCGCACGGGATGATCCTCACCGCGCTCTACCTGCCGGTGGCGCTGATGCTGGTGGGGCTGATCCTGCGCGGCGTGGCCTTCGACTTCCGGGTCAAGGCGCAGGACGTGCACAAGCCGCGCTGGAACCGGGCCTTCTGGTTCGGCTCGGGCCTGGCCGCAGCCAGCCAGGGCTGGATGCTGGGTCACTACATCACCGGGCTGCAGTCGGGCTGGGCCTTCCAGGTGTTCGCCGCCGTCATCGCGGTGCTGCTGCCCGCGGCCTACGTGCTGCTGGGCGCCACCTGGCTCGTCATGAAGACCGAGGGCGAGCTGCAGCGCCTGGCGGTGCGCTGGGCCAAGATCGCCTGGCTGCCGGTGGTGCTGGGAATGGCGCTCATCTCCATCGTCACGCCGGTGGTCAGCGAGACGGTGCGCGACAAGTGGTTCCAGATGCCCGCGCTCATCGCCCTGCTGCCCATTCCGCTGATGACGGCCGCGGCGCTGGTGGCGCTGCGCCTGACGCTGTCGAGCAAGCGGGTGGCGGTGTATCCGCAGCCCGGCAGCGACGGACGGCTGTGCTGGCTGCCCTTCGTGCTGGTGGTGACCGTGTTCGTGCTGGGGGCCTTCGGCTTGGCGTACAGCCTCTTCCCCTATGTGGTGATGGACCGGCTGACGCTGTGGGATGCGGCCAGCGCCACCGGGTCGCTGGCCATCATCGCGGTGGGCTGTGCCATCACGGTGCCCACCATCCTGGGCTACACGGTGTGGTCCTACCGGGTGTTCTGGGGCAAGGCGAGCGAGCTGCGCTACGCCTGAGCCGCAGCGCCACCGCGCCGCCCCGGTTCAGCGCAGCGGCAGGCCGTCGGGGGCGAAGGCGGGCGATGCAGGCGCGATCTGGGCGCGCAGCACCTGAGGCGCCGGGGCATCGGTGAGGGTGCTCACCAGCCCGATCTGCAGCGCCGCAGCAGCACCTGCCGGCCGCAGCCGCCACAGCGTCTGCTGCCGCCACGCCTGGGTGTGCTCGATCTTGCGGTCGGCCTCCACTTCGAGGCGGTCGCCTCGTGCAGCCCGCTCGCCCAGCGCCGCCTGCACCGCCAGCCGCACACCCGGACCGTGCGCACGGTCGGCCCACAGCAGGCAGGGGCCCCGCTCGGCCACGGCCAGCAGCACCGCGCTGTCGGAAGCGTCAAGACGGAACACCGCGCCGGGCAGGTCGCCCAGCAGCGCGCGGGCGCCGGCCGCCTCGAGGTCCTGCGGCGTCAGGCCCTGGGCGATCGCGACATCCACCGCCCCCTGGTAGCTGCCGCCGTTGGCCACGCAGGCCTCGAAGAAGAGCCGCACCAGCGCACGGGCGGCGTTGACGGGCGCGGGCAGGCCCGCCGCTTCGCCGCCGGGCACCGCCGAGGCAGTGGCAGTGGCAGTGGCAGTGGCAGTGGCCGATGCCGAGGCGGAGGAGGCGGGGGCGGGAACCGGGGTGACGATGCCCGCAGCGGGCAGCACCGTCTGGGCGGAAACACCCCCCGCGACCGAAGCGGCCAAGGCGATGCCCAGGCCCAGTGTCCAGCGATGGGCCGGGCGGCGGGTCGAGCGGGGGAAGGCCGAAGCGGGCATGGGCTGCCGGCGTGTTCGGTCGGCGCAGGGGGTGCGATCGGATGCGATCGATGCGATCGATGCGATCAGATGGGCTCAGGCACGCTCGCGCACCCAGGCGACCACGCTGGCCAGCGCCTGGGGCAAGGCCGCGGCGTCGGTTCCGCCGGCCATGGCCAGGTCGGGCTTGCCTCCGCCCTTGCCACCCACCTGCTGAGCGACGAAGTTCACCAGCTCGCCGGCCTTGACGCGCCCGCTTGCATCGGCCGTCACGCCGGCGGCCAGCTGCACCCGACCGCCCTCCACCGCGGCCAGCACGATGGCGGCCGACTTGAGCTTGTCCTTGAGCTTGTCCAGGGTCTCGCGCAGCGTGCGGGCGTCCGCGCCCTCGAGCACGGCGGCCAGCACCTTCAGGCCCTTGACGTCCACCGCCGAGCCGACGAGTTCATCGCCCTGCGACGAGGCGAGCCGGCTCTTGAGCGCGGTGATCTCGCGCTCCTGGCCACGCAGCTGCTCGACCAGGCCACCCACCCGATCGGGCACTTCGGCCGGCGCCACCTTCAGGCCGCTGGCCACGCGGGCGAGCGTGCGCTCGAGCGTCTGCAGGTAGGCCAGCGCGTTCTGTCCGGTCACCGCCTCGATGCGGCGGATGCCCGCGGCCACGCCGCTTTCGGCCACCACCTTGAAGAGACCGATGTCGCCGGTGCGCTGCACATGCGTGCCGCCGCACAGCTCGCGGCTGGAGCCGATGTCCAGCACCCGCACCTCGTCGCCGTACTTCTCTCCGAAAAGCATCATCGCGCCGAGCTTCTGCGCCTCTTCGAGCGGCAGCACACGCGCCTGGGTGGCGTGGTTGGCCAGCACCTCGGCATTGACCAGCGCCTCCACCCGGGCGATCTGCTCGTCGCTCATCGGGGCGTTGTGCGCGAAGTCGAAGCGCGTGCGCTCCGCGTTCACCAGCGACCCCTTCTGCTGCACATGGGCGCCCAGCACCTCGCGCAGCGCCTTGTGCATCAGGTGGGTGGCGCTGTGGTTGCGCACGGTGCGGGCGCGCCGCTCGGCGTCCACCCGCGCGGTCACGGTGTCGCCCACGCGCAGCGTGCCTTCCACCACCCGGCCCTGGTGGCCGTGCACGGCGGCCTGGACCTTCACCGTGTCGTCCACCAGCAAGCGCGCGGTGGCGTTGCGCAGCTCGCCGGTGTCGCCCACCTGGCCGCCCGATTCGGCATAGAAGGGCGTGTGGTCGAGCACCACCACCACATCGTCGCCGGCCCCGGCCGATTCGACCGGCGTGCCGTCGTGGTAGATCGCGGTGATGCGGCAGGTCTCGGTGGCCAGGTGCTCGTAGCCATGGAACCGGCTGGGCCCGCCGGTGTACTCCAGGCCGGCAGCCATCTTGAAACGCGCCGCCGAGCGGGCCTTGTCGCGCTGGCGCGCCATGGCGGTGTCGAAGCCGGCGCCATCCACCTGCACGCTGCGCTCGCGGCAGACGTCGGCGGTCAGGTCCAGCGGGAAGCCGTAGGTGTCGTGCAGCTTGAAGGCGGTCTCACCATCCAGCGCAGCGCCCGCGGGCAGCGCGGCCAGCGCCGACTCCAGGATGTCCATGCCGTTGGCGATGGTCTGGAAGAAGCGCTCCTCCTCCTGGCGCAGCACCTCGGTGATGCGGGTCTGGTCCCGGCGCAGCTCCGGGTAGGCGTCGCCCATGGTGGCCGCCAGCGTGGCCACCAGCCCATGGAAGAAGGGCTTGCGCGCACCGAGCTTGTAGCCGTGGCGGATGGCCCGGCGCGCGATGCGGCGCAGCACGTAGCCACGGCCTTCGTTGCCCGGAATGACGCCGTCGGCGATGGTGAAGCTGCAGGCGCGGATGTGGTCGGCGATGACCTTCAGGCTCGGGCTGGAAGCATCGCAGCCCTCGGGCGCGGCGGCGCTGCGCCCACCCACCGCATCCACCGCGGCCTTGGCCGCGGCCAGCAGGTCGACGAAGGTGTCGATCTCGTAGTTGCCGTGCACATGCTGCAGCACGGCTGCGATGCGCTCCAGCCCCATGCCGGTGTCCACGCTCGGCTTGGGCAGGGGGTGCATCACGCCGTCGTCCGTGCGGTTGAACTGCATGAACACGTTGTTCCAGATCTCGATGTAGCGGTCGCCGTCCTCGTCGGGCGAGCCGGGCGGCCCGCCGGGAATGTCCGGACCGTGGTCGTAGAAGATCTCGGTGCACGGGCCGCAGGGACCGGTGTCGCCCATCATCCAGAAGTTGTCGCTGGCGTAGCGTGCGCCCTTGTTGTCGCCGATGCGCACGATGCGCTCGGCCGGCACGCCCACCTTGCGGTTCCAGATCGCGTAGGCCTCGTCGTCCTCGGCGTAGACCGTCACCCACAGGCGCTCGCTGGGCAGCTTGAACACCTCGGTCAGCAGCTCCCAGGCGTAGGCGATGGCGTCTTCCTTGAAGTAGTCGCCGAAGCTGAAGTTGCCCAGCATCTCGAAGAAGGTGTGGTGCCGCGCGGTGTAGCCCACGTTCTCCAGGTCGTTGTGCTTGCCGCCGGCGCGGATGCACTTCTGGCTGGTGGTGGCGCGGCTGTAGGGCCGCTTGTCGAAGCCCAGGAAGACGTCCTTGAACTGGTTCATCCCCGCGTTGGTGAACAGCAGCGTCGGGTCGTCGCCCGGGATGACCGGGCTGGAGGCGACGATCTGGTGGCCCTTGCTCGCGAAGAAGTTCAGGAAGGCGCTGCGGATGTCGGAGGTTTTCATGAGCGGGGAAGCAGGACGCTGCAGGCGGAAAGCGGCGGGGAGCCGATGGGCGGATTGTGCCGAATGGAGCCCGGGCGGCCGGCACCCCGCCCGGCGTGGGAACCCGGGTGCAAAGGCCCGGGGGTCGCGCCGGAGGCCGAGGCGCCCGACAATGCGCGGCTGCATCACACACCGGGCCCGGGCCCGGCAGGAGACCCCGATGGCCAAGACCCCCGCCGCCAGCTTCCGCTGGGACGACCCGTTGCTGCTCGACCAGCAGCTCGAAGACGACGAGCGCATGGTGCGCGACGCCGCCCGCGCCTATTGCCAGGACCGCCTCGCCCCGCGGGTGGTCCAGGCCTTCCGCCACGAACAGACCGACGCCTCCATCTTCCGCGAGATGGGCGAGCTCGGCCTGCTCGGCCCGACCATTCCCGAGGCCTATGGCGGCCCGGGCCTGAACTACGTCGCCTACGGGCTGATCGCCCGCGAGGTCGAGCGCGTCGATTCCGGCTACCGCTCGATGATGAGCGTGCAGAGCTCCCTCGTGATGCTGCCCATCCACGACTTCGGCACCGAGGCGCAGCGGCAGAAGTACCTGCCCAAGCTGGCCCGGGGCGAGTGGATCGGCTGCTTCGGCCTGACCGAGCCCGACCACGGCTCCGACCCGGCGAGCATGGCCAGCCGCGCCCGCAGCGTGGCCGGCGGCTTCGAGCTGACCGGCAGCAAGATGTGGATCTCCAACAGCCCCATCGCCGATGTGTTCGTCGTCTGGGCCAAGGACGATGAGGGCGCCATCCGCGGCTTCATCCTCGACAAGGGCATGAAGGGCCTGTCCGCCCCGGCGGTGCACGGCAAGGTGGGCCTGAAGGCCTCGATCACCGGCGAGATCGTCATGGACCGGGTCTTCGTGCCGGCCGAGAACGCCTTCCCCGAGGTGCGCGGGCTCAAGGGCCCCTTCACCTGCCTTAACAGCGCCCGCTACGGCATCGCCTGGGGCGCGCTCGGCGCGGCCGAGGACTGCTGGCACCGGGCCCGCCAGTACGTGCTGGACCGCCAGCAGTTCGGCCGCCCCCTGGCGGCCAACCAGCTGATCCAGAAGAAGCTGGCCGACATGCAGACCGAGATCACGCTCGGCCTCCAGGGCTGCCTGCGCCTGGGCCGCATGAAGGACGAGGGCACGGCGGCGGTGGAGATCACCTCCATCATGAAGCGCAATTCCTGCGGCAAGGCGCTGGACGTGGCCCGCCTGGCGCGCGACATGATGGGCGGCAACGGCATCAGCGACGAATACGGCGTGGCCCGCCACCTGGTGAACCTGGAGGTGGTCAACACCTACGAGGGCACGCACGACATCCATGCGCTGATCCTGGGTCGGGCGCAGACCGGCATCCAGGCCTTCTTCTGAGGCCTTGACAACGGGCAGTTTCGCCTGCCCGCCGCACCGACTCAGAAGCCGACGGTCACCCCCACGTTGACGACCGGCAGCCACTTGAAGTTGTTGATGCGTTCTGCCAGCTGGCGCTGCTCGTTCTGCACATCCGATGTCAGCTGGGTGCAGCGGGCGGCGCTCAGCGTTGCGCTGCAGGCCGCCTGCAGTTCAGCCCGCGGCGAGGACTGATACATGGCGCCCAGGTCGGCGTAGAAGTTCAGCCCCCGGCGGGCCACCACGCCATAGCCCACGCCCAGGTAGGGCGCGACGCGCCGGCCGGTGAAGACCTCGCCACGGAAGAAGGCGATCTCCGAAGCCTGGTAGGTGTTGCCGTTGATCCGGTATTCGGTGGTGGGCGGCAGGCCGCCGATGCCGATGCGGTTGCGGTTCGGTACGATGCCAGCACTCAGTCGGAAAGGTCCGATCGGGTGCCACTCGACGAGCGCCGACAGGTTGCTCAGCTTCAGGCGCGCGTCGTAGTTGATGTCGGTCACGTCCACCGAGCGGTCCCACTGCAGCGCCGAATAGCCCAGCCGGACCGACCAGTCATCGCTCAGCAGAAACCCGACATCGGCGCCCACGCCTTGGGTTCCCGCCCGCACGCCGAGCCCCCAGGCCTGGGCCTGCCAGGAAGCCGAAGCCAGGATGGCGGCCAGTGCAAGGCCAGAGACAACTTTCATGAACGATCTCCTTTCCGTGGAATGGTTGGCGCGCTGGAGTCTGAGGGCGCGGCCTGCGGACGTCTGCCCGCTTCCGCCCAAATTGGGCCGCCCCGGCCGCCCAGCGCTGGCGGCGCATGCTGAAGGACAGCGCCGGTGACACCACAAGACGACAAAACCGTTGCGCTGGCCCCGCTGGCCGGTGTTCGCGTGCTGGACCTTTCCCGCGTGCTCGCAGGCCCCTGGGCCGGGCAGCTGCTGGCCGACTACGGCGCCGACGTGATCAAGGTGGAGCGGCCGGGTGCCGGCGACGACACCCGGGCCTGGGGCCCGCCCTGGCATGGCGACCCGGCCGACCGGGCCGCCGCCTACTACCTGAGCACCAACCGCGGCAAGCGATCGGTGGCCATCGACCTGGCCGACCCGCAGGGCGCCGCCCAGGTCCGGGCCCTGGCCCGGCATGCCGACGTGCTGCTGGAGAACTACAAGGTGGGCCAGCTGGCCAAGTACGGGCTGGACCCGGCGACGCTCTCGAAGGACAACCCGGGCCTGATCTACTGCTCCATCACTGGCTACGGGCAGGATGGGCCCTATGCACACGCGGCCGGCTACGACTTCGCCATCCAGGCCACCGGCGGCCTGATGAGCGTCACCGGCGAGAAGGACGGCACGCCGGGCAGCGAGCCGCAGAAGGTGGGCGTTGCGGTGAGCGACCTCTTCACCGGCGTCTACTCGGTCACCGCCATTCTGGCCGCGCTGCTGGAACGAGGGCGAACGGGCCGTGGGCGCCACCTGGACGCCGCCCTGCTGGACGTGCAGGTCAGCATGCTGGCCAACCAGGCCAGCAACTACCTGGTGGGCGGGCGCACGCCGCGGCGCATGGGCAATGCGCACGTGAACATCCTGCCCTACCAGGTCTTCGCCACCCGCGACGGCCACCTGGTGCTGGCGGTGGGCAACGACGGTCAGTTCCAGCGCTTCTGCGAAGCAGCCGGCCATGCCGATGTCGCCTTCGACCCCCGCTACGCCAGCAACCCGGCACGGGTCGAGCGCCGCGAAGAACTGGTGCCGGTGCTGGCCACCTGGTTGCTCGAGCGCAGCACCGCCGAATGGATCGCCCTGCTCGAGCCGCGGGCGGTGCCCTGCGCCCCCATCCTGGAGCTGCCCGAGGTCTTCCGCCACCCGCAGGTGGTGGCACGGGGCGCGCAGATCGAACGCGACGGCGTGCCCATGGTGGCCTCGCCCATCCGCTTCGACGGCGAGCGGGCGGTGGCCGACCGGCGTCCGCCCCACCTCGATGAGCATGGCGACGCCATCCGCAGCGCGCTGGCCCGCGGCGACGGCTGGCCCGCCGCCTGAAGGCCTCGGCAGACCCCGGCATCGGTGAGGACCGCGCGATGCTGGCACTCCAGGGCCTGGCCGTGCTGCTGCTGCTGCAGACGGCGGGGGAACTGATCGTGCGGTCCACCGGGCTGCCGCTGCCCGGGCCGGTGGTGGGCCTGGCCCTGCTGCTGCCGCTGCTGTCCTGGCCCGTGGTGGCCAGCCGTGCCGGTGCCGCCGCCTCGGTGCTGCTGCAGCACCTGTCGCTGCTCTTCGTCCCGGTGGGTGTGGGCGTCATCGTCCACCTGGGCGCGCTGGCGCCGCTGGGCTGGAAGCTGGCGCTGGCCATCGTGCTGCCCACCTGGGTGGGCCTGGTGGTGACGGCCGCGGTGCTGCGTCGCAGCCTGGCAGCGGCCGGCCGCGCTTCTCCCAGCGCCCCACCGGACCCGCCCCATGGCTGACTTCGTCGAGCTCTGGACCTATCTCTCGTCCACGCCGCTCTTCGGCCTGACCGCCACCATCGCCACCTATGCGCTGGCGCAGGCGTTCTACGACCGCACCGGCCAGGCGCCGGCGGCCAACCCGGTGCTGTGGAGCGTGCTCGTCCTCGGCGGCGTGCTGCTCGCCACCTCGACCCCCTACCCCAGCTACTTCTCCGGCGCCCAGTTCATCCACGTGCTGCTCGGGCCCGCGGTGGTCGCGCTGGCCTGGCCGCTGTGGCAGCGGCGGGCCGAGCTGGCGGCCCACGGCGCCCGGCTGGTGCTGGCCGGGGTGCTGGGCAGCGCTGCCGCGGTGGCCACCGGGCTGCTGCTGGCCTGGCTGCTCGACCTGCCCGCCGAGGTCAGGCAGTCGCTCGTGCCCAAGTCGGTGACGGCGCCGGTGGCCATGGGCCTGGCCGAACGGCTGGGCGGCGTGCCGGCGATGGCCGCGGTGTTCGCGGTGCTCACCGGCCTGGTCGGTGCGCTCAGTGCCCGGCCGATCTTCGGCGCCATGGGCCTGACGGACTGGCGGGTTCGCGGCTATGCGCTGGGCACCGCCTCGCACGGCATTGGCGCAGCGCGCGCGCTGCAGGTGCACCCGGACGCCGGGGCCTATGCGGCGCTCGCCCTGGCGCTGCAGGTGGTGCTGTCCACGCTGTGGATTCCCCTGCTCGCGCTGCTCACGCCCTAGGCCCGGGCCGGGGCCGAAGCCGGGACAGCGTGGCCGGATTCAGGGGTCGTTGGCAGCCGCACGTTCGGACAGCCCGGTGACCGCGCTGCGGACCGCCGCCCGGCGGATCAGCGGGTCGGGCTCGGTGCCGTCTTCGGGTGACACGGCGTAGCCCACCTCGACTGGCACGGTGATGGACTGCCCGGTGACGGTGAAGGGGTGGCGCAGGGCCAGCGCCAGCTTGCTGGCCACGGCCTGTGCATCGGCCGGGGAATCGATGGACGACAGCATCACCGCGAAGGTTTCGCCGTCCAGCGCGGCGACCACGTCGCTGGCGCGCACGCCGGCCCGAAGGCGCACGCCGATCTTGCGGCGCACGAGCTGCGCGGCGTCGTGGGCCAAAGCGGCATCCACGGGCTGCGGCCGGCCCACCTGCAGCACCACCACGCCGATGGGCGCCGGCTCGCGGGCGCGCACGGCCAGCAGGTGGCTGAGATGCTCGACCAGTTGCTGGCGGTTCACCAGGCCGGTGAGCGGGTCGGTGGCATAGGCGCGGGCCGCGGCCTGCTCGACCCGCTTGCGCGACTGGGCCGCCCGGATGCGGCGGATGAGCCAGGCTCCGGCGGCGGGAAGCTCGCTGCCCAGGATGTCCTGCACACCGGCGGCATAGAGCGACTCGTCCTGTGCCGGGTCGTCCTGCCGGGGCCACACCAGCACGGCTTGACGCGCCCAGGGCGTGTCCGGACGGCTGAAGGCGCGCAGCGCATCGTGCGGACCGCTCAGGCGCAGCACGGCAGCGCTCAGGCGGGGGTCGGTGTCCAGGGCGACTTCACCCGCGTCGATGTCGGCGGCCTGCGTCCACAGGACGCCTTGAAGTTCGGGGGCGTCGGCCCCGACCCACAACACCCTCAGGGGCTCGACCATGGTGCTGTCAGGCGCGGCGGCGGCAGAAGCAGCGGCCGCGGCAGCGGGGCAGTAGGCGGGACGGCGGGCACGGCAGCACAGTGGATCAGAGGATCAGGCGCTGGGCCGTCGGATTCGTGGAGCGGGTGAAGGGAATCGAACCCTCGTATGAAGCTTGGGAAGCTGCCGTTCTACCATTGAACTACACCCGCGAAGCGCTCCATTCTAGCCACCCAGGACACGCCCACGAACACCGCCGGGCGGCCCGTCGGAACCCCTCAGCGAGGCGCGGGCGCCGCCGACCCGCCGAACAGCGCCCGCGGGTCGATCACGCCGCTCATCGAGAACGGCACGCGCCCGAAGGGGCCGGCGGCCAGCGTGCCGCGCAACTGGTAGGGCAGCGTGGGGTCGCCGCCGGCCATCAGCCCGGCCAGCGGCCTGAGCAGGCCCAGGGCGGTCACCGACATCGGAATGGCCACCACGGTTTCGCCGAAGCGCGGCACCTGTCCCCGCTCGCCGAGCACGCCGGTGACCACCTCCGAGCCGCGCACGGCCATCGACACGAAGAGCCCTTCGTAGTCAAGCGCGGTGTCGTTGGGGTTGACCACCCGCAGCGTGACCCGGAAACGCCACTCCAGGCCCTGGCCGGCCATCGGTTCGAGCCCGACCAGCGAGACCCGCAATGGCTCGCGCCCCAGGCCGCTGGCACAGGCCGTCAGGCCGGCCGTGGACGCGGCAGCCAGCAGCAGCAGCCACTGTCGGCGCGATGCCGGGGCCCGCTCCGGGTGCTCCTCAGCGGCGGTCGCGGCGGTGGCCTGCCGCAGGCAGGCAGGAGGCGGACATCCGTTCATGGTCGTCGGTGGCCGCCAGGCGCGGCGCGAGAATGCGGGATAGCCAAGTGTGAGGCCAAGGCCGCGCTGCAGGCCACGATGCTGACGCAGGTCGTGACCAGACCTGCGGCCGCCTGGCATCCCGACGCCCGGACGACCCTTCATGCCCGAGACCCAACCCGACATCGACACGCACACCCACACCCACACCCACACCCACACCGACACCGACCCCGACCCCGACCTCGCCGGACCTTCCCCCACCACCCCCATCATCCGCCGCCCGGTGCGCAGCTACGTGCTGCGAGGCGGACGCATGGGCACTGGCCAGGTCCGCGCGCTGAAGGAGCTGGCGCCGCAGTACGTGCTGCCCTTCCAGCCCGGGGTGCCCGCCGACTTCGATGCCGTGTTCGGGCGGCGCGCAGCGCGGGTGCTCGAGGTGGGCTTCGGCATGGGCGACGCCACCGCGCAGGTCGCGGCCGCGCACCCGGGGCTGGACTTCATCGGCGTGGAGGTGCACGTGGCCGGCGTCGGGGCGCTGCTCAAGCGCATCGGCGACGACGGGCTCACCAACCTTCGCATCGTCCAGCACGACGCCGTGGAGGTGCTCGGCCAGATGGTCAGCCCCGACAGCCTGCAGGCAGTGCACGTGTGGTTCCCCGACCCCTGGCACAAGGCCCGGCACCACAAGCGCCGCCTGGTGCAGCCGGCCTTCGTCGCGCTCGCGGCCAGCCGCCTGGCGCCCGGCGGGCGACTGCACCTGGCCACCGACTGGGTGCCCTATGCCGAACAGATGCTGGAGGTGCTGCAGGGCGAACCCCTGCTCGTCAACAGCGCGCCGGCGGGCGGCTTCTGCGAGCGGCCGGCGCTGCGCCCGCTCACCAAGTTCGAGCAGCGCGGCCTCAAGCTCGGCCACGGCGTGCGCGACCTCGTCTTCCTGCGGCGCTAGCGCGCCCGGTGACCCGGGCCGCCGCTCCCGCTGTTCAGGCCTTCCACTCCACCAGCCCGGTGTAGGCGGTGGCCAGTACCACCAGCCCGAAGACGATGCGGTACCAGGCGAAGACGGTGAAGTCGTGGGTGGACACGTAGCGGATCAGCCAGCGGATGCACAGCAGGGCACTGACGAAGGCGAACGCCAGGCCGACGGCGAACATCGGAATGTCCGCCGCACTCAGGGCCTCGCGCTCCTTGAAGAGCGAGTAGGCGCCTGCGCCGATCAGCGTGGGGATGCCCAGGAAGAAGCTGAACTCGGTGGCCGCCTTGCGCGACAGGCCCAGCAGCATGCCGCCGATGATGGTGGCGCCCGACCGGCTGGTGCCCGGGATCAGCGCCGCGCACTGGATCAGCCCGAGCTTGAGCGCATCGGCCGCGGTGAGATCGTCCACCGTCTCCACCCGCGCCCGGCGACCGCCCTTCAGGTCGAGTTCGCCATAGAGCCTGCGGTGCCGGGCCTCCACCCACAGGATGATGATGCCGCCCACGATGAAGGCCATGGCCACCGGCACCGGGTGGAACAGGTGGCTCTTGATCAGCTTGCCGAAGGCCAGCCCGAAGATGACCGCGGGGATGAAGGCGATGAGCACGTTGCGAGCGAAGCGCTGGGCCACCGCCTCGTCGCGGATGCCCGCCAGCGTGGACGCCAGCCGCACCCGGTACTCCCAGATGACCGCGAACATCGCGCCGGTCTGGATGGCGATCTCGAACACCTTGACCGAGCGGCCGGTGAAGTCGAGCAGCGACGCGGTGAGGATCAGGTGGCCGGTGCTGGAGATGGGCAGGAACTCGGTGAGTCCCTCCACGATGCCCATCACGGCGGCCTTGATCAGCAAAGAAATGTCCACGAACGCTCCACCCCTGAAAACCCGCATGCTAGCGGCGGGTGGGCGGCCAGCCACCCACGCGTCCCCGTCGCCACCGCGGCCCGCGTGAGAAGCGCACAGTCCCCGGCAGGCCGCCCCGCCGGGTTGACGCCCCATCCCGGGGCGCCTACATTAATGACCGATCAGTCATTAACAACCGGGCCGTTGCAGCGCCCTGAACATGCCTTCGCAGCCCCCATCGGGCCCCAGCCGCCAGCGTCGCAAGGAAGCGCGCCCCCAGGAGCTTCTCGACGCGGCCCTGGAGGTTTTCGTCGAGCGTGGCTTCGCGGCGGCCCGCACCGACGACGTCGCCCAGCGCGCCGGCGTCTCCAAGGGCACGCTCTACCTCTACTACCCGAGCAAGGAAGACCTGCTCAAGGCGGTGATCACGCATTCCCTGGCCTCGGAGATCGCCGAGGGCCGGCGCATCGTGGACGCCCACGCCGGCAGCGCCGTGCTGCTGCTGCGCGAGTTCGTCGTCGCCTGGTGGGCGCGCTTGCTGGACAGCCCCGCATCGGGCGTGTTCAAGCTGATGATCACCGAGGTGCGCAACCACCCGGAGGTGGCCGAGTTCTATGCCCGCGAGGTGATGATGCCGGGCGAACAGGTGCTCACCGACGTGCTGCAGCGGGGCATCGACCGCGGAGAGTTCCACCCGCCCGCCGACCTTCGCCATGCAGTGTTCTCGCTGCTGCTGCCGCTGGTGATGCTGTGCGTGCACAAGCACTCGCTGGGCGCCTGCTCGCTCGGGCCCTCGCTGGACGCCCACCGATTCATCGCCGACCACGTCGAGCTGCTGATCGCCGCGCTCAGCCGCCCTGCAACCGGCGCGCAGGCGCAGGGCGGGTCCGGCGCTGCGGCCGCTTCCCCCACCCGAACCACAGGCCCCAGGCCACGCAAGGCAAAGCCCCGATGAAGACACGGACCCGGACCACCCTCGTCGTGGCACTGATCGCCTTGCTGGTGGCCCTCGCGGCCCTGGGCGGCTGGCGCCTCGTCAAGGCCCGCAGCGAACGGCAGCAGGCGGCCTCCGCCGCAGCGCTGCCGACCGGGGCAGCCGTGCTGGAGCTCGCCGCCTCCGATGTCGCACCGGTGGCGCAGGTGGCCATCGCGCGGCGGGTGCCGGTGTCCGGCGGCCTGAAGGCAGCCAACAGCGCGGTGGTCAAGGCCCGCGTGGCCGGCGAGCTGCGCTCGCTGCAGGTGCGCGAGGGCGACTCGGTGCGCGCCGGCCAGCTGCTGGGCGAGATCGACACGCAGGAGGTGGACGCCCGGCTGCGGCAGGCCGAGCAGACCGCCGGCGCCGCGCGGGCGCAGCTGGACATCGCCCGCCGTGCACTGGACAACAACCGCGCCCTCGTCGACCAGGGCTTCATCTCGCCCACCGCCTTGCAGACCTCGGTGGCCAACGAGGCGGCGGCACGCGCGAACCTGGAAGCGGCGCAGGCCGGCGTGGACCTGGCGCGCAAGTCACGGGCCGATGCGCGCCTGGTCGCACCGCTGGCGGGCGTGGTCTCGCAGCGCAGCGCCCAACCGGGCGAACGGGTGGGCGTGGATGCCCGGGTGCTCGAGATCGTCGACCTGTCGCGGCTCGAACTGGAGGCCGCGGTGGCCCCCGAGGACGTCGTCCGCATCGCCGTGGGCGCGCCGGCCGTGCTGCGGGTGGACGGCCTGGACGCGCCCCTGACGGCCCGGGTGGTGCGGCTCAACCCCAGTGCTCAAGCAGGCACCCGCGCGGTGATGGTCTATCTGGCCGTCGACGCTGCGCCCGGCCTGCGCCAGGGCCTGTTCGCGCAGGGCCACATCACGCTGCCCGCGCAGCCGGCCCTGGCGGTGCCGGCCAGCGCCATCCGCAACGACCAGGCCCAGCCCTACGTGCTGGTGGTCGACGATGGCCGTGCCACGGCCCGCCGGGTGGTGCCCGGCAGCAGCGGCGAGGGGCGGCTCGCGCCGGACCAGCCGTTGGAGATCCTCACCGCGGTGGCGTCGGCGCCGGTACCGGCCGGTGCGGCCAGCGCAGCAGCGCTGCTGCTGCCGCTGCAGCCGGGCCAGTGGGTGCTGCGCGGCAGCGTGGGTGCACTGCGCGACGGCGCCCCGGTGCGCCGACCCGCCGCTGCAGCCGCCGCGGCCTCGGCCGCCTCCGCCGCGCGCTGAAGCCGGACCGCCGCTGCCATGTGGTTCACCCGCGTTTCCATCGCCAACCCGGTCATGGCCACCATGGCCATGCTGGCCTTCGTCGTGCTCGGTCTCTTCAGCTACCAGCGCCTGGCCATCGACCAGTTCCCCAACATCGACTTCCCCACGGTGGTCGTGTCCATCGACTACCCCGGCGCCTCGCCGGAGATCGTCGAGTCGGAGGTGACCAAGAAGGTGGAGGAGGCGGTCAACACCATCGCCGGCATCAGCTCGCTCTACTCCCGCTCCTACGAGGGCTCGTCGGTGGTGATCGTCGAGTTCAACCTGGATGTGGACGGGCGCAAGGCGGCCGACGATGTGCGCGAGAAGGTCTCGCTGATCCGCCCGCTGCTGCGCGACGAGGTGAAGGACCCGCGCGTCTCGCGCTTCGACCCGCAGAGCGCACCGATCTTCAACGTGGCCGTGCTGGCCGATGCGCCCAGCGCGCTTGGCCCGCAGGAACTCACCACCTGGGCCAGCCAGGTGCTGCAAAAGCGCCTGGAGAACGTGCGCGGCGTGGGCGCGGTCACCGTGGTGGGCGGCCTGCAGCGACAGGTCCAGGTGCTGCTGCGGCCTGCGGCCATGGAGTCCCTGGGCATCGGCGTGGCCGAGGTGCTGGCCGCCGTGCGCAGCGAGAACCAGGAACTGCCGATGGGCGCCATCCGCTCGGCCGAGCAGGAGCGCGTGGTGCAGATCAACGCGCGGCTGAACTCGCCGGCCGATTTCCGCGACATCGTCGTCGCCCGCAAGCAGGGCGTGGCGGTGCGCCTGTGGCAGGTGGCCGACGTCGTCGACGGCCCGCAGGAGATCGAGAGCCTGGCCCTCTACAACGGCCAGCGCACGGTGCTGCTGAGCGTTCAGAAGAGCCAGGGCGAGAACACCATCGCGGTGGTCGACGGCCTTCGCCAGGCGCTCGATTCGGCCCGCTCGCTCGCGCCGCCCGGGGTGAGGCTGGAGGTCAACCGCGACAACTCGCGGGCCATCCGCGTGTCGGTGGACAACGTGCAGCGAACCCTGCTTGAGGGCGCCGCGCTGACGGTGCTCATCGTCTTCCTCTTCCTCAATTCCTGGCGCAGCACGGTGATCACCGGCCTGACGCTGCCGATCGCGCTGATCGGCACCTTCCTCTTCATGTACGCGTTCGGCTTCACCATCAACACCATCACGCTGATGGCGCTGAGCCTGTGCGTGGGCCTGCTGATCGACGACGCCATCGTCGTGCGCGAGAACATCGTGCGGCATGTGCAGATGGGCAAGTCGCCGCACCAGGCGGCGCTCGACGGCACGCAGGAGATCGGCCTGGCGGTGCTGGCCACGACGCTGTCCATCGTGGCGGTGTTCCTGCCCATCGGCTTCATGGGCGGCATCGTGGGCAAGTTCTTCCACGAGTTCGGCATCACCATCGTGGCCGCGGTGCTCATCTCCATGTTCGTGAGCTTCACCCTCGACCCGATGCTGTCCAGCATCTGGCACGACCCGAGCATCCACCGCGGGCATGCACCCGGCTCGGGGGCAACCCCAGGCGAGGCGCCACGCCGAGGCTGGTACGACCACACCATCGGCCGCGTGACCGGCGGCTTCGAGCGCTTCACCGACGCGCTGTCCGATGGCTACCAGTCCATCCTCGGCTGGTCGCTGCGGCACAAGCTGGCCACGATGGGCGTGGCGCTCGGAACCTTCGTCGGCGCCTTCGCGCTGATCCCCCTGCTCGGGGCCGAGTTCATCCCCAAGGCCGACTTCTCCGAGACGCAGATCAACTTCTACACGCCGGTGGGTTCGTCGCTGGAGGTCACCGAAGCCCGCGCCCGGCAGGTGGACGCGGCGCTTCGGCGCCTGCCCGAGGTGCGCCACACCGTCACCACCGTCAACAGCGGCTTCGCCCAGGGGAAGATCTACGGCACGGTCTATGTGCGGCTCATCGACCGCAAGGATCGCCAGCGCAGCGTCGCCGACCTGGCGCTGCCGATGCGCCAGGCCCTGGCCACGGTGCCGGGCATCACCGTGACCAACATCGGCACCACCGACCTGGGCGGGGGCAAGAGCATCGTCTTCTCCATCCAGGGCCCGGACCTGGCCGAGCTCGAACGGCTGTCGCGGCTGATCACGCCGCGCCTGCAGCAGATTCCCGGCCTCGTGGACCTGGACAGCACCCTCAAGCCCGACAAGCCCACCGTGTCGGTGGTGGTGCGCCGCGACGCCGCGGCCGACCTGGGGCTGAACGTCAACGCACTGGCGGCCAGCCTGCGCACACTGGTGGCCGGCACCACCGCCGGCAACTGGCGCGCCGCAGACGGCGAGAACTACGACGTGCTGGTGCGGCTGCACCCCGACTCCCGCCGGGCCATCGAGGACCTGCAGCGTCTGCCGCTGGTGGTGAGCAGCGCCGCCGACGGCTCGCCGCGGGTGGTGCGGCTGTCGCAGGTGGCCGAGGTCACGCCGGCCACCGGGCCCAACCAGATCAACCGCCGCGACCTCAACCGCGAGATCAACGTGGACGCCAACGCCCTGGGCCGCAGCAGCGGCGATGTGTCCGCGGACATCCGGCGCACGCTGGACACCATTGCCTGGCCGCCCGGCTACCGCTACACCTTCGGCGGCTCGACCAAGAACATGAACGAGTCCTTCCAGTACGCGGTGGGTGCGTTGGGCCTGGCGGTGGTGTTCATCTACATGATCCTGGCCAGCCAGTTCAAGAGCTTCATCCAGCCCATCGCGCTGATGAGCTCGCTGCCCCTGACGCTGGTGGGCGTGGTGCTCACGCTGCTGATGTTCGGCTCGACGCTGAACATGTTCAGCGTGATCGGCATCGTCATGCTGATGGGCCTGGTGACCAAGAACGCCATCCTGCTGGTCGACTTCGCCATCCGAAGCCGCGAAGGCAGCGTGGGCGAGCCGCCGATGTCGCGCGAGGCCGCGCTGCTGCATGCGGCGCGGGTGCGCCTGCGGCCCATCCTGATGACCACGCTGGCCATGGTGTTCGGCATGGTGCCGCTGGCCTTCGCGCTCAGCGAAGGCAGCGAGCAGCGCGCCCCGATGGGGCAGGCGGTGATCGGCGGGGTCATCACCTCGTCGCTGCTGACGCTGGTGGTCGTGCCGGTCATCTACTGCTGGCTGGACGACCTGTCCGCCTGGGCGCGCCGCCGTTTCGGCGGCGGAGGCACGGGCGCAGCGGGCGCTCAGGCTGGCGTCAACGCCGCTCCCTATTGATCCGGCACTAAACGGTTGAACTTATTGCATGCCGTAGAGTCAGATCGAGCATGGACAAGATCGACTCCAGAACGCTGCCGGTGGAGGCTCTCAACGAGCGGCGCCGGCGT
>JAIYCR010000114.1 GCA_027487905.1 Rubrivivax sp. | reverse complement strand
GTTGTAGGCCAGGCGCGAGCTGCCCATCAGGAAGCCCAGCAGCACGCCCACGACGATGGCGATGGCAAAGCCGATGACCGTGACGTAGAAGGTGCTCCACGCGTGCATCAGGATGAGCGCGTGGTGCTCCACCGTGGCCCGCGCGATGGACAAGGGGCTCGGGAAGATGAAGTCGCTGACCTTGAAGACCACGCAGATGAGCTGCCACAGCAGCAGGATGCCCACCAGCAGGCCGATGGGCGCCCAGCGTTCGAGCGTGCGGGCCTTCATTGCGCCACCTCCACGTTCTTCTTGCGCATGGCGCCGATGTGGCCGCGCAGTTCATGGACGATGTCGGTGAATTCCGGTGTGTAGGTCACCTCCAGGTCGCGCGGGCGGGGCAGGTCGATGTGGCGCTTGACCACCATGCGCCCGGGGCTCTTGCTCATCACGTAGACGGTGTCGGCCAGGAACACGCTTTCGCGCAGGTCGTGGGTGACGAGGATGACGTTGAAGCGCTGCTCCTGCCAGAGGTCGCGCAGCGTGCACCACAGCTCCTCGCGGGTGAAGGCGTCCAGCGCGCCGAAGGGTTCGTCGAGCAGCAGCATCTTCGGTTCGTGGATGAGCGCGCGGCAGATGCTCGCGCGCTGCTGCATGCCGCCCGACAACTGCCAGGGGAACTTGTCCTCGTAGCCGCCCAGGCCCACGGTGCGCAGCAGCCGGCAGGCGCGTTCGCGGTATTCGTCGCGCCGCTTCTTGAACTGCGAGCGGTGCGGCTCGACGATCTCCAGCGGCAGCAGCACGTTGTCCACTGTCGTGCGCCAGGGCAGCAGGCTCGGCGCCTGGAAGGCCATGCCGCTGATCTTCAACGGCCCGGTCACCGGCTCGCCGCCGATGCGGATGCTGCCGCGGCTGGGCATCTTCAGGCCCGTGGTGAGCTTCATGAAAGTGCTCTTGCCGCAGCCCGACGGGCCGACGATGGCGATGAACTCGCCCTCCTGCACCTTGAGCGTGATGTCCTCGACGGCGAAGTTGTTCGCGGCGAGCAGTTCGTCGTTGTAGGCCAGCCAGACGTTCTGGAAGTCCACGAAGGGGGCGCCGGCGGCGCTGGCTGCAGGGTCGGGTGAGGGCATGCGGAGGGTCCGGTTCGAAAGGGGGGAGGGCGGGTCGCGCTGGAAGGTGGGCCGGGCCGTTGAAAGGACGGGTCAGGGGGGAAGGCGGGCGATCAGCGAGTGCAGCGCCTGCCGGTAGCGCAGCGGGTCGTCGGCCTGCAGCGCGCTGTGCGAGCCGCCTTCGATGGCCACCCATTGCTTGTCGCTGCCCGGTGCCGCGTCGAAGAGCCGGCGCCCGAGCGCCATCGGAACGGTGCGATCGGCCGAGCCGTGCAGCATCAGCAGCGGAGCCTGGATGTCGGCGATGCGGGAGAGCGAATCCATTCGTTCGGTGGTGAGGGCAGCGCCCAGGCGGCCGAGCCACCCGGCGCTCGCCGCCACGTCGGGCAGGCTGGTGAAGGTTGACTCCAGCACCAGCGCGGCGTAGTCCGTGGGGTGACGCAATTCCGAGGCCAGGGCCACCGCCACGCCGCCGCCCATCGAATGGCCGTAGAGCACGCGGCGCCGGGCATCGGGCACGCGCCGCGCGAACTCGGCGAAGGCGCGGCGGGCGTCGGCGACGATGCTGTCCTCGGTGGGCGACACCGGCGTGCTCGAGCCCCAGCCGCGGTAGTCGACGGCCAGCACCGAAAAGCCGTTGGCGCGCAGGGCCTCGATCTTGGGAAGGTTCTGGTAGAGGTTGCGGAAGGTGCCGTGCAGGTAGAGCAGGGCCGGACCGTCCGCCGCGGTGGCGGTGGCGGTGGCGGTGGCGGTGGCGGTGGCGGTGGCGGTGGCGGTGGCGGTGGCGGTGGCGCCCGGCGTGCCCGCTGCAGGCAGCCACCACATCCGCAGCGTCTGCGGGGCCTGCGCCGGCAGCCACTGGCCGCCGATGAGGCGCACCGGTTCGGGGCTTGAGAGCGTGACCGACCACGCCTCGTCGCCGGCCCGCAGGCCGGGAAAATTCGCCGGCGTCCCCGGGGTGGGCCGGTAGATGGCTTCGCGCTGCCGCGCGACCAGGTGGCTGCAGCCAGCGCTGGCCAGGCTCACCCCGATGAGCGCGGCCGTCATCGCGCGTCGGCAGAATGCGCGCCATGCCGACCGATCCCCCGTCCCCCTCGAGCCCTTGTCCCGCAGCCCTGGCGCGTCTTCGTGGCGGGCTTTCACTGGCGCCACTCCAGCGCTCTGGCAGGGGCCGCGTCCGCGCGGCCCTGCGCGGCCTGGCCGGTGCTGCCGGCGTGCTGGCTGCATCGCAGGCCTTCGCCCAGAGCCCGCCGGAGGCTGCACCCGATGCCATCCCCGAGCGCTACAGCCTGTCGTGGCCCTGGGGCCCGCTGCCCGATCGCTTCGTGCCCGATGCGGGGGGGCGTGCGGCCGGCCTGGTGGAAGGCTCGCCGTGGTCGCTTCACCTGTCGCCGGGAACCTGGCATTCCAACCCCAGCGACGACCACCGGCACTCGACCGGCCTGGGCCTGCGCCGGGCGCTGGATGGGCGCCAGTTCATCGGTTTCAATGCCTTCAGCAATTCCTTCGGCCAGCCCAGTGCCTATGCGATGTATGGCCAGCGCCTGCACGGGGGCGTGCCCGCGCTGCCGCGCTTCTACACCGAGTGGACGGCCGGGCTGATGTACGGCTACGTGGGCGACCGCGCCGACGAGGTGCCGCTGAACGTGCGCGGCTTCTCGCCGGTGTTCACCTTGTCGCCGGGCTGGCAGTTCACCCCGAACCTGTCCGTGCAGCTGAACGTCATCGGCACGGTCGCGGTGATGCTGCAGGTCGACTGGCGGTTTCGCTGACATGCGCTGTCCGGGCGGCAGTGCGGGCGGGGTCTGAGCTTCAGGCGACGGCGGCGGGCCGCGGGGCCGCGCCGCCGTCCACGCTCACTTGCGCGCCGCGCCGAACACGTTGCGATCGGCCGCAGCCGGCAGGAAGGAGCCGTTCCACACCGCGTCCGGGTTGATGCGCTCCTTGGTGCCGAAGGCGTCGGCCACCTGGCTGGCCATCAGCGCCATGCGCGGGCCGGACACCGCACCGAAGCCTTCGGTGCGTGCGTCGGGCGTGAGCACGGTGGCGTCCAGCGCGAGCTTCAGGCGGCGCAGCTCGAGCTCCTCGTTGACGATGCCGTCGCGCGCCTTGACGGTGGCCGCACCCGCCTTCGGGTCGGCGATGACGTCCTTGACGCCCTTGGTGAAGGCGCGCAGGAAGGCCTTGACCGCCTCCGGGTTCTGCTTGAGGAAGTTCTCGCTCGCGATGATGGCGTTGCCGTAGAGCTTCACGCCGTAGTTCGGATAGGGCAGCACCACGACGTCCTCGGTCTTCACGCCGCGGGCTTCCAGGTTGAGCAGCGAGGTGAAGGAGAAGCCGGTGATGGCGTCGATGTCGCCGCGCACCAGCATGGTCTCGCGCAGCGGCGGGTCCATCGAGGTCCACTGCACGCCGCTCACGTTGTTCGCCTTGGCGAAGATCGGGAAGGCCTTGCGACCGGCGTCGAAGACCGGCGCACCGAGCTTCTTGCCCGACAGGTCGGCCGGCGTCTTGATGCCGCTCTTCTTCAGGGCCAGCACGGCGGCGGGCGTGTTGTTGTAGACCATCATCACCGCCACCGGCTTGTTCGGCGCCGTGGGGTTGTTGGCGTGGAACTCCATGAGGGCGGCCATGTCGGCGAAGCCCATGTCATAGGTGCCCGAGGCCACGCGGGTGACGGTGCCGCCCGAGCCGTTGCCGGCGTCGATGGTGACGTTGAGCTTCTCGTTCTTGAAATAGCCCTTGGTGGCCGGCACCAGGAAGAGGGCGGCAGGGCCTTCGAAGCGCCAGTCGAGCTGGAACTTGACGGCAGTTTCCTGCGCGTGGGCAGCGCCCCAGGTGGCGCCCAGGGTGACGGCGGTGGCCAGGCCGATCAGGCTGCGGCGGCGGAAGGCGGAACGGACGGTCATCAGCGGGTCTCCAGATTGAGCGACGGACAAGGGAAGGGATCCCGCAGTCGTCTGCAAATTCTGTGCGCAGATTCGCCGGGCCGTGCACCGTGTTTGACCGAATGCCGCACCGAATCCGGGCGCAGCGGCTGCCGCGATGGGGGTCAGCCGCTGCGGGCGCCGGGGGCGGCGGAGCCGGGGCGTTCCAGCCCCCACTGGCGGATGCGGCGGTACAGCAGGCCGCGGGACACGCCGAGCTCGCGAGCGGCCAGCGACACATTGCCCCGGTGCCGCTCGAGCACCGAGACGATCCAGCCCCGGTTGGCCGCATCCAGCGTCGTCGACCCCGCCGGCGCCGACGGCGGGGGGCTTGCCGCGTTGCCGGTCGCCGGCGCACCATCCGCCTGCCCCAGTCTGGTGCCTGGCAGTGCACCAGCATCGCTCAGGCCCTGCAGCGCGGGCTGTGAGGCGGCGGCGCCGGAGGGCGGATCGTCTTCGGCGAAGGCAGACCCGGGCACCGAGGCACCGCGTTGCAGCCCCAGCCGCGCCGGGGCCTGGATGCGCCACCACACGCCCAAGCCGCTGGGCAGGCGGGCGAAACCGGGGCTTCGGGCGGGGTCCGAGCCTGTCGGGCTGGCCGACTGCAGCGCGCCGCGCCCGATGCTCAGCAGCAGGTCGACGCGGGTCACCGCGCCGCTCGTGCCGGGGGCGGCCTCGAGCGCCGGGCACAGCGCGCGCGCCGCCGCGTTGCACCAGACGATGCGGCCATCCTCATCGAAGGCGACGCTGCCGGTGAGCGCCGTCTCCAGCCACTCCGAGCGGGTGTGGAAGTGCAGCTGCCAGTGGCCCCGTGCGGCCAGCTGTCCGGTGATGAGCCGACGCTCGATGGCCAGGGCCGACAGGCGCACCAGACCGGCGGCATCGAAACCGAAGGGCTGGCCGTCGATGGTGAGGTCGAGCACGCCGGCCACCTCGCCGCGCAGGTTGTGGATGGGCGCGGCCACGCAATGCACCTGCTGCAGCGCAGTGAAGAAGTGTTCGGCGCCGGAGACGGTGCAGGCGACCGAGGCTTCGGCGGCAATGCCCGGCGCCGTGCCGCCGAAGGCCGATTCGCCCAGGTCGACGCCCACGCGGCCGCTTTGCTGCAGCAGGGCGCTGGGCGCATGGGGGTGGATGGCGCGCATGGCCACGCCCCGACGATCGGTCAGCAGCGTCATGCAGCCGGTGCCGGCGACCTGGCGGGCGAGCTGCTCGATCTCAGGGTCGGCCGCGGCGAGCAGCGCATGGTGGCGGTCGAGCAGCGTGCGGGTGCGCACGGCGGAGATGGCCTCGAAGACGGGCAGATCATCGGGCCGGCGGCCCCGGCCGAGGCAATGCCGCCACGATTGCAGCACCGCCTCGTCCACCCAGTCCGCCGGCGGGCGTTCGCCGGCTTCGAAGAACCGGTGACGGGCCCAGGCCATGCGCTGCTCGGCGCTGTAAAGGAAGGGGTTGGCGGCGATGCCGCCGCGCGCGGAGGACGCGGCGCCGGGGAAGGATGCGGTGCTCGGTGGACCCTGCATGCCCGGAGTCTGTCCCGCTTCGATACACCACCCGCTAGGGAAAGTACCCGTCTGGATGGTCGGCGACGGCGCTCCTAGAGTGCGACGCGAAGCGCCTGCCCAGCAGCCGCTTCCCCGGCGGCCGATTCGATGCCGCGCAGGGCACCACAGGAGACCCGAGCATGCCTTCCTTCCTGATCGCGGCCACCCGCGCGGCCACGCTGGCCGTCGCCCTGGCCGCAGCCGGCACCGCCGGGGCCCAGAGCCTGGCCGACCTGCAGCGCGATGCCGCCACCCCGGGCGACATCACCACCTACGGCATGGGCTGGGGCCAGCAGCGCCACAGCCCGCTGCGCCAGATCACGCCGGCCAATGCGAAGAACCTGGTGCCGGTGTGGAACCTGAGCCTGGACAACTCGGCCAACGCGTCGTCGCAGCCGCTGCTGGTGGACGGGGTGATGTACGTCACCACCCACAACCAGACCATGGCGGTGGACGCGGTGACGGGCCGCATGAAGTGGAAGCAGCCGGTGGACCTGCCGCCCGACGTCAACGGCTTCCTGTGCTGCGGCATCCACAGCCGCGGCATGGCCGCACTGGACGGCGTGCTCTATCGCACCACCATCGACGCCCATGTCATGGCCATCAACATGGCCGACGGCAAGACCCTGTGGAAGGTCAAGGCCGCCGACTACAAGGAAGGCTACAGCCTGACCCAGGCGCCGCTGATCGCGGGCAACACGCTCATCACCGGCATCTCGGGCGGTGAATACGGCATCCGCGGCTTCATCGCTGGCTGGGATCTGAAGACGGGCGCGCGCAAGTGGACCCGCTACACCACCGCCATGCCCAACGAGAAGGGCGGCGACACCTGGAAGCCGGGCATGGCCGACAAGGGCGGCGCGCCGACCTGGCTCACCGGCACCTACGACCCCGAACTCGACCTCATCTACTGGGGCACCGGCAACGGCTCGCCGTGGAACCCGGCCTCGCGCGGCGGCGACTCGCTGTTCATCTGTTCGGTGCTGGCCATCCGCCCGTCCACCGGCGAGCTCGTCTGGCACTTCCAGTTCTCGCCCGGCGACCCCTACGACTACGACGGCACCAACGAACTCGTGCTGGCCGACCTGCCCCTGCAGGGCGCCCGCGGGCCGCTGACCAAGGTGCTGATGCAGGCCAACCGCAACGGCTTCTTCTACGTCATCGACCGCACCAACGGGAAGTTCATCTCGGGCACGCCGTTCGCGAAGAAGCTCACCTGGGCCGAGGGCCTGGACCCCACGAGCGGCCGTCCCATCGACACGCCCACCACCGCGATGGTGCGCAAGACCGAGCAGGCCACCGACGCGATCGAGGTGTGGCCCAGCGCCTTCGGGGCGAAGAACTGGATGCCGATGGCCTATGACCCGACCCGGCGCCTGGTCTACATGAACACCATCAACCTGGGCATGCAGGTGAAGTACGTGAAGCAGGAGCGCCCGGGCGGCCCGAACTGGTGGCTGGGCCTGGAGCTTGCCGGCTTCCCGGCGCCCGCCGACGGTGTGCGCGGCACGCTCACCGCCTGGGACCCGGTGGCGCGCAAGAAGGTGTGGGAGTTCCCGAACAAGAGCCCCTTCTGGGCGGGCGTGATGTCCACCGCCGGCGGGCTGGTGTTCACCGGCTCGCAGACCGGGCAGTTCATGGCCTTCGACTCGGCCACCGGCAAGCAGGTCTGGACCTTCCAGACCGGCTCGGGCATCAGCGGCCTGCCGGTCACCTGGGAGCGCAACGGCAGGCAGTACGTGACGGTGATGAGCGGCGCGGCCACGGTCTATGCGGCACTCGCCGGCGACCCGGACCTGGCCAACATGAACGCAGGCAGTTCGCTGTGGACCTTCGCGCTGCACCCGTCCGGACGATGAGGCGGCTGCGCGGGGGCTTGCTGGCCGCCGCGCTGGCCACCGCCGGCGCAGCCCTTCCGGTCGCTGCGGTGGCGCAGCCGGCGGCTGCGGCCGCGCCGGCCGCAGCGCCGGCGGCGCCCACCGACCGCGCCGCGGCCATCGAACTGGGGCGGCGCACCTACATCGGCATGTGCGCCCGCTGCCACGGCATCAACCTGGTGACCCAGGGCATCGGTGCCGACCTGCGGCGCTTCCCGGCCGATGGCCAGGAGCGCTTCCGACAGTCGGTGATGCAGGGCGTGCGGGCCATGCCCGCTTTCGGCAGCTCGCTGTCGACGCCCCAGGTGGAAGGCCTGTGGGCCTACATCGGCTCGGTCAACGGCTGGGGCCCTTGAAGAGTCCGGTCACGCCGCCGGGCGAAGCATCGGCCGTGGCGCGCCGGCGAACCGCATCGATGTAGGCCTCGCCGTCGGGCGGGCGGCCGCTGCGCTGGCTTTCCCAGAGCATCTCGCCCAGGCACTCCATCACCTCGTGCTGGGCCTCGTGCACCGAGCCCCGGCGTGCGGCCAGCAGCTCGAAGGCCTGGCGGATGCCGCGCGGCTGGTCGATGGACAGCTGCTCGCTGATCGACAGGTGCATCGACAGGTGCAGGAAGGGATTGGTCCGACCCTCGTCCACGGTGTAGACCGCAGCCACGGCAGCCTCCTCGTCGGCGAGGTCGCCTTCGTACTCGGGGTGTTCGGCCACCCAGTCGGCGGCCATCATTTCCAGCGGTGTCAGGGGCAGGCCATCGCGGCGCTTGCGCCAGGCGCCGCAGAGGAAGCGGCGGACATCGACTTGCGAGGGTGCGAACATGGCAGCATTCTCCCCCCACGAAACCTGCCCGGCCGCGTCCCCCGCGCCCACCGGACGACGACGACACCCCATGACCTCCATCGCGCTCGAGACCCTCTTCGAACAGGCCCGCACCCACAACGGCTTCACCCCGCAGCCCGTGTCCGACGACACGCTGCGCCAGCTCTACGAGCACATGAAGTGGGGCCCCACCTCGGCCAACTGCAGCCCGCTGCGAATCGTGTTCGTCAAGGGCGGCGAGGCCAAGGAACGGCTGCTGGCCTGCATGAGCCCCGGCAACCTCGAGAAGACGCGCCAGGCACCGGTCAATGCCATCCTGGGCATGGACCTCGCGTTTGCCGACACGCTGCCGCAGCTGTTCCCGCACGCGGACGCGCGCAGCTGGTTCGCCGGCAACCCCGAGCTCATCCAGGCCACGGCCTTTCGCAACTCCAGCCTGCAAGGCGGCTACTTCATCCTCGCCGCCCGAGCGCTCGGCCTGGACTGCGGACCGATGAGCGGCTTCGATGCCGAGCGCCTGAATGCAGCCTTCTTCGCCGGCACGCAGGTCAAGGTCAACTTCGTGTGCAACCTGGGCCATGGCGATGCCGCGGCGCTCTTCGGCCGCAGCCCGCGCCTGAGCTTCGACGAGGCCTGCCGCATCGTCTGAAGCCGGGCTCCAAGGGGTGACGGAACTCTGGGGCGCCTTCACCGGCGCCTTGATCGACGACCCGGTCTTCTATGCGGTGGCCATTCCGGCCGTGCTGCTGGTGGGCCTGTCCAAGAGCGGCTTCCTGGCCGGCTTCGGCTCGTTGGCCACGCCGCTCCTGGCGCTGACGGTGCCGGTGCCCCAGGCGGCGGCCATCATGCTGCCGCTGCTGGTGGTGATGGACCTGCTGAACATCCGCGAACTGTTCGGCCAGCGCGACCGCGCGCTGGTGCGCCTGCTCATTCCGGCCGGTCTCGTCGGCGTGGGTCTGGGCACGCTGATGTTCGGCGTGTTCTCCAACAAGACCGTCGCCGGCGTGGTGGGCGCGCTGACCCTGCTCTTCCTGGCACAGCGGCTGCTGGCCCGGCCGCGGGTGGAGGGTGCGCCGCCGTCGCGCGGGCTGGGGGCGGTGCTGGGCGCCGCCTCCGGCTTCACCAGCTTCGTCGCCCATGCCGGCGGCCCGCCGATCTCGGCCTATGTGCTGCCGCTGCGGCTGGCGCCGGTGGTGGCCAGCGCCACCATGGCCACCTACTTCACCGCGATCAACCTGGCCAAGTGGGTGCCCTATGCCTGGCTGGGCCTGGTGGACGCCCGCAACATGGCCACCGCGCTGGTGCTGCTGCCCATCGCTCCGGTGGGCATCTGGATGGGCGTGTGGCTGGTGCGGCGGGTGCGCACCGAGCTTTTCTACCGCATCGCCTACGCCGGCATGGCGGCGGCGGGTCTGCAGCTGCTGTGGGAAGGCCTGCGATAGCACCCGTTCAGGGTTCGAGCGTGCGCGGCTTGAAGCGCCGGTCGTCGTTGAAGAGGAAGACCTCGTTGAACTTCCAGGGTCGGGGCAGGTGTCGCACGTCACCGAAGGGCGCCGACCGCCGCACGGCGTCCATGGCCATCTGTACGGTTTCGGGGGCCTGCCCCGGGCGCCTGAGCACGACGATCCGGCGCACGCCGCCGTCGGCGTCGAGTTCGATCTCCAGCACCGGGATGGCCAGCAGCACCTCGGGCGGTCGCCCGGTGTAGGTGAGCGTGGGATTGGCCGCGAGCAGGCGGTGCGCAGCGCGCAGCTGGTAGTCACGCCAGTTGCGCACCGAGGTGGGGGGTGGCACCAGCGCAGCGGCGGCACCGGATGGGGCCTGGGCCGGCGCAGCCTGGCCTGGCGATGCCGCGCGTCCTGCCGCAGGGGGGGGCGCCGACGATGCCGGCCCCGTTGCCGATGCGGCCGATGCGGCCGATGCCGCCGGTGCGCTGGCCGCCCCGGGCGGCCCGCTGGAGCTGCAGGCCGCGAGCCCGAGCGCCGAGGCCAGCAGCAGCGCGGCCCGGCCGGCACGCGCCGCGGCATCGGGCCCTGCCGGGTCTATGGCCTCGATGAACGATGCGAACTTCACTTCTTCTTCTCTACGTAAGGCTCGACGACCATCGCCTCGAGCCGGTAGCCTGACACGCCCATGTAGCTGTCGGTGCGCAGCGTGCGCAGGATGCCGCTGACCCAGATGGTGTCCATCGACTTGAGGTTGCGGGCAGGCGTCTGCGGCAGCACGTGGATGATCTGGTTGGCCGGTGGCGGCGGCGTGTGGATGCAGGCGCCGAAGTAGGGCACGAGCAGGAACTCGGTCATGCCGGCCTTGCCTTCCTCCAGCGGCACCAGATAGCCGGGCAGGCGCACCGCCACCTCGTTCATCTGGTTGTTCACCGGCGCCGCATCCCAGGCCTCGCGCATCTTCTTGAGCAAGGCGGTGGCGCGCGGATCGTTGTCCGACAGGATGTTCATGTTCAGGCCGGCGAAGCCTTTCATCGGGTCCCAGTCGGCGGGCACGAGCTCCTCCCACTTGATCTCGCGGAAGCTTGCCGGGCGGGGTGAGGGCGGTCGTGAAGCCGTCGCCGATGCGGCACCGGTGGCCTGCGCCGAGGCTTGTGCAGGGGCCTGGGCAGCGGCCTCGAAAGGCACGCCGAGCGCGGTGGCCAGCGCCAGTGCGGCCAGCACGGGCAGGGCCCGGCCATGGCGGGGCGGGGGCAAGCGAGCGGGGGTTGTCGACATGGGGTGCTCTCCTCGAAGGCGGTGCAGTGGTGCAGGAAAGGGCCCCTCAGGACCGGGGCGATAGCCCGTCGGACAGGGACATGCGGTAGGCCCGCCAGCCGGGCACCAGGCCCGCGCCGAGGCCGGCCAGCGCGATGCCGGCCAGCACCCAGGCCTGACCTTCGGTGGGCGAGAAGGCCCGCAGCGCGATGCCCTGGTGGGCCTGCAGCCAGGGTCCGGCCAGCACCGCGCCCAGCACCAGCAGCACGATGCCCGAGACCACACCGGCCAGCGTGACGACACCGGCTTCGGCGGCCAGCAGCCCGACGATGTGCCGCGGCGCGGCGCCCACGGCGCGCAGCACCGCCAGTTCCCGTCGGCGCTCGTTCAGCCCCGCCATCACCACGGCCACCAGCCCGGCGAGGCTCACCGCCGCGACGAGGGCGGCCATCAGCTGCAGCGCCCGTTCGCCCAGGCCGACCGCCGTCCAGAGCTCGTCCAGCGCCACGCCGGGCAGCACCGCCATCAGCGGCTCGCCTTCGTAGTCGGCGATGGACCTCTGCACGGCGAACACCGCGGCCCGGTGGCGCAGGCCGATCAACGCGGCCGTCACCGATTCGGGCTGCAGGTCGAACTTGCGGGCCTGGTCGGCCGGAATGTTCACGCCCGGCAGCGGGGCTCCGCCCACCCAGTCCAGGTGGATGGCCTCGATGGCCTGCAGGCTGGTGTGCACCGTGCGGTCCACCGGGGTGCCGGTGCGTTCGAGGATGCCCACCACGGTGAAGGGCTTGTCGGCGTGTTCCTGGCCGGGGGCGGCGCCGCTGCCGTGGGTCAGCGTGATGCGCTGGCCCAGGCCATAGCCCAGCCGTTGCGCCACCTCCGCGCCGACGACCGCCTCGTACAGGCCATCGAGCGTGCCGGCGAAGGCGCGCCCCTGCGCCAGCACCAGCGGCTGCCGGTCGCCATGGCGGAAGTGCTCGAAGTAGGCCGTCGTGGTGCCCAGCACCGCGAAGCCGCGGTGCGAGTCGCCCAGCGACAGCGGCACCATCCAGGCCACGGCGCGGTGGCGTGCCACCGCCTCCAGGCTTTCCATCTTCACGTTGTTGGTGGCGCTGCCCACGCGGAAGACGGCATAGAGCATCAGCTGGACCGACCCGGTGCGGGCACCCACGATGAGGTCGGTCCCGCTGACCGACTGGGCGAAGCTTTGCCGCACGTCCGAGCGCAGCCGCTCCACCGCCAGCAGCAGGAAGGTGGCCAGCGCGATGGACAGCACCGTGAGCAGCAGCGTGTCGCGGCGGTTCCAGGCGCTTGCGGCGGCCAGGCGCAGGATCATGCGGGCTGCTCCGTCGAAGGTGCCGCAGCCGGGTGCTCCGCGGCGCCATCGCCCGTCGGCGCCAGATCGGCGACGGCCAGCCGGGTGTCGAAGCGAGCCGCGAGCTCACGGTCGTGGCTGACGAAGACCAGCGTGCTGCCCGCCTCGCGGCACTGCCCCTGCAGCAGGTCCATGAAGCGGTCGCGGTGCTCGGTGTCCAGCGCCGACGTGGGTTCGTCGGCGATCACCAGCGACGGCCGCCCGACCAGGCAGCGGGCCGCCGCGACGCGCTGCTGCTGGCCCACCGAAAGCTCCCGGGCGGGACGGTCCAGCAGCGTTTCGTCCAGGCCCATGGCCCGCAGCAGCCGCACCGCGTCGTCGGGTGCGGTGGCCTGCGCGCGCCGCCGGGAGAAGCCCGCCGGCAGGCTGAGGTTGTCGCGCACGCTCAGCCAGCCCAGCAGGTTGAACTGCTGGAAGAGCACGCCCACGTGGTCGGCCCGGAAGCCATCGCGGCGCGCGCCCGACAGTGCCGCCCAGTCCTGACCGAGCACCCGGCAGCGGCCCTGCCGCGGCAGCAGCACGCCGGCCATCAGCCCCAGCAGCGTGCTCTTGCCGCAACCGCTCGGACCGTGGACGAAGACCTGCTCACCCGCCGCAATGCGCAGGCGCTGGATGCGCAGCGCGTCGGGCGCGCCGGCCTTCCACGCGAAGTGCAGGTCCTCGATGTCGACCACAGGCCCGCAGGCCCGTGGATCGGACGGCCCGGGCCGCGCGGTGTCGGGTGTCGGCGCCGTCACGGGTCAGCGCGGCAACTGCAGGCTGGCCGAGGCGGGGGTCAGCACCCGCCGCGCCTGTCCGCGGGGCGAGGCCACCTGGGTCTCGATGCGCTTGAGGCTGGTGAAGGCCTGGAAAAGCCCGACCTTCACCTGCTGCAGCGCCTGGGGGCGCGCGCATTCGAAGACGAAGCGAGCGTGAAGGTCGGCATGGTCAGCGCGCTGCCCTGGGGCCGCAGCAGCCTTCTCGCCCAGCCCCACGACCGGCGCGTGCAGCACCACCGGCCCGGCCACGCACTGCGCGTCGGCATCGGGCTGGAACAGTGCGCCCGCCTGGCGCAGCCGGTCGGCGGCAGCCTGCACCCGCTGGCGCTCCGCATCGGTGCGAGGCGCGCGTTCGAAGCCGATCAGGTCGTCCAGAGGCGATTCGAGCTCGAGGCTGAGCGACTGCCCCTCCAGCGAAACGTCCAGCCGGGCCACGCCGTGCTGATGGGCCTTGCCCGCCGTCGCGACCGGGGCGAAGGCTGCCAGCGCCAGGGTGGCGAGCACCGTCCCGGCCAGGGAGCGCCGAAGGGCATGGAAGGTGGGGGTCATCGGGCGGCCTCCGAAGGCTTGAAGTGGATGAGCGCCTGCGTGATGGTGCGGGCGTTGTGGGCCAGCAGGCGCAGGTAGTTCGGTGCCGGCCCGTCCCGGCCGGACAGCGCATCGCCATAGAGCGTGCCGCCGATGGCCACGCCCGTCTCGTCGGCCACGCGCTGCAGCAGCCGGGCGTCCATCGTGTTCTCGGCGAACAGCGCCACCGCCCGCTGCGCACGGATCTGCCGGATCATCCGGGCCATCTGGCCGGCCGTCACCTCCGACTCGCCGGCGCCGGCCACCAGGGGGGTGATGGTCAGCCCGTAATCGCGCGCGAAGTAGCCGAAGGAGCCGTGGGTGGTGATCAGCCGCCGCGACTCCGCGGGCACCGGCTCCAGCACGCGGCGGATGTCCTGGTCCAGCGTCGCGAGCCGCGCCCGCAGTTCGTCGGCGCGGCGCAGCACCTGCAGCGCCGGCGCCGTCGACGGGCCCAGCGAGCGGGCCAGGGCGTCGGCGATGTTGCTCACGTACTGCGAGCCCTGTCGCGGGCTGAGCCAGGCGTGGGGGTCGGCCACCGGGCCGACGCGCCGCTCCTCGACACCGCGGCTGGCCACCACCAGGCGCTGGCCCCAGGAGGCCCCCGCCTGCAGCCGGTCCAGCCACGGCTCGAAGCCCAGGCCGTTGACCAGCACCAGGTCGGCTCGGGTCAGGCGCTGGATGTCCGACGGGCTGGGCTGGTGGCTGTGCACGTCTTCATCGGCCCCGGCCAGCGCATGCACCTGGATGGCCGCTTTCGCCGCAGCAGGCTCGCCGGCCTGTGCGAGCGGCGCCGGTGGGTCTTCGACCAATTGACGGGCGATGTCGGCGAGGATGGAAAAGCTGGCCACCAGCTGCAGCGGGCCGGCACCGGCCGGCGCGGTCGTGGCCGCCCGGGCGGTGCCGGCAGCGCCCGGCCAGCCCAGCCAGCCCGAGGCCAGGGCGCCCGCGCCTGCCAGGGCACTGCGCCGATTCATCGCAGCTCCCCGCCGCCCAGCCCGGCCTGCGCCGATGCCGGGCTTCGCAGCGCACGCCAGCTGCCCTGAGACCCCACCAGGGCCGAGACCACCAGCACCGCGCCGGCCAGCAGCACGATGGCAGGCCCGGAGGGAAGGTCGGCGTGGAAGGACAGCAGCAGGCCGGCCCAGGCACAGCCCGCGGCAATGGCGGCCGACAGCGCCAGCATGCCTTCGAGCGAACGCGCCCACAGGCGTGCGGCGGTGGCTGGCAGGATCATCAGGCCCACCGCCATCAGGGTGCCCAGCGCCTGGAAGCCAGCCACCAGGTTGAGCACCACCAGCACGATGAAGGCCTGCTGCACCCAGGGCCCTGCACCGCCCACGCTGCGCAGGAAGCCTGGATCCAGCGTGTCGGCCACCAGTGGTCGGTACAGCAGCGCCAGGGCGAGGACGGTGACGCTGGAGACAGCCGCCATGAGCAGCAGCGAGGCGGTGTCCACGGCCAGGATGGAGCCGAACAGCACGTGCAGCAGGTCCACCGGGCTGCCCTGGGCCGACAGGATCAGCACGCCCAGGGCCAGGGCGATCAGATAGAAGGACGCGAAGCTCGCGTCCTCTCGCAGCCGCGTGTAGCGCGTCAACGCGCTGGCCAGGGCGGCCACCAGCAGGGCGGCCGCCAGCGCGCCCGCGCCCATGGCGAGCAGGCTGAAGCCCGCCAGGCCGAAGCCGATGGCCGCGCCCGGCAGCAGCGCATGCGCCATCGCGTCACCCAGCAGGCTCATGCGCCGCAGCACCAGCAAGGCACCCAGCGGCGCGCTGCCCACCGCCAGCGCCAGGCCTGCGGCCAGTGCGCGCCGCATGAAGGCGAACTCGACGAAGGGCTGCACCAGCCACTCGTAGGCGTTCATCGGCAGGCCTGCGGCGGCGTTCAGCCCAGGGCCCAGCTGCGTTCGCGGGCGCGGGCCAGCACCTCGGGCTGAAGCACCGCGGCCGTGGGGCCGCTGGCGATCACCTCGCCGGCCAGCAGCACCGCATGCGGCACCCGGGAGCGCACCTGCGCCAGGTCGTGGGTGGAGAAGACCACCGTGCGCCCGCGCGAGGGCCAGTCGGTCATCAGGCCCAGAAGATCGGAGGCGGTGGCGTCGTCCACGGCGGCGAAGGGTTCGTCCAGCAAGGCGACCGGCGCGTCCTGCAGCATCAGGCGAGCGAAGAGCAGGCGCTGCAGCTGCCCGGCCGACAGTTCGCCGATGCGGCGACGGCCGAGCGTGTCCAGGCCGACGCGCTCGAGCGCCGCATGCGCCGCGCGGGTGTCCTCGGGCCGCAGGCGCCCGAAGGCGCCCCGACGCGACCAATGGCCCAGCAGCACCGTGTCCAGCACCGACACGGGCAGCGAGGTGTCCAGGCTGCCCTGCTGCGGCAGCCAGGCCAAGGAGGCGCCGAGGTCGGGCGCCCAGTCCAGGCGGCCTTCCTGCGGCTGTCGCAAGCCCGCCAGCACTTCCAGCAGCGTGGACTTGCCTGCACCGTTGGGGCCCACCAGCGCGGTGAGCGTGTCGCGGGGCAGCTCCAGGTCGACGCCGCGCAAGGCCCAATGCGTGTGGCGTTGCACGCCCAGGCCCCGCAGGCGGACGGCCGACCGGCTGTCCATGCTCAGCCGCCTGCGGACAGCGCCCAGACGACGCTGGTCCACAGCGCCGCGCTGCAGGCCAGCGCCAGGGTCAGCCGGGGTGCTGCGCCGCCGTGCAGCCAGGAAGCGGTCCGCGGCCCGGGGCTGGACGCGCGCGCGCTGGAGGAGGCCGCCGCCGGGGCGGCTTGCTGGAGGGTGGTCATGGCAATGGGGTGTGGGAAATGGAGCGCGTGCGAAGCGAGGTCGCGGAGGCGGAAGCGCCGTCCTGGCACTTGCCGCAACGTCCGTGCAGCGTGAGGTCGTGCCGCTCGACCTGCCAGCCGCGGGGTGCCAGCGCCTCGATGCCGCCGGGACAGCCGTCGATGGGCGTGACCTCGTCGCAGGCGGTGCAGTGGAAGTGGTGGCGGTGCCGGTCGGCTGGCGCCGGGCCCGGCGCGACCTGGCCGTGGCCGTCGTGGTGGTGCTCGCCGTGGGCATGGCAGTCCTGCGGGCAGGCCTGCGCCGCAGCCGCCGGCAGTTCGAAGCGCGCGGGCAGGCCGGGCAGCTCCACCGTGGCCACCTGCCCGTCCTCCTGCAGCCCCTTGAGCTGCCGGTAGACCGTCGACAGGCTGAGCGTGGGCACCGAGCGCTGCGCGAGTTCGAGCAGCTCCGTCGGGCTGAGCGAGCGGCCGCTGACGCGCAGGGCGTTCAGGATGGCTTGGCGTTGGCGGGTCTGGCGTTCCATGGGCGGCGGGCACGGACAGGGCGGCGGGGCAGGCGCCTCGGAAAGCCGGCGCAGCTGCAAATGCGAATGCATTTGCAGCAATGATGGCACAGAAACCGAGTGCCGCGCCGCGCCGCGCCGCTCAGGCCGAAGGTGTGGCTCGGGTCCGGGCTCGGGTGACCGCCAGCGACAGGTGATGGACCGCCACCGCCACGCCGGCGCACAGCAGGCCCGACCACAGCACATGGCTCAGGTAGTGCTCGCCGCGCACCACCTGCGTCAGGCCGAGCAGCGCGCCACCGGCCAGAACGCTGACCAGCCATCGTCCCGCCACGGCCTTGTCCTGCTCCCGCCAGGCAAGGGCCATCGGCAGGAAGGCGAAGGCCGCCACGACGTGGCCCGAGGGAAAGCATCGCCCCGGCCCGCCGTCGGCCATGCCCCACATCCAGTGGCTCACCCACTGCGCCGGGCCGCCGAACATCGCCAGCGCATGCGGACAACTGGTCAGGCTGAACTGCTTGAGCATGGGCACGACGACAAGGTTCAGCGCAATGCCCAGCAGCGCCCAGCGCCGCTGCGACGCGTTCAGCCGAGGTCCACCTGGCGCGCCGTCGGTCCGAGGCGCTGTGCCCCACCAGCCCGTCGGCGCGAAAGCCCGCCACACCAGCACCGCCAGCAGCGCCCAGGCCGCCTTGCGGGCCAGGTCGTGCAGCAGCGTCTGGAAGATCCAGTGGTAGCGCCACGCAAAGCCCTGCGGCGTGCCGAAGGCCGCCGTGACCCGCAGGTCCAACCCCGACAGGTCCCAGCCGAGCACGACAGCGAGCCCGCCCGCCAGCCACAGCAGGTCGCCGCGCAGCGTGGCCTCCGACCGGCCCCCTGCGTTCACCGCGGGGCCGCCGGGGCCGCCGTGCAGCCCGCGCCCAGGTCCCAGGGCGCCTCGTATTCGCGGGCCTTCACCCGCAGCAGACCGAGCAGCGTGTGGAAGAGGTGGTCGTGGCTGGCGGGCGATGCCGCCCTGGCGCGCAGGCAAGCCGCGTCCAGCCCTTCGCGCCGGGCCCAGCCGGCGGACCACCACATCACCATCGGCACCCGGGTCTGCTCCTGCGGCGCGATGGCATAGGGCATGCCGTGCAGGAAGAGGCCCTTCTCGCCCAACGACTCTCCGTGGTCGGAGACGAAGACCATGGTGCTGTCCACCCGGTCGCTGCGGGCCTTGAGCATGGCGACGAGCTCGGCCAGCACGTGGTCGGTGTAGAGCAGGGCGTTGTCATAGGCATTGACGATTTCCTCGCGGCTGCAGCGCGAGAGGTCGTCGTTGCGACAGGCGGGCTCGAAGCGCGAGAAGGCCTTCGGATAGCGGCGGTAGTAGGACGGGCCGTGGTTGCCCAGCATGTGCAGCACCCACAGGTGGGTGCCGCCCTGGGCGTCGGCCCGCACCAGTCGCTCGTCCAGGCCGTTGAGCAGGCCTTCGTCCAGGCACTGTCCGCCGTCGCAAAGCCCGGCCGGGTTCAGGCTCTGCACCTCGTCCTGGGGCAGGTCGTCGCACACGCCCTTGCAGCCCGACTGGTTGTCTCGCCAGTGCACCCGCACGCCGGCGCGGTCCACCAGGTGCAGCAGCGATTCGCTGCCGCGGATGCGGTCCTCGTCGTACTGGCGCCGCCCCACCGGCGCGAACATGCAGGGCAGCGAGGTCTCGGTGTTGGTGCCGCAACTGGTCACCTCGGCGAAGTTCAGCACATCCAGCCCGGCCAGCAAAGGCGTGGTCTGGCGGGCATAGCCCGACAGGCCCCAGTTGGCCGCCCGCGCGGTCTCGCCCACCACCAGCACCACCACGCGGGCGCGCGGCACGCCGTCGGACTGCAGCACCGGATCGCTGCTCAAGGGCTGGCGCGGCCGGGCAGCGCCCCGCACGTCGCGCAGCAGCACCGAGCCGGTCGACCACACCAGGTTGGCCGGCGTGATCAGGTAGCGCACTTCCTTGTGGTTGCGCATCAGCGACGCGAAGGGCTGCATCATCGAAGCGAGCGCCGCGACGAGGACGACCGCCACCGCCGCCAGCGCCAGCAGCCGCGTGCGCGCTGCCTGCGCCCAGCGGCGCTCGCGCAGCCGCACGAAGAACAGCAGTCCGATCGGCAGGCCCGCATAGAGCAGCAGGTGGACCATCAGGCCCGGGGTCAGCAGCTCGCCCGCTTCGGCCGGGTTGGTGCTGAGCACATTGCGCAGCATCGACGGGTCGAGGTAGATCCTGAACGACTGCACGAACCAGGTGCCCGCCGCCGACGCGAGCAGCAGCGCGGCAATCACCGGCTTCGTGGTCCAGCGGGTGCACACCAGCAGCAGCAGACCCAGGTGCAGCGCGAACAGCAGCACGGCCAGCGCCAGCCCGAAGGCCCAGGTCGACGCCGCCTGGGCCGACCGACCGTGCAGCGCGGCTTCGAAGAAGGCGCCGTTGGCCGACAGCAGCCAGAACAGGCTGGCCACCGCGGCCAGGGCCTCCGGCGTGAATGCGGGTGTGCGGTCGCGCAGCGGTGCAGAGGGCATCTGCCCGATTGGGGGCGCCTGGCATGAAGAGCACCTGAAGCGGGTCTGAAGGGAAGCTGAAGAAGGCGCCGGTCGCAGGGTGTTACGGTTCCGTCCGATGCGGCTGCTCCTGATCGAAGACGACGACATCCTGGGCGACGGGCTCTCGGCCTTTCTCAAGGCCGAAGGGCATCTCGTGGACTGGTGCCGAACCCTGCTGGCCGTCCAGGCGCTGGACGGCGAGCCCTATGACGCCTGGCTGGTGGACTGGCAGCTGCCCGATGGCTCGGGCCTGCAGTGGCTGCAGGCGCGCCGCGCACGCGGTGATACCACGCTGGCGCTGATGCTGACCGCCCGCGACCGCCTGGCCGAGCGCATCCAGGGGCTCGACTCCGGCGCGGACGATTACCTGGTCAAGCCCTTCGCACCGGAAGAGCTGGCGGCCCGGCTGCGTTCGATCGGACGGCGGCAGGCCGGTGCGGCCGGTGCACGCCGGCAGCTCGGCGACGTGCAGGTGGACGTGGCCGCGCGCACGGTGTGGCGCCAGGGCAGCCGCGTCGAGCTGACGGGCCGCGAGTGGTCCTTGCTGGAGGCGCTGGTGCTGCGCAACGAACGCATCGTCAGCAAGACCGAGCTGGAACGGCTGATGCTCGGCTTTTCCAGCGAGCTGGCCAGCAACGCCGTCGAGGTGCATGTGTCGTCGCTGCGGCGCAAGCTGGGTGCCGAGCTCATCGAGACCGTCCGCGGGCTGGGCTACCGGGTGGGTTCGCCGTGATGCGCCTGCCCTCGATCGCGCAGCGGCTGTCCTGGACCTTGCTGGTGGTGGCGCTGGCCACCAGCCTGGCGGCCTCGGCGGCGGTCTGGCTGGCGGTGCGCTACGAGGTGCGGGAACTGCAGGACGACACCTTGCAGGGGGCCGCCGAGGCCATGCTGCCGCACCTCGCACAGCTCGGGGAGGACGGGCCGCTCGCGCGCTCGCCGCTGCAGGCCAGCGGCCGCTACGCGTGGCAGGTGGTCGCCCCCGGTGACGACGGTCGCTCGGTGCTGCTGCAGGCCTCGTCCGAGGCACCGCTCACGCCGCTGTGCCTGCAGCCCTGCACCGGCCTGGTCGACCGGGACGGCTGGCGGGTGTTCGCCACACCCGTGGGCGACGGCGCCCGCATGCTCTACGTCGCACAGACCCATGACGAGCAGCTTGAGGCCCTGCTCGAGGTCGTGCTTGCCGCCGCGCTGGCCACCTTGGCCATCGGGCTGCTGTCGCATCTGGCGCTGCGCCTGCGGGTGCAGGCCGAACTGCTCCCGCTGATGCGGCTGAGCGAGCGGCTGCTGGCGCACGACCTGATGAGTCCCGGTGCCTCGCTGGGCGCCGCCGAGCGGACCGAGCTGCGGCCGGTGCACCTGGCCATCGACCGCCTGTCCGGCCAGCTGGCGCGCCGTCTGGCCCAGGAGCGGGCCTTCGCCGCCCATGCCGCCCACGCACTGCGCACACCGCTGGCGGGCATGGATGCACAGCTGGCGGTGGCCGTGCGCGAGGCGCCGGCCGAGCTGCGGCCGCGGCTGGTCCGCGTGCGGCTGGCGGCCAGCCGCCTGCAGCAGGTGGTGGCCGCGCTGCTGGCGCTGTTCAGGAGCGGGGTGGAGCTCCAGCGCGAGGCGCTGGCCTTGCCGGCCCTGCTGTCGCGCCTGCCGGTGCAGGGGCTGGAGGTGGTGGTCGCACCCGAGGCGGTGGTGCTGGCCGATGCCGACCTGCTCAGCGCCGCGCTGATGAACCTGCTGGACAACGCGCTGCGGCACGGCGCGCGAACGGTCCGCGTCGCGCTGGCCGCCCCAGGCGTGGTCGAGGTGGCCGACGATGGGCCGGGCGTGGATGCTGCTGCACAGGCGCGCCTGCGCAACTCGCTGGACAGCGGTGACGAACCCGGCACCGGCGGTTCCGGCCTGGGGCTCGGGCTGGCCCTTGCCGACCTGATCGCCCGCGCCCACGGCGGTCGGCTCGAACTGGTGGACAGCGAACGGGGCTTCGCGGTCCGGCTGAATCTGAACGAGAAGGACACCCCCGCGTGAGTGCATCTGGTTTCAAGAGCCGCGGCGGCTTGCGCCGCATCTTCCAGGCGGCGCGCTACTCCTGGGCCGGCCTTCGGGCGGCCTTCCGGCACGAGGCGGCGTTCCGCCAGGAGCTGGCGCTGGGCATTCCGATGATCGCCGCGGCGCTGCTGCTCGCCCCCAGCCGCTGGGCGGCGCTGGCGATGATCGCCAGCATCGTGCTGGTCTGGGTGGTCGAGCTGCTCAACTCGGCGATCGAGGCGCTGGCCGATGCGCTCAGCCTGGAGCGCCACCCCTTGCTCGGCCGCGCCAAGGACCTCGGCAGCGCGGCCGTGCTGCTGTGCATGCTGCTGGCCGGCGGCACCTGGGCCGTTGCGCTGTGGCCCTGAGTTCAGCTTCCGGCTGAATCCCGGGCCGGGCTGCGGGCGGCGGCCTCGGCCGCAGCCGGGTGGGCGTCGCCACCGGCACTGCCATCGCCATCCCAGCCCTTGCGGCCCTGCCGCTGCGCCGCCGCCGCACGCTCCCGGGCGAAGGTTTCCTCCAGCTGGCGGCGACCCTGGCGCGAGGCGGCGATGAGCGCACCTTCGTCGGCCGGGTCCTGCAGCGCTTCCATCTGGTTCAGCAGCTCGATGGAATGGCGCCGAAAGCGCAGCGCCAGCGTGCGGGCCTGGTGTGGCTCCCAGCCCATCAGCTCGAGCACGCTTCGGCCGCTCATCAGCGCGGAGTCGAGCGTCTCGCGCTCGATGTGCTGCACGCCCAGGCGCCGCAGCCCGAAGTAATGGGTGAGGTTGCGCGCACGGGCGACGATGGTCAGGTGCGGGAAGTGCTCGCGCACCATCCGCGCGACGGCCAGGCTGGGCTCGACGCTGTCGATGGCGAGCACCAGGATGCGGGCCCGCCCCGCTCCGGCCACGCGCATCAGGTCCAGCCGTCCGGCATCGCCATAGAACACCTTCCAGCCGAACTGGCGCAGGCCCTCCACCGCCTCGGCGTCGTGGTCGAGCACGGTGGCCTGCAGGCCATTGGCGAACAGCAGGCGGCCGACGATCTGGCCGTAGCGGCCCGAGCCCGCGATGATGATGGGCGCGTCCTGCGGTTCGGCGATCTCGGCCATCGGCTTGGCCTGCCCCGCCCGGCGCCGCTGCAGGCGGGGCAGCAGCAGCCGGTCGGCCGCGACCATCAGCAGCGGCGTGAGCAGCATGGACACCGCCACCGCGGCGATCAGCAGGCTCGTCTGGCCGCCGCTGAGCAGCCGCGCCTGTTGCGCCGCCTGGAACACGACGAAGCCGAACTCGCCGCCCTGGGCGAGCAGGATGACGAAGACCGGCCGCTCCATCAGCGGCACCGGCATGGTCCGCGCCATGACGAGCAGCACCGCCGCCTTGATCAGCAGGAAGCCCAGCACGATGGCGGCCACCAGGGCGGGGTTGGCCAGCACCACCGCGAAGTCGATGCTCATGCCCACGGCCATGAAGAACAGGCCCAGCAGCAGCCCCTTGAAGGGCTCCAGGTCGGTCTCCAGCGCGCGGCGGTATTCGCTCTCGGCCAGCAGCACGCCGGCCAGGAAGGCGCCGAGCGCCATCGACAGCCCCACGGCGTGCATCAGCGCCGCCGTGGCCACCACGAGCAGCAGCGAGAAGGCGGTGAAGATCTCCGGCGCGTGGCTGCGGGCGATCCACCGGAGCGCGGGCCGCAGCAGCAGACGCCCGCCCAGCACGATGCCGGTGATCACGCCCAGTGCCTGCACCGCCCCCATCCAGCCCGAAGCGCCGTGTGCGGCGCCGGCTGCGGCCGGGCCCAGCACCGCAGCGCCCACCAGCGGGAAGGCCGCCAGGATGGGAATGGCCGAGATGTCCTGGAACAGCGACACGCTGAGCACGCCCTGTCCGGAGGTGGTGGGCAGCGCGCCCCTTTCATTCAGCACCGACAGGCCGATGGCCGTGGACGACATCGCAAGGCCCAGGGCCGCTGCCATCGCGACCGGCCAGGCAACGCCCAGCGCCACCGCGCCGGCGGTCATCAGCGCGGCGCTGGCCGCCACCTGCACCGTGCCCCAGCCGAAGATGGGTGTTCGCAGCCGCCACAGGCGGGCGGGCTCCAGTTCCAGCCCGACGAGGAAGAGCATCAGCACGACGCCGAATTCGGCGAAGGCGAGGATCTGCGCCGGCTCGGTGACGAAGCCCAGCCCCCAGGGCCCGACCGCGATGCCGGCCAGCAGGTAGCCGATGACCGAGCCCAGCCCCAGGGCCTTGGACACCGGAACGGCCACCACGGCCGCGGCAAGGTAGACGAGCAGGGCGTTGAGCCAGGTGGCGGATTGCATGACCTCAGGTTAGCGCCAGGGCGGCGCGCTGGCGATGGGCAGCGAGGGCGCCTGCTGCGGCTGGCACGTCCCTGGTGCATCCACGGCGGCTGGACATGCCGGACAATCGCGCCCCGAGGAGTTCTCCGCCCATGACCGCCCCGACCCTGACCATTCCGTCCCGACCCGACGCCGGCGCCGCCCGCACGCTCTACGACAAGCTGTGGGACGAGCACGTCGTGCACACCGAGGAGGACGGCACGTCCATCCTCTACATCGACCGTCACCTGGTGCACGAGGTCACGAGCCCGCAGGCCTTCGAGGGCCTGCGCCTGGCCGGGCGCCCGGTGTGGCGCACCAGTTCCATCGTGGCCACGGCCGACCACAACACCCCCACCGAGGGCTGGGAACGCGGCTACGACGGCATCACCGACCCCACCAGCCGCCAGCAGGTGGTCACGCTGGACGCCAACATCAAGGCCTTCGGTTCGGCCGCCTACTTTCCCTTCCTCGACCGTCGCCAGGGCATCGTGCACGTCATCGGGCCGGAGAACGGCGCGACGCTGCCGGGCATGACGGTGGTCTGCGGCGACAGCCACACCAGCACGCACGGCGCCTTCGGTGCGCTCGCCCACGGCATCGGCACCAGCGAGGTCGAGCATGTGCTGGCCACCCAGACGCTCCTGGCCAAGAAGGCGAAGAACCTGCTGGTCAAGGTGGAGGGGGCGCTGCCGGCCGGCTGCACCGCCAAGGACGTCGTGCTGGCGGTGATCGGCCGCATCGGCACCGCGGGCGGCACCGGCTACACCATCGAGTTCGGCGGCTCCACCATCCGCGCGCTCAGCATGGAAGGCCGCATGACCGTGTGCAACATGGCCATCGAGGCCGGCGCCCGGGCCGGCCTGGTGGCGGTGGACGACACCACCATCGACTACGTGCGTGGACGTGCCTTCGCGCCCGGCACCGATCCGGCCACCGGCCGCTTCGTCGGCGGGCCCGAATGGGATCAGGCCGTCGCCCACTGGCGCACGCTGCGATCGGACGAAGGCGCCGCCTGGGACCGCGTCGTCGAGATCGACGCCACCCAGCTGGTGCCGCAGGTCACCTGGGGCACGAGCCCCGAGATGGTCACCACCGTGGACGGCCGCGTGCCCGACCCGGACCGCGAACGCGATGCCAGCCGCCGTGCGGCGATGGAGGCGGCATTGAAGTACATGGGCCTGGAGCCCAACCGCCCGATCACCGACATCCGCATCGACAAGGTCTTCATCGGCTCGTGCACCAACAGCCGCATCGAGGACCTGCGCGAGGCTGCGGCGGTCGTGCGCCGCGTGGGCGGGCGCATCGCCGCCAACGTCCGCCTGGCGCTGGTGGTGCCTGGCTCGGGGCAGGTGAAGGCACAGGCCGAACGCGAGGGCCTGCACGAGGTCTTCAAGGCCGCCGGCTTCCAGTGGCGCGAGCCCGGCTGCTCGATGTGCCTGGCGATGAACGCCGACCGCCTGGAGCCCGGCGAGCGCTGCGCTTCCACCAGCAACCGCAACTTCGAGGGTCGCCAGGGTGCTGGCGGCCGAACCCACCTGGTGAGCCCGGCCATGGCGGCCGCGGCGGCGATGCAGGGCCACTTCGTGGACGTGCGCCGCATCGCCTGAAGGAGTCCGACCCCATGCAAGCCTTCACCGTGCACCCCGGCCTCGTGGCCCCGATGGACCGCGACAACGTCGACACCGACGCCATCATCCCCAAGCAGTTCCTGAAGTCCATTGCCCGCACCGGCTTCGGCCCCAACCTCTTCGATGCCTGGCGCTACCTGGACACCGGCGAACCCGGCCAGGATGCGTCCAAGCGCCGGCCCAACCCCGACTTCGTGCTCAACCAGCCGCGCTACCAGGGTGCGTCCATCCTGCTGGCGCGCGAGAACTTTGGCTGCGGCTCCAGCCGCGAGCACGCCCCCTGGGCGCTCGAGCAGTACGGCTTCCGCGCGCTGATCGCGCCGAGCTTCGCCGACATCTTCTTCAACAACTGCTTCAAGAACGGCGTGCTGCCCATCGTGCTGCCGGCCAGCCAGGTGGCACGCCTGTTCGACGAGGTGGCCGCCTTCGTCGGCTATCGCCTGACGATCGACCTGCCGCGCCAGGTGGTGGTCAAGCCCGATGGCGAGGAGCTGCCCTTCGAGGTGCAGGCCTTCCGCAAGTACTGCCTGGTCAACGGCTTCGACGACATCGGGCTGACGCTGCGCCATGCCGAGCGCATCCGCGCCTTCGAGGCCGAGCGCCTGGCGCGCCTGCCCTACCTGGCGCGACGGCTGTCGGCCTGATCCTCCTTCCTTTCGACCCCCGCGTCCCTTCCCATGTCCCACAAGATCGCAGTGCTGCCGGGTGACGGCATCGGCCCGGAAATCATCGAGCAGGCGGTGCGCGTTCTGCAGGTGCTGGAGCTTCCCCTGGAGCTGGAGACCGCGCCCGTGGGCGGGGCGGCCTACGAGGCGAGCGGGCATCCGCTGCCCGAGGCCACGCTGAATCTGGCGAAGGCGGCCGACGCGGTGCTCTTCGGCGCCGTGGGCGACTGGAAGTACGACAAGCTCGACCGGCCGCTGCGCCCGGAGCAGGCCATCCTGGGCCTGCGCAAGCACCTCGGGCTTTTTGCCAACCTGCGTCCGGCGCTGTGCTACGCCGAGCTCACCCATGCGTCCAGCCTCAAGCCCGAACTGGTGGCGGGGCTGGACATCCTCATCATCCGCGAGCTCACCGGCGACATCTACTTCGGCCAGCCGCGCGGGCGCCGCACGGCCACCGACGGCCACTTCCCCGGTGCCGAGGAGGCCTTCGACACCATGCGCTACAGCCGCCCGGAGATCGAGCGCATCGCGCACGTGGCCTTCCAGGCCGCGCGCCGCCGCCGCGGCAAGCTCACCAGCGTGGACAAGGCCAACGTGCTGGAGACCTTCCAGTTCTGGAAGGACGTGGTCACCGAGGTGCATGCGCAATACCCCGACGTGCAGCTGGACCATCTCTACGTGGACAACGCCGCGATGCAGCTGGTCAAGGCGCCCAAGGCCTTCGACGTGATCGTCACCGGCAACATGTTCGGCGACATCCTGTCCGACGAAGCCGCGATGCTCACCGGCTCGATCGGCATGCTGCCCAGCGCGTCGCTCGACCGCGACAACAAGGGCCTTTACGAGCCCAGCCACGGCAGCGCGCCGGACATCGCCGGTCAGGGTGTTGCAAACCCGCTGGCTACAATTTTGTCCGCCGCCATGATGCTTCGTTACACCCTTCAGCAAGCCGAAGCCGCCGACCGCATCGAGTCGGCGGTGCAGCAGGTGCTGGCCGCCGGGCTTCGCACCGGGGACATCTGGAGCGAAGGCTGCCGGCGCGTGGGCACCCGCGAGATGGGTGACGCCGTCGTCCAGGCCGTCAAGGCCGGCACCTCCAAAACCACCACCCAGAGCTGAGCAGCTCCGGACCGTCTCGCCTCCACATCTGGGCCCCGGCGATTCGAGCCGGACGCGCAAGGGGCCCGGTCAACGCACAGGCAGAGGAACGAGATGGCAATCACACACAACCCCCGCGTGGCCCTGGTCGGCTGGCGCGGCATGGTGGGCTCCGTGCTGATGGAGCGCATGCGCGCCGAGGGCGACTTCGCCCACATCCAGCCGGTCTTCTTCAGCACCAGCAACGCGGGTGGAAAGCTGCCCGCGGCGCTGTCGGACATCGCCGGGGCCGATCCGGTGCTGCACGACGCCCACGACATCGAGCGGCTGCGCGGCTGCGACGTGGTGCTGACCTGCCAGGGCGGCGAGTACACCAAGGCGGTCTACCCCCGGCTGCGCGAAGCCGGCTGGAAGGGCTACTGGATCGACGCGGCCAAGACGCTGCGCATGAACGACGACGCCGTGATCGTGCTCGACCCGGTGAACCTGCCGGTGATCCGCTCGGCGCTGGCGCGCGGCGTGCGCGACTACATCGGCGGCAACTGCACGGTGAGCTGCATGCTGATGGGCGTGGGTGCCCTCTTCAAGGCCGACCTGGTCGAGTGGATGACGGCCACCACCTACCAGGCCGCGTCGGGCGGTGGCGCGCAGCACATGCGCGAGCTGCTCACCCAGTACGGCACGCTGAACGCCGAGGTCCGCCCGCTGCTGGACGACCCAGCCTCGGCCATCCTCGAGATCGACCGCCGCGTGGCCGATCGCCAGCGCTCGATGAGCGCCGAGGAGACGGCCAACTTCATGGTGCCGCTGGGCGGCAGCCTGATCCCTTGGATCGACAGCGACCGGGGCGACGGCACGAGCCTGGAGGAGTGGAAGGGCGGGGCCGAGACGAACAAGATCCTCGGCCGTGGCCCGGGCTTCGGCACCGAGCCTACGCCGATCGACTCCATCTGCGTGCGGGTGGGCGCGATGCGCTGCCACAGCCAGGCGCTCACCCTGAAGCTCAAGCGCGACGTGCCGCTGGCCGATCTGGAGCAGATGATCGCCCACGACAACCCCTGGGTGAAGCTCGTGCCCAACACCCGCGAGGCGACGGTGCGCGAACTCACGCCGGTGGCGGTGACCGGCACGATGACCATCCCGGTCGGGCGCCTGCGCAAGCTCGCGCTCGGCCCGCAATACGTGGGAGCCTTCACGATCGGCGACCAACTGCTGTGGGGTGCGGCCGAGCCGCTGCGCCGGATGCTGCGTATCCTCGTCGAGTCCTGAGCCTGCGCGCCAGGCGGGGCACGCCCCCGCGGCGGTGCTCCGATCGGGCATTCCGCCCGCACCTGGCCAATTCAGACTTTGGATGAGCTTGTCTTTGTATCTTCCCGCTGCTATTGTGATTTCGGGAGTTTCACGGCCGGATCTGGCGGCGGCATCGACGCCCGTCCGGACGCGCATGAGCCGGCCATCCCCCAGAGGTGGCCGGGTTGACCTTGGGGAGATGCCTTGAAGAACGCTTTGCGCCCGGTCGGCCGGTTCGCCCTCACGGGGCTGGCCGCTGCCGCCATGATCGCCGTGTCCTCCAGCGCGTGGGCGCTGACGCTGGGCCGCCTGAATGTGCAGTCCGGCCTGGGTGAGGCGCTGCGCGCCGAGATCGACGTCACCAGCATCACGCCCGACGAGGCCTCCGGCCTGCGGGTGCGCATCGCCCCGCAGGAGTCCTACCGTGCGGCGGGCGTCGACTACAACGCCGTGCTCACCGCCACGCAGGTCAGCCTGCAGCGGCGCCCCGATGGCCGGTCCTATCTGCGCGTCAGCAGCGACCGCCCGGTGCAGGACCCCTTCGTCGACCTCATCCTCGAGCTGAACTGGACGACCGGCCGTCTGGTGCGCGAGTACACGCTGCTGATCGACCCCCCGACTGCCCGGGCGCCAGCGCCGCCGGTCGGAGCGGCCATCGGTCCGGCGCCGGCCCCGGCGGCTGCAGCGGCTGCACCGGCACCCACGCCTGCCGCCTTGCCGCCGGCTGCCGCTGCGCCGCCGGCGCCGGCGCCGTCCCCCGCACCCGCTGCCGCGCCGGCCCGCGCCGCTGCGCCGTCGTCCGCGCCTGCGCCTGCCCGTCTGGCCGCTGCCGCCGGCGCGAGCGAAGTCGTCGTGCGTCCCGGGGACACGTTGTCGCGCCTGGCCGCCCGCAACCCGCGGCAGGGCGTGTCGCTCGACCAGATGCTGGTGTCGATGTACCGCTCCAACCCGGATGCGTTCATCAACAACAACATGAACCTGCTGCGCGCCGGCAGCACCCTGAACCTGCCCTCGGCCGAAGCGGCCGGTGCGGTGTCTCCGGCCGAAGCCCGCCAGATCATCCAGGCACAGAGCGCTGACTTCGGCGCCTTCCGCCAGCGCCTGGCCCGTGCGGCCACCGCGGTGCCCGGCGAAAGTTCGTCCCGTCAGGCCTCCGGCCGGGTGCAGGCCGCGGTCGAAGACCGCCGCCCCGCCGCCGCTGCCGGCAACGACCGCCTGACGCTCAGCAAGGGTGCGTCCGCAGCGTCGGCGCCGGAAGCCCGCGTCTCGCGGGAGACCGAGCGCAAGGACGCGGCCACGCGCGTGGCCGAGCTCACCAAGAACGTCGACGAGCTGCGCAAGCTGTCCGGCCAGACCGCTGCGACGGCCGCCGCGGCCGCCGGTGGCGGCGCTGCGGCGCCAGGCGTGGCAGCGCCGCCG